>NZ_JBNPVW010000005.1:0-543003 GCF_050434125.1 Nocardia sp. GP40 | reverse complement strand
CCTCCCAGGTGCTGCGCGCGCTCGAGCAGAAGGGCCTGCTCGAGCGCCGCGACCACCCCACCGACCGCCGCGCCCGATCCCTGGTGCCCACCGAATCCGGTGCGGCCCTGGTGAATCGCGCCATCCATGCGGTGGAGGAGTGCGACCGCGAATTCTTCGCACCCCTCGGCGATCACACCGGGGCCCTCACCGCCGCGCTGCGCCGACTCCGGGACCGCGACACCGGCGGCAAGGGCTAACTCACTGCGATTCCCGGCGGGCGCGCCGCCGGCGCTGCAACCCGGGGTGGATTCCGGCGGGGAGGTTTGCGTGGGCGGCGATGCGCTGGAGGAGGGGCAGGAGCAGCGTTCGTTCGGATTCGTCCAGGGGAGCGAGGATTTCGGATTCCAGGGCGTCGGCCTCGGATTGAATGGCCTTCAGCACTTCTCGTCCGTGATCGGTGAGGTGGACCGCGTGGGCACGACGGTCGTCGGGGTGGGGGCGCCGGGTTACCAGGGCGCGCTGCTCCAACTCGTCGACCAGACCGACCATTGCGTTGCGGTGCACCCGTAGTAGGTCCGCGAGTTCCTGCTGGCTGCGGCCATCCCCGGCGGCCAGGTTGCCCAGGACGGCGAAGTGGGCCGGGTTCAGATCCAGTCGTGCCAGCTGCTCGGTGAACCGGTCGGCCACGTGATGACCGATCTGCGACAACAGGAAGACCCCACGCGAGTCCAGCGGCCGGTTCACCATGATCTCACACTAGCAACTCAACGGGATTGCCACGATTGGTGATTGACATCTAGCGAGATTGTCATTTACGGTGACAATATGACGAACGCAAGCAACCCGGCCGTCCCCGACACCGACGCCCCGGTCACAGTGATCAACACGATGTCCGTACCCGCCGCGCAGCGGGACCTGTTCCTGGAGCGCTGGCGCGACAGTGCCCAGTACATGGCGGCCGCTGCCGGTTTCCGCCGAACTCGCATGTTCGAGGCGGTCGGTGCGACGGACGAGGCGGTCTTCGTCAATGTCGGAGACTGGGACAGCGGCGCCGCCCTGGGCAGCGCCCTCAGCACTCCGGAATGGCGCGAGCTGACGACCCGGATCCAGAACGATCTCGATCTCACCGCACGGCCGGCGGTCTACCGTCTCGCCCTCGAACTGGCGCCCGGCGAAATGTTGTCCCGGTGACCGCCGATCGGTAACTCGAAGTTTCAGCGCCCGGCCGGCTCGTACACAACACCGGTCGGCCGGGCATCAACCCGGCGGGGCCGAATACCTTGTCGGACAACAATTCACCAGGCACCGAAGAAGAGCGCAATCCGACGACAGGCCGACTCGCGTGGGTCAGCTGGAAGCCGTGTCGATCAGCTCGTAGTCCGCGAGATCCACTGAGCGAGTCCGCAAACGGTAGGCGGTGACCGTGCCGGGCCAATTGTTGGTGATGCGCCCCGCGGCGTTGCGGTACCAGCTGGAGCAGGCGGTCCACGGTGTGCGTTCGAGCCGGTGCTGGGTGTGCTCGTCGAAATCCCTTGCGACGCCGGGCTTCACCTCCAGGGCACGGCCCGGATGCGTAGCCAGGTAGCCCAGGGCCTTGCGGATGTAGCGGGCCTGGCATTCGATCATGTAGATGATCGAGCCGATGCCGAGATTGGTGTTGGGGCCGTAGAGCAGGAACATGTTCGGGAATTGCGGGACCGTCATGCCCAGGTAGGCGCGGGCGCCGCCGGACCAGGCGTCGGCGAGGTCGCGGCCGCCGCGGCCGAGAATGCGTATCGGCCAGAGGAATTCGCTGCCCTTGAAGCCGGTGCCGTAGACGATCACGTCCGCGGGATGCACCGCGCCGTCGGCGGTGCGGACCCCCTCGGGCACGATCCGATCGATCGGGGTGGTCTCGACGTCCACGGTGGGCAGGGTCAGGGCCGGGTAGTACTCGTTGGAGAACAGCACCCGCTTGCACAGCACCGGATAGTCCGGGGTGAGCTTGGCGCGCAGCTCGGGATCGACCACGTCGTGTTCCAGGCTCTTCCGGCACGCCAGGGCGAGCACGCGCCGCAGGACCGGCAGATCGGCCAGCCCGAGGGCGAAGAACTCCAGGAAGCACCACACCCAGAGGCGTTGCGCCAGACGCAATCCCGGCACGTATCGGAACAGCGCGTGATGGATCGGCAGGTACTCCCGGTCGGTGCGGCGCAGCACCCAGGGCGCGGTGCGCTGGAAGACCGTCAGCCGCGCCACCTTCGGGGCGATCGCGGGCACGAATTGGATTGCGCTGGCGCCGGTTCCGATAACGGCGACCCTCCGGCCCGACAGCTCGGCCGAGTGGTCCCACTGCGCCGAGTGGAACGACGGACCCCGGAAGCTCTCGCGCCCCGGAATATCGGGCAGCCGCGGCCGCGAGAGCTGACCGACGGCACAGATCAGTACGTCGGCGGAGTACTCCGTACCCTCGGCGGTGCGCACGGTCCAGACCCCGGCGGACTCGTCGAAGGCCGCCTCGGCGACCTCGGCCCCGAATCGGATCCGTTCCAGCAGCCGATGGCGTTGCGCGAGCCCGTCGAGATACTTCCGGATCTCCTCGGCGCCCGAAAATCGGTGCGGCCAGTCCGCCCGCGGCGCGTAGGAGTACGAATACAGCGGCGAGGGCACATCGCACGCCGCGCCCGGATAGGTGTTCTCCCGCCATACCCCGCCCGCCGCGGTCGCCCGCTCCAGAATGGTGAAGTTGTCGAACCCGCTGCGCCGCAGTTCCATTGCCATGCCGAGGCCGCCGAATCCGGCGCCTATGATGATGACCGATGGTGTCGTTGTCGACATAGCGATCTCCTGACGTGGGTGTTCACTCCACTCTAGGCAGTCGCCGACCGCATTATCGAGATATTCGGCCATAATCGTCGTATGGCAACGGTGCAGCATCCCGGAATTCGCGACTGGGATTTCCCGCGGGGCGTAGCGAGCGTCGCGCTCATGGTGGGTTACGCGCGCGAACACGGGGTCCCGGCCGTGGCGATGCTGCGCGGCACCGCCCTCACCGAACGCATCCTGGCCGATCCCGACGCCCAGATCGACGCGCACACCGAGCTGACCGTGATCCGCAATCTGGTGCGAGCCCTGGGCGGGCGACGCCCCACGATGGGCGTGGAGGTGGGCCGCCGCTATCACATCACCACCTTCGGAATCTTCGGCTTCGCCTGCGTCAGCAGCCCGACCCTGGGCGACGCGATCGCCTTCGCGCTGCGTTACCTGGAACTGAGCTTCACCTTCTGCCTGCCGGTCGTGCGCTCGGAACCGGGCGAATTCGTCGCCGACGTCCACGACGAGCTGGTCCCTGCTGACGTGCGGCGCTTCCTGGTCGAGCGCGACGTGCTGGCCATGCATCAGGTGATGAGCGATCTGCTGGGCCGTCCGCTCACGCTGCTGCGGGCCGAATTCGACTATCCGGAACCGGAATACGCGGGCGCCCTCGCCGAAATCGTCGGCGTGCGACCGCTTTTCGGACGACCGCAGAATCTGTTCTCGCTCGACCCGGCGCTGCTGGACCAGCCGCTACCGCAGGCCAACGAGCACACCTGGGCGATGTGCCTGGCGCAGTGCCGAGAGCTCGTGCACCGCCGCGGCGCCCGCACCGGCATCGCCTCCCAGGTGCGCGAATGCCTGGTCCCCCGGGGCGGCGCCGACGGCTACGCCGCCCCGCTGGGCATCGATGCGGTGGCCCGCGACCTCAATATGAGCACCCGAACCCTGCGCCGCCACCTCGACGCCTCCGGCACCAGCTATCGCGCCCTCCTGGACGAGGTGCGCCGCACCCTGGCCGAGGAAATGCTCACCGCCACCCCGCTTTCGGTCAGCGACGTCGCGATCCGCCTCGGCTACGCGGAGGCCTCGACGTTCATCTTCGCCTTCAAGCGCTGGACCGGCACGACCCCCGCCTCCTACCGCCGCGAGCGGGTGCGCAGGTAGCCCCGTGACACCGTCACGAGCGGCTTCGGCTGGCGGGCGAGGTTTCGCCGGGCGCCAACGGTGCACCGACCGCGCAGGCCAGCGCGAATGCGGTCACCGGTCGCCCGGCCGCCGCGGTACCCACACCCAGGTCCGCACCGATGGACGGCAACACGATGGACAGCAACCTGCTCGCACGCACCGCCCCAGTCTGGCCGTTACCACCGACAAGCGGGAGCATCACAGCGTGGCGACGCTGCCGCCCATGGGGACCGGGCGGTGCAGGGTCGTGAGGCGCCCGTCCTGCACCGCGTGCAGCAGTACCGCCGGGTCCGCCGCGTAATCGACGGGGAAGTCGTCGGGCGCACCGACCTCCCAGGCGCCGCCGATCACCGAGGAAATGCCGGGCGCGACGATCAGCGGCTTGCCGCCGAACACGCTGACTCCCATCGCATGTGTGTGCCCGGCGAGCACGCCGAGGATGCGGTGGTCCGCCGCGACGATCTGCTCGAGCCAGGTCGGGTTGGCGAGGCGAATCGGATCGCACACCGTGCTGTGCATGGGTATCGGCGGGTGATGCAGCGCCACGAGCACCGCGTCGTTGTCGGGGGTCGCGCGCAGCAGATCGGTCAACCAGGCGAACGTGTCGTCGTCCAGTTCGCCGCCGCCCTCGCCGGGCACCGTCGAATCCAGCAGCGCCACCGTCACACCGTCCAGGCGCATCGCCTGGTTGATCGGTTCGGCCGAGGCCGGTTCGCCCAGCACGACCTCGCGCAGATTCGAGCGATCGTCGTGATTGCCCGGCAGCACCCACAGCGGGACCGGCGAACGCAGCGCCGCCAGGGCCTGTTCGTACTGTTCGGCCTTGCCCGAATCGGTGATGTCGCCGGTGACCAGGATCGCGTCGGGCTTGCGCGGCAGCGTGGCCAGATAGGCCATCACGCGTTCGACACGTTCGGTATTGCGCGCCTGCAGATTGAAGTGGGTGTCGCTGAGCTGAGCCAACAGAATCACGGCGTTCGCTTTCTCGTGGGAATCGCGCCATTGCGCCCGAGCGTGCCTGGTCGGCACCTCATCAGGGTAGATTGCCGATTGCTATGAAGTCTTCATGAGACGCGCCACCAAATATAGCGAAAAGGTATGAATCCGCGGCGCTGCCGGCGAATCACGCTTGGGTGACGCCGTCGAGCAGGGTCGCTGGATCGTCCGTGAGCTGTGTCCCGCCGACCGTCCAGAAATCCGGCCCGGGCGCGGCCTCCAGCGCGAGCTCGCCACCGTCGCGCCACGACGCGTCGAGCCGCAGCCGCCACGAATGCAGGTGCGTCCGTTGGTAGGCGCCGGACTTGTCGAACAGCGGGTCACCGGCGATCGGATGCCCGATCCAGGCCAGGTGCACCCGAATCTGATGACGACGTCCCGTGATCGGCCGCACCGCCAGCACCGTGTGCTCCGCGCCGCGCAGCACGGTCGTGAACTCGGTGCGCGACGGATAGTTCTTGCCTGCCAGCAGATCTCGTTCCGCGACGGACCAGGTATCACCGTCGCGAACGATGGCCTCGCGCGGCGCGGCGATTCGCACCCGGTTCTTGCGTCCCACGCTCAGCGGCAACTCGATGACGCCGGAATCGGGCAGCCCGGTGGACGCGGTGACCGCCAGATACGCCTTCTCGGCGGTGCGCTTGTTGAATTGCCGCGTCAGTTCTCCGTGCGCGGCCAGTTCCTTGGCCAGCAACACCAGCCCCGAGGTGACCTTATCGATCCGATGCACCGGATACAGCGTCTCGCCGTGCTCGGCGGCCAGCCGCACGATATCGGTATCGTGCCGCTCTCCCGTCACCGAGATCCCGGCGGGCTTGTTCAGCGCCAGCACCGCCGCATCCTCCTCGAGGAAGGCTTGTTTGCGCAGCTCCGGCCAGTCCACATCCACCGGACCACCCTAACCGCGTTGAACGCCGGCGCTGCTTGGCACACACCTGACCCCGGCAATGGCACCGTAGTCACACCGCGGGCGCGGACTCAACCGCGACCGATACGACGAAGCGCTAATGGGAGTCGCCGCTCGAGGATGTCGGTGACGATTCGGGGAGTAGGGCGTCGACGATCTCGCTGAGTTCTCGCCGCGTCGGCGGCGCGCCGGTGAGTAGCACCTGCTGGATGATCAGCGCCGGTCCGATGCGTGCGGTCAGCGGCGGGAGGGTGCTCGCGTCGAACTCGCCGTTGGCTTCGGCGTCCCGCAGGATGGCGTCGATCACCCGTATCCGTGGGGCGATCAACTTCTCGGCATATATGGCTCGCAGTTCAGGCTCGCGCAGGACTTGGCCGAGGATATCCAGCCCCGGAAACGTCGTTCTGCCCGCCATGACGTCGCCGATCGCGATGAGCACGGACAGCAGGTTCTGTCGGCTCGAGCGCTCGGCCCGCGGCTCGGGGAGTGGGGGCAGTGCATGAAGCAAGGCGGCCAGCACCAGCGCCTGTTTGGTGGGCCAGCGCCGATACAGGGCCGCCTTGCCGGTCTGGGCGCGTGCCGCGATCGCCTCCATGGCGAGTCGGCCATACCCGACGTCCGTCAGCTCCGCCAGTGTTGCGGCATACAGGGCGTGCTCGAGCTCTTCGCCGCGCCGGCGACTGCGCGTGACTCCACTCTTGTTCGACATTCGACAATAGTAGCCGCTTGCGTTCCCTATTCTCCGGGCATACGCTGACAGCGATAGTGAACGTAAGCGTCTACAAAAGGACGATGTCATGCAGTTGACGGGCAACACGATCCTGGTGACCGGCGGTGGCACTGGAATCGGCCGAGGTTTGGCCACGGCGCTACACCGATTGGGCAATCGGGTAGTCATCGCGGGGCGACGGCGAGCGCCGTTGCAGGCCGTCGTGAGCGCGAACCCGGGAATGCAGTATCTGCAGTTGGATCAGGGTGACTCCGATGACATCCGGCGATTCACCGTCGAGCTGACCGACCGCTTTCCGGACCTCGACGTCGTGATCAACAACGCCGGTGTCTCGCACGTCGAGGACCTGACCACCGGTGACACCGCGAGGGCACAGGCGATCGTGGAGGTGAATCTACTCGGGCCGATCCGGCTGACCTCGGCGTTGTTGCCCGCATTGGTGAGCCGGCCGCGCGCCGCGATTCTCAATGTCACGTCCGGGCTGGCGTTCGCGCCGAACGCCAGCATGCCGACATATTGCGCGACCAAGGCCGCGCTGCATTCCTACACGCAGTCCCTGCGTTTTCAGTTGCGCGACACCGCGGTTCAGGTGATCGAAATAGTCCCGCCGCGGGTGCAGACCGAACTCGCGGACGGGCTGGGTCTCGACCCCGACACGCTGATGCCGCTGAATTCCTATGTCGCCGAGACGATGTCGTTGCTGCAGACGCAGCCGCAGGCCGACGAGATCGTGGTGGAAGTGGTGAAACCGCAGTGAAGATCTCCGCGCATTTTGCGACGTCTCTGGATTCACCAGCGCATATCGCCGTTGCCGAACAACTCGGTTATGACCGCGCCTGGCTGCATGACGCGCCGCATCAGGGACCGGATGTATGGATGATGCTGGCGTTGGCGGCCGCGCGAACCGAGCGCATCGGGCTCGGGCCCGCCGTCCTCGTACCGGCGCTGCGGCACCCGATGGTCAACGTCGCGGGGGCGGCAGGGCTGTCGGCGATGGCGCCGGGGCGGGTGGCGGTGGCGTTCGGTACGGGTCACTCCGGCGCCAGGGCGATCGGAGCCAAGGCCGCGACGTGGACGTATCTGACCGATTACGTGAGAACATTCCGGGCCTTGCTACGCGGCGAAACCGTCGACTGGAACGGACACCGTATGCGGATGTTGCATCCCGAGGGCCACGCGCCTCGTAGACCGATCGACGTGCCGGTACTGATCTCGGCGTACGGCCCCAAGGGGCTCGGTGTGGCAAAGGAATTGGGCGACGGCCTGTTCACCAAGGGTGATACCGGCTCCGCCGAGGACTTCACCTGGGTCAGCATGCCCGCGCACGGAACGGTCCTCGATCCCGGGGAGGCCCTGGACTCCCCACGCGTCGCCGCGGCGGCCGGCCCCGGAAATGCGCTTGCCTACCATTCGGCCTACGAATTCGGCGGAGATCTCACTGCGATGCCCGCGGGCAGAGTGTGGCTCGACGCCATCAACCAAGTGCCCGAGGCCGACCGCCATTTCGTCATTTTCGACCAGCACCTGGTCGGCTTCAGTGAGGCAGATCGGGCGGCCTGGGAGGCCGGCAGCTGGGCCGCGATACCCGCCACCACACTGACCGGCACCGCCGATGAACTCGCCCGCCGCCTGGTGGCGATCGAACGAGGCGGTGTCACCGAAATCATCTACCAGCCAACAGGTCCGGACATTGCCGCCGAGCTGGCAGCGTTCATTGCCGTCGCCAAGCAGGCGAGCCCGGACAACTAGAGAGGAAACCACCGTGCCGACGTACGAGTGCTACAACCATCGAGGTCAGGTCGACTCCGCCGCCAAGGCACAGCTCGCCGCGGGGATTGCGCGGATCCACCACGAAGTCACCGGAGCTCCGATCGCGTTGATTCAGTGCGTATTTCACACTCTCGATCCGGACGATCATTTCATCGGCGGACAATCGGCTCCCGCCCACGGGGTGTGGGTGTATGGGCACATTCGCAGCAAGCGGACGGGTGATCGCAATAAACGCATCGCGGCCGGAATCACCGATCTCCTCACCCGAGCGCTGCACATCCCCTCAGCGGCGGTGTGGGTGTATCTGAATGAGCTTTTCCACGGCGACATGGTCGAATTCGGCCGCGCTCTGCCCGAACCGGGAGCCGAGCGAAGCTGGTTCGAAAACCTCCCGCCGGAGGTGCACGATTGCCTCGTCGCGCCGGACCACAACACCGGCTCCGGCGATCCGGGACCGGGAACAACGGGGGAGTAGTCCCCTCTCCCGATCTCCGTGACGGGATCACAACCAGGACGGATCCAGGTCCAAGGTGGTGCGGTCGAGGCTGTCGAGTAGATCGAAAAGCGGTGTGGTGCGCGGTAATTCCCAGCGGTAGAAGTACCGGGCCGCGGCGCGCTTGCCGTGGTGGAAGGCGGTGTCGTGGCCGTGTGCGGCGATCGCCTGTTCGAGCCAGATCCAGGCCAGCACGACGTGGCCGAACGCCTCCAGATACGCCGCCGAATTGGCCAGCGCCGTCTCCGGATCCATGTCCTTCCACAGCAGGGCGGTGCTGGTGGCGATGCGACCGGTGGCCCGGGCCAGATCGTCGCCGAAGTTGCCGAGTTCGGCGTCGCCGGTGGCTCCGGCCGCCGCGACCGTCTCGCCGATGGTGTCCAGCAGCAGCGAGAGCGCGGCCCCGTTCTCGGCGGTGACCGCCCGGCCGAGCAGGTCCAGACTCTGAATGCCGTGTGTGCCTTCGTGAATCGGGTTCAGGCGGTTGTCCCGGTAGTGCTGTTCGACGTCGTAGTCGCGGGTGTAGCCCGCGCCACCGTGCACCTGGATGGCCAGGTCGTTGGCCGCCAGGCACCACTGGCTGGGCCAGCTCTTGGCGATCGGGGTCAGCACGCGTAGCAGCGTTTCCGCACGGGTGCGCTCGGATTCGGTTGCGGCGCTGCGCCGATCGTCGATGAGGGTCGCGCAGTACAGTTGCAGCGCCAGCGAGCCCTCGACATAGGACTTCTGCGCCAACAGCATTCGCCGCACGTCGGGGTGGTCCGCGATCGGCACCTGCGGGCCGCCCTTGACGCCGATCGGCCTGCCCTGGGGACGGGCGCGGGCGTAGTCCAGCGCCTTGAGGTAGCCGGTGTAACCCATCGCGGTCGCGGCGAGCCCGATGCCCAGGCGCGCCTCGTTCATCATGTGGAACATGTAGGCCAGCCCCTGATTCGGCTCGCCGACCAGGTAGCCCACGGCCCCGGACCTGCCGCCGGGAGTGAACGCGCCGTCGCCGAAGACCGGCGCGGTGTTGACCGTACCGCGCCAGCCCATCTTGTGGTTGATGCCCGCCAGCACGACGTCGTTGTGTTCTTGGCCCGCAAGGTATTTCGGCACGATGAACAGCGAGATGCCGCGCGTGCCTCCGGGTCCGCCCGGAATCTTGGCCAGTACCAGATGGACGATGTTCTCCGAGAGTTCGTGATCGCCGCCGGAGATCCACATCTTGCGGCCGAACAGCCGGTAGGTGCCGTCGTCCTGGGGTTCGGCGCGGGTGGTGATGTCCGCGAGGTTCGAGCCCGCCTGCGGCTCGGACAGCGCCATGGTGCCGAAGTAGCGGCCCTCCACCATCGGCAGCACGAACTGCTCGATCTGCTCGTCCGAGGCGTGGGCGGCGAGCAGGTTCGCATTGCCCATGGTGAGCATCGGATAGCTGGTGGTGGCGGCGTTCGCGGCGTAGAACCACGCCATGCACGCGGTGAAGATCGTGTGCGGCAGTTGCATGCCGCCCAACCGCTCGCTCATCGCCGCACCGATCAGGCCGGCCTCGGCGAACGCGTCCAGGGCCTGCTTCACCTCGGGCAGGATGTGCACCTTCTCGCCGTCGAAGGTGGGCTCGTGCAGGTCGCTCGCGCGGTTGTGTGGGGCGAAATACCGCGTCGCGAGCTCTCGCGACAGGTCCAGCACCTGGTCGAAGGTCTCCCGGGAGTGCTCGGAGTACAGTTCTCGCTCGGTCAGCCGCGCGGTGTCCAGCCAGTCGTAGAGCAGGAACTCGAGGTCGCGCGCGGACATGATGAGCGAATCCATATGTCCACCCTCCTGATCCGCGGCCCCGCGCGCAAGCCGTGATTCCCGGCGGCCGGCAGCGTATCGAACCGGCTCGTCGCCCGAAGTGGACCCTTCGGTTGGTTTCGGGGATTCGACTGGCATCATCTAATGGTCAGATGTGGTACCGATCTTTGATTTCGAGAGAGGAACTCGCATGCGATTTGTCAAGACAGGTGTCTTAGCTATTGCGCTGACCGGGGCGTCCATCATCGGGGCCGGTGCTGCGCACGCCGACCAGAGCATCACGGTGACCGCCAATCTGCTGCACTGCGCGACAACGGCCGGCATCAATGCATCCACGCTGACGCACGCCAAGATCGGTGACAAGATCACTGTCTCCGATGCCACCTACTCCCAGCTGAAAGCGCACAGCTGCGTGTAACCGGTTCCCGCGGTCGTCCTGGCCGTCACAGGCCAGGACGACCGCTCGTTCTCGCGGGTGAGCCCGGCGCGTTCAGGGCTGGGCGGGGATGAAAAGGGGGGCGATGAAGCGGCGCAGCATCTCCCGCTCCTGCGCCTCGTCGCGGCCCGGGACCGTCAGCAGCGAGACGATCACCCGGGTCAGCCAGCGCGCCAGCAGCGACAGCTCGCCCTCGTCGGGCAGGGCGTCCGTGCCGAACAGCGAGGCGGCGATGCCCTCGATGACCTGCGAGGTCTGCGCGATCTCGAGGGTCAGGCCCGCGTCGTCGGGGCGGAACCAGGCGATCAGCAGCGGATCCGCGCGCACCTCCCGCAGGCTGGCCGCGATCCCCGCGACGGCCCGCTCGCCAGGATCGGCGATGTCCCGGATCTCCTGGCTCACCCGGGCGCCGACGCGGCGGGCCTCGCGGTGCACGAAGGCCAGCTGCACCGCCTGGCGGCTGTCGAAATAGCGGTACAGCGTCGCGCGCGAGCAGCCGGCGGCCTTGGCGATGTCGGCCATCTGGGTGGCGGCGACCCCGCGTTCGGCGAACAGCCGCGCCGCGGCGTCCAGGATGCGTTCGGCCGCGCGCAGCGACCGCGGTTCGCCCAGCCAGTCCGTCATGCGGTAACCGTAAACGGCACGCTGATCGGCCACCGCACGTAGCTGCCGTCCGAATACCGCACATTCTCGATGTCGACGGTGAAATCCGGGCAGCGGGCCAGCAATTCGGTCAGCGCGATCGTGGCCTGCATGCGCGCCGCGGCCGCGCCGAGACAGTGATGGTTGCCGTTGCCGAAGGTCATGATGTTGCGCGGGTTCCGGGTGATGTCGAGTTCGGCGGCGTCGGAACCGAATTCGCGCTCGTCGCGATTGGCCGAGGCGTAGAGCAGCAGCACCCGCCGGCCCGCGGGGATGACGCCGTCGTCGAGCTCGACGTCGCGGGTCGTGGTGCGCGCCAGGCCCTGCACGGGCGAGGTGAGCCGCAGGAACTCGTCGATCGAGCCGGGGATCAGACCCGGGTCCGCGAGCAGCCGCGCGCGCTGTTCGGGGTAGCGGGTCAGCAATTGCACCGCGCCGCCGAGGTTTCCGGTGGTGGTGTCGTTGCCGCCGCTCACCATGGTGAAGGCGAACCCGATGATCTGCAGGATCTCCCCGATGTCGCCGTCCGCGCCCAGCCCGGAGGCCACCAGGTGGGAGATGGTGTCCTCGCCCGGCGCGGCGCGGCGCTTGTCGATCAGTCCCGTGAAGTACTGCATCAGCTCGGTCACCGCGGCCTGCGCGTTCAGCACGCCGTCCGGTCCGGTCGCCGACGCCGCGACGATCGCCTCGCTCCACTCGTCGAACTTGGCCCGATCCTCCTCGGGCACACCGAGATAGTGCGCCACGACCATGGTGGGCAGCGGTTTGAACAGCTCGGCGGAGATGTCACCGCCGCTCGCGGCGCGCAGCCGCTCGATCCGCTCGACGACGAAATCCCTTACCGCGGGGCTGATCTCCTGCACCTGGCGCGGGGTGAAGCCCTTGGCGACGCGGCGGCGGAAGACGGTGTGATCCGGCGGATCGGTGAATACGAACGGCCGGTTGTCCCCGAGGCCGATCTCGCTCAGGTTGTTGTAGTCGACGGTCAAACCCTGTGCCGAGGAGAAGGTTTCGGGATCTCGCACGGCCTCGTAGATGTCGCGGTAGCGCGACAGCACGTAGTAGTCCTCGTTCTCGCGCCCGGTGGGGACGACGTGATGTACCGGATCGTGCTCCCGCAGTGCGGCGTACATCGTCCAGGGGTCGTGCCAGGTGTCGCCGGAGCGCAGTTCGAAGCGCGCCCCTTGAGACAAAACATCGCTCATGTCTCGACGTTAAGGCAGGTGACAACATATGTCTACAGTTGAAATCGTTCGGCGAACCCTCAGCCGCTCCCGTACGATCGCGTTCGAGACTCCGGCGCCGGGCGGGGAGCCGGATGACGCGATCGTCCGGCCTGCCCTCGGATCCGGATGTCGCGCACGGCATGTCAGGAGGGGAGGGAGCTTGGTACCTCGTCTACCAGCACCGGTTCGCAGGGGTGCGAACTGGTTGCGGCGGATCGCCGCGACCACCCCCGGGGTGATCGTGGCAATCGCCGCTGCCGCGGTCGTGCTGTGCCTGGTCACCGGCCTGGTGTGCGCCAACGAGCTCAACGGTAAGACCAGTCGCCGCGACACCACCCTGGCTCGCTCCGAGCCGCTGGACAATGCGGCGCAGAACCTCTACGTGGCGCTGTCGCAGGCCGACGCCTCCGCGGCCACTGCATTCCTCACCGGCGGAATCGAATCCCCGCAGATCCGGGCGCAGTACCAGCAGGCCCTCGCCGACGCCGCCGATGCGCTGGCCACCGCGACCGCCGGGGCGAACGACCCGCAGACCCGGCGCATCGTCGGCGAGATCGACGCGGACCTGCCCGCCTACACCGGCCTCGTCGAATCGGCGCGGGCGAACAACCGGCAGGGCTTCCCGGTCGGTTCGGCGTACCTGCGCGAGGCCTCGGGGCTGATGCAGAAGTCGCTGCTGCCCAGCGCCGCCGAGCTCACCACCGATCGTTTCGCCGCGGTCCGCGCCGACCAGCGCGCCCTCACCGGGCCGCCGTGGCTGGCGATCGGGCTGCTGGTCCTGGTGCTCGGGGGCGCGGTCCTGGGCACCCGAATCCTGCAGCGGCGCACCAACCGTCTGTTCAACCTCGGCCTGCTCGCCGCCGCGGTCGCCGCGGCGGTGGCGCTGCTGTGGATCGTCGCGGCCACCCTCGTCTCGACCACCTCGGTCGACACCGGAGGGTCCGGCCCCACCACGCGCACCGAAAATCTGGCCCAGGCACGAATTCTGGGGCAGCAGGCCCGCACCGACGAGACTCTCGAGCTGATCACCCGCGGCGATACCACGACCACCGAGGCCGACTTCACCGACAAGACCACCCAGCTGCGTGCCCGGCTGACCGCCGGAGCCGGGGCGAGTTCGCCGCTGCTGGGCCAGCTCTCGGATTGGATGACGGGGCACGGCAGACAGGTTACGAGCTACAACGCGGCGAACTTCCCGGCCGCGGTCGACCAGGCGATCGGCGCCGCGCCCAAGGCTTCGGTCACCACCTTCACCACCCTGGACACTTCCGTGCGCGATCACCTGGATCAGACCCGGGTACAGCTGCGCGGGCAGATCTCCGCGGCCGGAGACGCCTGGATCGGCAGCGCCGAGGGCACACTGGTGTTGATGATAATCGCGGCCGCCGCCGTCGTCGCCGGACTGTGGCCGCGGTTGAAGGAGTTCCAGTGAGGCGCGCACGACTGGGCCGGTCGGTGGCCGCGCTGGTGGCCACCGGGCTGCTGGCGGGCTGCGGCGCGTACGCGGCGGTGCCGAATAACCCGTCGATGGCGCCGGTGCGGCCGCTGCCGCCCGACAGCCAGCCGATCACCCCCTCCGCCGACGCCGGCGGACACTGCTCCGATTTGACGGCCAGCTACCCGCCGACCTCGGGCGACTTCGCGCCGGACAGCACGATGGCGCGGATCGTGGCCAAGGGCCGGCTCACGGTCGGGGTCGACCAGAACACCTATCTGTTCGGGTTCCGCAATCCCGGCACCGGACAGCTGCAGGGCTTCGACATCGACCTGGCGCGCGAGATCGCCCGGGCCCTGTTCGGCGACCCGAACCGGATCGAGCTGCGCTCGGTGTCCACGGCCCAGCGGGTACCCTCGCTGACCGACCATCAGGTGGACCTGGTGGTCCGCACGTTCTCCGTCACCTGCGACCGGCGCAACGACGTCGACTTCTCGGGTGTGTATTTCACTGCGCCGCAACGCATTCTGGCCGCGCGCAATTCCGGCATCAACTCCGCGGCCGATCTGAGCGGCAAGCGGGTGTGCGTCACGGTGGGTGCCGACTCGGCGGATCGGCTGTTCGCGCTACATCTGCCGAAACCGCCGAGCGTGCTGGGCGTGACGAACTGGACCGACTGCCTGGTGGCGCTGCAGCAGGGCCAGGTGGACGCGGTCAGCACCGATGAACCGATTCTCGCCGGGCTGGCCGCGCAGGACGGCAACCTCCAGATCGTCGGCGGCGCACTGGGATACGAGGACTACGCGGTCGGGGTGCCGAAGGGCGAGCGGGACATGGTCGGCTACGTCAACGGCGTGCTCGACCGCCTGCGCGGGAACGGCACCTGGCAGCGGCTGTACGACGCAGACCTGAGCGCGCTGGGCTCCTCGCCCGGCCCGCCCCAGCCCGATTACAGCCGGCGATGAGACCGATGAACGCGCTGACGGCCGTCGAGATCGACAACGAATTGGCCGCGCGCGGTAGGGAAATCGAGGCGATCACCGCCACGCTCCTGGAACTGGACAAGCATCCGGGGTTGGTATTGTTGCGCGGATTTCCGCCCACCGGCGAGACCCAGCGGCGCTGGCGCCCGATCGAGCAGGCGCTGGAACTGATGTGGGAGGACTTCGGCCGGGTGCGGGAGATCCTGGAGGCCGCGCGCGCGATCCGGGCCCGCCGCCACAAGCCCACCGATGCCGATCGCACCGAACTCACCCGCCTGCTGCGCGATCGCCCGCACGAGGTGTCGCGGACCCCCATCCCCATGGCGCAGCGCACCCTGACCGGGCCCACGGAGCAGGTGCTCTTCGTCGGCATCGCCGACACCCTGGACCGCATGCGCACCACCTTCCCGGAGATCGCGGAATTCCTCGACGCGGTCGACGCGGTCAATACCCGTGTGCTGGCGGCGCTGACCCCCGTGCAGACCAGGCTGGACGAATTCGGCGGCGTCACAGCCGAATTGCGTGCGATCGCCGAGGGCGTCACCGATCTGCTGGGCCGCTCGGCGACCGACCCGCTGGCGCTCACCCGGGACCGGATCGATGCCCGTGCGGCGGAGCTGGCGCAGCGGCTGGATCGAGAGGCCCGGGGCCTGGCCGAGCTGCGCGAGCTGAGCGCGGACTGGCCCGCCGCGATTGCTCGGACCCGGTCTCGCCTGGATTCGATCGGGGACGCGGTCGAACGGGCCGCACGTGCGCGGGAGCAGGCCCAGGAGAAGATCCGGACCGCGCCGCTGCCCGTGCCCGCGGACGAAACCGGCACGCTGCGCGCCGAACTCGACGCGCTGGCCGCCGGGCCGTCCGGCGGGCCCGCCGCGGTGTCCCTGCTGGAATTGAGCCGCCGGATCGACGCGGCGCTGGCCCGCGCCGAGGGAGCCGTGGATCTGGCGCAGGGCCTGCTGGACCGGCGCGCCGAACTGCGCGGCCGACTGGCCGCGTACCAGGTCAAGGCCGCCCGCCTGGGGGTCAGTGAACAGCAGGATGTGTTGTCCGCCAACAGGATTGCTGCGGGCCTGCTCGATCGCCGACCCTGTGATCTGGCGGCGGCGACCAGGGCGATCACGGATTATCAGCAGGTCATCGCGGAGGTATCGGGGAGGCCGGGATGAGTCGGAGGGGCAGGAAAAGTCCGGGCAGCGGGGCGAACTCGCGCCCCGGTAGCGGCCGCCGCGGCGGTGAGCGGGAAACCGGTGGCGGTCTGCGGGCGGCCGGCATTGCGGCGGATTCGACGAAGTGCGCCGAACTCGGTTGTGGGGGAACGATTGTCGGGGGCTACTGCGATGTCTGCGGCACGGCGCCCGAGTCGGCCGCGCCGCACGCACCGCCCGAGCCTGCCGCGGCGGGCCGGGCTACCGCACCGGCACACGGTGCCGCCGCGGCGGGTGAGCGTTGCGGCGAACACGGTTGCGGCGGAACGATTTCCAACGGGGTGTGCGATACCTGCGGGATCGCGGCTTCGACCAGTCGGCCCGGCGGCGGCGTGTCCACCCCGGCGACCGGGGGGGTCGCCGGGGCCGGACGCACCGGCACCAGAACCGTCCACACCCGATCCACCACGTCCCGGTCCCGCCGCGGCCGTCTCGGCGCCGGGATGGTCGAGGTGCCGCGGGTGCCGCGGGTCGACCCGTCCACCGCGGTGCTCGCCGACCCCCGGGTGCCCGAGGGCAAGCGCTTCTGCTCGAATTGTGAACGCCCGGTGGGGCGTTCGCGGGACGGCACGCCCGGCCGTGCCGAGGGATTCTGCTCGCACTGCGGCACCCGGTACTCGTTCACCCCGAAACTGAGGCGCGGCGAGCTGATCGGACAGCAGTACGAGGTCCTCGGCCCGATCGCGCACGGCGGGCTGGGCTGGCTCTATCTGGCGGTGGACCGCAACGTCAGCGACCGCTGGGTCGTGCTCAAGGGCCTGCTGAACTCGCAGGATCCGGACGCCATGGCCGCGGCGCTGGCCGAGCGCCGGTTCCTGGCGCAGGTCGAGCACCCCAATATCGTGAAGATCTTCAACTTCGTGGAACATGCGGGGCCGGAGGGGATTCCGGTCGGCTACATCGTGATGGAGTACGTCGGCGGCGCATCCCTGAAGCAGCTGCTGCGCCGCCGGCGCGAGGCCACGGGCGCGTTCCTGCCGCCCGAGCAGGCCATCGCCTACATCCTGGAGATGCTGCCCGCACTGGGATATCTGCACGCGCTGGGCCTGGCCTACTGTGATTTCAAGCCGGACAACGTGATGCAGTCCGACGAGCAGTTGAAGCTGATCGATCTGGGCGCGGTCATCGCGATGGACGACCGGGACAGCCCCCTGTACGGCACCACCGGGTATCAGGCGCCCGAGATCGCCGAGACCGGGCCGACGATCGCCTCGGAGGTGTACACCGTCGGGCGCACCCTGGCGGTGCTGATGCTGGCCGTGCCCCAGCGCGACGGCCATTTCGCGGAGTTGCCGGGCCCGTCGTCCGAGCCGCTGCTCGAGGCGCACGAATCCCTCCATAGATTCCTGGTGCGCGCCACCGATGCCGCTCCCGAGGCGAGGTTCGCCTCCATCGAGGAGATGGCCGATCAGCTGACGGGCGTATTGCGCATGGTGCTCTCGGCCACCAGCGGCGTGCCGCATCCGGGATCGTCGGTGAACTTCGGTCCGCCGCGCGGGGTGTTCGGCGTCGATGCCGGCGCCGACGAGAATTCGAATCTGACCGCTGCCCAGGCTGATTCGCCTGCGCGATCCGCTGCCGAATCGTCCGGCAGCGGCGATGCGGGGCGCGGTGCCGCGGTCCTGGGGGGTGAGGCTCCGGCCGGACTCGATGCCCGCGATGTCGTTGCGGCGCTGCCCGTTCCGCTTGTCGACCCCTCCGACAGCGGCGCGGCGCTGCTGGCCACGACGAGTGGGGTCACCCCGGCCGAGCTCGGGCCCGCGCTCGAGGCGGGCCTGCGCGCGGTGGTGACGGGGGAGGGCGAGTCGGTCGAGATCCCGCTGCGGTTGGTCCGTGCCGCCCTGGAGACCGGTGATGCCGTGGACGCTCAACGCCGCATCGACGAACTGGCCGCGGGGATCGGCGTGGACTGGCGGCTCACCTGGTACCGCGGCCTGGCCAGGCTGCTGGTCGGTGAATTCGATGCCGCCGCAGCGGAATTCGACGCCGTGCACGGTGCGCTTCCGGGGGAGACGGCCCCGCAGCTGGCACTGGCCGCCGCGGCCGAGCTCTGTGCCGCCGCCGATATCGACCCCGATATCGAATCGGCGAGGGCCGCAAGGTATTACGAATCGATCTGGCGCACCGATCACGGCTTCGTCAGCGCGGCCTTCGGCCTGGCCCGGCTGCGCCGCGCGGCCGGGGATCGCGAGGCGGCGGTCGCGGTGCTCGATCAGGTCGACCCCTCCTCGGCGCGGCACACCGACGCGGCGATCGCCGCGGCACAGACCCTGTTGGCGGGCCGGGATCCGGCCGATATCACCGAAGAGCTGCTGCGTGAGGGCGGCAGCCGAGTCGAAAGGCTTGTCATCGAATCGAAATATCGTGCGGCACAGGTACGCCGGGGGGTGCTGGACGCGGCACTGGACTGGCTGTCCGCGGGGAATGCCGCCACCGAGCCCGCTCCGCTGCTCGGCCATGCTCTGACCCACGCCGGCGTGCGCACCGGACTGGAGGGCTGCTACCGGGATCTGGCCCACGATGCCGGTGACATGTGGGGCCGGATCGCACTGGTCGACCGCGCCAACCAGGTTCGGCCCAGGACGACGTTATGAGCGCGATGGTGGGGCTGCACTGCCCGGGCTGCCGGTCCAGAATCGGTGTCGCGGACCGGTTCTGCGAGGAATGCGGTCGCGAACTGACGATCAGCCGCGCTGTGCTGCCGGATCGCCGCATCGATCCCGCGGCGGCCTGCGCCGAATGCGGCGCCCGGGATTTCGACGCCGACGGCTACTGCATCGCCTGCGGCGCGCTGCTACGCCCGCCGGACCGCAGCGAGTCCGATCTCGGTGCGGTGCAGCTGATCACCGATCGCGGCCTCGTGCACGCGCACAACGAGGACGCCGTCGCCGCGGCAGTGCTCGACGACGCGTCCGGCCCCGCGATCGTGATCGCCGTGTGTGACGGGGTGTCCACCTCGGAGGATCCGCAGCTGGCCGCAACCGCCGGCGCGCGCGGCGGCGTCGATGCCTGTATGACCGCGCTGGCCGCCGATCGCGCCGCCCCCGACGCCGTCATGGCGGGACTCGAGGCGGCCTTCGATGCCGTGCGGGCGACCTCCCGCGGGGCCGGGCACGCCCCGTCCTGCACCTACGTCGCCGCGGTGCTGCGGGCCAGCGGCCCAGGGGAATTCGAGATCACCGTCGCGAGTGTCGGTGACAGCCGGGCGTATTGGTTGTGCCCGGACGAGGCCCGCGGCATGCCGCCCTCGCGCCGGCTCACCGTGGACGACTCGTGGGCGCAGGCCCTGGTGGCACACGGGGCGATGGATGAGGCCGCGGCCATGCAGGATCCGCGCGCGCATGCGCTGGTCCGCTGGCTGGGCGCCGATTCCGAGCATCGGGCCGCCGACACCGCGGTGACCACCGTGCAGGTGCGCGGCCCCGGCGTGCTGCTGCTGTGCAGCGACGGGCTCTGGAACTACCTGTCCGATGCCGCCGGTCTGGCCTCCATCGCGACGGCCGCGCCGGCCCGGCAGGCGGCCCGGGGTCTGGTCGAGTACGCCCTGCGCGCCGGCGGCGGCGACAACATCACCGTCGCGCTCGCGCCCGTGGGTATGTCGGAGTGGCGAGGAGTGGAAAGTTGAGTTCGGAAGCAACCAAGGGGATTTCGGTCGACATCGACCAGAACCAGTATCTGGCCGAGGGCGTCGACACCGTCGATGCCATCGTCACGGTGCAGGTCGGTGCCGACTTCTCCGCGCCCGCCCCGGTGCAGGAGCGCCTGGAGATCATCATCATCGACTGTTCGGGGTCGATGGCCGCGGGCGACCGGTTCGCCGGTGCGCGCGAGGCCACCCTCGCCGCCCTCGACGAGATGGCTGAGGGCACCCTTTTCGCACTGGTGAAGGGCACCCACGAGGGGGAGGTGATCTTTCCCGCGCGCGGGCCGCTGCGGCGCAAGGATCCCGAATCCGTCTTCGCCGCCCGGCATGCCCTGGACACGCTCCGCCCCTACGGCGGCACCGCCATGGGGAGCTGGCTGGGGGTGGCGCGCCAGGTCGCCGGCCAGTATCCGCAGGCGATGGCGCACACCATCCTGCTCACCGACGGCAAGAACGAGCACGAGGAGCCCGCGCATCTGGACGAGGAGATCCGGTTGTCGCAGGGCAAGTTCACCTGCGACTGCCGCGGCGTCGGCGGCGGCGACATGGTCAAGGAGCTGCGCACCATCGCCTCGGGGCTGCTGGGCGGCTACGACGTGATCAAGACGGGTTCGGAACTCGTGGCCGACTTCCGCGCGATGATGCAGGTGTCGATGGGCCGCGCGATTCCGGACCTGACGCTGCGGGTGTGGAATCCGGCAGGGGCGACGGTGCGCTTCGTCAAACAGGTCGCCCCGAACATCGAGGACCTGACGGGCCGCCGCACCGAGACCGGGGCGCAGGTGGGGGAGTATTCGCTGGGTGCGTGGGGTGCGGAGGATCGCGACTACCACGTGCAGGTGCGGGTCGACCCGGCCGCGCCCGGGCGGGAGAAACTGGCCGCGCGCATCAGCGTCGTCGCCGGCGACGAGGTCATCGGCCAGGGCCTGGTGAAGGCGACCTGGACCACCGATTCGGAGCTGTCGGCACGGATCAGCCGCCGCGTCGCGCACTACACCGGCCAGGCCGAGCTCGCACAGGCGGTGCAGGAGGGGCTGGCCGCGCGCAAGGAGGGCGATCTGGATACTGCGACAGCCAAGCTGCAGCGGGCGGTGGAGCTGGCCGCGGAGTCCGGAAACGAGGGCACCGCAAAGCTTTTGCGCAACGTCGTCGAGGTGGACGACCACACCGGAACCGTCCGGCTGCGCCGCAATGTCGACACCTTCGACGAGATGGCTCTGGACGCGCGATCGACCAAGACCGCCCGGGTGCGAAAGGAGTCCTAGTGCTCACCTGTCCCGACGGCCATCAGACCACCGCCACCGACTACTGCGACGTGTGCGGCGCGGCGCTCGGCGGTGCGGTGCAGGCAGCGGCGCCGCAGGCCGCGGCGCAGTGCCCGGCCTGCGGCGCGGCGATCTCCGGGCGGTTCTGCGAGGTGTGCGGGCACGATTCGGCCCTGCCCTCGCCCGGGAGCGTCGTCGCAAACGCCGTCGCCGAGACGGTGATCGCGCATCCGGACGGTGATACATCCGCGGCGGCAACGGGTCTCGTGGTTTCGGAATCGGCCGCGGCACAGCCGCTCTGGATGGCCACCGTCGCCGCGGACCGCGAATTCTACGAGCGGGTCCTGGCCCGCAAGGGCCCCGACGCCGAGCGGGTGGAGTTCCCCGGCTACTACCCCGAACGCCGGATTCCCCTGCGGGGCAACGATTTCCTGATCGGCAAGCGCAGCGTATCGCAGGGCGTCGAGCCCGACATCGACCTCGGCATCGCCCCGGTCGATATCGGCGTCTCCCGCTCCCACGCCCGCCTCCACGTCGCCGCCGACGGCCTCACCGTCACCGACCTGGGCTCCACCAACGGCACCAGCCTCAACGGCACCGACGACCTGATCCCGCCCCGCACCCCGATGCCCCTGCGCAGCGGCGACCGCATCCACGTCGGCGGCTGGACGACGATCACGGTCACCGCCGAGCCGGGCTGAGATCGGCCGGTTCGACGGCTCAGGACATGATGAAACGGCTTGCGGCGCGGGCATTCTCGACCAGCTCGGCGGGCGCCTTCAGCGGCGACCCGGCGTCGTACGGCGGCTGCGGATCGTATTCGGTCAACAGCTGCACGGCCATCGCATGGTCGTCGCCGCAGATCCGGCCGAGCAGCGTCAGGCCCATATCGATCCCGGACGACACCCCGGCCGCCGTCACATATTTGCCGTCGAACACCACCCGCTCGGAGGTCGGGCTCGCGCCGAATTCGGGGAGCGTGTCCAGTGCGAGCCAGTGCGAGGTGGCCCGGCGGCCGTCGAGCAGTCCGGCGGCGGCCAGCAGCAGCGAGCCGGTGCACACCGATGTGGTCCAGGTGCTGGTGGCGTCGGCGGCGCGCAGCCAGTCCAGGAGGCGGGCGTTGTCCATCTGCGCGGTCTGCCCCGGTCCGCCGGGGACCAGGACGATGTCGGGCCGGTCCACCTCGTCGAGCGTGCGGTCGGCGACCAGGCCCAGAGTACCGCCGTTGTCGTTGCGCACGGGACCGGCCTGCTCGGCCACGAAAACCGTTTCCGCGCCGGGGATCCGGCTGAGCACCTCGTAGGGGCCGACCGCGTCGAGGGCGGTGAACCGGTCGTAGAGGACGATGGCGATTTGCATGATTGTCTCCCGGTTGGGTTGTGATTTCTAAACCGCTGTAGGACTGTGTGATTCGGTGTTCGCATGCATCGGCCGGAAGCGGCGGCGATACTCGGCGGGCGCAGCGCCCAGCGCCCGAACGAACGCGCGTCGCATGGCCTCGGGCGTGCCGTACCCGCAGGCGCGCGAGATTGCGCCGATGCTGTCGGTAGTGTCCTCGAGCAGCCGGCGGGCGTGCTCGAGCCGGATCCGCTCGACGTACCGCCCGGGCGTCATCCCGGTCTCGTGGTGGAAGGCGCGCGCGAAATGACGCGGGGACAATCTGGCGCGGGCGGCCAGGGCCTCCACCGACAGATCCTCGCCGAGGTGGTCCCCGATCCAGTGCTGGACCTCGCGTAGCGGCTCCCGGTGCGCGGTCTGCGCGGTCAGTTGCGCGCTGAACTGGGACTGGTTGCCGGGCCGGTGCAGGAAGACCACGAGGTGCCGCGCCACGGTCAGCGCAACCTCGCGGCCGAGGTCCTCCTCGACCAGCGCCAGGGCCAGATCGATGCCGGCGGTGACCCCGGCCGAGGTGGCGATGTGGCCGTCGCGGACGTAGATCGGCTCGGGGGCGACCCGGACCCGGGGATAGGCACGCGCGAGTTTGTCGCAGTGCGCCCAGTGCGTGGTGGCCCGGCAGCCGTCCAGCAGGCCGGCCGCGGCGAGCAGGA
Organism: Nocardia sp. GP40; assembly: GCF_050434125.1. Taxonomy (NCBI): domain Bacteria; kingdom Bacillati; phylum Actinomycetota; class Actinomycetes; order Mycobacteriales; family Nocardiaceae; genus Nocardia; species Nocardia sp. GP40. Next base: position 519,488 of record NZ_JBNPVW010000005.1, on the reverse strand, counting down.
ACGCGCCGCTGCACACCGAGACGAGCCGCTCCGGCCGCCGCTCCCGGAGCCAGTCGATCAGCCGCGGATCGGGCGTGGAGGTGCCCTGACCGCCCGGAACCACCAGCGTGTGCGGGGTTTCGGCCGTGGCGAGCGAGATGTCCGGCACCAGCCGCAGGCCGCTGGAGGTGCGGACGGGCGCACCGTCGAGCGAGGCGGTGCGGATCCGATAGCTGCCCGGAACCGCGAGCTCGGCGCCCGCGAACGTCTCGAGCGGGCCGGTCACGTCGAGGCTCTGCACGTCGTCGAAGAGCACGATCAGGACGGTGCGCGTCATAAGTCGATCGTCGATCGTCGCACGGATGTCCGCAACGACGAAGTTCCCACCTTTCCTGCCATCGGAGGACGGCACGCCACGCACAGTCGTAGGACGTTGTGCTTGTCCCGTCGGACGAAATCGTCCGATTTTATTCATGAACCCGGACAATCTGGGTGTTATCGCTCACACTTACACTGCCCCGAGCAGGTAGTACAAGGAGCAACACATGCCAGGTAGTTCAGCAAACAGCGCTCTCTTCCGGCGCAAGCCCATCGATCAGATCGAGGAGCAGGAGTCCAGCGGGCTGCAACGGGTCCTAGGCCTGTGGCAGCTGACCGCGATCGGCGTCGGCGGCATCATCGGTGCGGGCATCTTCGCGCTGGCCGGATCGGTGGCCCACGGCACGGCGGGTCCGGCCGTGCTGATCTCGTTCCTCATCGCCGGCGTCGCCAGCGCCGCGGCCGCACTGTCCTACGCCGAGTTCGCGGGCCTGATCCCGAAGGCGGGTTCGGCCTACACCTACGGGTACGCGGTGCTGGGCGAGCCGGTCGGCTGGTTTATCGGCTGGGATCTGTTGCTGGAGTACACCGCGATCGTCGCGGTGGTCGCCATCGGCATCTCCGGATATATCGAATATCTGTTGGAGCAGCTGCACGTTCACCTACCTACGGCGATCCTCGGTGCGCCGGGCACGGGCTCCGGGCACAAGGTGGACCTGTTCGCGGCGCTGCTGTGCCTGTTGATCGCGTTCCTGCTCAACATGGGCATGAAGGCCGCGGCGAAGTTCGAGACGGCCGTGGTGGCGATCAAGGTCGTGGTCGTGCTGATCGTGATCGCGGTCGGCGTCTTCTACATCAAGTCCGGCAATTACCACCCGTACTTCCCGTTCGGTTTCGGTGGCGCGGTGACCGGAGCCTCGACGGTGTTCTTCGCGGTCTTCGGTTACGACGCGATGTCCACCGCGGCCGAGGAGTCGGTGGACGCCAAACGCCATCTGCCCAAGGCGATCATGTACTCGCTGGGCATCTCGATGGTGCTGTACGTGCTGGTCTGTCTGGTGCTGACCGGTATGCAGCACTACACGGACATCAACCCCAAGAGCGGGCTGTCCACGGCGTTCAAATCCGTCGGACTGAGCGGTCTGGGCAGCCTGATCGCGGTGGGCGCGATCGTCGGCATCACCACGGTGTTGTTCACCTTCATGCTCGGCGTCACCCGCATCTGGTTCTCGATGAGCCGTGACGGCCTACTGCCGCAATGGTTCGCCAAGACCCACCCGACCCGGCACGTGCCCACCCGCATCACCTGGATCGCGGGCGCGGTGTCGGCGCTGATCGCCGGGTTCATGCCGATCGGGTCCGCGGCCGAGCTGACCAATATCGGCATCCTGCTGGCCTTCGTGGTGGTATGCGCGGCGGTGATCGTGCTGCGGTACCGCCAGCCGAATCTGCCCCGTACCTTCCGCACCCCGCTGATGCCGATCGTGCCCCTGGTCGGTATCGCCTTCTCGATCTGGCTGATCACCTATCTGCAGCCGATCACCTGGATACGGTTCGCGGTCTGGTTCGTGATCGGCATGATCATCTACTTCGGTTACAGCCGCCGTCACTCGGTGCTGGCGCGCAACGATGCGCCGGGGACGCCGGAGACCACCACGGTCTCCTGAGCCGTTCCACAACGGCCCGCCGCGCGAATCTCCTTCGCCCGGTGGGCCGTTGCGGTGCCCGGGCCGCAACGGCCTGCTCAGCTCAGGAGCTCCGCGGTGGCGAGCAACGATTCGTCGTGCCCCGGCGGAGCGATCAGCGAAAGCCCCAGGGGCAGACCGTCGATGCGGGCGACCGGCAGGCTCAGCGCTGGTGCACCGAGAATCGGTGCGAGGCAGGTGAGCTCGACCACCGCGGCGCGGCCGGATCCCGGATCCTCCAGCAGTGGTGCGGGATACGGGGTGGCGGGCAGCGCCAGCACCCGGTCGTCGCCGAGGGCGCGCAGGACGCGGTCCGAGGCCACGCGCAGTACCGAGCGCGCCTCGCTCGCCATCCGCGCGGTAACCGCCGAGGCCAGCTCGAGGCGCGCGGAGACGTTGCGGCCGAAGATCGGCCGCTCCCGGCGCACCCAATCGCCGTGCTGCTCCCACACCTGGGCGGCCTGCGCCGTGCTGAACGCGGCGCGGACACGGTCCCAGCCGCCGGCCTCGAACAGCGGCGCGGTCGTGAGCTCGAATCCCGCGCCGACCAGCCGGGTCAGGGTGCCGCGCAGCACCTTTCGCACCGGATCGGCGACCGGGATGTCGGCGGGCCACCAGATGGTGTGTGGCCGGGTGTCCGCGCCCGTGCCCGCGAGCAGTAGCCGGGCGCCCGCCCGCAGCGTGCCCAGCTCGCGGGCGAGTAGCGCGGGTACGTCGAAGGACGGTGCCAGCGGGACGATTCCGTCGTGTGGTGCGCGAGAGTGCGTGGGGCGCAGCCCGAAAATGCCGGTATAGGAGGCGGGTACGCGGATCGACCCCGCGGTGTCGGTGCCCAGGCCCAGATCGGCCAGCCCGGCCGCGACGACGGTGGCCGCGCCGCTCGACGAGCCACCCGGCATCCGGTCCGGCGCGGCCGGATTCACCGGCGTCCCATAGTGGGCGTTGGTTCCGGTCAGGCTGTAGGCCAGCTCGTCGGTGTGCGTCTTGCCGACGACGGTGAATTCGGCGCGCAGCGCGCGCACCGCGGCGGCATCGCGCTGCGGAATGGGATGCGTGGCCAGCCAGCGCGGATTGCCCGCACCGGTCGGCATGCCCGCGACGTCGAAGACGTCCTTCACGGCCAATCGCATGCCCACGGGCGCGTCGATGACCGGTAACCAGGATACGAAGCCGTTCACAGTCCCTCGAGATCGCTCTTGCGGATGCAGCAGTGCACGCCCTTGACGAGGTCGACGACCTGGGAGATGCGGAAATCCGCCGTGGCCGACAGGTAGGCCAGCGCGACGGGCGCCGGAATGCGGTGCCGCTCACCGAGATACGCGATCGCGTTGCGGGTGGCCTGCGCGACGGCCGCGTCCAGGTCGCGGTCCAGCCCGATCAGCAGGTGATCCTCGCGGGTCTCGGCGAACGGGGTCGCCAGCACCTTCGCCAGGGTGCGCATCTGTGGATCGCTGTGCACACGCAGCCGCACCGTCGCGCGCAGCGGCGCCTCGAACGCGGTCAGCGCGACCTCGCCGTCGCCCATCGCGAAGTGCGGATCCCCGGCGTAGAACATCGCGCCGGGAACCTGCACCGGCAGATACAGCTTCGCGCCCACGCCCAGCATCCGGATATCGAGGTTGCCGCCGTGCGGGCCCGGCGGCACCGAATGCACGGGATCCTCGGTCGCGGCGGCCACGCCCATGATGCCCAGGAACGGGTTGAGCGGGAACCGCAGCGAGCGCCCGTCGCCGATCGCGATGACGCCGCGCTCGGCCTCGTCGACCGTGGCGATCGTGCACACGGGCGGCACCGGCTCGCCGGGGGTGTGACCGGCCGGCACCAGCGGGTATTCGCCGGGCAGCGCGCCCCGGCCGTGCCGGTTGCTGATCACCCCGTAGTCGGTGCGGCGCAGCAGCTCGAGTACCTCGACCTCGAGCACGTCGCCGGGCCGGGCGCCGGTGACCGCGATCGGCCCGGTGAGTACGTGCGGACCCTGTGTGGCCGGGTCGTGGCTGCGCGATGCGGCGACAATGGCTGTGTCGGAGAGGATTTCGGTGATACCCGCTGCGGCGAAGAAGGCCGCCGGGTCGCGGCCCTGATCCTCGAGAATGCCCTCGTGGCTGATCGTGTCCAGGCACACCGCGGTGCCCGAGTCGACGGTCAGCACCGGCTCGGACAGGGCGTTGGGCAGCAGACCCCACGAAATCCGATCGGGATCGGCGTCCAGGTAGATATCGCCGGAGCGGGGACCGGAGCGGGGCTGCACGAGAGTCATCGACCATCCTTCGAGCGCGACGGGAAGAGTGGGTCGTATACAACCATCGCGAACCGGGGCACCGCTAGGTCCTGTGAATAGTCCCACCCGGTAGATAGCTGATGAATTGCCATCGTTCCGAAAGGGGTGCACGCATCCAGTCGGTGAATCGGCATATGCCTGATGGACGCCCCGTTTGGCAAATATCCGGCCTGCCCTGGGAGGACTTGGTAACGCGCCGGACAAATTTCCGGCGGGCGGGCGAAACACGGCCTTCATATACAGAACGGGCCCCTGCTCTTTCTGGAGGTTCTCATGGCGGATCTCGTACTCCGCACCGCCCGCATCGCCGACGACACCGGTCCGGTCGATATCGCCGTCGACGACGGGCACATCACCGAAATCGGTCCGGCCCTGGCGATTTCGGGTGACACCGAGATTCCGTGCGATGGCCGCGTGGTCATCCCCGGGCTCGTCGAGGCGCATCTGCACGTGGACAAGGCGCTGCTGGACCGGGAACGGGCCGATCCGGACGGCACGCTGGCCGGTGCGATCGCCGTGACCGGGGAGCTCAAGCGCGGCTTCACCCCCGAATCGGTGCGCGCGCGGGCCCGGCAGGTGCTGGATCTCGCGATATCCCACGGCACCACCGTGATTCGCGCCCACCCGGACGTCGATCCGATCGTCGGCCTGCTGGGCGTGCACGTCCTGCTCGAGCTGCGCGAGGAATACCGCGACCGGCTCGATCTGCAGATCGTGGCGTTCCCGCAGGAGGGCATCCTGCAGGCGCCCGGCACCCTGGAACTGCTGCGCGAAGCGCTGCGCCTGGGCGCGGACGTGGTGGGCGGCTGCTGCTACAACGAGGCGGATCTCGCCGGTTGCCATCGGCACATCGATATCGTCTTCGAGCTGGCCGCCGAATTCGGCGTGCCGATCGATATGCACGCCGATCTGGCCGACGACGACGCCGATCCGCGGTTCGCGCTGGCCGACCGCATCGCCGAGATCACCGCGCGGACCGGCATGTCGGGACGAGTCGCGCTGGGGCACATGACATCCCTCGCGGGCCGCCCCGCGGCCGAACGCCGGGCGACGATGCTGCGGCTGTCCGAAGCCGGAGTGGCCGTGGTGCCGCTGCCCGCGACGGACATGTATCTGGGCGGCCGCCGCGACACCGTCGCCGTCCGCCGCGGCGTCGCGCCGGTCCGCGAGCTGTGGGAGGCCGGGGTGCATACCGCGGTCTCGTCCAACAATGTCCGAAATGCGTTCACGCCCTTCGGTAATGCCGATCTGCTCGACATCGGGCTGCTTCTCGCGCAGACCGGGCATCTGTCGGGGGAGCGGGATATGGCCGGGGTGCTGGCCATGGTCACCGAGGGACCCGCGCGCATCCTGGGCATCGGCGACCGGTACGGACTGCGGCCGGGCGCGGTGGCCGATCTGGTGGTGCTGTCCACCCGGCGGGTGTCCGATGCACTGCTGGACCGGCCGGACCGCTGTTACGTCATCAAGCGCGGCCGGGTGGTGGCGCGCACCACCGTCACCCGGGAGCTGTTGCGCCCCAGTTCTGTTACCACTGATCTCGATTCCGGAGTGCTGTCCCATGCGTGAACGCGTCCCCCACGAAATCGCCGCCTCCCTGCTGGCCGGGCTGACCGCCTTCATCGGCGGCACCGCGCTGAATCTGCCGCCGTGGGCGATATTCATCAGCTGGGCGGGCACCTTTCTGGCCGGCGGCCCGTCCCTGGCGGTGGCGCGCCGGCTGTGGGCCGCCATGCCCGCCGGATCCACGTTCGCTCTGCTCATCGTGCTCGTCGATCAACAGGTGGGCACGGCGTTCGGCCACTCGCGTATCGCACAGGACGCGGTGCTGGCCCTGATCATCCTGGTGGTCAACAGCGCGCTGATGTACACCGGCAGGCTCGGCCCGTTCTCTCTGATACCCGGAATGTTCTTCGGATTCGCCTCCTACTTCGCCACCTATTTCGGCGGATTCGGCTTCCACGGCGGCAATCCGCTCGCCGCCTGGGTCTCGGTCGTCGCCATGAACTTCCTCGGCCCCGTCTTCGCCTACCTGTCCACGAAATTCACCTTCCCCCGCCGGGCGGCCGATCCGGCGCCCGCCGCCGTGCCCGAACCGGCGTAATGCGGACCGATCCGATTCGAAGGAGGCCTCGTGCCGGACCATGAAGAACCGCAGGGCGGCCGTCGAGCGGGCCGCCCCCTGGGCACACCGACGCCCGCCGGCGCCGGGCCCGCCAGAATCCGAACGCACCCAGCTCCGTCTACCGCTCCGATCCATTTCCCGACGGCATGGCCCGGCTCGATCAGCGGCGTGAGGTCACCGCCAGGGCGACGATCAGCAGGGCCGCCCCGCACCAGCCGAGTACGGTCAGCCGGTCGCCGAGCACCACCGCCGACAGCACGGCCGAGGTGAGCGGCTCGAGCAGCGCGGCGATGGCGGCGAAAATGGGTGCCGCCGTGCGCAATCCGCGAAAGTAGGCGGTGTACGCGATTGCCGTTGGCACGCTGCCCAGGTAGGCGGCCGTCGCCAGCGTGCCGGGATGCAGGGGGAGTGCCATCCCGCCCGCAAGTCCTGTCGGCAACAGCAGTAGGCCACCGGTGAGCATGCCGAATGCGGTGGTGCGCAAGGGGTCCAGCCCCTCGACCGGTGTGGGGGTGAGCAGGGTGAGAACCGCGAATCCGGCCGCGGCGAGCAGCGCGAAGCCTACGCCCGCAACGAGTTTCCAGCCGCTGGCGATGCCGCCCGGCGACCAGGTGATCAGGACCAGTCCGGCGACCGCGGCGGCGATCGCCGCGAGCGTCGCGGCGTCTGGTCGCCGCCGGGTGCGTATCGCGGTGCCGAGGGCGACGAAGACGGGCAGCGTCCCGATCGTCGCCATCGTCGCGATGCTCACCGAAATATAGTGCACCGCAACGAAATAACTGCCCTGAAAGAATCCGAGCAGCGCCCCGCTGAGCAGGATCCGGCGCAGTGCGGCCCGGGTGCGCGGCAGTCCGCGCAGCCCGCCGGATGCGGCGAGCAGTGCGATCGCGATGACCCCGCCCAGCAGTAGTCGATAGGTCGCGACCGACAGTGGCTGCAGATGCGCCTGCCGAGCGAGCAGCGAGCCCGCGAGACCTCCTGTGCCCCAGAGTATTCCGGCCGCGATGAGGGAAATGGCTGATCGGTCGCGCGTGGGCGCGACGAGATCGACGGACATGATGTGTTGTGCTCCTGCGTCGAAGAGGGGGAAGACTTCTCGGCGCGGGGCAGTTGTCACCCGGGTTCGTGTGATGAACCGGTATCAGGAATCAGCCGGGCAGCCTCGACGGCCCGGCCGGTGAACCACCCCGCTCAGGAGGCAGGGGGCGGAGTGACGGTGAAGATTCGGTGCACGCAGCCACTGTACCCGGAGCGTTCCCTGCGTCGCGGGGCATGCCCGGCCCCCGGATCGGTTCGATCGTGTGGGACACCGACCGCGAACGGGCGGTGACCTGGTCGCGCTGGCCAAAGGGCCGGCGGGGCATGTGCGGCGGTTCTACGCGCCATTCCTCGTGGCGGACCGAGCGAGTCTCGTTCGAGGGGGGCCGCCGGCGGTGGAGCAACCTGGTGTCGAGTTCTTGCCGCCTGATGCCCGCTCGCCCCGATCCGCATTGTCGGCATGGACGAGTGCGGGCGGGGTGCGGTTCATGGTGGGCTCAGACGAAGAACGCGTTCATGCCGGGCACGTCCGATAGGTAGGTCTCGATCGCGGCGATCTTGCCTTCGCGCAGGCGGCACACCGTCGACAGGTACTCGTCGAGCACGGCATCCCCGCGCCGGGCGGTGTTGTGCAGGGACAGGGCCACGTTCTCGCGGCTGACCAGGATGTGCAGCAGCTCGAAGTGCAGTCCGTAGCCGGCGATCGTGCGGGCCCGCTCGACCACTGCGTCGCCGCCGACGGCGATACCGGAGACGGTGTTGTCGCCGGGGAGGGACCAGGTGGCGTCGTCGTGCAGCAGGGCTCGGATGGCGGTCCAATCACCGGTGGACAGTGCCGCGTGGAACTGCTTGCCGAGGACGTAGGCGGTGTCGGTCATGAGATCTCCTTAAAGCAAATATGTTTGCTTTAGTGACCGTACAACGGGATTTTCATTAATGCAAATATCTTTGCGTTAGGATGGTTGGGTGAACGCCGAGATCCGCACCCGCCGCCCAGGGGGCCGCAGTGCCCGGGTGGGGGAGGCGGTGCATCGGGCCGCGACCGAACTGGTCGCCGAGTTGGGGGCGGACCAGGTGACGGTTCCGGCGGTCGCCGCGCGCGCCGGGGTCACCGCCAGCACGGTCTACCGCCGCTGGGGTGGTCTGCCCACACTGCTCGCCGAGATCGCCGCGCGGCAGTCCGAATCGGCCCCAGAACCGACCGGCGAGCTGCACGCGGACCTGGCCGACATTGCGGTATGGACGCTGGCCGACCTGAGCCGCCCGGGCGGTATCGCATTCTTCCGCGCCGAAGTGGCCTCCGATATCGATGAGCGCCGGGCCGGAATGCGGGAATGCCTACGCCGGGTGAGCGATCGTTTCGAACCCGTTCTGGTCGCCGCCCGCGAGTGCGGCGAGAATCCGCCGTCGCTCGACACGGTGCTGGACCGAATCGTCGCGCCGCTGTATTTCCGGGTGGTGTTCTCGGTGCCGGGTACGACCGAGGAATTCGCGCGCCGACTCGTAGACGCACTACTCGACGATTGATTCGCGGTGACCGCCCGGGATTCGGATCGGACCCGGCTGTGTCCAATTGGATACACCGGAGCGCTCGTTCGGGTGTAGTGCGGCCGCACATCGTGTCCAATTGGACACGCCGCGTAAATCGAACGTTCCGGAGTTCGCGGGTGTAAGACTGCTCCCGCACAGTTTTACTCCTCACTACGGGAGGACCGTCCATGACGAATTCTGTTGCTGAACTCGATCTACCCAAACCCCTGGTGGTGACGCTGGGGAATCTGAAGGGCGGAGTCGGTAAAACCACGTCCGCCTTCTTTCTCGCCGGATATTTCGCGCAGGTGCATCGCCTGCGCGTGCTGGTGATCGACGCAGACCCGCTGAGCCAGACCGGATATTCCTGGTACCGGCGCCTGAACCGCGCCGAGGTGGATATGCCGTTCGCGCTCATCGCATTCCCGTCCCGGCACGTCGCCGATTGCATCGCCGACAATGCCGCGGACTACGACGTCGTGATCGTGGACGCCGGGGGAGAATCCGCGGATATCTTCAAGGCCGCCATTCCGTCGACCGATGAGCTCGTCCTGCTGACGAGCGTGAGTCCCTCGGAGGTGAAACGAGTGCCCAGCACCTATCGGGCCGCCGAGGAGGCGGCCGCCGACGCGGCGCGGGAGATCCGGGTGCGGGTCCTGATGACGAAGGTCCCGGTGACCATGAAGAACGGTGTCAACGTCTCCACCGAATATCGCACGCAGCGCGCACATCTGGAGAACGCCGATTACGAGGTGTTCGAATCCTATGTGAGCGCCTGGAAATGGTACCGAGAGGCCGCCGATGGGGAAGTCGGCGAAGGCGCAGAGAATCCGCTGCTGGATCTCGGCGAATACCGGCGGGTGGGCGACGAACTCGTGGCGCCCTATCGCGTCGCGTTGGGGGTGTCCGCCTGATGCCTCCGCAACGCAGGAAATCCATGATCGGCGGGTCCGCGCCCGCCGCCAATCCGCTGGCCGATTCCGCCGAGCACACGCCCGCGGTATCGCCGCTGCGCGATGCCGAGTGGAGCCGGCAGGTCCGTTCGGGGGCCGCGCTGACGGCGGTGTCGAAGCTGGGGCTGTCCGGGGCGGCGCTGGAGATCATTGCGCCGCAGCCCGATTCGGATGCCAATGTGCTCACCATGCCGCTGCCCGCGGCCGGTGACGGGCCGCTGTCCACCGGCGAGCAGACGCAGCTCTCGGCGTGCGAGTCCTCGATCGGGACGCTGCGTATCGCCTTCTGGGCCGCCGGTCGGGCACTGCAGATCGTGCGCGACGGTCGCCTCTACCGCAACGCGTACGCGAGTTTCGACGACTATGTCGAGCAGCGGTGGGACATGCAGCGTTCCTACGCGCACAAGCTGATTCGCGCCTGGCCGCTGGCCGCACGGCTGCATCCGATGGCGCCGGGCATCAACGAGGGGCAGATCCGCGAACTGCTGCCGATAGCGGCCGAGCACGGCGAGGACGCCGCGGTCGCGGTCTATGCCACGCTCGCGAGCGGCGATGTGAAGATCACCGCCGGCAAGCTGCGCGAGGCCGTCGCCGTGCTGCCGGGGGAGTTCGACACCGAGCGCGCGGTGCAGCGGCTGCAGGCCTGGTTGCGCGGCGAACTGACCGGTGAGCCGGCCGAACGGCCCGCCGACGTGTTCAGCACCGCCGAATCCCGGCTGGCCGCGCTCACCCGCAAGGTCGTCCGGGGGTCCGGCGGCGATCCCGCCGCGGCCCGCGAATTCGCCGCGAAGCTGCGCGGGCTGGCCGAGCAGATCGAGCAGCAGATCAGCGCCTGAAATATCCACTGAAATGCCCCCGTGATGCAAAGAAAACGCATTACGGGGGCCTTTCGTATATATGATTCGGTTTTCGAATGTTTATAGTCCCGTTATCATGAAATGGTGTGTCCGGCTTCGCATTTGTTTGTTCGCGGAGGATCGTCTTTCCTCGGATCCGCTCCAGCGTGGTGTTTTTCGAATCTGTTCGAGGAGTTCGGCGGGAGTCACTCGCGTCACATGGCGCGGGGTCGCAAGGCCCCGACCGACCCTCGGTGTGAGGATCGGAGGACCGCAACATGAGTGCAGGAACCGACGAAGTTAGATATATCCGCTGTCTGCGGCGAATACTCTGGTTCGTGCTGGCCGCAGGGGCCGCCACTCTCGGCGCGATCGGCGCCATGCTCGTGACCACCGGCCAGGCCTTCGCGCAGCCGGTGACCGTTCCCGGAATCGGCGTGATCGAGGTACCGCACTCGAGCGATGTGCCGCGCGCCGGGCTCCCCGGCGCAGCGCCCGCGGTCGAATCACGCGGCCCGGCGCGCACCCTCAATGTGCTCGGCATCGAATCCTTCGGCCCCGCATCGTCGCCCGCCGCATCCGCGCCCCCGCGCGCCACGGTCCTGCCGATTCCTGCGGCTTCCGCACCCGCACCCACTTTCGTCGTGCCCGCAGTCGAGTCGGCCGTGCCCGTCCGCGAGGCGATTCGGTCCCTCCGGCCCTCGTTCGAGGCGACCCTGTCGGTGCGCGAAGCGATTCTGCCCGCGCCCGCCGCTGTTGCGCCCGCGGCCGAGTCGGCCCTGCCCATCCGCGAGGTGATTCGATCCGCACGCCCCGCGGCCGCGCGCACTGCGGTCCTGTCGATTCCCGCGGCGTCTTCGCCCGGGTTCGCTTTGGTGGTCACCGCGCTCGAATCGGTTCTGCCGCTTCCCGCGCAGTCACATGCGTCGGTGCTTCCGGCGCTCGAATCGGCCCTACCTATGCGCGAGGCGATTCTGCCCGCACCCGTTTCGGTTGTGCCGGCGGCCGATTCGGCGCGGACCGCACACGAACCAACGCTGTCGACACGCGCTTCGCTTGTGCCCGCCGCTGATTCGATCCCGTCCGCACGTGAGGCGATTCGACCCGCGCAGGCAGCGATGGCGCCCTCGGTCGAATCGGTCTTACCGATCCGCGAGACGATCCTGCCCGCACGCGCAACGGCTGTGCCCGCTGTCGAATCGGCCCTGCCTGATCGCGAGGCGATGGCATCCACACCCGCCTCGGCCCGACCCGTTCCTGCTTCGGTTGTGCCCGAGCTCAACTCGGGCCTGCCGGTCCTGGATTCGGCGCGCGATGCCATCGCCTCCCTCGCGGCCGCGCTCCGGCAGCCGCTCACCCTCCCGCAGTTCGATACGCGGGCCGCGGCGACGCTGGCGACCATGTTGCACTCGGCTCTGGTCGCGCCGCCGGCCCCGGCCGTGCACGTCGCGCCCCGCAAGACCGTCGGCGAGCGGGCCGCCGAGGCCGCGAAGTCGAAGATCGGAGCCGCCTACGAGTACGGCTCGGCGGGGCCCAACGCCTTCGACTGCTCCGGCCTCGTGCAGTGGTCCTACAAGCAGGCCGATGTCGATCTGCCCCGCACGAGTTACGCGCAGCTCCGCTCCGGCACCCCGGTCTCGATGAACGATCTGCAGGAGGGTGACATGGTCTCCTTCTACGGCGGCGAGCATTCGGCCATCTACATCGGCGACGGCAAGGTCGTGCACGCCTCTACCTACGGCCGCGGCGTGGAGGTCACGCCGCTCTCGGAGATGCCGGTCTGCGGCGCGCGGCGGTTCTAGTGAGCGAACTCGCCGCGGGCCGCAACCACCAGCGCGTTGATCGCCGGGCCGAGCGCCCGGTCCGGATCGGGCGCGAACCTGGGGGAGTGGTTGGAGGCGGTCCCGGCGGGCAGCACCATCTCCTGGTGCATCCGCCCCAGATCGTCGGCGCTGTACCGATCCAGGTCGAAGCCGCCGATGTGCCAGAACACCGACGGACAGCCCGCCGCGGTGGCGAAGGCCCCGAAATCCTCGCTGCCGGTGACCGGATTGGGCAGCGGGATCGCCAGGAAGCCGCTCGCGGCGAAGGCGCCGAGCAGCCGGGTGGTGTCCTGCTCGGTATTGACGGTCAGCGGAAAGCTGTCGAACACCTCGACGATCGGATCCTTCGGCGCCCCAGCGGATTCGGCCTCGGCGGCGGCCATCCGGCGGATGCCCGCCAGGACGGTCTCGCGCGAGGTCTCGGTGAAGGTCCGCAGGCTCAGCAGCAGTTCGGCGTCCTCGGCGATGATGTTCGCGCGGGTGCCCACGTGCAGCGATCCGGGCGTGAGCACCGGCGAGGCCGGCAGCGAGGACTGCTGGGCGGCCAGGCCCTGCAGCCGCTGTACCAGCGAGGCGGCCATGGTCAGCGGATTCACCGCGGCGTGCGGCATCGAGGCGTGCCCGCCCGCGCCGAACAGCCGCACCCGGATCGAATCGGACGCCGCCATCAGCGCCCCGCCCCGGCTGACGATCACCCCGGCGGGAAGTGGGGCAACATGCTGTCCCAGCACGATCCCCGGACGCGGAAAACGATCCAGTATCCCGTCGGCGATCATGCCCTCCGCCCCGGAGCCGACCTCCTCGGCGGGCTGGAAGACTGCGACGACGGTGCCGGACAACGCCGGTTCCATGGCCAGCCGCGCGCACGCGCCCAGCAGTGCGGTGACGTGCACATCGTGCCCGCACGCGTGCATGACACCGGGATTGCGCGAGGCGTAGTCGAGCCCGGTCTCCTCCTGCACCGGCAGCGCATCCATATCCGCCCGCAACCAGACCACCGGCCCCGGCCCGCCGCCGAGCACGCCGACCACTCCGGTACCGCCCACGCCCTCGGTCACCTCCCAGCCCGGCATCGCCCGTAGCTCGTCCGCGACCAGCTTCGCGGTATCGAATTCGGCATGGGACAGCTCGGGGTGCGAATGCAGCTGCCGATAGATCTGCTGCCAGTGCTCCTCCACGGCGGGCATGGCATCGATGCCCGCCATCGCCGCGCGTAGGGCGTCATGAATTTCGGTGGAGGTCACTGGTGGCGTCTCCTTCGCTGCTGACGTGCGTTCATGCCTGCGCACACTCACGGTGTATTCCTCCCGAGGATATGGGAGCGCGATTCGGGCTGCGGTGCGCCGAGGAGGGGCGCACCACCCGGGATGCGGGTGCGCCGAGTCCAGTTCTATTTCCTCCCGTGCAACAGCGTCAGCATCTTGGCGACCTTCTGATCGGTTTCGGCCGTGCGGGCGAAGGTGGTCAGCGCCATCAGCGGCGCGAAGCGCTGCCGGGCCACCGCGTGCGCGTAGGTGAACTCGCGCAACCCGTCCGGGCCGTGGATGCGGCCGAATCCGGAATCCCCGACGCCGCCGAAGGGGAGCGAGGCGATGGACGGGAAGTTGAAGACGGCGTTGACGCTGACCATGCCCGTGCGCAGCCGATCGGCCAGCTCGCGGCCGCGGCCCTTGGAGAACACGGCCGCCGACAGGCCGTACCGGGTGGCGTTGGCCCGGGTGACGGCCTCGTCCATGTCGCGCACCTTGGCGACGGTCAGGGTGGGACCGAAGGTCTCCTCGGTGACCGCCGACGCGTCCTCGGGCACGTCGACCAGCACGGTCGGCTGCACCACCTGCCCCTGGATCTCGACGCCGCCGACCAGGGCCCGGGCGCCGCGTGCGAGCGCGTCCTCGATGTGGTGCCGGATGACCTCGACCTGCTCGGGCATGGTGATCGGGCCGATCTTCGCCTCCGTATCGACGCCGGCCCGCAGCTCCCCGGCGCGCGCGACCAGCTTGTCCAGGAAGGCGTCGTAGACCCGTTCGTGCACGTAGACCCGCTCGGTGCCGATGCAGGACTGTCCGGCGTTCGCCATCCCCGCCCACACCCCGGCCTCGGCCGCGGCGTCCAGATCGGCGTCGGCGTCGACGATCAGCACATCCTTGCCGCCGCACTCGGCGACCAGCGGGGTCAGCGATTCCGCACAGACCGCCATGACCTTCTTGGCGGTCGCGGTCGACCCGGTGAACGCGATCTTGTCCACGCCCGCCCGGCACAGCGCCGCGCCGGTCGACCCGTCGCCGGTGAGCAGTTGCAACACCGGCCGTTCCGGGACGATCTGGGCGAACATGTCGACCAGCCACCGGCCGACGCCGGGGGTGAACTCGCTGGGCTTGAACACCACGGCATTGCCCGCTGCCAGCGCGTAGACGATGGAGCCCAGCGGGGTGAACACCGGATAGTTCCACGGGCCGATCACCCCGATGACGCCCAGCGGCTTGTGTTCCACCGAGGCGGCATTGTTGATACTCAGCAGTCCGACACGGGAACTCTTGCGGCCCAGCACCTTTCGTGCATTCTTACCGGCCCAGACCAGATGCTCGATGGCAAGGGCGGCCTCCAGGCTCGCGTCGGAGTAGGGCTTGCCGGTCTCGTCGTGGATGAGCGCGGCCAGCTGCTCCAGCCGGCGCACGATCAGCCCGGCGAACTTCGAAAGCCGTTCCGCCCGTTGTGTATAGGTGAGCTCGCACCACCAGCCGAAGGCCTCGCGGGCGCGGTCGACCGCCGCGACGGCCTCCTCCCGGGTCTGGATCGGATAGGTCCCGACGACCTCGCCGGTACCCGGGCTGTGAACATCGAAAGTTGCTGTGGCAGTGGCGATTTCATGTGTAGCGGTCATCGGTTGCTCTCCTTCGCGGCGGCGGCGGACACGGGCTCGGAGTGACGCCCGCGGATGAGATCGGCGGCCTTCTCGGCGATCATCACCGTCGGCGCATTGGTATTTCCGCGCACGACGCGCGGCATGATCGAGGCGTCCACGACGCGCAGCCCATCAATCCCTCGCACGCACAACTCCGGATCCACCACCGAAAGCTCGCCCGTGCCCATTGCGCAGGTGCCGGCGGGGTGGAACAGGGTCTGGGTGAAGCGCTCGACGTGGGTGCGCAACGCATCTTCGGTATCCGATTCGGGGAGATGCATGCGCTCGAGATAGCGGGAAAGCGGTGCGTGCGAGGCGATCTCGACGAGCTGGCGACACGCCGCGACGAGTGCGTCCATATCGCGCGGATCGGACAGGTACGACGGATCCAGGGCCGGTCGCCACTGCGGATCGGCCGACCGCAGCCGCAGCCGGCCGCGGCTGTGCACCTCCACGAGCGTCGCCCCGGCGGTGAACGTCGCGGCCGTGCGCTCGTTGAATCCGTTGTCGTAGAACTCCGTCGGGGCCACGTGGTACTGCATGTCGGGGGCCTCGAGACCGGCGCGGGTGTGCACGAATCCGCCGCCCTCGCCGATATTCGACGTCAGCGGCCCGCGCCCGCCCAGCTGCCACTGCAGCAGCCGCAGCGGGGTCTCGAAATCGCCCAGGTCCGAGATGCCCTGGGTGCGCCACAGCATCGGCGTCACCGGATGATCGTGCAGATTCTCGCCGACCCCCGGCAGGTCCAGCGCCACGTCGATGCCGAATTCGCGCAGCTGCGCGGCCGGGCCGATGCCCGAAAGCAGCAGCAGCTGTGGCGAATTGATCGCTCCGCCCGACAGCAGCACCTCGGCGCCGGCCCGCGCGGTGTGCGCCGCGCCCGCCCGGAGATAGTCGACGCCGATCGCGCGGCCGCCGTCGAGCACCACCCGGGTGACGAGCGCGTCCGTGTGCAGGGTGAGGTTGGGCCGGGACAGCGCCGGGCGCAGATACCCGTCCGCGGTGGACCAGCGGCGTCCGTTGTGGTGGGTCACCTGGAAGCGGCCCGCGCCCTCCTGGGAGGCGCCGTTGAAATCCTCGGCGCGGGGCAGCCCGGCGGCGACGGCGGCATCGACCCACGCATCGGTGAGGGGGTGGGTGTACCGCCGGTTCTCCACGTGCAGCGGGCCGTCGGTGCCGTGATACTCGGAGACGATGCCGGTATTGGTCTCCGACTTGCGGAAGTACGGCAGTACCTCCTCGTATCCCCAGCCCTCGGCGCCGAAATCGCGCCGCCAGCCGTCGTAGTCGGCGCGATTGCCCCGCATGTAGATCATCGCGTTCATCGAGGAGCAGCCGCCCAGGGCCTTCATGCGCGGCCAATAGACGGGCCGGGAGTCCAACTGCTTCTGTGGGGTGGTCTCGTAGCGCCAATCCCAGCGGGTGCCCAGCAGCTTGCCCCAGGCCGCGGGAATGGTGATCTCGTCCGCGGCGTCGACCGGACCCGCCTCGAGCAGCAACACCGACACCGCCGGATCCTCGCTGAGGCGGTGGGCCAGAACGCATCCGGCGCTGCCCGCGCCGACGATGATGTAGTCGAAGGTTTCCCGGTCGGGCACGGCGGCCTCCAGACGATGTGGTTCAGGGTTATCGATCAGGCCCCAGTGTTCGCCACATCGCCTGCCCCCACAGCGTTTTCACGTTACTGCCGGTTCGATACATCGCCGCGCCGCCGGGACGACGCGGATATGCGGTTGCGGTATCAGACCGTCGCCATGGGCGCGGCGGACGGGATGGCAGCCGACGGTGCGCAGTTCGCCACGCTCAGATCCATGCACCCCGCCGCGGCCTGCTGTTCTGTCGGCACATTGCTCTCGTACAGGGCAATCTTGCGGTCCAGCACCGCCACGGTCTGCTTCAGTTCTTCGATCTGGGCCAGAACCTCGGCCCGGGTGTGCCGGAACATCTCGAGGCGCTCGGGATAGGTGGACTCCCCGGCGCGGACCAGTTCGGCGTACCGGATCATGTCCGCGACCGACATCCCGGTGAGGCGCAGCCTGCCGATCAGCGACAGCCAATTCAGGTCCCGATCGCTGAATTGGCGCTTACCGGTGTGGTCGCGGCCCACCGAGGCGAGCAGGCCGATCCGCTCGTACCAGCGCAGCGTGTCGCGGGTGAGGCCGGACAGCTCGGAGGCCTCACCGATCGAGTAGCGCGGCCGCTCGTAGTCGGGATGACCGCTCTCGGTGATCGTGTCCCATGTGGCCACGCCCATAATTCGTCCTTCCCTCGACCCCCACCACCGTAGTCACCTGGAGTGCACTCCAAGCAACGTCCAGCGCCGCCGGACTTGTTCCGGACCGCCGGGGAAGCGGCGGCTCAGCCGCGCTGGGGGATCTCCTGGACCGCCCACTTGTTGCCGTCGGGGTCGGCGAAGTAGGTGAACAGGCCCCAGCCCTCGTCCTTGACCGGAGAGGCCTCGACGCCCGCGGCGATCAGCTGCTGATAGGCCTGCTCCGCACTGGAGACGACCATCTGCATGCCGACCACGCTGCCCGGTGCGGCATCGGTGATGCCCTTGCCGAGGCAGATCGAACAGCCCGACCCCGGCGGGGTGAGCTGGACGAAGCGGATGTCCTCGGTGGGGGTCTCGTCGAAGTCGGCATTGAAGCCGATGGAGGTGTAGAAGTTCTTGGCGCGATCGACGTCGGTGACGGGGATCGCGACAAGTTCGATTTTCCAGTCCATGGGCATCAGCATGGCACCGGGCACCGACAAGTTCAGGGTCTTCACCCATGCCCAATCGGGGGGTGCGCGCCTACCCTGAAAACATGTCCAAAGAGATCGATCGGATCAGGGCGCGTTCGGCGCTGGAGACACTCAGGGAGAGCCCGGTCATCGCCGCGATCGCGCTGCTGCCGGTGCTCGCGGTCCTGGGGGTCGTGTGGTGGCTGACCAACTGGTTCGTGGCCCTGGTGCTGCTGATCGTGCTCGGCGTGGTCGTCGTCGTGCGCGGCCGCCTGCTGCACTGAGGCCCAGCCGCGCCTAGCGCGGCACGTGAAACGTCACCAGCTCGCCGGTTCCCGTATCCACCCGCGCCCACGGCAGGTCGAACGCGAGCACAGCCAGCGCCGAGGTGGGGAACTTGCGGCTCAGCTCGGTGGCGGCCGTGCCTGTGCGGTCCGCGGCCAATTCCCATGCCGTCTGCGGCATTCCCGGCGCGTGTCCGATCAGCAGCAGCGTGCCGACCTCGTCATCGGTGAGCTGGATCAGCTCGAGCAGTGCGTCCGGCGTCGCGTCGTAGATGGAGGACTCGAATTCCACCGGCGCGGTGATACCCGTCGCGGCGAGTGTCTGGCGGGTGCGGACCGAGGTCGAGCAGCGCACCGCATCGATCGGCGGTTGCGTCGCCCGTAACCACTCTCCGGCCAGCCCGGCCTCCCGCCGCCCGCGCGGGGCCAGCGGGCGCTCGTGGTCGACGACACGCTCGGGGTAATCCGACTTGCCGTGCCGCATCAGAATGAGGGTCCGCGCCATGGCACTACCGTAGGCCGCCGTCGCGAACACCCAAGGTAGGCATCGGCGTTTCTCGGCCGCTCGGGCGTGGCCGGGGTGTCGCCGACCCGCCCCGGGCACCTCCTGATGAGAGATCGCGCTCACTCTCGAGGCACACTGGGAGTGACGTCACGTCCATTGCTCATGGGCGAGGGGTGTGACGCATGCCCTGCTCCGACCCCGGGGCGGGGATCAGCCCGAGGATGTTTTCGAGGATCTGCGAGATATGGCCTATGTGATCACGCAGCGTTGTTGCAACGATGCCAGCTGCGTACCCGAGTGCCCGGTCGATTGCATTCGTCCGACTCCGGAACAACCCGAGTTCGCGACGACCGAGCAGCTCTACATCGACCCCGACACCTGCATCGACTGCGGCGCCTGCGTGGATGCCTGCCCGGTGGACGCCATCTTCGCCGAGGATGATCTGACCGCCTCCCTGGCCCGGTTCGGGGACATCAACGCCGCGTACTTCCAGCGCCATCCGCTCGAGTCGAATTTCGATCCGCTGGTGACGCCCGCGCGCCCGCCGAAGGAACTGGGCACGCTGCGGGTCGCGATCGTCGGGGCCGGTCCCGCGGCCTGCTATGCGGCCGACGAGCTGCTGCGCCGCGCCGACGTCGAGGTGGAGATGTTCGACCGGCTGCCCACGCCGTGGGGGCTGGTGCGCGCGGGTGTCGCGCCCGACCATCCCGGCACCAAGGGGGTATCGAGCATGTTCGAGAGCGCATTCCGCCGCGACACCCTGCAGTACCACCTGAATGTCGAGGTGGGGAAGCATATTTCGCACGAGGAGCTGCTGGAGCACCACCACGCGGTGATCTACGCGGTCGGTGCCTCCACCGATCGCCACCTGAACGTGCCCGGCGAGGATCTGCCCGGCAGCCATTCCGCGACCGAGTTCGTGGCCTGGTACAACGGGCATCCCGACTACGCCGAGCGCACCTTCGACCTGTCGGGCGAGCGTGCGGTGATCGTCGGCAACGGCAACGTCGCACTGGACGTGGCGCGCGTGCTCACCCTGTCCCCGGACGAGCTGGCCAAGACCGATATCGCCGATCACGCCCTGGATGCGTTGCGGCAGAGCAACATCCGCGAGGTCGTCGTGCTGGGCCGCCGCGGCCCGCTGCAGGCCGCGTACACCTCCTCGGAGTTCCTGGCGCTCGGCCACCTGAAGGGCATCGACGTCGTCATCGACCCCGCCGAGCTGGAACTGGATCCGGAAAGCCGAGCGCTGCTGAATGATCCGGAGATCGAGCCCTCGCAGCGCCTGAAATACGAACTCGCGCAGGAGTATGCCGCCAAGGCGGCGAATCCGGCCAACAAGCGCATCGTCTTCCGCTACCTGACCTCGCCGACGGCGATCACCGGCGCCGACCACGTCGAGGGAATCGACTTCGTCCACAACGAATTGGTCAGCGAGAACGGGCAGCTGGTGGCCCGTGCCTCGGATCGCACCGAGTCACTGCCCGCCTCGCTGGTGCTGCGGTCGATCGGCTACCGCGGTCAGCCCGTCGGCGAGCTGCCCTTCGACGAGCGCAGCGGCACCATCCCGAACGAGCACGGCCGGGTCGTCGCGGACGGCTCGCACCTGGCGGGGATCTACGTCTCCGGCTGGATCAAGCGCGGCCCGCGCGGCGTCATCGGCTCCAACCGGGTCGATGCCACCGAGACCGTCGAGCAGCTCCTCGCCGATTTCACCGCGGGCAAACTCGAGGCGCCGCAGGGTGATCGGGCCGCGCTGAAGGCGCTGCTCGAGCAGCGGCAGCCGGAACGGGTGGACCGCGAGGGCTGGAAGGCCATCGACGCGGCCGAGAAGGGTGCGGGCAAGTCCGGCGGGCGGCCGCGGGTCAAGCTCACCTCTCGCGAGGATCTGCTCAAGGCGGCCCGGGGGTAAATCGCCCCCCGGCCGGCCGGGAATGGTCGTGCTCGACGGAATACCTTGTCCAGTCGATATTCGATGGCAAGGCGTTCGGGTTGCGTGCGTGCCGTCCGGTGGGCAATTCCCGCCGACGGCATCGACCCACAGGTTCGCAAGGTGCTGCTGGACGACCCGTGCTGGTCACGGGCGGCGCCCTGGCTGTGGCTGCTGCGCCCCGGTCCGGTCGGTTCGACTCGGGCGCTCAGGCCGGGAGCGGGCCGATCCGCACCACCGTGGTCGTGGCGCCACCGACGACGAACCACAGGCGAAGGGCCGGATTGCCGGTGTGGTCGCCGGATTCGGAACGGCTGCGCACGTTGATGTGCTCGCGTGCCAGCACCGGCGCGACGTATTCGATGACCGCCCGATGTGGCCCGGCCACGAGCTTGGGGTGGTCGATCAGGGAGTGCTCCACGGCCTGCCAGTAGACGGCATTGTTGACGTGGTTGAACTGGTCGATGTCGGTGGCGCGCACCGGGAACGGCAGATCGACATCCGATTCCGGCGGTGTCGCGTCGGTCAGCCACGGCCGCCAGCGCAGCCGCGTCTCGGTGGTGGTGCGGGACAGGTGCGCCAGGCCCTCGTCACTGATCCGCGTGGGCATCATGGTCGATTCGTTCAGATTGATCCAGAAACCCTCGGTCTCGATGAGACCGCCGTTCTCGCTGGTGATCCGGACCCGCATATTGGTCCACCGCGTGGACATCGCCGAGCACCAGCGCCGCAGCTCCACCCGGTCCGGCCACAGAATCGGCCGAACCACATCGATGACCGTGCGCCGCACCACCCACACCGGGTCCGTCCGCTGGAAGAAGCCGCTCTGCAACTCCTCCCACGCCACGTCCTGCAGGTACCGCGCGACCGCGTCGAGCCGTAAACGGTTGTAAGGATCCACATCACCAGCCCGGATGGGCCACGCCGTGGCGAAGCCCATGCCCTCCTGGGGAAGCGGGGCGAGTGGCTGATCGAGTGACACTGGTGCTCCTCGCGCTGCACGGTGTGCCGCGTTCTTCGTGCGGTGCTACTTGTGAATGACTTTACGGCTCGCACCCCACTTCGTTACGCCGAGATCTCCGTACTCGCCCGTAGGGGATGTCCGATTTGCCTCGATGTCGAGGGGAGGTGTGCGGATGCCCTGGGCTTGGCGGCTGCCGATCGGGTTGAGCGCGATCATGGAGGTTACTGCGGCGTAGCGACGGCACATCGCGTCCTCCGTGGCGCGCGGGTGGCGTGATCGGGCCTCGGCGCATCGAGGCACAGCCGGCGGTGCCCGCGGCAGGTGCGAGACCCGGAAATTCGGATGACAGTGATCGGATAGGCGGGTTAGCTTCGCCGGGTGAATCGCCAATGGTTTCTTGTCAAACGACCGGTAGGCATGGTTGACGACAGTAGCTTCGAGCTCAGGAGCGGCTCTGTACCGACCCCCGGCCCGGATGAGGCACTTGTCAGGGTGGTCTGGCTGGCTGTCGATCCGACTCAGCGGGGCTGGCTCAATGACGGCCCGAACTACATGGATCCAGTGCCACTCGGTGCGGTGATGCGCGCCGGTGGCGTCGGGCAGGTGGTGGCATCCCGCAACACCGACTACGCAGTGGGAGACTGGGTTTTCGGGATGGTCGGATGGCAGGACTACACGATCGCCTCGGGTCAGGGGCTGCTGGGACTGAATGTCGTTCCGCCAGGCATCGAGCCCAAGGCGATGCTCGGCATCTTCGGCGCGACCGGACTTACCGCTTACTTCGGCATGATCGATATCGGCAGACCCTCGGCCGGGGATACCGTGCTGGTGTCCGGAGCCGCCGGCGCGACCGGGTCCATCGCAGGCCAGATCGCAAAAGCGCTGGGATGCAGGGTGATCGGGATCGCGGGCGGAACCGCCAAGTGCACCTGGGTCACCGAAATCGCCCGGTTCGATGCGTGCATCGACTATAAGGCCGACGACGTCGAGGCGCGGTTGCACGAATTGGCTCCCGATGGTGTCCACGTGTTCTTCGACAACGTCGGCGGCGCCATCTTGGACGCTGGACTGGCGAATATCGCCGAGCGAGCCCGAATCGTGGTCTGCGGCAGCATCTCTTCCGGCTACGAGGCGGGCGAACCACCTCCTGGACCACGCAACTACATGCAGCTCGGACTCAAGCGGGCACGGATGGAGGGATTCATCTTTCTGGACTACCTCGACCGATTCCCGGAGGCATTCGGTCGGCTACACGAATGGATGACCCAAGGTCACATCGTGTACGCCGAAGATATCCAGGAGGGCCTCGAACTCGCGCCAGCCATGCTGCGCGGCCTCTTCGAAGGGCGCAACCTCGGCAAACAACTACTCCGCATCGCACCCGACCCACTGTCGAAGCCCTGACCTTGCTTGAACTGACCCACAGTCTCGGCTGCTCGCCGACACGACCGCCGAAAACCATATGGGCGGCGATGATCTCATCACTCCACGCCTTCTGTACGCACGGTAGTCGGCACGACCGTGCACTGACGACGTCCGATCGGCGGGCTCAGATGACCCCTGCCCGTTGATCTTCCACGCATCCGCGCCGGCCGGTCCGGTCAGCGCGGAATGCGGCGCGGGTGCGATCACCCCAGGCGAACGGTGTGATCGAGCGGTTCTTCGGCACCTTGAAATACGAGCACTTGTTCCGTGGCGTGATCGCCGACGGCGATGCCCTGGACATGGAGGTTCACCGCTTCCGGGTCATCTACAACGATCTTGTCCCACCACGATGGTGCCCCCGAATCCCCGCCATACAGATACAGGTTGGGGATCTCGGGACGTTTCATTCACTCCAAAGCCCCCGGTGGAAACGCGATGTCATCGGGGGCGCCACCGATGACCGAGAGCTGGTTGGCGTTGGTCGAGCCATCCAGCCGGTAGCAGAATCATCCGTATTCAGCGGGGTTCCAGGAACGGGTCGGCTTGTTGGTGATGATGAACCGCAATGCCTTGATCATGATGTCACCTCCTTCCTGGGGCTCGGTCGGGCGCGGACAGGGCTTGTGGGGTACGCCGCAGGGTGAACGGCCTGGGGGTCGCGGCATTGGTCACGATCGGGCGGGTATCACCGCCGCCGATGACGCGCAGAGAGGTGTTCTCGATGAGGGTGGTGGCTGCATCGGTGACCAGATCGTGGGCGACCGCGGCGCCGGCGCAGGTGAAGGGGCCGGAACTGAAAGGCACAAGTGGGCCCTGTTCGCTCGGTCGAATCCAGCGGTCGGGTTGGAATGCCCCTGGTCTGGTCCAGTGTTTGTTGTCGTGATGGAGCAGATAGGGGCTGACGGACAGCAGGTCGCCGGTCTGGAAGGCGATCCCCCCGAACTCGGCGGGATAGGGGACGGGACGGCTGACCATCCAGGAGACTGGCCGGTGCCGCTGGGCCTCACGTACCACCCAGTCGACGGGCCAAGGCCATGGTGAGCCGGGAGAGTGGAGACTGCCCAGCAGCACCGACCACGCGAGCGAGTAGCCCAGCGGTCCCACAATGGACCGGAACATCAGCACATAAAGCTGCGCCACCGTTGTATCGGCGACGCCGTCGGGACAGGCACCGATCACGGCATCGAGCAGATCCCGTGGTTCGGCTTCCGCAGTGCGGCCGGTGGCGCTGCGCCGGTCCCGGATCTGCTTGTTCAGCGCGGTGGACAGCTTGGCGCGCAGCAGCTGCGCCCGCGCCCGCTGCGCCATTCGGGCCGGGCGAAGCGCGCCCACGCGTGCATTTCGCTCCAGTAACTGCCGCAACTCGGGAGAACCATCGGGGTGCAGCAACACGTCCGCGGTGCACCGATACACCAGCTCGACCCCCGCTGCGGGCCAGCGGGTGACGGAGGGCATTTCGATCACCGCCGCCGCCAGGGACTCGCGGTACTCGGGCGTATGCGTCCGCAGAATCGCGCGCACCGCGCGGCCGAAATCGACCTGCGCAGACCGCGAAGGCAGCATAGAACCGAAGAACCCGGACTTCCCCGCATTGAAAGCGCGGTCACTCAACACCGTCAGCGCCAGACTCGTATCGCCGACACACCACCCGCCCCACGGCAGCCCGAACACCTCTACCGGGCTGGTCCGGCACAGATTCTCGAGGAAACCCAACGGATCACGCCGGAACCGGCGCATCTCTGCAAAACTCATCGGACGGTCCTCTCACAGAGAGGGTGAGCGATTCATCAGATGTTTTCGAGCGGATTTATCCACTGGCTGTGCGTACAAACGCAGATCAAGCATAGTCTCGACTAATTTTAACTAATTTTACAAGAGGCCGTGGAGGTCGACCACGAGGCGAGTACCCCGGCACCGCCGGGGCCTATCGAACACTGTGCCAGCACTGATATCGGTTCACGATCACCCGCGACCGCCGGCAACCGGTCATTGAGGTCTAACCGGTGCAAACCCGATCCGCCTCGGCGAGGGTTCCCGTTGCCAGGCGCGCGTACATGAAGGCTCACGAGACACCCTGATGCTGTCGGTTGCCGGATCGAACGCCCATCGTCGGAGTCGAGCACTCCGTCTACGTCCACCCGCGGGACCTGCAGCCGGGTGTCGGCCCGGCTCCGCTCATCGCCCAGTTGGAGGAGTGGGTTTCGTTTGTACGAATCGCCGAGGCGTGCATGAGACGGTGGCCACGGCGATGAGCAGCGCCGCGGCCGTGCCGGTGATGCGAAACGCGCGGCGCTTGGCGTCGATCAGCCGAACCGCTCGCAGCTGTTCATCGAGGTTCGGCACGTAGTGAACGGCGATCTCCACGGAACTCTCTGTCAGTAGCCGTGGTATCCGTTGCCGTTCAGGTAGGAGACCACGCCGGGGTGTTCGAGGGTGCCGTACCTGCCGATCGAATACCGGGCGCCGGCGACGATGTTGTCGACCGGGTTCCAGATGTCGGTGTGGCCGGGGGCCGCCCATTGGTTGAAGGTGCTGTCGATGGTTTGCATCAGGCCCTTGGAGGGGTGGCCTGCCGCGGCGTTACTGTCGTAGTTGTTGATGGCGTTGGGGTCGCCGCCGGATTCGCCCTGGATGATGATCTCGAGGGCCTGTTCGTTGATCTGATCGGGTGAATATCCCATGGAGATCAGGATCTGCTTGGCCTGTTCGATCCATTCCTTCTCGGTGCCGGACGGTTTGATCGTCGGGGCGTTACCGCTGCTCGGGGTCGAGTAGGAGATGTTGCTGTTGTGGGTGCCGCCGTGCGAGGTCGTGCCGTTGCCGTTGGAGGTGTACTGCGAGGTGTCGTTCGCGGTTGACGGGGCGGTGACGGAACTCGGGACCGTGGGGGCCGGAACCGTTACGCCCAGACTGGGATCCCCGAGCCCGTTGTAGGCCGCGTCGACCTTCACCTTGGCGTCGTTGACGGCCTTGACCGCGTCGTTGGCGGCCGATTCGGCCTGCGCCAGCGCACCGACGATCGCAAGGCGATGGTTCGCGGCGAGGAGGTCCTGAATCCATTTCTGCGTGGACTTCTCGTCGTCTCGCAGGTTTTTCTGGTTGTCGAAGTAGGCCTTTCGGGCGGTCGCGGTGACCTCGCCGGTGTCGGCGACCTCGAACGAATCCGATGGCACCGCCTCCTTGCCCGTGGGATGGATGGCCGCGTCGCGCGCGTCCAGCACCGCCTTCTTCGTGTTGTTCAGTTGGTCCACATGCAGATTCAGCGCCTTCTGCAGGTCCAGCAGCGCGGCGCTGACGGCCGACGCGCGCGTCTTCTCCGTGTCCATGCGGGTGCGGGCGACCGCCGCCGCGTTGCCGTCCCACTGCAGGTTGATGATCGTGTTGTAGGCGTTGCCGATGGCCGTGTCGAGGCTGGTGCTGGTGGTGCCGACGGTTCCGCTCGCCGTACCGAGCTTGGACGGGTCCCACTTCTCGACATCGGAAACTGTGAGTGTCATGCGTGCATTCCGATCTTGCTCAGATCGTCGGCGAACTGCTGGTCCGTCATCGTGAGGGCCTTACCGGCCTGCTCCACCGAGTCGGCGAGATTGGTCACGCGGTCCGAAATGCGGTGCAGCGCATTGTCAACGGAGGTCTTGGTAGCGGTGCACGTCGCTTCCCAGTCGGTTCCCGGAAGCGCTCCGACGGCTTGGTCCAGACCGTGATTCAGCTTGCCGATCGCGCCCGCCTCGTCGGTCAGCGCCTTGGCGAAGTTACTCAACGCGGTGACATCGACGTTCATCGAAGGTTCCGGTGCCAAGACATCCCCCTTGTTCACAGTTCGGCGGGCCCAAGCGTAGCAAAAGGCGGTCCCGTGGACAGCCCGCCGCGAAGAGCGGTTAACTTGATTTCCACACCCCGTGGATGTGAGGAGTCGATTCATGCGTGCAGCCCAGGTGAGCAGGCTCGAGGGGCCCGAATCCATCGAAGTGGTCGAGATCGCGGAGCCGCAGGCCTATGCCGGTGGCGTGGTGATCGACGTGCACGCGGCGGGGGTGGCGTTTCCGGACGTGCTGATGACCCGGGGGCTGTATCAGATGAAGCCCGAGCTGCCGTTCGTGGTGGGCGGGGAGGTCGCCGGGGTGGTGCGGTCCGCGCCCGATGATGCGCACGTGCGGGCCGGCGATCGGGTGGTGGCGTTGACGCTGCTCGGCAATGCCATGGCCGAGGTCGCGGTGGCGCCGACGCAGATGGTGTTCGCGCTGCCGGACAACATTTCGCTCGAGGCCGGCGCCGGAATCCTGTTCAACGACTTGACCGTGCACTTCTGCCTGCGCAATCGCGGGCGGCTGGCCGAGGGCGAGTCGGTGCTGGTACACGGCGCGGCCGGCGGCGTGGGCACCTCGACGCTTCGACTGGCCGCGGCGCTGGGCGCGGGCCGGGTGATCGCGGTGGTCAGCACGCCGGAGAAGGCGGAGGTGGCCCGGGCACACGGCGCGACCGACGTGGTGCTCACCGACGGATGGCTGGCCGCGGTCAAGGAACTGACCGGCGGGCGCGGGGTGGACATAGTGCTGGATCCCGTTGGCGGAGACCGCTTCACGGACAGCATTCGCAGCCTCGCCGCGGGCGGGCGGCTGCTGGTGGTCGGCTTCACAGCAGGGGAGATCCCGACGGTGAAGGTGAACCGGCTGCTGCTGAAGAACGTCGAGGTCGTCGGCGCGGCCTGGGGCGAATGGGTGCTGACGCATCCCGGCTACCTGCAGGAACAGTGGGCCGAGGTCGCGCCGCTGCTGGCCGCCGGGAAGATCGCCCCGCCCACGCCGGTGCTGTACCCGCTGGATCGGGCCGCGGAAGCCGTTGCGTCGCTGGACAACCGGACGGCCACCGGCAAGGTCGTCGTCACGCTGCGCTGACGCCTCGGTGTGCCGGTCGGACCCCCCGACTACCGTGAGCGAATCATGAAGCTGTCCGAACGAACCCTGAACCGGACGCTGCTGACCCGGCAGCATCTGCTGGAGCGCTCGAAACTGTCCGTTCCGGACATGTGCGCCCACCTGGTGGGCCTGCAGGCGCAGGACGTGCCGCCGCCGTTCATCGGATTGTGGAGTCGCATCCAGGATTTCGATCCGGCGACGGTGTCCGGGGCGCTGCTGGATCGGTCGCTGGTCCGGATCACCCTGATGCGGGCGACCATTCACATGGTCGTCCCCGCGGATGCGCTGCGCATCGCGCCGCACATCCAGCCGGAGCTGGAGAAGATTCCGTTCCGCGCGGGGTTCAATTCCGGCGCGATGCTCGGGCTCGATCCCGAGGAGGTGCGCCGCAGGGGCGAGAAGGCCCTCGGCGACGAGCCGTTGACGGCCGCGGAGCTGCGTTCGATCGCCGCGCGGGAGTTTCCCGACCGCAATCCGTCGGCGGTGCTGCAGACCTGGCTCTATCAGCTGCCCGTGCTGCAGACCCCGCCGCGCGGCCTCTGGAAGAACAACAGCCGCCCGGTGTGGTCCCGTATCGAGCCGTGGCTGGGTGCGCCGCTGGCCGACGGTTATCCGCTGGCGGAGTTGGTCATTCGCTATCTGCGCGCATTCGGTCCCGCGACGACCGCCGACGTGCAGGCCTGGTCCAGGCTCACCGGCATCGCCGAGGCTGTCGCGCAGCTGGGTGACCGGGTCCGCACCTACACCGACGAGCGCGGCCGCACCCTCTACGACCCCGCCGACGCCGAACTCGCCGATCCGGACCTGCCCGCCCCCGTGCGGTTCCTCGGCTGGTACGACAACGCCATCCTGTCCCACAAGAACCGCAGCCGCATCGTCCCCGACGGCGCCGCACCCCCGCTGCAGCACATGGCGGCCCAGGTCTCGCCCATCCTGCTCGACGGCTACCTCTCGGGCATCTACAAGATCTTCCCCGACCGCCAGCGCGCCCGCCTCCGAATCGTCCCGGGCCGCACCTGGTCCGCGGCCGAACGCGCGGTCGTCGAGGCGGAAGGCGCCGCGCTGCTTGCCTTTGTGGAACCGGACCTCGACCCGAACATCGAAATCCTCACTCAGGGAGCGGATCTGCGCATCTGACGTCGGCCTACGAATGCCGGTACGCCGGAGCCTTGCTCGTCCCGGCGGGCGTCAGCGTCCGCAACAACGGCAGCGTCCGCGGCGCGACGACCGTCGACAGCACGATCACGCTGTGCGAGCGCACCACTGCCGCGCTGCGGTCGATGCTCAGCAGCACCGTCTGCAGCCCGGCATGCGAGTCGGCGCCGATGCGGCACAGCACATCCTGCGAACCGGTGGTGGCATATGCCTCGAGCACACCGGGGATCGCCTCCAGGTCGGCGGCCACCGCGTCCAGCGCGCCCTGTGCGATCTCCAGGGTGACGAACGCCTGCACGTCGAACCCGGCGGCGGTGACGTCGATGTGCGGATCGTAGGAGGCGATCACCCCCGCCTCCTCCATCCGCGCGATGCGGGACTGGACGGTGGCCCGGGCGACGCGGGTGCGCCGCGACAGCTCGAGGATGCCGGCCTTCTGGTATTCATGCATGGCGGTCAGGATCGCCAGATCCAGCTCGTCCAGTCTGGTCTCGGTGCGGCCCATCGATAGTCTCCCCTTCGCTCCAGTGTTCTAGGCAGATTGTCCAGCATTTCTGTGGTTTTGGTGGCGTATTTCACCATCGTGTTCAGAGAATTACGGCGATATTGCTCAGTCTCAGCGGTCGGCGATTACCTGGGGACATGACTACCGAATACGCGACCCGTGAGACCGAGCCGTCGGACACCCAACTGGTCGGCCTGATCGACCACGACTCCGAGCGCGACCCGTTCCCCGTGATCGGCTGGGACGCGCTGGTCTGGGTGGTGGGCAACGCCACCCAATTCGCCCACTATCTGCAGTCGGCATTCGGGATGCGGCTCGAGGCCTACTGCGGCCCCGAAACCGGCGTCCGCGACCGCAAGGGCTTCGTCCTGCGCAGCGGCAGTGCGCGCTTCGTGGTCACCGGCGCGGTGGATCCGGACAGCCCGCTGGTGGCGCACCACAATCACCACGGCGACGGCATCGCCGACATCGCACTAGAGGTGCCGGACGTGGACCGCTGCGTCGACTGGGCCCGCACCCACGGCGCGACGATCCTGGTCGA
Organism: Nocardia sp. GP40; assembly: GCF_050434125.1. Taxonomy (NCBI): domain Bacteria; kingdom Bacillati; phylum Actinomycetota; class Actinomycetes; order Mycobacteriales; family Nocardiaceae; genus Nocardia; species Nocardia sp. GP40. The sequence goes on along the minus strand of NZ_JBNPVW010000005.1, from coordinate 489,069 downwards.
ACCGCACGACGACACCGACGAATTCGGCACCGTCCGCTCGGCCGGCCTGGCCACCTACGGCGACACCCGCCACACCCTCGTGGACCGCTCCCGCTACGAGGGCCCCTATCTGCCCGGCTACGTGGCCCGCACCTCCAGCTTCGTACCGCGCGAGGATGCGCCACACAGGCTCTTCCAGGCCGTCGATCACGTCGTCGGCAATGTCGAGATGGGCGAGATGGACACGTGGGTCGATTTCTACCGCCGCGTCATGGGTTTTCAGAACATGGCCGAATTCGTCGGCGACGACATCGCGACCAACTATTCGGCGCTGATGAGCAAGGTCGTCGCGAACGGCAACCACCGGGTGAAGTTCCCGCTGAACGAACCGGCGGTGGGCCGCAAGCGTTCTCAGATCGACGAGTACCTGGAGTTCTACCGCGGCCCGGGTGTGCAGCACATCGCCCTGGCCACCGGTGACATCCTCACGACCGTCGACATGCTGCGCCGCGAGGGCGTGGAATTCCTCGACACCCCCGACGCCTACTACCAGGACGCCGAGCTGCGCGAGCGGATCGGTCACGTCCGCGTCCCGGTGGCGGAGTTGCAGTCCCGCGGCATCCTGGTCGACCGTGACGAGGACGGATATCTGCTGCAGATCTTCTGCCGCCCGCTAACCGACCGTCCCACGGTCTTCTTCGAACTCATCGAGCGCCACGGCTCGCTCGGCTTCGGCAAGGGCAACTTCAAGGCGCTGTTCGAGGCGATCGAGCGCGAGCAGGAGGCACGCGGGAACCTGTGAGGGCGGGTGCATTCGCGGGGTCGTCGGTAGACTCCGCGCCATGCGGAGGATCACGTCGGCGGTAGTCACGGGCGCGGCCATCGTGGCGCTGTTGACGGCGTGCGGGTCGGGGAGCAATTCGACGAGCGACAGCCCGTCGGTGCGGCCGCCGATGAAGGTGGCCGCACCGGGACCCTTCGTCGGCGAGTGTGGCGGCGTCACCGATCAAGAGGTCAGCGACCTCGGCGGCCTGGGCCAGATCTCGGAGGAGTACAAGAACGCCGTCGGCTGCAGCTGGCAGGCAACGGGATTGGGCGCGGCGAGTGTGACCTTCGCCTCCTACCGCGGCAGCCCGCTCGGGCGCGAGAAGGCGTGGGTGACCGCGCAGGGGCGCAACCCCGAGACCATCGACGTGGGCGGGCACACGGGCTTCCAGGACGCCACCCCCGACGGCACCATCTGCGATTTCGCGGTGCAGCTCGGCGACGACTTCTTCGAATGGTCCACCTCCGCCGGTGTGTTCGGCGGCCACGACGCCACCCCGTGCGACAAGAACCGCAAGCTGGCCGAGCTCACAGTGCAGCGCATGAAATGAGGGGTATGAGAGGCGCCAGGAAGGCTCGCGCGGCGATCGTCGCCACGGTGGTGCTGGCGGTGGGGCTGACCGCGGCCGGCTGCGGCAAGACGATCACCGGCCACGCCCAGCCCGCCGGCAGCGGCGGCGGGCTGAATACGAACTTCGACAAGCTGCTCCGCGAATGCAACGTGGTGCAGAACAGCGAGATCGTGAAGGCGACCGGTGCGCAGGACGCGAACTCCTCGTTCAACGGCGCAGTCTGCATGTGGCTGCTGGACGGCACGCCCAGCGGCGACGGCATGGTCACGCTGAACTGGTACGAGATGGGCTCGCTGAGCAACGAGAAGGCGACGAACGCCAAACTCGGCTATCCGACCAACGACATCACTGTGCAGGGTCGCCGTTCGCTGGAGATTCACCGGCCCAACGATCCGGACTCGTGCGGCGTGGAGGCCCCGGCCGCCGATACCGGGATCATCGGCTGGTGGGTCAACTATCACCCGGGCAGTCACCCGGATCCGTGCGCCGCGGCCAGCAAGCTGGTGTCGCTGACCCTGAATCTGTCCCGCTGAGTCCGCGGCGGGGGTGGGTGAGTGGCCGTGCGAACGGGTACGTAAGTGACCCTGTTTTTGCCCCGACTCGCGTCGGCGGGTATCGTGGATCGCTGTGCCCGGAGCGTGCGGGCAAGCTTGTGTGCAGGACGTAAGCCAGCGAAAGCGGCCGAACGTTCAGACATGCCCAGAAAACGGGTCCTGACCTGCGCGCGACACGCCCGACCTCGGGATGCGCAGCGACGCGTTCCGGACGGGCGGGTGAAAGCTCGATGACACACACATGAAGTTCCAGACACCTGGTTACTAACTGAGGAAAGCCGGTCTATGCCAACCATCAACCAGCTGGTCCGCAAGGGTCGCCGCGACAAGGTCGCCAAGACCAAGACTGCGGCCCTGAAGGGGAGCCCGCAGCGCCGTGGCGTGTGCACCCGCGTGTACACCACGACCCCGAAGAAGCCGAACTCCGCGCTGCGTAAGGTCGCGCGTGTTCGCCTGACCAGCGCGGTCGAGGTCACGGCCTACATCCCGGGCGAGGGTCACAACCTGCAGGAGCACTCGATGGTGCTCGTCCGCGGCGGTCGTGTGAAGGACCTCCCGGGTGTGCGCTACAAGATCATCCGCGGCTCGCTCGACACCCAGGGTGTCAAGAACCGCAAGCAGGCCCGCAGCCGCTACGGCGCCAAGAAGGAGAAGAGCTAATGCCGCGTAAGGGCCCCGCTCCGAAGCGTCCCCTGATCAATGACCCGGTGTACAGCTCGCCGCTGGTGACGCAGCTGGTCAACAAGATCCTGCTGGACGGCAAGAAGTCCACCGCCGAGCGCATCGTCTACGGCGCGCTCGAGCAGGCGCGCGAGAAGACCGGCACCGATCCGGTCGTGACCCTCAAGCGCGCGCTGGACAACGTCAAGCCCGCCCTGGAGGTCAAGCCCCGCCGCGTCGGTGGCGCCACCTACCAGGTGCCCGTCGAGGTCCGCCCGGGCCGCGCCAACACCCTGGCGCTGCGCTGGCTGGTCAACTACTCCCGTGCCCGTCGTGAGAAGACCATGATCGAGCGCCTGGCCAACGAGCTGCTGGACGCCAGCAACGGCCTGGGTGCTTCGGTGAAGCGCCGCGAGGACACCCACAAGATGGCCGAGTCCAACCGGGCCTTCGCGCACTACCGCTGGTGACCTGCCGCCCGGATCGCCGCTGAAGGAACGGCGCCGCCGGGAGGTCGAGTCACAGCCGGGCGCGGCACTTACCAGCCGCGTCCGGCGTTTGAAAATAGTGATGACCCCCGACAGGGTCGCTCCAGAAAAATCCCAACTAGCTACGAGCGGGGAAGATTTCCGTGGCACAGGACGTGCTCACCGACCTCAACAAGGTCCGCAACATCGGCATCATGGCCCACATCGATGCCGGTAAGACCACGACAACCGAACGCATTCTCTTCTACACCGGTATCACCTACAAGATCGGTGAGGTCCACGACGGCGCGGCCACGATGGACTGGATGGCTCAGGAGCAGGAGCGCGGCATCACGATCACGTCGGCCGCGACGACCTGCTTCTGGAAAGACAACCAGATCAACATCATCGACACGCCGGGACACGTCGACTTCACGGTCGAGGTGGAGCGCTCGCTGCGCGTGCTCGATGGCGCGGTCGCCGTCTTCGACGGCAAAGAGGGCGTTGAGCCGCAGTCCGAGCAGGTCTGGCGGCAGGCGGACAAGTACGACGTCCCGCGCATCTGCTTCGTCAACAAGATGGACAAGCTGGGCGCGGACTTCTACTTCACCGTGCAGACGATCAAGGATCGCCTCGGCGCCAAGCCGCTGGTCATCCAGCTGCCGATCGGCGCGGAGAACGACTTCGAGGGCATCGTCGACCTGGTCGAGATGAACGCCAAGGTCTGGAAGGGCGAGACCAAGCTCGGCGAGTCGTACGAGGTCGTCGAGATCCCGGCCGATCTGAAGGAGCGGGCCGAGGAGTATCGGCAGGCTCTGATGGAGACCGTCGCGGAGTCCGACGAGGCGCTGCTGGAGAAGTTCTTCGGCGGTGAGGAGCTCTCGATCGAGGAGATCAAGGGCGCCATCCGCAAGATGACCGTCAACTCCGAGCTCTACCCGGTGCTGTGCGGTTCAGCGTTCAAGAACAAGGGCGTGCAGCCCATGCTCGACGCCGTGATCGACTACCTGCCGAACCCGCTGGACGATGGTGGCACCGACGGCCACGTCCCGGGCAAGGAGGAGGAGATCCTGCACCGCGACGCGAGCGTGGAGGCGCCGTTCGCGGCGCTGGCGTTCAAGGTCGCCACGCACCCGTTCTTCGGCAAGCTGACCTACGTGCGCGTGTACTCGGGCAAGGTCGACTCCGGCGCCCAGGTCATCAACTCGACCAAGGGTAAGAAGGAGCGCCTGGGCAAGCTGTTCCAGATGCACTCCAACAAGGAGAACCCGGTCAACGAGGCCCAGGCCGGCCACATCTACGCGGTCATCGGCCTGAAGGACACCACGACCGGCGACACCCTGTGCGATCCGCAGAACCAGATCGTGCTCGAGTCCATGACCTTCCCGGACCCGGTCATCGAGGTGGCGATCGAGCCGAAGACCAAGGCCGACCAGGAGAAGCTGGGCACCGCCATCCAGAAGTTCGCGGAGGAGGACCCCACCTTCAACGTGAAGCTGGATCAGGAGACCGGCCAGACCGTCATCGGCGGCATGGGCGAGCTCCAGCTCGACATCTACGTCGACCGCATGAAGCGCGAGTTCAAGGTCGAGGCCAATATCGGTAAGCCGCAGGTGGCGTACCGTGAGACCATCACCAAGAACGTCGACAAGCACGAGTACACCCACAAGAAGCAGACGGGTGGCTCGGGTCAGTTCGCGCGCGTGATCATCGCGCTGGCGCCGCTGGTCGACGCCGAGGACGGTGCGACGTACGAGTTCGAGAACAAGGTCACCGGTGGCCGCGTTCCGCGCGAGTACATCCCCTCGGTCGACGCCGGTATCCAGGACGCCATGCAGTACGGCGTGCTCGCTGGCTACCCGCTGGTCAACGTCAAGGCCTCGCTGCTCGACGGCGCCTACCACGAGGTCGACTCCTCGGAAATGGCGTTCAAGATCGCCGGTTCCGCGGCCCTGAAGGAAGCGGCCCGCAAGGCCGGTCCGGTGATCCTCGAGCCGCTGATGGCGGTCGAGGTCACCACGCCCGAGGAGTACATGGGCGATGTGATCGGCGACCTGAACTCCCGCCGTGGCCAGATCCAGGCCATGGAGGAACGCAGTGGTGCCCGTGTCGTCAAGGCGCTGGTTCCGCTCTCGGAGATGTTCGGTTACATCGGTGACCTGCGGTCGAAGACCCAGGGCCGGGCGAACTTCTCGATGGTGTTCAACTCGTACGCGGAGGTTCCGGCCAACGTGTCGAAGGAGATCATCGCCAAGGCGACCGGCGAATAGTCCGATCGGGGGCAGGTGGCACACTTGCCCCCATCAGCCGGGAGTCAGTAAGACCCCAGTCCCCGCGCACGCGGGGATGTTCCACGCACTGCTGCACATGCACGCACCAACAAGTCCAGGAGGACCCCAAAGTGGCGAAGGCGAAGTTCGAGCGGACGAAGCCGCACGTCAACATCGGCACCATCGGTCACGTCGACCACGGCAAGACCACGCTGACGGCGGCTATCACCAAGGTTCTGCACGACAAGTACCCGGACCTCAACGAGAGCTTTGCGTTCGATCAGATCGACAAGGCTCCCGAGGAGAAGGCTCGTGGTATCACGATCAACATCTCCCACGTCGAGTACCAGACCGAGAAGCGGCACTACGCGCACGTCGACGCCCCCGGTCACGCCGACTACATCAAGAACATGATCACCGGTGCGGCGCAGATGGACGGCGCCATCCTGGTGGTCGCGGCTACCGACGGCCCGATGCCGCAGACCCGCGAGCACGTGCTGCTCGCCCGTCAGGTCGGCGTGCCGTACATCCTGGTCGCGCTGAACAAGTCGGACATGGTCGATGACGAGGAGATCCTCGAGCTCGTCGAGATGGAGGTCCGCGAGCTGCTGGCCTCGCAGGAGTTCGACGAGGATGCGCCGGTCGTGCGCGTCTCCGGCCTGAAGGCCCTCGAGGGCGACGCCGAGTGGGCCGAGAAGATCGTCGAGCTGATGAACGCGGTCGACGAGTCGATCCCGGACCCGGTCCGTGAGACCGACAAGCCGTTCCTGATGCCGATCGAGGACGTCTTCACGATCACCGGTCGTGGCACCGTCGTCACCGGTCGTATCGAGCGCGGTGTGATCAACGTGAACGAGGAAGTCGAGATCGTCGGCATCCGCCCGACCACCACCAAGACCACGGTCACCGGTGTCGAGATGTTCCGCAAGCTGCTCGACCAGGGCCAGGCCGGTGACAACGTCGGTCTGCTGGTTCGTGGCATCAAGCGCGAGGATGTCGAGCGCGGCCAGGTCGTCGTCAAGCCGGGCACCACCACCCCGCACACCGAGTTCGAGGGCCAGGCGTACATCCTCTCGAAGGACGAGGGCGGCCGCCACACCCCGTTCTTCAACAACTACCGCCCGCAGTTCTACTTCCGCACCACCGACGTGACCGGTGTCGTTACCCTCCCCGAGGGCACCGAGATGGTCATGCCGGGCGACAACACCGAGATGAGCGTCAAGCTGATCCAGCCGGTCGCCATGGAAGAGGGCCTGCGCTTCGCGATCCGTGAGGGTGGCCGCACCGTCGGCGCCGGTCGCGTCACCAAGGTCGTCAAGTAAGACCTGCTTGTAGCCGAAAAGGGCCGTTCCCGTTGGGGGACGGCCCTTTTCGCGTCCGTCGCTTAGGTTTCCCAGTCCAAGCTGGCGGCGACGGTATTCTTGCGTGATGTTTCATGGTCCGGCAGATGAGGCGTGGTTCTGGTCGGAGGGGCATCAAGCCGCAGAGCTGGAAGCCGAAGAAGACCTCGGCGCAGGTCGCTATCGAACCTTCGATGACGCAGAGTCGTTCCTGGCTGACCTGGCTGCATCCGGTCCGCCCTGACCATCGACCGGTATGCTTGCTCGGTGACCAGGATTACGTTCGATCCGAACCAGCTCGGGGGCAGGCCCTGCATTCGTGGTATGCGGATCCGCGTGAAGGATGTGCTCGAGCTTCTGGCTGCCGGTGAGACCGAAGATTCGATCCTCGAGGACTACCCCTACCTCGAGCGTGATGACATCCGTGCTTGCCTAGCCTTCGCGGCGGCCGAATCGGATCATCCAATCCTGCGAACAGCTTCGTGAAGTTTCTTATCGACGCGCAGTTGCCCCCCGCGTTGGCGCGGGCGATAACGAGCGAGGGACACGATGCCGTTCACGTTCGCGACATCGATCTGACGTCCGCCTCGGATCACGCCGTGTGGGATGAGGCATTGCTTCGCGGTGCCGTAATCATCACGAAGGACGAGGATTTCGTGATGATCGGCCACGCGCGGAATGTGATTTCAGCACCTCCCGTGGTCTGGATCAGGATTCGAAACTGCTCCAGGAAGGCCCTGCTCGAGGCGGTTCTTCCAGTATTGCCGACCGTTGTGGCGATGGTCGAATCTGGTGAAATGCTTATTGAGGTGCGCTGAATACGCCCTTAGCGCCGTTGCTCGGCAATAAGATCGGTGAACGTGCCGTGCGCGTAGATGGGTTCGGTAGACGGTTTTTGGGCTCGCGGGCCGGTTGGATGCGATCGTCGGCGATCAGGATTTCCCTTGCACGTGCTCCTAAATTGGTCGATGGACCATCGAAAGTTCGAAGTATTGTGAACCGACTCGCCTTGGGCTGAAGGAGGCGGTGCAGGTGCTGCCGCACCTCATCGATCTGGCCGGGCTCGAGCTAGTTGATGAGTGTGTGCAACTCCGAGTAGTCGTCTGTGGAGGTCGCGGCAGCAACGGTAAGGCACGTAGTCGGTATGGGGCATGGGGATATTCGCTATTTGTTCGATCGTGACTGCTTACGCCGACTCGGAGGCGGCTAGTAGGGCCTCGGCGAATTGGCGCATTTGGGTGGTGCCGCCGAACCAGGCGGAGACCAGGTCGACGGTGGCCGTGCGGGTGCGGCGGGCCGCGCGGATGAAGTCCTCGAGGGTGGCCTCGCCGGCTTCGGCCTTGTCGGCGACGGATTCCAGGGTGTGACTGGCCAGCAGGAGCTGCATGACCAGGTGGACGTCGACGGTGGCGGGGGTGTCGTCGGGGGTGGCGGCGCGGCGGCGGGAGCGGCGAGGGGTGGTCGCAAGGGACGCGCCGAGGCGGGAATCCGGGCTGGGGGAGGAGGACATGGGCGCGTCTTCGGTGGGTGAAGGGTCGGCCGGATCGGAGTGGCGGGCGGCGCCGGCGGGACGCGAGTCCGCGGAATCGGGCGCTGATTGCCCTGTGCGGCGGGCGAATTCGCGTGCACTTCGGCTGGGGAGGCTGGTGCGCGATGCCGATGCGGCCGGGGTGCCGCCCGGCTCGAGTGCCGTGGGCTCGGATTCGGCCTCGGTCTCGGTTGCGTGGTTATTGGACATCGCCGCGCGGCCATCGGATACAGCCGCGTGATTATCAGACGCGACCGCGTGGCGATCGAATGCGGCCAGGTTGGGATTGGTCGCAGTCGCGTTGCGATCGGATGCGGCGAGGTTGCGATCGGCCGCGGCCGCGTGGACATCGGTTGCAGCCGCGTCGCGATCGGTCGCAGCTGCGTGGGTATCGAATGCTGCCGCGGGGGGAGCGGACATCGCCGCGTGGCGATCGTAAGCGTCCAGGTTGGGATCGAGCGCAGCCGGTTGGCGATCGGTCGCAGCTGTGTGGGGATCAGATGCAGCTGTGTAGAGATCGGGCGCGGTCGTGCGAGGATCGGGTGTAGCGACTCGGTTATTGGACGCAGCTCCGAGAATGTCGGATGCAGTTGCGTGGCTATGTGGTTCGGCCGTGTGGTGATCAGATGCGGTCGAGTGGTTGTCGTCGGACACGGTCGCACGACTATCGGAAACCGCCGGTTGGATCCAGGGTGGATTCGGGGCGGCGGTGGGCGGCGCCGGGCTGATGACGAGGCGCGCCGAATTGATCGTGCCGAGGACCGGTTCGGATGGGGTTGGACCCGTGAGTTGTCCAGTGCGGGAAGTATTTTCGGATGCGGCGGGCGGGACGAGCCCGAGCGCCGGTGGGGTGAAAGCCGAATCGCTGGCGGGCGGTCGAGGCTGCGCCGATGCCGCAGCGCGGTCGGCGATGTGATCGGAATGGGATACCGGTTTCGCGCCGCCGCCGAACGCCACCCCGGTGGCTTCCGGCCCGGACGAATCGACCGGAAGCTCGCTGTGCGCGCCAGAGCTGAATGCCGCGCCGTTGGTGAAGGGGGCGGAATCACCCGAGCTGAACGCCGTGCCGTTGGTGGAGCGAGCCGGATCGGCGGGGCTGAATGTCCCGCTGTTGATGGAGGGGGCGGAATCACCCGAGTTGAACGCCGTGCCGTTGGTGGAGCGAGCCGGATCGGCGGGGCTGAATGTCCCGCTGTTGATGGAGGGGGCGGAATCGCCGGAGCGGGGTGCTGCGCTGTTGGTGGAGAGAGCGGCATCGTCGGAGGCGAATGATGCGCCGTTAATGGAGGGGGCGGAATCGGCGGAGCTGAATGCTGTGCCGTTGGCGAAAGGAGCGGAATCGGCGGAGCTGAATGTTGTGCTGTCGGTGAAGGGAGTGGGATCGCCGGGGCTGAATGTTGTGCCGTTGGCGAAAGGAGCCGAATCGGCGGAGGCGAATGGCGCGCCGTGGGTGGAAGGAGCGGACTCCCCGGAGGTGAATGCCGAACCGTTGCTCTGAATTCCCGGTTCGGGGGATTCGGCGAACAGGGATTGCTCCGCGGTGGTGTGCATGAAATCCGGTGTGTGCTGCGGTAGTCCCGGTTTGCGCCGGGGTAGTTCGGGCGGGCTCGGCGCCGGTGCGGGATCGACGCGGAAACCGGAGGCGGCGGGCCCGGGCGATGCGGGGGACGGACTCGAGTCGAATTCAGCTGCCGGAGTGCCGGTCCCGGGGACGCGAGTGGTTCGCTCCCGGGACGGGAGCGGGGGCAGGGGATCGGAGGGGGAGAGGAAGGCGGAGAATTCCGAGCCGGTCTCGGTCGGCCAGGGGACGCCGGAACCGAACTGGCCGGATTCGGGTGCGGCGTGCGACGTTTGCCGTGGAATCGCTACCGAATCGGTTATCGGGGTGCTCGGCTCGGAGCCGATCGCCACCGAATCGGGGGCGGACAGGAGTGATTCCGGTCCGCCGTAGGGCCGATCCGCGCGGCCCGCCGGAGTCTCCGATGCGGGGGTGCCTCCGGTGGCCCAGTCGGGCGCGACATCGGCGGGGGTCCATGCGACCGCCACCCCTGGCGTGCCGAGGCTGCCACGGCCTGGATCGAATCCCGTGAGCGCGGTGGACGATCCCGATTCCATCTCACTGTGCGGAGCGGTCCCGTTGCGCGGATGGGTGAGGCGAGATCCCTCCGGGCGCGAGCGACTGGGCTCTCCGAAACGGGCGAAATCGGGGTCGGTCATACTGGCCATTGTTACCTCCACCTGGATGGTGTGCGACTCCCCGGGGTCGTCCGATATTCGTCGCGAACGCGGGATCCGCTTGGTAGCTGGGCAGATACAGACCATGCGGACAATCAGATCCGGGCGGCCGGTAGCCAGCGGCCGCTGCGCGTGCAGTGCGCCGCGGCCGCCGTCGCGGCCTCGATCCGGCGGGGCACCTCCCCGGGCTCGTCGAGTTCGCTCCAGGTCCACCGGACCGGAATCCAGCCCAGCGCGCGCAGCCTGTCCTCGCGCAGCTCGGCCGCGATGCGCGCCCCCTCGGCCGGGCCGGTGTGCGCGCGCACGGCCGGAGCGAATGCGGAGGTACACACACCGTGCCCGCCGAGCGGGTCGAAGTCGGCCGCGACACCCAGGCCGGGAAACAGGCAGTCGACCCGGGCGACGAAGCTGCCGTCGGGGCTGAGCACGCGGGCCGCGAGTTCCGGCCCGGGGAGCCCGGCCGTCGCGATCGCCACCCGCAGACGCGATTCCCCGATTCCCGGGCAGCGGCCGTCGAGAAACGACACGACCTCCGCCGCGCGCTGGTATCCGGGCCGGGCCCGTGCCCGGCGCAACTGTTCGTGGAGCTGTGCGGTTTTCGCCGCGCCGCGGTGCAGGGCGGCATCGCCGACGGCCACCGCCTGCGGGAATTTCTCGGTGCGCGCGATATCGACGACCGTGCGCGCGACCGTCGTGTGCCGGATGCCCTCGACCAGCGTGACATCGTCGTGCTCGAGCCGGCCGGCGTGCACCACGATGACCCGGCCCAGCCGCGACCCGCCGCGCCGGGGGCGGGTGAGATGGGCGCGGTCCAGCGGGATGTTCCAGGTCGGCAGGCCGTGCCCGATCAAGGCCGAAACATGGCTCACCACGGCTGTTTCGGAGGTTGCCGCAACGGTCGCCCGGATCAGCGCCCGGTGCCGCTCCGGCGCGGTCAGCGCCGTAGCGGGGGCCGCGACGTAGTGTCCGTTCCGGATGCGATGCCAGGATCCGTGGCGGCACAGCCGCCGCAGATCGCCATCGGACAGGCCCGCTGCGAGGGCGTCGCGGCGGGAGATCGGTTGCGGGGTTCCCATGCCTCGATCATCGGCGCGCTGCGCGCCCACCGCCGCTGTCGTCGAGCGATTGTGGATAACTCGGGGGGTGTGAGCAACTTGCCGACCGAGGGCTCGGTCGTGGCGCCGCCTCGATGGCGCTCCGTCCCGGATCCGCTCAGACCGCGGGACAGTTCGACGGCGCCGGTTCGCCGTGGAAGCGGGCGTCGAGCCAGGCGACCACCTCCGGCAGCCCGGCCACGGCCGCCGTCAGATGCTCCGGGGCGGGGGTCAGCTCGGCCTGCAACCGCACCCCGGCCGCACAGTAGCGGCGGTCGGTATTGCGGATCGCATCGAGCGGAATCAGCGAATCGGTCGGCGAGTGCCATTCGTACATCGGAATTTTCGGCACGCTGTCGAACAGTTCCAGGCTGTTCTCCTCGACGACCCGCCGCGCCTCCACGCTGTTGATCAGGTCGGTGCTGGCCGCGAAATCCAGCGCGCTGCGCCCGGCCCCGGCGGCGATGATCTCGTTGGTGCAGCCGTTGGCCATGGCGTGCGCCGCCGCGAGGCCCTGGGCGTTCATGTAGTGACTCACCGGCAGCCGGTCGGGGTATTCACGTTCGAGCCCGATCGCCGCGGCCATCGCCAGGCCGAAGGCCGGATGCCGGTGGTCGCCCAGCACCCGGACCATGGTCTCCAGATTCATCGGCACCCCGCCGGCGGCGGCTCCGGCGAGCGCGAGGTCGGGGGCGTACGTCGGCTGCAGGGCCGCAGCCCACGCGGTCGCCATGCCCCCGCCGGAGTAGCCGGCCAGCGTGACGCGGCTGTGGTGCAGTGTCAGCCCGGGCACCCGCTCGACCGCTCGCACCCCGTCCAGGGTGATCTGCCCGCCCAGACGGGCCGCGCCGTAGGCGAATTGCGGCCCCAGGTGATCGGGCAGCGCCACGCTCCACCCGTGCATCAGCAGCAGGTTCAGCGCGGGGGCCTCGCGGATGACCAGATTCGGGTCGGTTGCGTAGAGCGCGTGTGAGACCGCGCACTCGGTGCCCAGCGCGTTGATGATGTGCTGATAGGACAGGAGCGGACCATCGGGCCGATGGCCGGGCGGGGTCAGCACCGTGGTCGTTGCTGCGATGGGCTGATTGCGGGAGTTGCTGGAGCGGAACTTGACCAGCGTGACGGCGGTCCCGGGAAAGGTGAGCAGCGGCGGCATGGGCCGTACCCCGAGCACATCGCCGAGCCGGTGTGCGGCCAAATCTGCCGGGGCGGCATAGAAGGGATCGGGATCGGGACGGGGGTAGATTGGTTCCGCCGTTGCCGTCGCTGCCGGCACGCATCCGAGAATCAGGATCGCGAGGACAGCCAGCAGACATCCGGGAACTTCGTGCAGTCGTGCCGAACCGAGCGCAAAACGAGTCACCGCATGACCTCCGAAAGTGGCATCGGTATTGATCGTCCAGGCTGTATTCAAGTGCTGCGAGCTACGCGGCCGGGTAGGACACGCCGACCGGGGACAGTCTCGACCGATTTGTGTTGTTCCGGCGGCGACGTTGATTCAGCCGAGATGTGTCATTCCGGCGGCGACCACTTGGGAGATGTTGAAGATCTCGTCGGCGGTGGGGAGGGTGAGCCCGTCGAGAGCGTGCAGCCGATCCGTGGTGGCGATGGCGAGCATGGCGGATACCCAGGCGCCCGCACAGGCCCGGAGGGTGCCCGGCTGTACCGGGCCCGGCGCGCTGGCCTGCAGGACTCGCGCGGTGATGTCGAGCAGCTGATCGCGCACGCGCCGCAACTGCTTTCGGACATCCGGGTGGGTGTCGGCCTCGCGCCACATGATGACCCGCAGCACCGAGGAGTGATGGTTGCGCAGGTTGAGCGCGGCGTCCAGGGCCACCAGGCTCTTGGCGGGGTCGCCCGGGGAGACGACGGAATCGATGTCATCGAGCGGGGTCGGGGGCACTCGCTCGGACATCAGTGCCGAGAGAATCGAATCCTTCGTGGGGAAGTAGTAGAACACCAGCCCCTTGGGCACGTCGGCGGCCGCGGCGATGGCCGCGGTTGCCGTGGCATCGAATCCATTTGTCGCGAAGAGGTTTTCGGCGGCATCCAGGATGAGGGCACGGGCGTCGCCGTCGACTTTCCTGCTGCGGCGACGCCCGGCTCGATGGGGTTTCGGTACGTGCATCAGTGAGCAGTATGCAGCCGCGCCGTGACTTGGGGAAGTGCGGCCACCGCGACGACGACCGTCAGGACGCCGATGATCCAGGAGGTCCACGAGGCGCCGTTGAAGGCGTGGAAGTTCATGACCCACGGGGAGATGAACAGCAGCACCCCGAACAGGCCCATGGCGTAATCCAGTTCCGCCATTGCCGGACGCGACAGCTGCGCCAGGCCCGTGAGCGCGATGAGCACGCCGAGGACGATGAGCGTCCACATGGCCCGGCCGTTGTTGTCGACCCAGATCGGTGACAGCGCCGCGACGACGCCGAGTATGACGGCGACGAAGTCCTGAGCACGGGATTCGTTGAACATGATGTGCCTCCTGAAGAGGTTGATGGACTGTCACCTCTCGGTATAACTCTGATTGACCGCCCGATCAATACCTGGTCCGGCACGATTGCGCGGCGATTTCGGAGTGGTGGTGATCACACGATGGAAATTAGAACGCGTTCTAGAATAGATTGGAACTCGTGCAGCCATCCCCACTCGCGATGACCGTTGTCCCGACTGCATCGGCGGCGATGCAGGCCTCACCCGCCCCGTCGGCTGCGCCTTCGCACCATCCCCGGGGGGCCGGCCGTCCGATCGTGATCGCCGGGGCAGGCCTGGCGGGTCTGCGCGCGGCGGAGGAGCTGCGCCGGGCCGGATACGAGGGTCCGCTGGTGCTGCTGGGCGAGGAGGCGCGACTGCCCTACGATCGCCCGCCGCTGTCCAAGCAGTTTGTTCGCGGCGATACCGACGACACCACCCTGCGCCCGGCCGAATTCTTCGCCGAACAGCGGATCGAGCTGCGGCTGGGCGTGCGCGCCGACGGGGTCGACACGGTCGCGCGCCGGCTGCTGCCGGCCGATGGCGCCGCGCTGGATTACGAACACCTCATCATCGCGACGGGCCTGCGTCCCAAGCGCATTCCCGGACTGCCGCAGGCGTCGGGGGTGCACGTGCTGCGTAGTCACGACGATGCGGTGGCGCTGCGCGCCGAGCTGTCGGGCGCGACCCGCGCGCTGGTCGTGGGCGCGGGATTCATCGGCTGCGAGCTGGCGGCCAGCTTTACCGCGCGCGGCGTGCCGGTGGTACTGGTGGAGCCGCAGCCGACGCCGCTTGCCGCCTCCCTCGGCGAGCAGGTCGGTGCGCTGGTCGGCCGCATGCATCGCGAGGAGGGCGTGGATCTGCGCTGCGGTGTCGGCCTGGATTCGCTTGTCGCCGAGGGTGATTCGATTAGGGCCGCGCGGCTGTCGGATGGCAGCGAGATCGAGGCCGACCTGGTCGTGATCGGCATCGGCTCCGCGCCGGTGACCGACTGGCTCGCCGAATCCGGTGTCCCGCTGGCCGATCCGGCCACGGGCGGCGGCGTGCTCACCGACGCGGTCGGACGCACCGCGGTCGACAACGTCTGGGCGCTGGGCGATGTCGCGGCCTGGCGGCAGCCGTCCGGACGGCAGCGGCGCGTGGAGCACTGGACCAATGCCGGTGAGCAGGCCCAGCTGCTGGCCGCGGCGCTGCTGGGCACCGAGCCGCCCGCGCCCGGGGTGCCGTACGTGTGGAGCGATCAGTACAACGTGAAGATCCAGGTGCTCGGCACCACCGTCGGCGCCGACGAGGTGCGCATCCTCGAGGACGACGGGCGCAAATTCCTCGCGCACTACCTCGCCGACGGGCTGCTGACGGCTGTGGTCGGCGCGGGCAAGACCGGCAAGGTGATGAAGGCGCGCGCCGAGCTGGCCGCCAATGCGCAGGCGGTGGCCGAGGTCGGCTGACGGACGCGTGATGCGCCTGTGGCGGGTGCGGCGGGTGGCGGATCGTCGCCCACTAATACAGTGGTCGCTGTGATCGTCACGCTCATCGATTCCGGCCTGGGGATGCTGACCACGGGTGCGTGGTTACGTCGATTGCGGCCCGAGCTCGATCTGCTGCTGCAGCTGGATCCCGACGGCGCGCCGTGGGGCCCGAAATCCGAACCGTGGCTGGTCGATCGGGTGCTCGGGGCCACGCGCCGGGCGATCGATCTGGGCGCGGAGGTGATCGTCATCCCGTGCAACACCGCGAGCGTCTCCGCGCTCGAGCAGGTGCGCGCCGAGGTCGGTCCGGCCGTCCCGGTGATCGGGACCGTCCCGGCGATCAAGCCCGCGGCCGCGGCCTGCGCGACGGTGGCGGTCTGGGCGACGGCCGCGACGACGGCCAGCCGCTATCAGGCCGACCTGATCGCGCGCTTCGGGGGCGATGCCGAGGTGACCGGCGTGGCCTGCCACGGACTCGCGGACGCCATCGACCGCGGCGACCTGGCCGGCATCGGGGAGGCGATCGAGAAGGCCGCCGCCCTGACCCCGCCCGGCACCGAGGGCGTGGTGCTCGGCTGCACGCACTACCCGCTGGTGATGGACGAGATCCTGGCGGCCCTGCCCCCCGGGCTGCGGCTGTTCGACAGCGCCGAGGCCGTTGCGGCGCAAACCCTTCGCCGCATCGATTCCCTCAGCCGCCCCGCCGCCGGATCAGGCACGGTCACGGTCCTCAACAGCGGCCGCCCCGGCGCGTTACCCGCCAGCGCCGCGGCCTTCGAGGCGGGCCGCGTATTGGGCGCGGTCGCCGAGGTCACCGCGAGCTGAAGCGAATCGCTGTGCGGCGCAACGATCCCGTCAAAATTGGATCTTCAGGTGGTCGGTGACCGGTTTCGCCTGGCAGCCCAGGATGTATCCGGCCTCGATGTCCTCGGGGTCCAGGATCTCCGAGTTGCCCATCTCGACCTTGCCCTCGAGCACGGTGCAGGCGCAGGAGCCGCACTCGCCCTCCTGGCAGGAGTACGGAACGTCCAGGCCCTTGCTCAGCATAATGTCGACCAGGGTCTGGCTGCGGGGCCAGTTCAGGTTGTGCACCTCGCCGTCCAGTTCCACCTCGACGGTGGCGGCGTCGGCGGCCTCCTCGGCGCTCACCTCGACCGGGGCGACGTCCGCGAACGGGTCTCCGGCAAGGGAATTGAAGACCTCGGCGTGGGTGCGGTTGCGCGGCACCCCGAGCTGGGCCAGGGCGTCGTGCACCCCGTCCATGAAGGGCTTGGGACCGCACATGAAGGCGCGCCGGTCGGCGAACGGCTCCGCGAGCGCGGCCAGCTTCTCCACGCTCGGCAGGCCCTGCACGGCCTCGAGCCAGTGCACGACGACCAGCCGCTGCGGGTGCTTGTCGACCAGCTCGCGCAGTTCGGCCGCGAAGATCACCGATTCCGGATCGCGGTTGGCGTAGATCAGCGCGACCTTGCCGCTGCCGCTGGACAGGGCCGACTTCAGGATCGACATCACCGGCGTGATGCCGCTGCCCGCACCGAACAGCAGCAGATCCTCATCCAGATTCTTGGGCGTGAATACGCCCGAGGGGGGCAGCAGTTCGAGCTGATCGCCCGCGCGGACGTTGTCGCACAGCCAGTTCGAGGCGTATCCGTCGGCGGTTCGCTTGACGGTGACCTTGGGTTTGTCGTCGGTGTGCGGCGAGCTGGCCAGCGAATAGCAGCGCGCCACCGAGCCGGTCAGCTCGCTGGGGATGCGCAGGGTGAGGAACTGACCGGGCTGATAGTCGAACCGCTCGCGCAGTTCGGCGGGCACCTCGAACACCAGCGAACAGGCATCGGCCGTCTCGGTGATGACCTCGGAGACGCGCAGCACCACGGAACGCGAGCCGTGCGGTTCGATGGGGTCACGTCGAGGGTCGACGGTAGTCATAGCGTCCTCTCGGGCCGGGTTGTCACACAGAACACAGAAAGTAGAACGTGTTCTAATTTTATAGTACGTGGCCCTCGTGCTGCCGGACAAGCTGGGCCTCCAGCCCGGCGATCAACACGTCCATGCCGAAGTCGTACGAGTATTTACCGCGCAGATCGCCCATGTGCTTCACCGCGCGCGCGACCGCATCGGGGAGCGCGGCCTCGGACAGCGCGGAGCGATCGCGGGGATTGACCCGGCCGCGACCGAACAGATAGGTGTGGATCGTGGCATACGACGCGAGCACATTGCGCTCATCGAATCCCGCGTCGAACAGGATCTCCATTACCGCGGCGATCAGATCGAGCTGCTTTCCCAGCATCTGTTCGATCAGTACATCGCCGAGGCCCGGATGCTTGCGCAGTTTGTCGTCGATTTGATCGATGAGTTCGCGCAGCCGCTGCTGCCAGGGACCGGATTCCGGTGCAGGCTTGCGCACGCCGGTCAATGCCGCGGTGGCGACGAGGTCGAGCAGTTCGCGTTTGTCGGCGACATAGTAATAGGGGGCCATCGGCGAGACGCCGAGCTCGCGGGACAACCGGCGCATGGACAACTTCTCCACGCCGTCCTCGCGCACCACACGCAGCGCAGCCTCGACGATCTCGGATTCCGAGAGCGTATTACCGCCTCCGCTGGTCTGCATCCGTCCGACTCCCGTGTCGCCTAGAGATTGTGCCGACGGACGCCATGCGGCGATGTTCCCGTCCTGCGCTGTTCACCGTGTTTTCCCCTCCGCAGTCTAGAGCGCACATCTCGGCGCAGGTTCGCATGTGTATCACTCACCGGGCCGCCGCACTCCTGCGAATGCACAGCGCCGTGCGCATCCGAGGCCCGGAAGCGGTAGCGCGGTGTAACCACGAGGGGGCTCGACGACCCATGGCACATTCCACCTGGCAGTAACCGATGGTGAACTGTGCGGTGGCGCAATTCGATCGAGTCGCGTCGCGCAGTCTGTTTGCGATGCGATTGCCAACCATGTTCCGGTGGGCGGGGTCTCGCGGTGCTGGAGGCCGCGTCCCGGTGAGCGGGTATTCGCATCGATTCGATCCGTTTTTTCCGACACGCTAGGACGGAAGCACAGACAGCGCATAACATTCCACGAATGCGCCATGATCGACTGCCCGACGGGTTCGGGGTGCGAATCGATCCCAGGGTGCGCGCATACTCCGGTGGGCGGTTCCTGGTCGGCGATTCGCCGACGCGGTTGCTGCGACTCGCGCCAGAGGCTGCCGCCCTGATCGGTGACGGATATCTCGAGGTGACCGACCGCAAGTCCGCTGTGGTTGCCAGGCGGCTGCTCGATGCCGGTGTGGGCAATCCGCGTCCCCGGCTGCTGCCGCGTCCGGAGGACGTGACGGTGGTGGTGCCGCTGCACAACGACGCCGAGGGGCTCGGGCGGTTGCTACGCACGCTGCGCGGACACAGCGTGGTCGTCGTCGACGACGGCTCGGACCGTCCGGTGCGCATCCCGCCGACCGGCGGCCACTGCCGGGTGACCGTGCTGCGCCAGGACCGCAGGCGGGGCCCGGCCGCGGCGCGCAATGCCGGGCTGCGGGCGGCCACAACCGAATTCGTGGCCTTCCTGGACTCCGACGTGGTGCCGCGGGCGGGCTGGCTCGAGGTGATGCTCGGGCACTTCAGCGATCCGGAGGTCGCGCTGGTGGCGCCGCGCATCGTCGCGCGGGACCGCGCGGTCACCGTGCTGGGCCGGTACGAGCAGACCCGCTCGTCGCTGGACCGCGGGCGGCGCGAGGCGGCGGTGACCTCGCGCGGCGCGGTGCCCTACGTGCCGGGTGCGGCGATGCTGGTGCGGCGGCGCGCGGTGCTGGCCGAGGACGGATTCGACGAGCAGATGTTCTCCGCGGCCGATATCGATCTGTGCTGGCGGCTCGAGCGCGCCGGCTGGCGGCTGCGCTACGAGCCGGCCGCCCACGTGGCGTGCGAGCAGCCGGTGTCGTTCGGGAAGTGGTTCGGGCGCAAGGTGTCCCACGGCGCCGGGGCCGCCCCGCTGGCTCGCCGGCACGGCTCGCCGACCGCGCCGCTGTCGGTGCCCCTGTGGACCGTGGTGGTCACGGCGCTGCTGGGGATCGCCTCGCGCGGCAGCGTGCTGGGCGCGGCGATGACACTCGTCGCCGCGCTGGTGCGGCTGCGGCGGGTGTTCGCCGAGCTGGACAATCCGACCCGGGTCGCGGCGATCGCGCTGGCGCGCGGATTCTCCGGCGGAGTATGGCGCCTGGTCTCGGCGATGTGCCGGGACTACTGGCCGGTGACCGTGCTGGCGATGATCGCCTCACGGCGCGTGCGGCGGATCGCGGTGACCATGGCCGTCGCCGACGGCCTGGCCGACTGGTTCACCCACCGCGACGCCGGCGGGCTGGATCCGCTGCGCTATCTGATGTGCAAGCGGCTCGACGATCTGGCCTACGGCACCGGACTGTGGTGGGGCGCAAGGGTGCGCGGGGTCCAGCGCGAAAAGTGATCGGAGATACCGCCGGGTACGGCGGGCCTTGCGGGTACCCTGGATATCGAGCGGGCGAACGCAATGTTGTGTGCGGACAGTCGCTCACCATTGCTTCGCCGGTGCCGGTCCCGGGGAAGGTCCGGCACCGGCGGGGGTTCGGCCGCGGTTCGTAGCGGCGAGCCCGTCGGGGGCAGCGCGGCATCCCACCAGGTCATCGGGGTTTCATCCGGGCGAAATCACGAATGCAACTGCTGCAGTACCCAATTCGTGGTCGCCGGACTCGAGCGCAGAGTGGAATGGTCGACCGTGGGAGCGTCGTGGAACTGGTCCTCGTAGACGGCATTCACCACGCCCGGTTCCTGGATCAGTGAGCAGGTGACCGCGGGGGTGGCGATGTGGTCGTTGCGGGTGGCCAGGACCGAATAGTGCACACCCGGCTGGGTCACCCGTCCGCCGAATACGGACTGGTATACCGCGGAGGTCGGCGACATCTGCATTGCGGGGGCCATGCCCGGGAACATGACCGTCAGCAGGGACACCAGGTACGGCGCGGCCTTGGCCGCCTGCAGGGGGGTGATCGGCGGATTCGTGATCCCGTACTGGGCAAGCAATCCCGCGCCGTCGCAGCCGCGCGACTCCGGGGCGAGGAGGATCGCATCGCGCACCGATGACGCGCCGCCGAGCACCTTCAGGTAGTAGTTGGCGACGAAGGTGCCCGCCGAATGCGCGACGATGTCGACCTGGTCGGCGCCGGTCGCCGCGCGCACCTTCGCGACGAAGTCCGCCACCTGACGGGCCTCGCCGGGGACATCGCCGGCCCAGCGCTGCCCCTTGATGATGCCGCCCTGGAACAGGAACGCGCAGTCGCCGTCGGACCGCAGCGCGGTGAGCATCGGATTCCACTGTGCGGCGGTCTGATCGGTGGTGCCGTCGGCGCCGGGCAGCACGACCACCGGATACGGGTGCTGGCCATTCGGTGTGCAGTCGAGCGGGGGCGCTATGACCGTCCCGGCGGGGATGACGGGTGAACTGCCGGGCGTCGGCGCGCCGACCGGATCCGCGACCGCGGGTGCGGGCGCGATCGCTACGGCTCCCGACGGCATCGCCAGCGCGCACACCGCGGCGGCGCACAGTAGCCCCGTGCGAACGGCTTGCATGATCCTCATCTGCGGCACAGCCTTTCGATACTGTCCGATCATCCCGGCCCCTGTGTCGGGGTGCACCAGCCTGTCTGTACGGGATCGGCCCCCTGAGAGACACGCATCGGCCACCCCCCGAGCAGTCCCTATCGCACCAGCGTTGTCCCGTCCGTGTCAATGCCATCCGGTGTGGTGACGCAAACGCGCCGGGCGGAGGTGCTGATCAGAGTGTGGTCGAGGGGTTCGCTGGACGGGGCACGCTGCGCCGGCCTCGCCCTCGCGACAGCGGCGGGTTGGTTCGGTCGCAGGGGATCCCGCAGGGAGTGGGCGGAGTGATCGGTCACTGTGACGGAGGGCGGTTGTACGTCGGGGCCATGCATATTCGGATCGTTGAACGTTCGATTGAAACGAATTTATAAACGGCGCCCCCAACTACGCATGCTGGATGTTTGCCGAACAGTTATTAAATTGTGACATTTCAAATTATGTCCGGTGTTGCGCGTCGTGCCTGCAATCACGTGCCTGCAATGTGGGGCAAAGTGGGATTCGTGTCACTTCGGCCGGTAGGATGCCTGTTCTGTCATATCTCCGACCGCCTTGCTTTTGCATTACCGGGCCCACGGGCAGGCTGGGTCGTTGTCCGGCGGTTCGATGTATCGGATCCGTAACCTCAGGTAGGGCTCATTTTTGTCAATGTCTGGCTTAGGCTGTAGATCCCAACTGGAACGCTGTATTAATTCGATCGGGAGCCACCCGGAAGCGTGTCTCGGAATACTTGCCGAGAGAGCCGTACGAAGGGGAATGCTGATATGGGTCAGAGCTGGAACCGGCGGCGTCCCGAGACGCCCGCACTGCTGGAGATCCTGAAAGGACGACAGGCGGGAGATATGCTGGTGTTCAACGAGAATTCCTCCATCGAGCCCCGGACGGCGGGCTATTACCTGGATCGCGACGGGGATATCTGGGAGAAGGAAGAGCAGGGCTGGCGGCTGATTCTGCAGCGCGGGGTCGCGGTGGATCCGGTCTCGCTCTGGGATTGGGTCGAGGGGCACGTGCGCGACTACGCACCGTTCATGCCGGTCGCAACGAACTGATGTTATCGTCAAGCTGACGATTACAATCTCGGTCATGGCCAATGCTTTTCGCTTCAATGCAGCGGTCGCGGTCGATCTGGTCGTGCTCACCCTCGGCGCCCGTACTGCGCCCAATGACACCCTGTGCGCGCTGCTGGTCCAGCGCCTGTATGCGCCCTATCGGGGCAGGTGGGCCCTGCCCGGCGGATTTGTGCAGACCGACGAGAGCCTGTCCGCGGCGGCGGTGCGGGAGCTGCGGGAGGAGACCGGCATCCGCGCCGACCGACTGCATCTGGAACAGCTGGCCACGTACGGCGAGCCCGGCCGCGATCCGCGCGGCCGGGTCATCAGCACCGGCTATCTCGCGCTGGTACCGCATCTGCCCGCGCCGACCGCCGGCGTCGATGCCACCGCGGCGGCGATCTGGTCCGTCGAGCAGCTGCTGGCCGATCCGGGCCGGCTGGCCTTCGATCATCACCGGGTCCTGGCCGACGGGGTCGAGCGCGCCCGGGCCAAATTCGAGTACACCTCGCTGGCCACCGCGTTCTGCGGCCGCGAATTCACCGTCGCCGAGCTGCGGCGGGTGTACGAGGTGGTGTGGGGCACCGACATCGATCCCCGCAACTTCCATCGCAAGGTAACCAGCACCGCCGGATTCGTCGAGGCGACAGGGCGCACCAGCACCCGTGACGGCGGCCGACCGGCGCAGCTGTACCGGGCCGGTCCGGCCGAGGCGCTACACCCGCCGATGCTGCGCCCGCAGGCCGCGTGATCCGCCCTGACCGATCGCGCGGCGGCCGGGGCAGCGGCATCGGCACCTCGAGCCCCACCTGAGGATCCGCCTCCCACAGGGAGTTCCCAGCGGCGGCACAGCCCGTCTGCCAGCCGGCGTTCCTACGCTCGGCGGCGACAAGGCGAAATCCGTGGAGAAAGGCGGGAACATGGTCTCGATCAGCGCCGAGGGCGCGGACGTGGTGCAGGAGCAGCCAGTCCGACCGCCGGCGGAGGCGACCGCAGACGCGGCGGACCGGCCGCGCTGGGTACGGCCGAGCCTGGCGGCGCTGCTGGTCACCACCGCCGTGCTGTACCTGTGGGGCCTGCGCTCGGCGGGCTGGGCCAACAACTTCTACGCCGCGGCCGTGCAGTCCGGCACCAAGAGCTGGAAGGCGCTGCTGTTCGCCTCGCTCGACCCGGGCAACTCCATCACCGTGGACAAGCCGCCCGCCAACATGTGGCTGATGGCGCTGTCGGGGCGGGCGTTCGGCTTCAGCGCGTGGTCGATGCTGCTGCCGCAGGCGCTACTGGGCGTGGCCACCGTCGCGCTGCTCTACGGCGCCGTGCGGCGCACCAGCGGATACGGCGCAGGGCTGCTGGCGGGAGCGGCCATGGCGGCGACGCCGGTGGCGGCGCTGATGTTCCGGTACGACAACCCGGACGCACTGATGATGTTCCTGATCGTGGCCGCGGCCTACTACGTGGTGCGGGCGCTGCAGGCGCCCCGGGCCGGGTGGCGGTCGGCCGGCACCGGATGGCTCGCGCTGGCCGGCGTGGCGATCGGCTTCGGTTTCCTGACCAAGATGGGCCAGGCGCTGCTGGTGCTGCCGGGCCTGGCGCTGGTGGTGCTGGTGGCGATGCCGGGCGGATTCTGGTCGCGGATCGGCAAATTGCTGACCGCGGGTGTCGCGGTCGTGGTCTCCGCGGGCTGGTTCGTCGCGCTCGTGGCGCTCTGGCCCGCCGGATCGCGGCCCTTCATCGGCGGCTCGACCACCAACAGCCTGTGGGAGCTGGCAGTCGGCTACAACGGCCTGGGCCGGTTGCTGGGCAACAAGCACGGCGGCGGCGCAAAGGCCCCGGCGCACCCGGCGGCATCGACGGCGCACGCGGTCGCCACCCATGCCGTACCGCACGGCGGCGGGTTCGGCGGGATGGTCGGCGGCAGCAACGGCCTGTCGCGGCTGTTCCAGCCGTCGCTGGCCACCGAATACTCCTGGCTGCTTCCGGTCGCGGTGGTCGGGCTGCTGGCCGGGCTGTGGCTGACCCGGCGTGCGGCCCGCACCGATGCCGACCGGGCCGGGCTGATCCTGTGGGGTGGCTGGCTGCTCGGCACCGGGCTGGTGCTCAGCTACATGAGCAGCGGGTTCCACACGTACTACACGATCGAGCTGACCCCGGCCATCGCGGCGCTGGGCGCCATCGGGGCCACGCTGCTGTGGCGGCGGCGCTCGCACTGGGGCGCGCGGCTGACCCTGGCCGCGATGTCGGTGGCGACCGGGGCCTGGGTGTTCCACCTGCTCGGACTGACGCCGAATTGGCTGCCGTGGCTGCGGTGGACGCTGCTGATCGGCGCGGTGGTCGCGGCCGTGGTGCTGGTGGCGTTCGGCGCGGCCGGGACGTCGGCGGCCGCCGAGGGGCGCGGCCGGGCGGGCCGGGCCGGAGTCGCGATCGCCGCCGCGGCGCTGATCTTCGGTCTCGCCGCGCCCGCGGCCTATGCCGTGGAGACGGTCGCGCTGCCGCACAGCGGCGGCAGCCCGTACAGCGGTCCCGCGCGGGGCAGCGGCGAGCACGGCTGGGGCGACGAAAGCACCACCGCGACAACGCAACTCGACGCCATGCTCGGCGCCGCCTCCGGAAGCCGTTGGGCTGCGGCGGCGATCGGATCCCAGCAGGTAAGTTCGATCGAATTGCGTACGGGCGCTTCGCTGATGGCCATCGGCGGATTCAGCGGCCGGGATCCCTGGCCGACGCTGGCGCAGTTCCAGCAGTACGTGGCCAACGGGGATGTGCACTACTTCCTGCTCAGCTCCCGCTCGCAGGGTCACGGGGCGGCCCCCGCCACGGATACCCACGGCTCCGCCACGGGCACGCATACGGGTACACACGCCCCCGGAACGCACGCCAACGGCCAGACGCCGAACCCGGCGTCCGAGCAGAACACCCAGCCCGGCGCGAACTTCGGCGGCTGGCAGGGCTTCGGCTCGAGCGCCAACACCACCGGCGGCCAGATCACCGCGTGGGTCCAGGCGCACTACACCCCGACCACGGTCGACGGTGTGCAGGTCTACGACCTGACGACGCCGCCGAAGGCATAAGCGCCGCCGGATAACCGGTGGAAGGCCGGGATCCCGCACCGGATCCCGGCCTTTCCCGGTTCGGGCTATCGGTAACTATTCATTCGGGCACATGGCCTTTCGGTGTGGAAGCCGCGGGTGGGCCGAGATATTGCGGGTCGGTGTCGGTGTGGCAACCGGTCGGCCATGAGGCGCATATTCCGTTCCTGCCGGTGGTATATCGGGAATATGACCGAGGTTGCGGCCGGGGCTCGCGAGACTGGTGGGCGGTCGGCGGAGTTCTGGGGATATCTGATGTGGGGGCTCGCGGCGCTGGCCGTGGCGGGCCCGGAGCTGGCGGCCGTATTCAAGGTCGGCGACTGGCCTACGATCTCGGCGACGGTCGGGCATCTGGAGTCGGCGCACTCCTGGGTGCGGCTCGTGGTTACCTTCGTGATCGTGGTGCTGGGTTATTACGCTGTGCCACAACTGATCATGCATCCGGATGTGCGGCAGGACGTGCTGGCCGGGCGGCAGTACACCGCCAACGGCCGCGCCACCCGCGATGCCGGGGCCGTGCGCTCCGAGGGGACGGGCGGGTATCTGGTGGTGGGGCTCGCCGGGCTCGTCGTTGGGGTGGTGTTCGCGGTGAGCGCGCGGCACATCCACCCGGGCACCTTCGTAGGCGCGTACGTGATGTACGGGCTCATCGCGGTGCTGTGGGTGATCGTGCCGAGCGTACTGTCGATGTTCTTCGCGCGAGAGGTGCCGTTCCCCACGCTGTTTCGCACCATCGGCTATCTGGAGCGGCGGGCGCATCCGCTGGCCGCGGTGTTGCTGGCGCTGCTGGTGATCCTGCTGCTGCACCTGACCCTGTATCCCTGGCCTACCTTCCGATCCTGAAGCGGCACAGGAATTCCGGCCCTCAGCGGTCGCCGAACAGCGTGGTCTCGAGCAGCCTGGTCACCCGATCTTGCGAGCAACTGCGCGAGTCGTCGCCGAAGACCCGTCCGAGGTCGACGACCAGGCTGAACGCGCCCTGCACCAGGATGCGGGCCTGCGCCTGCGACAGCTCCGGGCGCACCTCCACCAGCAGCTTGACCCACTCGGCCACGATGAGCCGCTGGACATTGCGCAGCATGGTCCGCTCCTCGGCGGGCACATGGCCGAATTCCGCGTAATAGACGTAGGTCAGCTCGCGCTCGGCGAAACAGCCCGCGACATACAGGTCGATCAGCTTGGACAGCACCTCGGCGGGGCCGCTCGACGACGTCGTCGCCGGACCGATCGCCCCGGCCATCCGGTCGGCCGCGCGCCGGAACGCCGCGGCCAGCAGGTCGCTCTTGCTGCGGTAGTAGCGGTACACCGCCGAGGCCGCGGACAGCTCCGCGGCCATCGCGATGTCCTCCACGCTGACGTTCGGGTAGCCGCGCTGATGGAACAGCTCGACCGCCTTCCGCAGCAGCAGCTCGTGCTTGAACGCCTGCGGAATCTCCGCGGCGCGGGGCGGGTGGGCGGCGGCGGCCGGCTCGGGCAGCTCGGCCCGCGCGATCGACCAGGCGGCCGAATGCAGCACGGCGGTCAGGGATTTCACCGGGAGCGCGGCATGGTGGTCGCCGATGCTGCTGATCACGCTGAAGATCGTCACCGAGAGCACCCGGAGGTCGCGGTGCGCCACGTCCGGGCGTAGCTCGCCGATCAGGTCCGCGACCACGCCGACCGCGGTGCCGAACCGCTCCTGCAGGGCCGCGCCGTCGGCCTCGTCCAGGTAGCGCTGCTCCCACCGGGCCAGACCCACCGTCGAGCGGTTGGTGACGGTTGCGGCGATGACCGCGTCGATCACCGAATCCAGGCGCCGCTGCGCCGTCCAGTCCGACGCTTCCTCCGGCAGGGCGACCGCCGCGACCGCGGCCGCGCCCAGTCGCTGCAGCTCCTCCCGGAACAGGGCGTACTTGCTCGGATAGTGCCGGTACAGCGCGGCCGAGGAGATGCCGACGCGCGTGGCGATGTCCTCCATGCTGACGCCGTGGTAGCCGAGTGAGCCGAATGCGGCCGCCGACATCGCCGCGATCTGCGCCCGGCGATTCTTGGGTCGGCGCCGGATGACGCGCTCGGGCGTGCTCGTCGACGCCTCTGCTGGCTCACTCACTATCAGGCCTGTCCTTCGGTGACGGCGCATACGCACCGGGTTGCGGTGCGCACGCGCGAGTGGCGGGGCGCCGGAGCGGTCGGTGTCACCGTGGCGGCGCTTCCTGGGTATTCCTGGTCGCCATGGTAGCTAGCAGGCGGTATTCGGCCGTTCAGTGTTACGGCCGGTATCGGTTTGTTATTGCCGATTCTGGGACACTGAGGCCTGGTCGGCGAAGGATCGCCCGTTCTTCAGGTGCCGATCGGGATCCGGGGGATAACCGTTCCGACGACCGCTGGGGCCTGCGAGACGCCGCCTCCAGTTGATCATGGTGTTGGACGGTCACATTCGTCGTGCTGTCCGGACCGGTTTGCGTCGATCGGCCGGTACCCTTCTGCCGGTTATCTGAAAAGGTCGCTGCCGCATGCTGATCCGTGATCGCCGCGAGAAGGGTCGATATCGAAACCGCATCGATTCGGCCGATTTGTCTGGCCGAGTGCGGGATTCACACCGTAGGCTGCGCAGCGAATCAAGCCCCCCGCCCAGCCCGAAACGGAGTCCCGATGCGCACGGTGACGCTCGAGCGCACCATCCGTGCGCCCGCGGCAGACGTCTTCGACTGGCTCACCGACGCGACGAACTACCAGCGTGTTCCGGTCATCCGGCGGGTGATGCTGGTGCGGCCCGGCGACGTGGCCGAGCATGGCGTCGGCGCGGTGCGGCTGCTGGTGACGCCGTTGGTGCGGGTCACCGAGGAGATCGTCGAATACGACCCGCCGCGGATGATGCGCTACAAGCTGCTCAGTTCGTACCCGACGCTGCGCTATCTGGACGGGCTCATGACGTTCCGGGATGTCGCGCACGGCACCCGGATGTGCTGGCGATCCGAATTCGAGGTTGCCGCACCGATATTCGGCGATCTGTGGACACTGGCGATGGCGCCCATGGTGCTTCTGGGCATCAAGAACGTGATGGCGACCGCCGAGCGCGAACTGCGGCGCGACTGAGACGGGGAAAGCACCGGGGCCGGGCAGCGCATGCCGCCCGGCCCCGGTGGTCCTGGGTCTACCCGATCAGGGCAGCACCTGCGGGACGACCTGAGGGTCGACCGCACCGATGCCGGCGCCGATCGCCGCGCCCAGCAGGGTGGGCAGCGGGTCGACGAACGAACCCGTGGCCGAGCCGATCGCCGCGCCCGCCGCCGCGCCGTTCAGCGTCGGATCCGGGTACTTCGCGTGGGGGTTCGTGGCCACCGGCTCCAGCGGAATCGTGTTGGCAACCGGGTGAGCAACCGGAACGTTCGCATCGGCGGAGGCACCGCCGGCGAAGACGGCCATGGCGGCCAGCGGTGCGGCGACGACCGCCAGCGCGCTTCCGGTCTTGATCAGGGCACGACGCATATCTTTATTTTCCTGTCTTTTCTGATCCCCGAGGTAGTCCGGAGATCACTCCTTCATCGGGTGGTCGGCCGCGGGAGCCGACCGAGTGAACGGACAGCTTCGCCGTGGCCAACAACGAGCACCGCGCCCGACACTACTGCGGCCGAGTCGAATTCGCTGGGTTACTGTCCGAGGGCGGCCAATGCCATGGCGCGCAACACCGGACGCGCGCGGGTGGCCAGGGCCGCGGGGGCACTGTGCGGGGTGGAGTTGATCAGGCCGAACGTCGCGTGGGCCTGCACGCGGGCGGTCGACTCGCTCAGCTCCGGATCGACACCGCACAACACGCCGACCCAGAGTTCGACATAGCTGCGCTGGGTGCGGCGGACCTGGCGGCGGGCCGAATCGGGGAGATTGTCCAGGTCGCGGTCCTGGATGCGGATGAGCTCCGGCTCGCCGAGGGCGAAATCGAGATGGAAGTCGATCAGGCCCGCCAGCGCCTCCTGTGGCGAGAGAGCCTGTGCGGCAACGGTTCTGCCGCCCTCGAGCAGGCGCTGGCTGATGCCGACCAGTAGCTCGACCAGCAGGGCCTCCTTGTTCGGGAAGTGCCGGTAGACCGCCGGGCCGCTGATTCCGGCGGCCGCACCCAGATCGTCCAGGCGCACCCCGGGGAAACCGCGATCGGCGATGAGCCGGGCCCCGGCCTCCAGCAGCTGCGCGCGCCGCTGCGCCTTCAGCTGCTCGCGCCGGGTGGGCGCGATCGAATCGCTGCTGGTCATCGCGCCTCTTTTCGGAAATCCTGGACATCTCGGTTAATTGAGATTAGCTTGAATTCCAGTTATTGGCGACTAACCGATCGGGCAGGATGGTGTGATGACGGTTACTCGGGACGCGGATGCCACGGCGACGGGCTACCGCGCCGAACATCTCGACCTCGTGCGGGATCTGCGGGAGCGGCTGGCCACGGCGGCGCTCGGCGGACCCGCCCGGGCGCGCGAGCGGCACGTGGCGCGGGGCAAGCTGCTGCCGCGGGAGCGAGTGGACCGCGTGCTGGATCCGGGCAGCCCGTTCCTGGAGCTCTCGCCGCTGGCGGCCACGGGCATGTACGACGACGAATGCCCGGGCGCGGGAGTCATCAGTGGCATCGGCCGGGTGTCCGGGCGCGAGTGCGTGATCGTCGCCAACGATGCGACGGTCAAGGGCGGCACCTACTACCCGATCTCGGTCAAGAAGCACCTGCGCGCGCAGGAAGTGGCGCTGCAGAACCGCCTGCCCTGCATCTACCTCGTCGACTCCGGCGGCGCCTTCCTTCCCCGGCAGGACGAGGTCTTCCCGGACCGAGAGCACTTCGGGCGCATCTTCTACAACCAGGCGACGCTGAGCGCCCAGGGCATCGCGCAGATCGCCGCGGTGCTGGGGTCGTGCACCGCGGGCGGGGCGTACGTGCCGGCCATGAGCGACGAGGCGGTCATCGTCCGGGATCAGGGCACGATCTTCCTGGGCGGCCCGCCGCTGGTGAAGGCGGCCACCGGCGAGGTGGTCACCGCCGAGGAACTGGGCGGCGGCGCATTGCATTCCCGCACTTCGGGAGTCACCGATCACCTGGCCGACAGCGACGAGGACGCGCTGCGGATCGTGCGGCGGATCGTGGCCACGCTGCCCCCGCGCGAGCCCGGCCCCTGGGCGATCGAGCCGGTCGCCGAACCCGTTGCGCCGCAAGACGAGCTGTACGACGTGGTGCCGGTCGATCTGCGCACGCCGTACGATGTGCGCGAGGTGATCACCCGGCTGGTCGACGGCGGCGAATTCGGCGAGTTCAAGGCCGAATACGGCCGCACCCTGGTCACCGGCTTCGCTCGTATTCACGGGCATCCGGTCGGCATCGTGGCGAACAACGGCGTGCTGTTCAGCGAATCCGCGGTCAAGGGAGCGCATTTCATCGAGCTCTGCGACAAGCGCAAGGTGCCGCTGCTGTTCCTGCAGAACATCACCGGCTTCATGGTCGGGCGCGACTACGAGGCCGGGGGCATCGCCAAGCACGGCGCCAAGATGGTGACCGCGGTGGCCTGCGCGCGGGTGCCGAAGCTGACGGTGGTGATCGGCGGATCCTATGGCGCGGGCAACTATTCGATGTGCGGGCGCGCGTATTCGCCGCGCTTCCTGTGGATGTGGCCGAACGCGCGCATCTCTGTGATGGGCGGCGAGCAGGCCGCCTCGGTGCTGGCGACGGTGCGCGGCGAGCAGGTCGGCGAGTCCTGGACCGAGCAGGATCAGGAGGCGTTCAAGGCGCCGATCCGCGAGCAGTACGAGCGGCAGGGCAATCCGTACTATTCGACCGCGCGGCTCTGGGACGACGGCGTCATCGATCCCGCCGACACCAGAACCGTACTGGGCCTTGCCCTCTCGGTATGCGCGCAGGCGCCGCTAGATCCCGTTTCCTACGGCGTGTTCCGGATGTGAGGGCGATGATGGACAATTTGCAGATGGAGGGGGGTGGTCCCGTGCCATTCGATACCGTTCTGGTCGCCAACCGGGGCGAGATCGCGGTGCGGGTGATCCGCACGTTGCGCGCCATGGGAATTCGTTCGGTCGCGGTCTACAGCGACGCCGACGCGGGTGCGCGGCACGTGCGCGACGCCGACGAGGCGGTCCGGCTGGGGCCCGCGCCCGCACGCGACAGCTACCTGAACATCGAGCGCGTCGTCGAGGCCGCCGTGCGCACCGGTGCGCAGGCCGTGCACCCGGGATACGGGTTCCTGTCGGAGAATCCGGCCTTCGCGGCCGCGCTGGACGCGGCCGGAATCGTCTTCCTCGGGCCGCCCGTGCGGGCGATCGAGATCATGGGCGACAAGATCGCCGCCAAGAACGCCGTCTCCGCCTTCGGCGTTCCGGTGGTCCCCGGCATCGCGCGTCCCGGCCTCACAGACGCCGAATTGATCGATGCCGCAACCGAAATCGGCTATCCCGTGCTGGTCAAGCCGTCCGCCGGAGGCGGCGGCAAGGGGATGCGGCGGGTCGACGAGCCGGGACAGCTGGCCGCGGCGCTGGTGAGCGCGCGGCGTGAGGCCGCGTCCGCGTTCGGCGACGACACGCTGTTCCTGGAGCGGTTCGTCACGCGCCCGCGCCACATCGAGGTGCAGATCCTCGCCGACCGGTTCGGCCACGTGCTGCATCTCGGCGAGCGAGAATGCAGCCTGCAGCGGCGGCACCAGAAGGTGATCGAGGAGGCGCCCTCGCCGCTCTTGGACGCCGCCACCCGGGCCCGGATCGGCGCGGCCGCCTGCGCCACCGCGCGCAGCGTCGACTACGTGGGCGCCGGCACGGTGGAGTTCATCGTCTCGGCCGAGCGGCCGGGCGAGTTCTTCTTCATGGAGATGAACACCCGGCTGCAGGTGGAACATCCTGTCACCGAACTGATTACGGGCGTCGACCTGGTGGAGAGCCAGGTGCGGATCGGCGCCGGGCAGAAGCTGGCCGTCGAGCAGTCCGACATCCGCCTGAGCGGGCACGCGATCGAGGCGCGCGTCTACGCCGAGGATCCGGGCCGGGACTTCCTGCCCACCGGCGGCACGGTGCTCGCGCTGTCCGAGCCGGACGGCGCGGGCGTGCGGGTGGATTCGGGCTTGCGCGCGGGCGCGGTGATCGGCAGCGACTACGACCCGATGCTGGCCAAGGTAATCGCCCACGCGCCGGATCGAGCCGGGGCGATAGCGGCACTGGATCGGGCGCTGGGCGATACGCAGGTGCTCGGCGTGCAGACCAATGTGGATTTCCTGCGATTCCTGCTCGCCGATGCGGATGTTGTTGCCGGACGGCTGGATACCGCGCTGCTGGACGAGCGCGCGGTGGATTACGCGCCCGCGCCGGCGACGGACGACCGCTTCATCGCCGCGGCGGTGCTCGACTGGCTGCGGCGCTGGCCCGCGAATCCGCAGGGGCCCTGGGATATTCCGGACGGCTGGCGGATCGGCGCACCGGCCCCGACGACCATCCGCCTGAGCGGCGGCGACCGCACGGCGCACGTGTACATCGCGGGCCGCCCGGACCGGGCGGAGGCGTGGATCCAGGACGAGGCCACCGAGCAGGCTTCGGCTACTCCCGCGCGGCACACGCTGTCCGCCACTCTGGAGGGCACGGAGCTGACCCTCGTGCTCGACGGCGTGCGCCGCGGCTATCGGGTGGCCGAGGGCGAGGGCCGGCTGTGGATCGCGGCGGACCGATCGGGCGGCGTGGCGAGCCTGCGCATCGTCGCCGAGATCGCGGCACGCGCCGCGGCCGATCACGTCGGCGAGGCCGAAATCCGCAGCCCCATGCCGGGTTCGGTGATCGCGGCACCCGCCGCGTCGGGCGCGGTGGTGGCGGCCGGGGATCCGATCGTGGTCGTCGAGGCGATGAAGATGGAGCACACCCTCACCGCACCGGCCGCGGGAACCGTTGAGCTGCTGGTGGATCCGGGCACGCAGGTGCAACTGGACCAGTTGCTGGCCCGCATCGTGCCCGCCGATCAGCCCGCGGCGTCGTCCGATCAGCCGGCTGGGGAGTCCCGGTGAGCAGACATGGCCGCCGCTCACGGCGCCACAACCGACCACCATTGCGCCGCAGCACACCTCGCGCGGCACAGAGTACGAAGGGTATCCGCGCATGACCGATTTCCTGTCCACGGGCACGCTGCCCGAGGAGTACCGCGACCTCGCGCTGACCGTCCGGGATTTCGCGCGCCAGGTCGTCGCCCCCGTCGCCGCGAAACACGATGCCGAGCACACTTTCCCGTACGAGGTGGTCGCCGGGATGGCCGAGATGGGGCTGTTCGGACTGCCCTTCCCGGAGGAGTACGGCGGCATGGGCGGTGACTACTTCGCGCTGTGCCTGGCCCTCGAGGAGCTGGGCAAGATCGATCAGAGCGTGGCGATCACGCTGGAGGCCGGGGTTTCCCTGGGCGCCATGCCGATTCACCGGTTCGGCACCGAGGCCCAGAAGCAGCAGTGGCTGCCGCAGCTGGCCAGCGGCCGCGCCCTGGGCGCCTTCGGGCTCACCGAACCCGGCGCGGGCAGCGATGCCGGCGGTACCCGCACCACGGCCGTGCTCGACGGCGGGGATTGGATCATCAACGGCAGCAAGCAGTTCATCACCAATTCGGGCACCGACATCACCCGGTTGGTGACCGTGACCGCGGTGACCGGCGAGACCGAGGGGCGCAAGGAGATCTCGACCATCCTGGTGCCCGCGGACACCCCGGGCTTCGTCGCCGAACCCGCCTACAACAAGGTCGGCTGGCACGCCTCGGACACCCATCCGCTCAGCTTCACCGACGTCCGTGTGCCGCAGGAGAATTTGCTCGGCGAGCGCGGCCGCGGCTACGCCAACTTCCTGCGCATCCTGGACGAGGGCCGCATCGCGATCGCGGCGCTGTCGGTCGGCGCGGCGCAGGGCTGCGTGGACGAGAGCGTGCGCTACGCGGGCGAGCGGGAGGCCTTCGGGCAGGCGATCGGACGCAATCAGGCCATCGCCTTCAAGATCGCGCGCATGGAGGCCCGCGCGCACGCGGCCCGCACCGCGTACTACGACGCCGCGGCCCTGATGTTGGCGGGCAAGCCGTTCAAGAAGCAGGCCGCGATCGCGAAGCTGGTCGCCAGCGAGGCCGCGATGGACAACGCGCGCGATGCCACCCAGATCTTCGGCGGCTACGGATTCATGAACGACTACGCGGTGGCCCGGCACTATCGCGACAGCAAGATCCTGGAGATCGGCGAGGGCACCACCGAGGTGCAGTTGCTGCTGATCGGGCGGGAGCTGGGGCTGTGACGTCGCCGGAGCCGGTGCGCCGGGTGGTGCAGCGCGGGCTGTGGTTCGAGGAATTCGAGATCGGCGTGCTGTACGAGCACCGCCCCGGCCGCACCATCACCGAGGCCGACAACGTGCTGTTCACGACGTTGACGATGAACACTCAGGCGCTGCACCTGGACGCCGCGTTCGCCGATGCGCTGCCGCCGTTCAATCAGCGCCTGGTCAATTCCATGTTCACCCTCTCCACCCTGGTGGGATTGTCGGTGGCGCAGCTGACGCAGGGCACCATCGTGGGCAATCTCGGCTTCTCCGATATCGCTTTTCCCAAGCCGCTGTTCCACGGCGACACGCTGTACGCGGAAACCGTGATCACCGAGAAGCGGCCATCGAAATCCCGTCCCGGAGAGGGCATCGTGACCTTCGCCCACACCGGTCGCAATCAGCACGGCGACGTGGTCGCCACGGCCTCGCGCAAGACGATGGTGCGCCTGGCGCCGAAGGACGACGACGGGGTCACGGCGTGAGGTGGGAGCCGCCCGGACCGGCGTGGCTGTTCTGCCCGGCGGATCGGCCCGAACGGTATGCCAAGGCCGCGGCCGCCGCCGACGTGGTGATCATCGATCTCGAGGATGCCGTCGCCCCGGCGGACAAGGCGGCGGCCCGGGCCGCGCTGATCGCCACGCCGCTGGACCCGGAGCGCACGGTGGTGCGCGTCAACGCCGCGGCGACCGCGGATCACGCGCCCGACCTCGCCGCCCTCGCCGAGACCGCGTACCGGCGAGTGATGCTGCCCAAATGTGAGTCCCTCGAACAGGTTTCGGCGCTGGCCGAGTTCGAGGTGATCGCGCTGGTCGAATCGCCGCTGGGCGCGCTGACGATCAACGAGACCGTCCGCGCCGGCAATGTCATCGCGACGATGTGGGGCGCGGAGGATCTGGTCGCCGGGCTCGGCGGCACCGCCAGCAGGCATGCGGACGGCAGCTACCGCGACGTCGCCCGGCATCTGCGGTCCACCACGCTGCTCGCGGCCAAGGCGTACGGCAGGCTCGCCCTGGACGGGGTGTACCTGAACTTCCGCGATCTCGACGGGCTGCGTGCGGAGTCCGAGGACGCGGTGGCGGTCGGCTTCGATGCCAAGGTGGCGATCCATCCGAGTCAGGCGCCGGTGATCCGCGCGGCCTATGCGCCCACCGCCGAGGAGGCGGAGTGGGCGCGCCGGGTGCTGGCGCAGGTGCCGGAGAATCGCGGCGTATTCGCCTTCGAGGGCCGCATGATCGACGGACCGGTCATCCAGCACGCGGAACGGATACTTCGGCGCGTCCCCGGGGACCACTGATGGGCACTGCGTGGGTGGGCCTATTGCACCGAACCCGGCCCGCGTTGGCGGGCAGCGGGCATGATCGGTGATGTTCGGTACGCAGGAAGGAAATGGCATGGAGCCGCAGTGGGTGCCCAGTGACCAGGACATCGCCGGCGCGCGGATCACGGACTTCGCGCGCTTCGTGACCGGCCGCACCGGCCTGGATTTCCCCGACTATCACGCGCTGTGGCAGTGGTCGGTCGAGGATCTGCCGGGCTTCTGGGGCGCGCTCTGGGAGTACTTCGAGCTCGGCCCGGCCCCGGAGCAGGTGCTGACGGACACCCGGATGCCCGGGGCGCGGTGGTTCCCCGGGACGCGGCTGAACTATGTCGATCAGATCGCGCGCCACGCCACCACCGAGCGTCCCGCGATCGTGTCCGCCGCTGAGGGCGGCGAGCTCACCGAGCTGTCGTGGTCCGAATTGCTGGGCAGGACGGCGGCATTCGCGCGTACCCTGCGCGAGAACGGTGTCACGCAGGGTGATCGGGTGGTCGGCTATCTGCCCAATATCGCCGAGGCCGTCATCGCGTTCCTCGCGACCGCGAGCATCGGCGCGGTCTGGAGTGCCTGCGGGCAGGACTATTCGGCCAAGGCCGCGCTCGACCGGCTCGGGCAGCTCGAGCCGGTGGTGCTGGTGACCGCCGACGGCTACCGATACGGCGGCAAGTCCCACGACAAGCGCGAGGACATCGCCAGCCTGCGTGCGGGACTGCCGGGCCTGCGGGCCACGGTGGTCGTCTCGCGGCTGGGCGGCGCGGTGCCCGGTGCGCTGGACTGGGAATCGGCCAGCGCGCCCGACGGCGCCGAAATATCCACCGAGCCGGTGGCATTCGACCATCCGCTGTGGATCCTGTTCTCCTCGGGCACCACCGGCCTGCCCAAGGGAATCGTGCACGGCCACGGCGGTGTCGTGGTCGAGCATCTCAAATCCTGTGC
The DNA here is from genome assembly GCF_050434125.1 of Nocardia sp. GP40. NCBI lineage: Bacteria > Bacillati > Actinomycetota > Actinomycetes > Mycobacteriales > Nocardiaceae > Nocardia > Nocardia sp. GP40. The sequence goes on along the minus strand of NZ_JBNPVW010000005.1, from coordinate 452,329 downwards.
GCTGCAGTCGGATATCGACCCCGGCGACGTGTTCTTCTGGTACACCAGCCCGTCCTGGATGATGTGGAACTTCCAGGTGGCCGGGCTGCTGGTCGGGGCCACCATCGTCTGCTACGACGGCAGCCCGGCCCATCCGGCCCCGGATGCGCTGTGGGACATCGCGGCTCGCACCGGCACCACGGTGCTGGGCACGAGCCCCGGCTACGTGCTGGCCTGCATCAAGGCCGACGCCCATCCCGCCCGCGATCACGATCTGTCCGCACTGCGCTCGGTCGGCATCACCGGAGCCTCGCTGCCGGAGTCCTCCGCGCTGTGGCTGCGCGACGTGCTCGGTGAGCGAGTGCAGGTCGCCTCGATCAGCGGCGGCACCGATGTGGTGTCGGCATTCATGGGCGGCGCGCCGACGGTCCCGGCGTGGCCCGGCGAGCTGTCCGTGCCGTTCCTGGGGACGGCTGTGGATGCCTGGGACGAGGCCGGCGCGCCGGTGCGCGGGGAGGTCGGCGAGCTCGTCATCACCGCGCCGATGCCCTCGATGCCGATCCGTTTCTGGAACGATCCGGACGGATCGCGGTATCGCGCCGCGTATTTCGAGACGTACCCCGGCGTGTGGCGGCACGGGGACTGGATCAGCCTGACCGAACGCGGCAGCGTGGTGGTGCACGGCCGCTCGGATTCGACGCTGAACCGGCACGGCATCCGGATGGGCTCGGCGGACATCTATCAGGCGGTGGAGTCGCTGCCGGAGGTCGCCGAGGCGCTGGTGATCGGCGCCGAACAGCCCGACGGCGGCTACTGGATGCCGCTGTTCGTGACCCTGGCGCCCGGGGTCGAGTTCACCGAGGAACTCGTGGGACGGATCAAAGGCGTTGTCCGCACCGACGTGTCGCCGCGGCACGTGCCCGACGAGGTCATTCTCGCGCCCGGCATCCCGCACACCCGCACGGGCAAGAAACTCGAGGTGCCGATCAAGAAGCTGTTCCAGGGGGCGGACGCCGCGCGCGTCGTGGAGCGCAGCGCGGTGGACGATCCCGCCCTACTGGATTGGTATGCGGCGGTACAGATGCCCAAGCCCGCGGTGTAGTCCCGCTCTGCTCCTGGCCGTTGGAGCGCACCGGTAGACAGGAAGGCGGTCAATGGTCCGGTAGTATGCATTGCATTGGGTTATGCCCGATTATATGCATACTCTCCGGGAGGTGATCTTGGTGGCCGAGCGTCGCAGCACCCTGCTGCCCAGTGAGCTCTGGAGGGCGCCGCTTCGCACCGTGCGTCCGCAGGATTTGGCCGGAATCTATGCACAACCAGGGCCCGAGGTTCCGGCACTGAGCGATGTCCCGGACACCGGGGCCGCCATTCTTCGCTCCGTATCCGGTGCGTCGGTCAAGATCCAGTTGCTGTCGGCCCGGGGACGAACGGTGTGGCCGACTGAACTCCGGTGGTGATCAGCGCTGAGATCGCGCTGGCCGTTGTTCGAGATGCCTGGGCACACACCACGGAGCGATTGGTGTAGCTGCGGGTCGCCCGACGCGCTGCCAGTCACACCCAGGTAGGCGTGGGACGTTGATTGTCAGACAGTCACTTCGGCGGTTTGCTCGGCCGTGAGCACCCCGTCCACCATTCGGTACACCGCATCCATCAGGTGCAGGTGGGAGCGATCGTGGGTGACCAGCAGGGTGGCCGCGGCATGCTCGTGTACCACCCGCAGGATCAGGTCGATGACGGCCGCGCCGCGTTCGGTGTCCAGGGCGCTGGTGGGCTCGTCGATGACGAGCAGGGCCGGATCGTTCATCAGGGCGCGGGCGATGTTGACGCGCTGGCGCTGGCCACCCGAGAGCTGCCCCGGACGCTTGTGCTCCTGCCCGGCCAGGCCGACCGCATCGAGCAGATCCATTGCCTTGGTATGTGTTTCGCGACGGATCCGGCGCGGGGTGAACGCCCGCTGGCCCAGCTGTCCCATCGCCTCCAGCTGCTCGACGGCGGTGAGGGCGGGAATCAGGTTGGGCTGCTGGAAGACGATGCCGATCTCCACCCGGCGCAGCGCCGCGGCATCGCGACGGTTCAGTGCGGCCAGATCGACGCTGCGGCCCGCGGTTTCGAGCAGTACCCGCCCGGCATCCGGGCGCTGCAGCGTCGACACCACGGCCAGCAGACTGGATTTGCCCGAGCCCGAGGGCCCGGTGATGGCGGCGATCGCGCCGCCGTCCACCCGCAGGTTCACCCGGTCCAGGGCGGTGAGGCGGTCGCCGCCGTCGGGGTAGGTGAGGGTGACGTCGGTGACGGTGAGTGCGGTGGTCATCGAAAACTCCTGTGGATCAGCGTGATTCAGCGGGCCTGGTTGAGCGCGGTGAGCGGGTCGGTGGTGGCCAGGAAGCGCAGCGCGAACGCGGCGCCCAGCAGGCCCAGGCCGATCAGGGCCGCGGCGGGAAGGACGGTTGTGGTGGCGCTGAGCACGAACGGCATCGCCGAGCCGATCGCCATTCCGGCGATCGTGGTAACGCCGACGCCGATCCCGACGCCGATCACCAGCACGATGAGCGCCTGGCCGAGCGCATCGCGCACCAGCGAGCCGGTGGTGGCGCCCAGCGCCTTCAGCGTCGCGATATCGGGGGTGCGCTGAATCGTCCACACCGTGAAGAAGGCGCCGATCACCAGCGCGGAGATGGCGAACAGCATGACCGTCATGAGGGTGAGCGAGCTGTTCTCGGCCTTGTAGGAGCCGATCGCCTGCAGCGAGCCTTTCGCGCTCGTCGTGGCGGTGTGCGCGGCGGAATTCACCGCGGCGGTGTCGTGCACGCCGGAGGCGACCAGGATCGTCGCGGCGCCGCCGTGTGGAATCGCCGCCTGCCAGTCGGCCAGCGACATCCATACCACCGGGGTGTGTGCGTACCAGTCGTCGCCGCCGATCGCCGCGACGGTGAAGGTGCCGGTCCCGAGGCCGATGCGGTCGCCGGCCGACGCGCCGAGGGTCTTCGCGGCGGGCGCGCTCAGCTCGACCGTGCCCGGTGCTGTTGCCGTGTGGCTGCCGAACGCGTTCCCGTCGACGCCGAACAGCGCCACCTGGGCTGGAGCCGAGCCCGTCCGGGTGGCCTGGGAGTGGCTGATGCCGACCGGGTCGACGGTGCCTCCGGCCCGCTGCCAGGTGCGTACCTGATCCGCGGTCAGTGCCGAGGAATCGAACGACGGCGCGGAACCGGTGTCGGCGAACACGACCGTGTCGCCGGACATCCGCTGCAGTGCCGATATGTTTTGGTGTGCCAGGCCCGCCGTCAGGCCGCTCAGAAAGCTCACGAGCAGGGCGACCATGACGACGACCAGCGTGATGAGCCCGAATCGGCCGCGGGCGGCCCGCAGATCTCTCAGTGCTACGAACATGACTACAGCCTGTTCCGGATGCGGCCCGGAATCATCGCCACTGCGATCGGATCTCGCCCCTGCCGAGGGAGGGGTGCGTTTCCACCTTTCGATGGATGCCGCGGCGGTAACCCTGCATAAGCTGGCACTGTGCACCGCTCACCCCTCGCCCCCGTCTTCGCCGCCCTGCAGGCCAGCCTGCACGGGCTGATGGTGGCGCTGACGGCGTACGTGGTGGTGCGGGCGCTGGTGCCAGGCGGGGAGCACCGGGTGCCGGTGCTGGTGCTGGCCGTGTTGTTCCTGCTCACCTACTTCGGCGGGGCGGCGCTGCGTAGCAGGCCCACGGCCGCGCGGGTGTGGCTGGGCGGGCTGACCGTGCTGTGGCTGGGGCTCGTCGCCCTGCAGCCCGAGGCGGTCTATCTGGTCTTCGGGCTGTTCTTCCTCTATCTGCACCTGCTGCCGCGGAACTGGGGCCTGACGGCGGTCGTGGCCGCGACCGTGATCTCGGTGGTCGGATTCAGCGCGCACCGGGGGTGGACAGCGGGCGGGGTGATCGGTCCGGTGCTCGGCGCGGCCGTCGCGGTCGCCATCGGCATGGGGTATCGGGCGCTGTTCCGCGAGGCCACCGAACGGCAGCGCCTCATCGACGAGCTGCTGGCCACCCGCGCCACCCTGGCCGAACGCGAACGCACCGCCGGGAAGCTCGCCGAGCGCGAGCGCCTGGCCAAGGAGATTCACGACACGGTCGCGCAGGGGCTGTCCAGCATTCAGATGCTGCTGCACGCCGCGGAGGGCGTGGCCCCGGATCATCCCGCGCGGCAACAGATCCGGCTGGCGCGCGAGACCGCGGCGGACAATCTCGCCGAGACCCGCCAGTTGATCGCCGAGCTCACCCCGGCCGCCCTCGAGGGTCAGTCGCTGGCGGGCGCGCTCGAGCGAATCGCCCAGCGCGCCAGCGCACCCGGGCTCGATACCCGGGTGCTGGTGGAGGGCGAGCCGGAGCGGCTGCCGATGCCGATCGAGGCGGCGCTGGTTCGCGTCGCGCAGGGCGCGGTCTCCAATGTCGTGCGGCACGCCCGCGCGCAGCGCATGCGGATCACCCTCACCTACGCCGAGGACGGCGTGCATCTGGACGTCGTCGACGACGGAATCGGCATCGAGCCCGCGGTTTTCGCGCGGGGCACCTTCGGCCTGAACGCCATGCGCAGCCGCGTCGAACAGCAGGGCGGGAGCATGGACGTGGAGACCGAGCCGGGCCACACCGCCGTCACGGTGTCGTTCCCGATCCCGGAGACCGGCGCCGATGCCGACCCGGCGGGATCGGGCGACAATGCTTCCGCCGCAACCGAGCATCCGATGGAGGCGCGATGATCCGGCTGCTGCTGGCCGACGATCACGCGATCGTGCGGGCCGGGCTCCGTGCGCTGCTGGATTCCGCAGCCGACATCGAGGTGCTCTGCGAAGCACCCACCGCCGAGGAGGCCGTATCCCTGTGCACGACAACGGCAGTGGATCTGGTGCTGATGGATCTGCGATTCGGTCCGGGGAAATCGGGTGTGGATGCCACGAGTGCCCTGCGCGCCCTGCCGGATCCGCCCAATGTGCTGGTGGTCACCAACTACGACACCGATGCGGACATCCTGGGCGCCATCGAGGCCGGGGCCTGCGGCTACATCCTCAAGGACACCCCGCCGCCGGAGCTGCTGGCCGCGGTACGGGCGGCCGCGGCGGGGGAGAGCGTGCTGTCGCCCTCGGTGGCCTCGCGCCTGATGACCAGGGTGCGCAAGCCCGATACCACGTTGAGCCCCAGGGAGATCGAGGTGCTGCGGCTGGTCGCGGACGGGCATTCCAATCGCGAGATCGGCAAGAGCCTGTTCCTGAGCGAGACGACCGTGAAATCCCATCTGGTGCATATCTATTCGAAGTTGGGCGTGAAGTCGCGAACCTCGGCGGTGGCCCGCGCCCGCGAACGGGGCGCGCTGTGAGGCCGGGCTCTTCGCCTTCGCTCGGCTCCGGCGTCCGTGCGGTGCCTCGGTGAGTCACCTCGGCTCGCGCTCGCCTGGCTTACCTCAGGCCCATGCCGCCTCACTGCGCTCGCCGTGCGCCCGGGCTCATACCCGCTCGCTGCGCCGCATCCCCTGATGAGTCGCGTCCGGTGACGTGTCGGCCACCGCGCAGGGCGGACATGGCGTGCTCGTGTCGACGCGGGCTCAGGCGATATCCCCCGTACGCTCGTGCCCATGTTGTCCATATCCGATCCAGAAGTACGTCAATTCCTGACGCACGGCACGCGCACGGGCAAGGTCGCCTTCGCGACCGCCGACGGCCGGCCGGTGATCAATCCGGTCTGGTTCATCCTCGAGGGTGACGAGCTGGTCTTCAACACCGGCAAGGAGTCCGCGAAGGGCCGGGCGATCCTGCGCGACCCCCGGGTGGCGGTGTGTGTCGATCTGGATGAGCTGCCGTACGGCTACATCCAGGTCCAGGGCATCGCGACGGTCTCCGAGGATCCGGGCGAGCTGCTGCGCACGGCCACCGAGATCGCTGCTCGGTACATGGGCCGGGACAGGGCCGAGGAATTCGGCAAGCGCAACGGCGTCCCCGGCGAGCTGGTCGTCCGGGTGCGCCCGGCCAAGGTGCTGGGCGGACTGAACCAGACCGGGTAGCCTCAGCCGGCCAGCAGCGCGGTGAGGCTGCGGCGCACCGCGTTCGAGGCGGCCTCCCGCGAGAGCCGGCGGCGCTCGATCAGGTAATGCTGTGCACCCCAGCCGATCGCGGCCTCGACGAGGTCGAGCAGCTGCTCGTCCTGGGCGAGCTCGGGGCCGAAGGTGTGCGACAGCGACTCCCGAATCCTGTGCTCCGTCTCGTGCATTCGCGCATCCACGCCCGGCACCGTGTGCGCCTCGATCAGGCCCGCCAGGCGGGGGAAGCGCTGCAGCTCGTAGACCGCCGCGCTTGCCCGCACCACCTCGTCGATGCGCTGGGACAGCGGCAGGGCGGGGTCGATGTCCTCGATCAGCGCCTCGACCCGGCTCGCCTGCTCCTCCACGACCGCCAGCCGCAGATCGTCACGTCCGGGGAAATGCACGAAGATGCTGCGCTCCGAGGCGCCCGAGCGCGCGGAGATGTCCTTGGTGGTGGGCAGGAACTGGCCCTCGGACAGGGCCGCGAGGGTCGCCTCGACGATGGCCCGCCGGGTCTGCTCCGGATTGCGGCGACGACGCGGGCGCGCGCCGTTGTCCGGCAGCGTTTTCCCCTCGACCATGACTACTCCACCTCTCCCACCAAATTTTTACATCCTAACTGCAGTACAAGGGGTTCCTGAGAGGTGTCGTCCCCGCACCGGTGCTGTGGTGCGCGGCATAGTGCCGGGCGGGAGGGTTTATATTACAGTAGAACTGCAATAAGGAAGGCGACAGCACCACGAGGAGTGAGCGCATCATGGGAGATCATCCGATCATCGGTCTCGGTTCCGCGACGCTCGACCTCGCCCAGACGGTCACCTCGATCGCCGCGCAGGTTACCTACATCCCGCAGGCGTGGGGCCTGGCCTGATTTCGGCGCTATGCTCGGTTGCTGGAAGTTAGCATCGGCCGGAGAGGCGGTGTAGATGTCCTCGAGCACGGGCAATTCGGGTCCCGGCGAGCAGCTCGATTACCGATTCACCCTCGCCAACGAGCGCACGTTCCTGGCCTGGATTCGCACCGCCCTCGGGCTGCTCGCCGGCGGCGTCGCCGTGCACACGCTGGTTCAGCCCTTCAAACATGCCGGATTCCGGCGGGCGCTCGCGGTCAGCTGCATCGTGCTGGCGGTGATGGTGGCCGTCGGCGCGTACCGGCACTGGCGCGGCATCGAGGCCGCCATGCGCCGCGGCGAACCCCTCGGCGGCACCGTCATGGTCCCGCTGCTGGCGGGGGGCATCGCGATCATTTCGGTATTGGCGGCCGTGGCGGTGCTGATCGGGTGACTGCTCCCGCGCCGGATACCGGCATGGCGCGCGAGCGCACGGCGCTGTCGTGGCGCCGCACCGCGGTGTCAGCGATGGGCACGGCCGCGTTGTTCATCAATCACGCGGTCTCCAATGGCTGGCGCCACGCGGCGGCGGCGCCCTTGGTTGCCGCGGTCGTGCTCGGCGTGCTCGCGCTGATGTGTTTCGAGCGCAATCGTCTACTGCGAGAAGGGGAGGACGCACATTCCCGCCGCGCAGTGACGGTTACGACGGTGGTGATCGTGCTGGTCTGCGCGGTCGCTCTCTATATCGGCCTGCGCGATCCCGTGCGATAGGCCCTGCGGCCGACTCGGGTCGGTCATCCACAACAGGAGGTAGGAAATGAGTGGGGCAACCGAGCCCAGTGCCCACATCGTCGCCGGGCAGGATCCGGTGCGCGAGGAACTGCCGTTCAACGACGCCGCCGATATGGAGGATGCGCGGCGCGGATTCGTCGCCGCCCTGGAGCCGGGCGTAGTGCGCGACGCCGAGGGAAAGATCGTGTGGGACAACGACTCCTACCGCTTCCTGCAGGGTAGCTGTCCGTCGTCGGTGAATCCGAGCCTGTGGCGGCAGTGCGGGCTCAACATCGAGCAGGGCCTGTTCGAGGTCACCGAGGGCATCTACCAGATCCGCGGCCTGGACCTGTCCAATATGACGATCATCGAGGGCGCCTCCGGCGTGATCGTCATCGATCCGCTGATCTCCACCGAGACCGCGGCCGCGGGCCTGGCCCTGTACCGGGCGCACCGCGGCGACCGGCCGGTGACCGGCATGATCTACACCCACTCGCACGTCGACCACTTCGGCGGCGTCATGGGCGTGATGACCGAGGACGACGCCACCTTGGGCCGCGTTCCGGTGCTCGCGCCCGCCGGATTCCTCGAACACGCGGTGGCCGAGAACATCTATGCCGGAACCGCGATGGCACGCCGGGCCACCTATATGTACGGCGCGTCGCTGCCCCGCGGTCCGAAGGGCGCGGTCGGCGCGGGCCTGGGCCAGACCACTTCCACCGGCACCGTCAGCCTCATCGCCCCGACCATGGACATCACGCACACCGGGCAGGAGGAGACGATCGACGGGGTGCGGATCGTCTTCCAGATCACCCCGGGCACCGAGGCGCCCTCGGAGATGAACTTCTACTTCCCGGACATGCGGGCGCTGTGCATGGCCGAGAACGCCACCCACACCCAGCACAACCTGCTCACCCTGCGCGGCGCGCTGGTGCGCGACCCGCACGTGTGGTCGCAGTACCTGACCGAGTCGATCAACATGTTCGGCCGCAAATCCGACGTCGTCTTCGCCTCGCACCACTGGCCGACCTGGGGCACCGAGCGCCTCGTGGAGTACCTGTCGCTGCAGCGCGATCTGTACGGCTACCTGCACGATCAGACGCTGCGGCGGCTGAACCAGGGCCACACCGGCATCGAGATCGCCGAGACCTTCGAGCTGCCCCCGGCGATCGCGGGCGCCTGGCACGCGCGCGGGTATTACGGGTCGGTCTCGCACAATGTGAAGGCGATCTACCAGCGGTACATGGGCTGGTTCGACGGCAATCCCGCGCACCTGTGGGAACATCCGCCGGTCGAATCCGCCAAGCGCCACGTGGATTTCATGGGTGGCGCGCAGGAGGTGCTGCGCAAGGCCGAAATGGCCTACGACACAGGCGATTACCGCTGGGTCGCACAGGTGGTCAACTACGTGATCTTCGCCGACCCGACCAACCGGGCCGCAATCGAGTTGCAGGCCAGCACCTATGAGCAGCTCGGCTACGGCGCGGAGAACGCCACCTGGCGCAACTTCTATCTGATGGGCGCCCACGAACTCCGTAACGGCAAGGTCGGTACGCCGACCCGCGCCGACTCGCCGACCATGCTGGCCGCGCTGACCGTCGAGCAGCTCTTCGACGCGGTCTCGCTGCGCATCGACGGTCCCCGGGCCTGGCACGAAAAGGCGGTGTCCGACTGGCGGATCACCGACGAAAACCGCACGCACCGAGTGGAATTGCGCAATGGCCTGCTGCTGCACTACGACCGCTTCGACGGCGACGACCTCCCCGCCCCCGAGGTGACATTCTCGCTGACCCGACCCGCTCTGATCGGCATTCTGCTTGCCGGACAGGACATTACGGCCGCCGCGCAGTCCGGTGCCGTGCGAATCGAGGGCGACCCGTCGGGCCTGGGCAGGATTGTCTCCCTGCTCGACACTCCGGACCCGGCGTTCAACCTGGTGACGCCGTAACAACCGCGCGCGTATTCGTGACTACGGGCCCGGTCGTATGCCGGGCCCGTAAGTTTGCTTACGCCAAGCCATTCCTGTGCTCTGTTCCGGCCCCCGCGCCGAGCCCCCGCTGCTGCCCTGGAAAGACTGGTCCGCACAACAGAATCCGACTGTCATGGCCGTCCTGCTTACCATGCTCGGCACCGCGTCGGTCGGCTCCGGCCTCGTCATGCTGTCCACGTGAGGCGTGCTTGCGCGACGTGTGATGAGCCGGACGGGACCCCGAGCGCGGCTCGGCGCCGGACGCGGAGGTCGTCCGGGGAAGCGGGCGGGCGACGCTTACACTCGCCCGCATGACCGTGCACTTCATCGGGGCGGGGCCCGGGGCTGGGGATCTGCTGACCGTGCGCGCGGTGCGATTGATCGCGGAGTCGCCGGTGTGCATGTACGCGGGGACGTATCTCGATCCGGAGGTGCTGGGGCATTGCGCGCCGGATGCGGAGATGATCGACACACAGCGGCTGGATCTGGACGAGATTATCGGGCACTGTGCGCGGGCGCACGCCGGAGAGAAGGATGTGGCGCGGCTGTGCTCGGGTGATCCCTCCCTCTATTCGGCCCTGACCGAGCAGACCCGCCGGCTGGACGCGCTCGGGATCGGGTGGGACGTTACCCCCGGCGTGCCCGCGTACGCGGCCGCCGCCGCGGTGCTCGGTACCGAGCTGACCGTCCCGGAGCTGGTGCAATCGGTGGTGCTCACCCGGACCCGGGCCCGGTCGACGGCGATGCCGGAGTCCGAGGCGCTGGCGAACTTCGCGCGGACCCGGGCGACGCTGGTGCTGCATCTGGCGATCACGCGCATCCGGCCCATTGCCGCGGAGCTGACCGCCGAATACGGGGCGGACTGTCCGGTTGCGGTGGTCTACCGGGCGAGCCAGCCCGGGGAGCTGGTGCTGCGGGGCACCCTGGCCGACATCGCCGACCAGGTCGAATCCGCCGGGCTGCGGCAGGCCGCGGTCGTCCTCGTCGGCCGCGCGATGACTGTATTACCGGGTTGCGCGCAATCGCACCTGTACGACCCGGCGCGCGAGCGGAGCGCCGCGGAGTGATCGCGGGTGATCCGCGCCACGCGACGGCGAGCCTGGCCACGATGCTGCTGTGAATCGGATGGGACGCGGCTGTGCGCGCAATGCCCGGCCGACGCGATTGCGCTGCTGGTGGGGGGTGCGGCGCGGCGTTTCGCAAGGGGCCGCGCCGAGCCGACTTCGCTGATGCAGAGTGGCTATGAACCTTTTTGGTCGGATGCGGTGTGCGGACGGTAGATTGGTTCGGTGTTCAGCAGCGGAGTTCAGCAGAAGGCCGTGCCGTGGTCGGCCCGTGTGGTCGGTTCCATGTAACAAGATCGGCCTGAGCGACGGATTACTCCTTTGAACACACATATGTCTGATTGAGATTCGAAGGCAGTCCCGACCGCTGGACGCCGCATCCGGAAGATGCGCGTTCGCGTCGGTGTGCCATGGGGAGCGCCACACGGTGTTCCGGAAGTGAGGTTGTGGGTTGGACCGGCTGGATTTCGGCGGAAACGGCGAAGCTGGCAGCGAGATCGCGGCCGCGCCAATAGCCGGGGACGAGCTCTTCCCGCTGTCGCCGGCACAGCTGGGCATCTGGTATGCCCAGCATCTGGACCCACAGGTGCCGGTCACCATTGCCCAGTACGTCGACCTGCACGGGCAGCTCGATCGCGCCCTGCTCCGGCAGGCCAGTATCGACGCCTCGGAGGAGTTCGGATCCGGCTTCCTGTGCATCGTCGAGCACGACGGTGAACCCCGCCAGTACATCGACCCCACGATCCCGGACCGCGACGACATCCATCACCTGGACCTGCGCGCCGAGGACGACCCGGAGGCCGCGGCGCTCGAGTGGATGCGCGCGGAGTACAGCCGTCCGCTGAACATGGTCACCGACCGGCTGATCCGGCTCGCGGTGCTGCAGCTGCGCGAGGATCACTGGTACTTCTACCTGCGCGCCCACCACATCGTGCTGGACGGCTTCAGCGCGATGAACTACCTCGGCCGCCTGGCCGAGCACTACACCGCCGCCGTGAACGGCACCCAGGTCGCCCCGCTGAAGGTCTCGGACCTGCGCAGCCTGGTCGAATCCGAATACGAGTACCGCGAGAGCACCCGTTTCCAGTCCGACCGGGAGCACTGGGCGCAGCGGGTGACCGGACTCGAGAGCGGCACCAGCCTGGTCGGCAACTCCGCTCCGCCCGCCCCGCTCAACGGCCTGGCCAGCGACGTGCTCTCCGACGAGCGCAACGCGCTGCTGGAAGCCTCGGTGGCCCGTCACGATTCGACGCCGGCCGCGCTGCTGATCGCGGCCTTCGCCGCCTATCTGGCGCAGTGGACCGGCACCGAGGACGTGATCCTGAGCCTGCCGGTCACCGCGCGCACCACCGCGGTGATGCGGCGTTCGGGCGGTGTGACCTCGAACATCGTGCCGCTGCGACTGCACGTCGGATACGGCACCACCGTCACCGACCTGCTCAAGGCCGTGACGGTCGAGGTCTCCGGCGCGTTGCGGCATCAGCGGTACCGGCACGAGGACATCCGCCGCGACAGCGCCGACGGCGGCGTGGTCACCCGGGAATTCTTCGGCCCCTGGGTCAACATCATGCTGTTCCACGACCAGATCGCCCTGGGCGACATGGTCGGGCAGATGCACGTGCTGTCCACCGGCAGCATCGAGGACCTGGGCGTCAACTTCTATCAGACCGAGGGCGGCGCGCGCTCGCGCATCGACTTCGAGACCAACCCGAATCTGTACTCCGAAGACCTGACGCGCCGGCATCATTCGCGTTTCCTGGAGTTCTTCGACCGGTTCCTCGCCGCGGCGGCGGATCAGGCGCTGTGGGCGCTGCCGATCACCGGCGACGACGAGCTCGACCGGACGCTGGTCGAGTGGAACGAGTCCGGGCACGAGGTGCCCGAGACGACGCTGACCGCGCTGCTGGACGAGCAGATGCGGCGCACGCCCGGCAATGTCGCACTCGACTACGAGGGCGCCACACTCACCTACGGCGAGTTCGCCGCGCGGGTCAACCGCCTGGCCCGTCGCCTCATCGCCGATGGTGTCGGCCCGGAATCCCTTGTGGCCCTGGGTATGCGGCGCTCGCTGGACCTGGTCGTCGGCATGCACGCCGTGCTGGCCGCCGGTGGCGCGTACGTGCCGATCGATCCCGATCATCCGGCCGAGCGCACCGCCTACATCCTGGAGTCCGCGGCACCGGTCTGCGTGCTGACCGTCTCCGGCGACGAGGTGGATCTGCCCGGCGAGGTTCGCGCCGTGCCGATCGACGCACTGGACCTCTCGGAGTTCTCCTCCGATTCGGTGACCGACGCGGATCGCCTTGCGCCGCTGCGTGATTCGAACACCGCCTACGTGATCTACACCTCCGGTTCGACCGGCCGTCCCAAGGGCGTGGCCGTCACGCACCGGGCGATCGTGAACCAGCAGCTGTGGATGCTGGACCAGTACGGCCTCACCGCGGCCGACGTCTACCTGCAGAAGACCGCCACCACCTTCGACGTGTCGCTGTGGGGCTACTTCCTGCCGCTGATGGTCGGCGCGAAGCTGGTCATCGCCACCCCGGACGGCCACCGCGACCCGGTCTACGTCGCGGAAACCATTGCGCAACAAGGCGTGACGGTCACCGACTTCGTGCCGTCCATGCTCACGATCTTCACCGGCCAGGCCACCCGCGAGCAGTGCGCCTCGCTGCGAGTGGTGTTCGTCATCGGCGAGGCGCTGCCCCCGGAGACCGCGGCCGCCTTCCGGGCGATCAGCGACGCCGGGCTGCACAACCTCTACGGCCCCACCGAGGCCGCGGTCTCGGTGACCCGGTGGCAGGCCACCGCGGCCGACGTCACCGTGGTGCCGATCGGTGTTCCCGAGTGGAATGTCGAAGTGTACGTGCTGGATTCGCGGCTGCGCCCGGCCGCGATCGGCGCCTCGGGCGAGCTGTACCTGGGCGGGCGGCAGCTCGCGCGCGGCTACCGCGGTCGCGCCGATCTGACCTCCGACCGGTTCGTCGCCAATCTGTACGGGCTGCCCGGCGAGCGCATGTACCGCACCGGCGACCTGGTGCGCTGGAACTCCGCCGGCGCCCTCGAGTACGTGGGCCGCACCGACTTCCAGGTCAAGTTCCGCGGCCAGCGGATCGAGCTCGGCGAGATCGAGACCGACCTGCTCGCGCATCCGGCCGTCAACCAGGCCGTCGTGCTGGTCGCCGACACCGCGACCGGGCAGCAGCTCGCGGCGTATGTCGTTGCCGCGCAGGGGATGTCGATCGATCCGGCCGAGCTGACCAGGTTCGTCGCCGAAAAGCTGCCCGCCTACATGGTGCCCGCATCGATCATGGTGCTGGACGCGTTGCCGCTCAACACCTCCGGCAAGCTGGACCGCAAGGCCCTGCCCGAGCCGGTGTTCAGCGTGGACGCCGCCGGATACCGAGCCCCGCGCAAGCATTCCGAGGAGATCGTCGCCGGCATCTTCGCCGACGTGCTGAGCCAGGACCGGGTCGGCATCGACGACAACTTCTTCGACCTGGGCGGCAACTCGCTGGTCGCGACCCAGGTGGTCTCGCGCATCTCCGCCGCCTTCGGCATCACGCTGGGCGTGCGGGCGCTGTTCGAGACGCCCACCGTCGCCGGCCTCGCGCTGCGGGCCGAATCCGCCACGCCCGCAGAGATTTCCGTTCGGCCGCCGCTGGTCGCCCGCGATGAGGAGCCCGGCGCCCGGGTGCCGCTGTCGCTGGCCCAGCAGCGGATGTGGTTCATCAACCAGTTCGATCCGTCCGCGCCCACCTACAACCTGCCGTTCGTGGTGCGGCTGCGCGGCGCCGTCGACATCGCGGCGCTGCAGGCCGCGCTGCTGGATGTGTTGACCCGCCAGCAGTCGCTGCGCACGATCTTCCCCGAGGCGGGCGAGGGCGGCGGCTACCAGCAGGTGCTCCCGGTCGACGAGGTCGACCTGGGCGTCGCGGTGCTGCCGATCGCCGAATCCCAATTGCTACCCGCGCTGGCCGATTTCGCCTCGACCGGCTTCGATGTCACCCGCGAGCTCCCGATCCGGGTCCGGGTCTACCGGGTCTCGAGCGGCGGGGGCCGGTCCGGCTCGCGCGGCACCGACTACGCGGTCGCCTTCGTGGTGCATCACATTGCCGCCGACGGCTTCTCGTTCGGGCCGCTGGCCCGCGACGTCACCGCGGCCTACCTGGCGCGCGCCGCCGGGCAGGATCCGGCCTGGTCGCCGCTTCCGGTGCAGTACACCGACTTCAGCCGGTGGCAGCGCGAGGTGCTGGGCTCGGAGGACGATCCGCAGTCGATGGCCGCGCGCGAGATCGCGTACTGGCAGGGCGCGCTGGCGGGCCTGCCCGATCAGCTGGACCTGCCGACCGATCGCCCGCGCCCGCCGACGCAGAGCTTCCGCGGCAACCGAGTCACCTTCGAGATCGATCCCGAGCTGCACGTCGAGCTGTCGAAGCTGGCTCGCGCCCAGGGTGTTTCGCTGTTCATGGTGCTGCACGGGGCGCTGGCGGTGCTGCTGGCGCGGATGTCGGGCACCCAGGACATCGCGATCGGCACGCCGATCGCGGGGCGCGGCGAGCAGGCCCTTGACGATCTGATCGGCATGTTCGTCAACACCCTCGTGCTGCGCACGCAGATCGAGGGCGGCGAATCGTTCGCCGAGCTGCTTTCTCGCACCAGGGAAACCGATCTCACGGCGTTCGCGCATGCGAACGTGCCGTTCGAGCGGCTGGTCGAGGTGATGAACCCGGCCCGCTCGCAGGCGCGGCACCCGCTGTTCCAGGTGATGCTGTCCGTGCAGGAGCTCTCGCACGCCACCATGGAGATGGACGGGCTGTCGCTGACCGCGGACGAGCTCGACGTCGACATCGCCAAGTTCGACCTGCAGTGGACGCTCACCGAGCAGCGCGGCGCCGACGGCGCCCAGGCCGGTGTTTCCGCGGTGCTCTCCTACGCCACGGATCTTTTCGATGCCGCCACCGTCGCCGGGTTCGGCGACCGGTATCTGCGGATGCTGCGCGCCGTCGTCGCGGATGTGACCGCGCCGGTGGGGGATATCGAACTGCTCGACGACTCCGAGCGGGCGCTGGTGCTGGACGCCTGGAACGCCACCGCCTGGACCCCGGAGCGCACCGGCACGGCCCCGGTCACGCTGGCCTCCCTGTTCGCCGAGCAGGTCGCCCGCACGCCCGAGGCCCCCGCGCTCACGTTCGAGGGGACAACTCTGTCCTACGGCGAGTTCGCCGACCGCGCGCACCGCCTGGCCCGGCATCTGATCTCCCTCGGTGTCGGCCCGGATTCGTTTGTCGCACTGGGCATGCGGCGCTCGCTGGACCTGGTCGTCGGCATGTACGCGGTGACGCTGGCCGGTGGCGCGTACGTGCCGCTGGATCCGGATCACCCGGCCGAACGCACCCGGTACGTGCTCGAGACCGCGCGCCCGGTCTGCGTGCTGACCACGACCGACGACGAATTCGAGGCCGAGGCGCACACCCCGGTGCTCGAGCTCGACCTGCTCGACCTCGACGAGTACTCCGGCGATCCGATCGACGATGCCGATCGTGTTGCTCCGCTGCGTGATTCGAATACCGCCTACGTGATCTTCACCTCGGGTTCGACCGGTCGCCCGAAGGGCGTAGCGGTCTCGCACGGGGCGATCGTGAATCGCTTGGCGTGGATGCAGGCCGAGTACGGCCTGACCGCGAGCGATGTCGTGGTGCAGAAGACCCCGGCGACGTTCGACGTGTCGGTGTGGGAGTTCTTCTGGCCCTTGCAGATCGGCGCGCGCCTGGTGGTCGCGCGGCCGGAGGGCCATCGCGATCCGGCGTATCTGGCGCGGTTGATCACCGCCGAGGGCGTGACGACGGCGCACTTCGTGCCGTCCATGCTCTCGGTGTTCGTGGCCGAGCTGGCCGCGAATTCCGGTACCCCCGAGGACATCGCCTTCGCGGGCTGCACCGGACTGCGCAACGTCTTCGCCTCCGGTGAGGCGCTGCCCGCGCCCGCCGCGCAGCGGTTGCGCGAGCTGACCGGCGCCCGGGTGCACAACCTGTACGGTCCCACCGAGGCCGCGGTCGACGTGACCTATCACGAGGTCGTCGACGCCGACGCGGTCTCCGTGCCGATCGGCCGCCCGGTCTTCAACACCGCTGTCTACGTGCTGGATTCGCGGCTGCGGCCGGTTTCGGTGGGTGTCGCGGGTGAGCTCTATCTGTCGGGCGTGCAGCTGGCGCGCGGCTACGTGACGCGTCCGGACCTGACCTCGGATCGCTTTGTGGCCAACCCCTTCGGGGCGGGGCGCATGTACCGCACCGGCGACCTGGTCCGCTGGACCGCCGCCGGTGAGCTGGAGTACCTGGGCCGCACCGACTTCCAGGTGAAGTTGCGCGGTCTGCGCATCGAGCTGGGCGAGGTCGAATCGGCCCTGGCCGCTCTGGATTCGGTGGATCAGGCCGCCGTGGTGGTGCGCTCGGACAAGCACCTGGGCGATCAGCTCATCGGCTACCTGGTCGCGGCGGGCGAGGGACTCGACGTCGACGCCGTGCGCGCCGAGCTGGCCGAGACCCTCCCGGCATACATGGTGCCCGCGGCCTTCGTGATGCTGGATGCCTTCCCGCTCAACGCATCCGGCAAGCTCGAGCGCCGCGCGCTGCCCGCGCCGGTGTTCGAGGTGCGCAAGTTCCGCGCCCCGGCCACACCGATCGAGGAGATCGTGGCCCAGATCTTCGCCGAGGTGCTCGGGGTGGCCCGGGTCGGCGCGGACGACGACTTCTTCGAGCTCGGCGGCAACTCGTTGATCGCCACCCAGGTCACCGCGCGCCTGGGCGGTGAGCTCGACACCCGGGTGCCCGTGCGCATGCTGTTCGAGGCCAGCACCGTGACCGCGCTGGCCGCCCGCGTCGAGTCGAATGTCGGTGTGGGCGGGCGCAATGCGCTGACCGCGCGCGAGCGGCCGGAGGAGATTCCGCTCTCCCCGGCGCAGCAGCGCATGTGGTTCCTGAACCGCTTCGATGTGGACTCCGCGGCCTACAACGTCACCGTCGCGGTGCGGCTGTCCGGCGAATTGGACATTCCGGCGCTGCAGGTCGCGCTCATCGACGTGATCGACCGGCACGAGTCGCTGCGCACGGTGTTCCCCGAGACCAGCCGCGGCCCGGTGCAGGTGGTGCTCGACGCCGCGCGGATCGTGCCCGACCTGACCCCGGTCGAGGTGCCGGTGGGCAACCTGGTCGCCGAGCTCGTCGAGCTGGCCTCGATGTCGTTCGACGTGACGACTGAAGTTCCGTTGCACGCCAGGCTGTTCGAGCTCAGCGAGACCGAATACGTGCTGTGCATGGTGGTGCACCACATCTCCGCCGACGGCTGGTCCATGGGCCCGCTGGCGCGCGACGTGATGGTCGCCTATGCCGCGCGCACGCTGTGGGAGGTTCCCGTCTGGGAGCCGCTGCCGGTGCAGTACGCCGACTTCGCACTGTGGCAGCACGAGCTGCTGGGCGACGAGTCCGATCCGGAATCCCTGGGGCACCAGCAGATCGACTACTGGCGCAAGGAGCTCGCGGGCCTGCCGGATCAGCTGGATCTGCCCTCGGACCGGCCGCGCCCGGCCGTGCAGTCATTCGTCGGCGGCCGGGTGTCGCTGGAGATCGACGCCGAGACCCACCGCGCGCTGGTCGATCTCGCGCGCGAGCGCAACGCGACACTGTTCATGGTCGTGCACACCGCGTATGCGGTGCTGCTGTCGCGGCTGTCGGGGACCGATGACATCGCGATCGGCACGCCGGTGGCCGGTCGCGGCGAGAACGTGCTGGACGAGCTGGTCGGCATGTTCGTCAACACCCTGGTCTTCCGGTCGCGGGTGGATCTGGGCGAATCCTTCGCCGATCTGCTTGCGCGCCAGCGTGAGACCGATATCCAGGCCTTCGCCAATGCCGACGTCCCGTTCGAGCGGCTGGTCGAGGTGCTGAACCCCGCGCGGTCGACCGCGCGGCACCCGCTGTTCCAGGTATCGCTCTCGTTCGAGAATCAGCCGCACGCCGAATTCGAGCTGCCCGGCCTGCATGTCGAGGCGATCGACACCGACATCACCACCGAGAAGTTCGATCTCTCGCTGACCGTGCGCGAGCTGAATCCGAATGAGATCGCCGGCATGTCGGCGGTGTTCTCCTTCGCGCGCGACCTGTTCGACGAGGACACCGTCGCGGTGTTCGCGCGCCGATTCCAGCTGCTGCTGGCCGCGATCACCACCACGCCGGATACCCCGGTAGGCGAGCTGCCGCTGCTGGACGACGCCGAGCTCGCGATGCTGACCACCATCCGCGGCGACGACGCGCCCGCCGGTGGCGTGCTCCCCGACCTGCTCGCCGCGGGCCTGCGGCGGGATCCGAACAGTCCCGCGCTGTTCTTCGAGGGCGTCGAGCTGAGCTACGCCGCGTTCGACGAGCGGGTGAACATGCTTGCGCGGCACCTGATTTCGCTCGGCGTGGGCCCGGAATCCCGGGTCGCGGTGTGCATCCGGCGCTCGCTGGATCTGGTGATCGCCCTGCACGCGGTGGTCGCGGCGGGCGGTGCCTACGTGCCGCTGGATCCCGATCACCCGGCCGAGCGCACGGAATACATTCTGCACACGGCCGATCCGGTGGGCGTGCTGACGGTGTCCGGCATGGATGTCGCGCTGCCCGCCGACGTGCCGCTGATCGAGGTCGACCGCCTGGATCTGGCCGGGCACTCCGGCGCCTCGGTGACGGACGCGGATCGCGTTGCGCCGCTGCGTGATTCGAACACGGCGTACGTCATCTTCACCTCCGGCTCGACCGGTCGCCCGAAGGGCGTGGCGGTCTCGCACGGCGCGATCGTGAACCGCCTGCTGTGGATGCAGGCCGAGTACGGCCTCGAGGCCTCCGATGTCGTGATGCAGAAGACCCCGGCGACGTTCGATGTGTCGGTGTGGGAGTTCTTCTGGCCCTTGCAGGTCGGCGCTCGCCTGGTGGTCGCGCGGCCCGACGGGCATCGCGATCCGGCGTATCTGGCGCGGTTGATCACCGCCGAGCGCGTGACGACGGCGCACTTCGTGCCGTCCATGCTCTCGGCCTTCGTCACCGAGCTGGCCTCCTACCCGGACGCGGACGGCGCGATGTGCGCGAGCCTGCGCAACGTTTTCGCCTCCGGTGAGGCGCTGCCCGCCGCGACCGCGCGCCGGTTGCGCGAGCTGACGGGCGCGCGCCTGCACAACCTGTACGGCCCGACCGAGGCCGCGGTCGACGTGACCTACCACGAGGTCACCGACGCGGACGCGGTCTCCGTGCCGATCGGCGTGCCGGTGTTCGGCACCGCCGTCTACGTGCTGGATTCGCGGCTGCGGCCGGTTCCGGTGGGTGTCGCGGGCGAGCTCTATCTCGCGGGCGTGCAGCTGGCGCGCGGCTACATGACGCGTCCGGACCTGACCGCCGACCGCTTCGTGGCCAACCCCTTCGGGGCCGCGGACACCGCGGGCGAGCGCATGTACCGCACCGGCGACCTGGTCCGCTGGACCGCCGCCGGTGAGCTGGAGTACCTGGGCCGCACCGACTTCCAGGTGAAGTTGCGCGGTCTGCGTATCGAGCTGGGCGAGATCGAGGCCGCCCTCACCGCCCTGGATTCGGTCGATCAGGCCGCGGTGGTGGTGCGCTCGGATCAGCATCTGGGTGAGCAGCTCGTCGGCTACCTCGTTCCCGCGAACGGCGACATCGACACGGCCGCGGTGCGTTCCGAGCTCGCCGCGCGGGTGCCGGAGTACATGGTCCCGGCGGCGTTCGTGACGCTGGCGGCGTTCCCGCTGAACGCCAGCGGCAAGCTGGACCGAAAGGCACTGCCGGAACCGGTGTTCGAGGCCGCGGAGTTCCGCGCTCCGGTCACGCCGGTGCAGGAGATCGTCGCCGAGGTCTACGCCGAGGTGCTGGGCGCGGCGCAGGTCGGCCTGGACGACGACTTCTTCGCCCTCGGCGGCGACAGCATCCTGTCGATCCAGCTGGTCTCGCGCGCCAAGGCGCGCGGTGTGATCTTCACTCCCCGTGAGGTTTTCGAGCGGCGCACCGTCGCCGGCCTGGCCGAGGTCGCCGATCGCGGCGAGGCGGCGCAGCCGCAGCTGGCCGAGCTGCCGGGCGGCGGCGTCGGCGAGGTCGCGGTACTGCCGATCATGTCGCAGTTCCTGGGCGGTGAGCGGCCGTACCCGCGGTTCTCGCAGGCGCTGGTGCTGCGGCTGCCGGTCGGGCTCGACCGCCCCACCCTGGTCGCCACCTTGGCCGCGGTCTTCGACCACCACGACGTGCTGCGCGCGCGGCTGCGCAACGACGGCGGCGAGCTGAACTTCGAGGTGCGCGAACAGGGTTCGGTCGATCCCGGCGAGCTGCTGCACCGGGTGGAGCTCGATGCCGAGCTGCCCGAGAGCGAGCTGTCCTGGATCACCGGGATGGAGTACGACGCCGCGCTGGGCCGACTGGATCCCGAGCAGGGCGTCATGGCGCAGTTCGTGTGGTTCGCCTTCGCGGGCGAGCGTCGCGACCTGCTGCTGGTCGCCGCGCATCACAGCGTGATGGACGGCGTGTCGTGGCGCATCGTGATCCCGGATCTGGCGCTGGCCTGGTCGCAGGTGGTCGCCGAGCAGCCCGTCGCGCTGCCGCCGGTGGGCACGTCCCTGCGGCGCTGGGCGCACGGCGTGGCCGAGGCCGCGCAGACGCCTGAGCGTGCGGCGGAACTGCCCTACTGGCAACAGGTTTCGGCGACGCCGGATCCGCTGCTGGGCGACCGGGCGTTCGACCCGGCCCGCGACACCCTGGGCACGGTCGAGCGGATCGAGGTCACGGCCTCGGCCGAGGTCACCGACGCGGTGCTGACCCGGGTCCCGGCGCTGTTCCGCGCGGGCGTCAACGACGGCCTGCTTGCCGCGCTCGCCCTGGCCGTATCCCGGTGGCGCGGTGCGGAATCCGGCGGTCACGCGCTGATCAAACTGGAGGGCCACGGCCGCGAGGAAGAGCTCGTGCCCGGCGCGGACCTCTCGCGCACGGTGGGCTGGTTCACCTCGGCGTTCCCCCTGGCGCTGACCCTGCCGGACGCCGATCTCGCCGAGGCCTTCGCGGGCGGCGAGATCCTGGGCTCGATCCTGAAGTCGGTCAAGGAGCAGGTGCTCGCCGTGCCGGACAAGGGTCTGGGCTACGGCATGCTGCGGTACCTCAACCCGGCGACCGGCGCCCTGCTGCCGCGGGATGTGCCGGGCCAGATCGGCTTCAACTACCTCGGCCGGATCTCCGCCCCGGGCGTGCCCGCCGAGCTCACCGAGCTGGGCTGGCTGCCGTCCGGTGAGCTGGGCCGCCTGGACGCGGTGATGGATCCGGAGATGCCCGCCCCGGCGGTGATCGACATCAACGCCGCCGTCGACGACGGCCCCGAGGGCGCGCAGCTGGGCGCGAGCTTCGCCTTCGTGCCGGGCGTGGTGAGCCGGGAGCAGGTGCAGCGGTTCGCGGACCTGTGGCTCGCGGCGCTGGCCGGATTGGCCACCTATGTGCAGCGTCCCGACGCGGGCGGCCTCACGCCCTCGGACATGCCGCTGGTGCGGGTCGGCCAGACCGACATCGAACGGTGGGAGCGCGAGTACCCCGCGCTGGCCGAGGTGTGGCCGCTCTCGCCGCTGCAGACGGGCCTGCTGTTCCACGCCCAGCTCAGCCGCGCGGGCGAGGACGTCTACACCGTCCAGGCCCTGCTGGACCTGAGCGGCGAGCTGGACCGCAACCGGCTGCGCGCGGCCGCGGCCGCACTGATCGACCGGTACCCGAACCTGCGCGCCGGCTTCGTCACGGACACCCTGGGCCGCTCGGTGCAGGTGGTTCTCGACTCGGTCGAATTGCCCTGGCGCGAGCTGGATCTGCGCGATGTGCCCGAGGCCGAGCGCGCGTCCGAGCTGCACCGCCTGACCGCCGCCGAGCAGACCGCCGGATTCGACATGGCCGCGCCGCCGCTGCTGCGGTTCAGCCTGTACCGCACCGGCGATGCGACGTATCGCCTGGCGATCACCTCGCACCACGTGCTGGTCGACGGCTGGTCGATGCCGCTGCTCATGCGCGATCTGCTGGTGCTGTACGCGCTGCGCGGGGACACCACCACGCTGCCGCGAGTCACCCCGTATCGGAACTTCCTGGCCTGGCTGGGCGAGCGCGACCGGGACGCCTCGGTGGCGGCCTGGGCATCCGCGCTGGCCGGGGTCGAGGAGCCGACCCAGTTGGCGCCGGTGGCGCACGGGCCGGAAACCAATGAGATCGCCACGCGGACAATCGAACTCGGTGTCGAGCGCACCGAGCGGCTGAGCGCGCGTGCGGCCGAGCTCGGCATCACCGTGAACACCCTGATGCAGGCGGCCTGGGGCATCCTGCTGGGCCGCCTGACCGGTCGCGACGACGTCGTGTTCGGCATGACCGTCTCCGGCCGCCCGGCCGAGCTGCCCGGCGTCGAGTCGATGGTGGGCCTGTTCATCA
Organism: Nocardia sp. GP40; assembly: GCF_050434125.1. Taxonomy (NCBI): domain Bacteria; kingdom Bacillati; phylum Actinomycetota; class Actinomycetes; order Mycobacteriales; family Nocardiaceae; genus Nocardia; species Nocardia sp. GP40. Next base: position 429,182 of record NZ_JBNPVW010000005.1, on the reverse strand, counting down.
ACACCCTGCCGGTCCGCGTGCGGATCGACGAGCGCGCGAGCGTCTCCGAGCTGCTGACCGGGCTGCAGCGCGAGCAGATCGAACTGCTCGACCACCACTATCTCGGCCTGAGCGACATCCAGCGGGTCGCGGGCGCGGGCGCGCAGTTCGACAGCCTGCTGGTCTTCGAGTCCTATCCCGTGGACAAGGACGCGCTGGCCGCCGCGAGCTCGATCGACGGCATGTCCGTCACCGATGCGGCGATGGTCGACAACGCGCACTACCCGATGACGATCGTGGTGCTGCCCGAGGCGGCGCTCGAGATCGAACTGCGCTATCTGACAAGCCATTTCGAGGGCGACCAGGTGCAGGTGCTCGGCCGGCGGCTGGTGCGCATCCTGGAGGCGCTGATCGAGGCGCCGCAGCATGCGGTCGCCGACATCGACATTCTCGACGCGGCCGAATTCGCCGATCTCACCGCCCGCACCGGTGGCCCGGCGGAAGCCGCGCGCACCCTGCCCGAGCTGCTAGCCGCGGCGGTGGCCTGGAACCCGGACGGCGTTGCCGTTGTCGCGGACGGTGTTTCCTACAGCTACGCCCAGATCGACGCCGAGTCCAGCCGTCTGGCGCGGGCGCTGATCGAACGCGGTGCGGGGCCGGAGATTCCGGTCGCGGTGGCGCTGCGGCGTTCGTGGCAGTCGTCGCTGGCGCTGTGGGCGGTCGCCAAGACCGGTGCGGTGCTGGTGCCGGTCGACCCGGCGTATCCGGCCGACCGGATCGTGCACATGATCACCGATTCCGGCGCGGCCTTCGGCCTGAGCAACCTGGCCGAGATCCCGGACCTGCCCGAGCTGGACCGCGCGTGGATCGCGCTGGACGACCAGGAATTCGCCGCGGACGTCGCGGCCCGGTCCGCCGAGCCCGTCGCGGATTCCGAGCGGCTCTCGCCGCTGCGCGTGGCCAACGCCGCGTACATGATCTACACCTCCGGCTCGACCGGCCTGCCCAAGGGCGTCGTGGTCTCGCACCGCGGCCTGGCCAACTACAGCGAGGAGCAGGTCGCCCGGTACGGCCTCGAAAGCTCCACTCGCACACTGGGTTTCTCCTCGCCGTCGTTCGACGCGTCGATGATGGAGCTGCTGCTGGCCATCGGCCGGGCCGGCACGCTGGTGCAGGTGCCGCCGTTCACCTTCGGCGGTGAGGAGCTCGCCGAGCTCATGCGCGCCAAGGGGGTGAACCTCGCCTTCCTCACCCCGCTGGTCGTGGCATCGCTGAACCCCGATGCGCTGCCGCGCCTGCAGACCGTCGCCGTCGGCGGCGAGGCCATTCCGGCCGAGCTGGCCGCCCGCTGGATCGGCGCGGGCCGGGCGTTCCACAACGTCTACGGTCCGACCGAGACACAGATCGTGACGAATATCGGTGCGCCCCTTGCCCTCGGCGAGGCCGTCACCATCGGCGGCCCGGTGCGCGGCATGCGCAACCTGATCCTGGACGATCGGCTGCGCCCCGTGCCCGAGGGTGTCACGGGTGAGCTCTATCTCGGCGGCATCCAGCTCGCGCGCGGCTATCACGAGCGCGCCGAGCTGAGCGCGAGCCGGTTCGTGGCCGACCCCTACGGCGAGCCCGGGGAGCGGCTGTACCGCACCGGCGACCTGGTGCGCTGGTCCGGCGAGCGGCTGGAGTACGTGGGCCGCAACGACTTCCAGGTCAAGATCCGCGGCCTGCGCATCGAGCTGGGCGAGATCGACAGCGCCCTGACCGCCCAGCCGGGCATCGAATTCGCCGTCACCGTGGGCCACAAGGCCGATTCCGGCGCCACGGTGCTGGTGTCGTACGTCGTGCCGTCGGCCGGCGCGGCCCCCGACACCGCCGAGCTCACCGAGGCGGTGGCCCGGACGCTGCCGGAGTACATGGTGCCCACGGCGATCGTGGTGCTCGACGAGGTGCCGCTGACCCCGACCGGCAAGCTGGATCGCCGGTTGCTGCCCGAGCCCGAGCTGGGCCCGCGCGAGTTCCGGGCGCCGGTCGGCGCGACCGAGACGATCATCGCCGAGGTCTTCGCCGACGTCGTCGGCGCCGACCGGGTCGGCGTGGACGACGACTTCTTCGCCCTGGGCGGCGACAGCATCCTGTCCATCCAGCTCGTGTCCCGGGCCAAGGCCCGCGGCGTGATCTTCTCCCCGCGTGACGTTTTCGAGCGCCGCACCGTCGGGGCGCTGGCCGAGGTGGCCACCTCCGGCGCGGCAACCGAGCAGCCGGTGCTGGCGGAGCTGCCGGGCGGCGGCGTGGGCGAGGTTCCGCTCACCCCCGTGCTGGCCCAATTCCTGCGCAACGGCACGCCGTTCGGGCGCTTCTCGCAGTGGATGGCGCTGCGCCTGCCCGCGGGCATCGACCACGACACCCTGGTCGCCACCCTCGCGGCCGTGCACGATCGCCACGACCTACTGCGTGCGCGCCTGGTGATCGACGGCGGCGCAACCGTTTTCGAGGCCCTGGAGCCCGGCACGGCCGACATCGCCGCGCGAGTGCATCGGGTCGAGGTCGACGCCGACATCAGCGACACGGCGCTGGCGCGGATCGCGAATGCCGAACTGGACGCGGCGCTGGATCGCCTCGATCCGGCGCGGGCGCTGATGACGCAATTCGTCTGGTTCGCCTTCCCCGCCGACTCCGCGCGCCGGGACGTATTGCTCGTCGCGGCACACCATTTCGTGGTCGACGGCGTCTCCTGGCGCATCGTCATTCCCGATCTGGCGATGGCCTGGTCGCAGCTGGCCGCCGGTTCGCCGGTCGCGCTGCCGGAGGTCGGTACCTCGATGCGGCGCTGGGCGACCGGCCTCACCGAGGCCGCCGGGGCGCCCGGGCGCGTCGCGGAACTGCCCTACTGGCAGCAGGTTTCGGCCACTCCGGATCCGCTGCTGGGCGAGCGCGCGTTCGACCCGGCCGTGGACGTCGAGGCCACGGCCGAGCGGGTCGAGATCACCGTGCCCGCCGACATCACCGAGGCGGTGCTCACCACCCTGCCCGCGCGCTTCCGGGGCGGCCCCAACGACGGCCTGCTCTCGGCCCTGGCGCTGGCCGTATCGCGTTGGCGCGGTGTCGAATTCGGCGCCCGCACGCTGATCAAGCTGGAGGGCCACGGCCGCGAGGAGGGCGTAGTGCCCGGCGCGGACCTCTCGCGCACGGTGGGCTGGTTCACCTCGGTGTACCCGGTCGTGCTGGATCTGCGGGGCGCGGACCTGGACGAGGCGTTCGCCGCGGGCCCGGTGCTGGGCGCGATCGTCAAGTCCGTCAAGGAGCAGCTGCTCGCCGTGCCCGACAAGGGCCTCGGCTACGGCATGCTGCGCTACCTGAACTCGGAGACCGGCGCGGAACTGCCCGCGACCGTGCCCGGCCAGATCAGCTTCAACTACCTGGGCCGTCCGGGCGAGGCGCCGGCGGAGCTGGCGGAAATCGGCTGGATGCCCACCCAGGACCTGGGCGCCCTCACCGCGCCCATGGACGCGCAGACCCCGGTCAACGCGGCGCTGGACATCAACGCCATCGTCGCCGACGGCCCGGACGGGCCGGTGCTGAACGCGACCTTTGGATTCCCCTCGGGCCTGCTGACCCGGGACCGGGTGCGCGAGCTCGCCGAGCTGTGGGGGGCCGCGCTGGGTGCGCTGGCAGCCCATGTGCGGCAGCCGAATTCGGGTGGTTACACCCCGTCGGACATGTCGCTGGTGCGCGTCGGCCAGGCCGATATCGAGCGCTGGGAGCGCCGCTACCCGGCGATGACCGAGGTGTGGCCGCTCTCGCCGCTGCAGGCCGGTCTGTTCTTCCACGCGCAGTTCATGCGCGAGGGCACCGACGTGTACACGATCCAGGCCGTCCTGGACCTGAACGGCGAGCTGGATGCCGCGCGCCTGCGCCGCGCCGCGATCGCGATGATCGAGCGGTACCCGAACCTGCGGACCGCGTTCCTCACCGATTCCGCGGGCCAGCCGGTCCAGGTGGTGCTCGACAAGGTCGAGGTGCCGTGGCGCGAGGTGGATCTGCGCACGGCGGCCGATCCCGCCGCCGAGCTGGAGCGGGAGATCGCGGCCGAGCAGGCCGACCGCTTCGATCTGGCCCAGCCTCCGCTGGTGCGCTTCACCGTGTTCCGCACCGGAGAGGACGCCTGGAAGCTCGCGATCACCACCCACCACATCCTGGTGGACGGCTGGTCTACGCCGCTGCTGCTACGAGACCTGCTGGTGCTGTACACGACTCGCGGCGATCAGTCCGTGCTGCCGCGGGTGAGCTCCTACCGCACGGTGCTCGAATGGCTGGGCGGCCGCGATCGCGACGCCTCGCTGCGGGCCTGGGCCACCGCGCTGGAGGGGTTGGACGAGCCCACCCAGCTGGCCCCGTCCGGGGGCGCGCAGGCCGGCGAGATCGGCCGCGTCGTCACCGAGATCGACGCCGAGCGGACCCGCCGGATCACCAACCGCGCCGCCGAGCTGGGTGTCACGATGAACACCCTGTTGCAGGCCGCGTGGGGAATCCTGTTGGGCCGCATGACCGGACGCGACGACGTGGTGTTCGGCACCACGGTGTCCGGACGCCCGGCCGAGCTGCCCGGCGTCGAGTCCATGGTCGGCCTGTTCATCAACACCGTGCCGGTGCGCGTGCACCTGGACGACACGGCGACCGCGGCCGAGCTGCTGACCGGGCTGCAGGGCTCCTGGGCCGATCTGCTCGAGCACCACTACCTGGGCCTGACCGACATCCAGCGGGTGGCCGGCGCCGGTGCGCTGTTCGACAGCATGCTGGTCTTCGAGTCGTATCCGGTCGACAAGGATGCCCTCGCCGCGACGAGCTCGATCGAGGGCATGTCGGTCGGCGGCGCGCAGGTCAACGACAACACCCACTATCCGCTGACCCTGGTCGTGATGGCCGAGTCGACGATCGAGCTGTCGCTGCGCTACCAGAGCGGTAGCTTCGCCGCCGCCGAGATCGAGGCCCTCTCCGCGCGGTTCGTGCGGGTGCTGGATGCGCTGGTCGACGCCCCGCGTCAGCGCGTGGGCGCGATCGACATCATGGTCGACGACGCCGAGCGCGCGGAGCTGCTGGGCCGCACCGGCGGTCCCGCGGTGCCCCCGGTGCTGCTGCCGGAGCTGATGCGGGCCGCCGTCGCGGCCAACCCGGACGGCCAGGCGGTCGTGTTCCGGGATCGCTCCCTGACGTACGCCGAATTGGACTCCGCGGCAGCGCGATTGGCGCGCGTGCTGATCGAGCGCGGCGCCGGTCCCGAGACGATCGTGGCCGTGGCGGTGCCGCGCTCGATCGAATCGGTGCTGGCGATCTGGGCCGTGGCCTACGCGGGCGCGGCCTTCCTGCCGGTGGATCCGGCCTACCCGGCCGACCGCATCGCGCACATGATCTCCGATTCCGGTGCGCGCCTGGGCATTACGGTCTCCGCCGAGGCCGCGGCGCTGCCGCCGGTGGCGGGCGGCGACTGGCTGGTGCTCGACGATTCGTCGGTGGCCGCCGAGATCGCCGCTCAGGCGGGCGATCCGGCCGAGGTGGCCGCGCCGCGGCCCGAGCATGCCGCGTACGTCATCTACACCTCCGGCTCCACCGGTCTGCCCAAGGGCGTGGTGGTCACCCATGCGGGTATCGCCAACTTCACCGCGGAGCAGACCGAACGCTATGGCCTGGACCGCGATACGCGCGCGCTGGCCTTCGCCTCGCCGTCGTTCGACGCCTCGGTGCTCGAGTTGCTGCTGGCCGTGGGTCCGGCCGGTGCGCTCGTCGTGGTGCCGCCGGGCACCTACGGCGGTGCGGAACTGGGTGAGCTGATCGCGCGCGAGGGCGTGACGGTCGGCCTGATCACCCCGTCGGTGCTGGCCTCGCTGGACACCGCGGATCTGGCCGGTATGCGCGTGATCATCGCCGGCGGTGAGGCCGTGTCCGCGGACCTCGTCGCGAAATGGTCCGTGGTGCAAGGGGACAGCTCTGTCCAGCGCCGGTTCTTCAACGCCTACGGCCCGACCGAGGCGACGATCGCGACCAATATCAGCGGTGCGCTGCTGCCGGGCGACCGCATCACCATCGGCGGCCCGGTGCGCGGCATGCGGGCGCTGGTCCTGGACTCGCGACTGCGCCCGGTGCCCGAGGGCGTCGTCGGCGAGCTGTACGTGGGCGGCATCCAGCTGGCCCGCGGCTATCTCGCGCGTGAGGCCCTGACCGCCGAGCGCTTCGTCGCCGATCCGTACGGCGCGCCGGGCGCGCGGCTGTACCGCACCGGCGACGTGGTGCGCTGGTGGCGCGACGGCGCGGGCGAACCCGCGGTGGAATACGTGGGCCGCAACGACTTCCAGGTCAAGATCCGCGGCTTCCGCATCGAGCTCGGCGAGATCGACGCCGCCCTCACCGCACATCCCGACGTCGACTTCGCGGTGACCGTCGGTCACCGGCTGCCGACCGGATCCTCGGTGCTGGCGTCCTACGTGCTTCCGGTCGCCGGTGCGGCGATCGACACCGCCGCGCTGTCCGCGCAGGTCGCCGAGCGGCTGCCGGACTACATGGTGCCCACGACGATCACTGTGCTGCACGAGATTCCGCTGACCCCCGGCGGCAAGCTGGACCGCCGGGCCCTGCCCGCGCCGGATCTGGCCTCGCGCGAGTTCCGCGCCCCGTCCACGCCCTCCGAGGAGCTCGTGGCGGGCATCTTCGCCGAGCTGCTGGGTGCCGAGCGGGTCGGTGCGGACGACGACTTCTTCGCCCTCGGCGGCAACTCGCTGATCGCCACCCAGGTCGTCGCGCGCCTCGGCAGCGCCCTGGACACCGAGGTCGGCGTGCGCGCGCTGTTCGAGCACGGCACGGTCGCCGCGCTGGCGCGGCACGTGGAATCGGCCGCGGGACAGGGCGGTCGCGCGCCGCTGGCGCCGCAGGAGCGCGGCGAGCTGGCTCCGCTCTCGCTGGCCCAGCAGCGGATGTGGTTCCTGAACCGCTTCGACAACCGCACCGCGGTGAACAACATCCCGATCGCCGTCCGGCTGACCGGCGAGCTGGATCTCGCGGCCCTGAACGCGGCCATGGCGGACGTGCTCGCCCGCCACGAGTCGCTGCGCACCGTGTACCCGGAGGTCGACGGTGTCGGCTACCAGCGGGTGCTGCCGGTGGCCGAGGCGATCACCGAGATCTCGCCCGAATCGGTTGCCGCCGAGGAACTTCCGGCCCGGGTGTTCGAGTTGGCGAGCGTGTTCTTCGACGTGACCGCCGAGCCGCCGTTCCGCGCGCACCTGCTGCGGATCGACGAGCACGACCACGTCGTCGTGCTGGTCGTGCACCACATCACCGGTGACGGTTTCTCCATGCGCCCGCTGCTGCGGGACGTCGTGGTGGCCTACACCGAGCGCAGCCGCGGCATCGCGCCGCAGTGGTCCCCGCTGCCGGTGCAGTACGCCGACTACGCGCTCTGGCAGCGCGCGGTGCTCGGCGCCGAGGACGATCCGGAATCGGTTGCCGCACAGCAGATCTCCTACTGGCGCGACCGCCTGGCGGACCTGCCCGAGCAGCTGGAGCTGCCCGCGGACCGGCCGCGGCCCGAGGTCGCGTCCAACCGCGGCGCCACCCACGTGTTCACCGTCGACGCCGAGTTGCGTGCCGCGCTGGAGGAACTGGCGCGCGCCCACAACGCCACGCTGTTCATGGTGGTGCACGCGGCGCTGGCCACCTGGGCCGCGCGGCTGTCCAGCAGCACCGATATCGCCATCGGCGCCCCGATCGCGGGCCGCGGCGAGGCCGCCCTGGACGACCTGGTCGGCATGTTCGTCAACACCCTGGTGCTGCGCACCGAGGTCGCCCCAGCCACCCCGTTCACCGAGCTGCTCGCGCAGTCCCGGCGCACGGATCTGAACGCCTTCGCTCACGCCGACGTGCCCTTCGAGCGGCTGGTCGACATCATCAGCCCGGTGCGCTCCCAGGCGCGCAACCCGCTGTTCCAGCTCGCGCTGAGCTTCGACGCCGCCTCCGCGGCCGATCTGGGCACCGTCTCGCTGCCGGGCCTGGATCTGGACGTGATCGAATTCGACGCGGGCACGGCGAAATTCGATATTCAGCTGTCGGTCGACGTGCCGGCCGCGGCTGCGGCCGGGCTACGCCTGTCCTGGAACTACGCCACAGATCTGTTCGATCCCGAGACCGTGACGGTCTTCACCGAGCGGCTGCTGCGCGTCCTGCGCGGGGTCGCGGGGCAGCCCGAGATCGCCGTCGGTGACATCGATCTGCTCGGCGAGGACGAGCGGCTGGACGTTTCGCAGCGCTGGGTGTCGTCCGGAAACGACGCCGACACCGGCGTTTTCGCGGCGTCCGGTGCCACGCTGTCCGATCTGTTCGACACCGTGGTCGCCGCGCACGGCGACCGGATCGCGGTGAAGTTCGGCGACGACCGGCTCACCTACGCCTCGCTGGATCAGCGGGCGAATCAGCTGGCGCGCAGGCTCATCGATCAGGGTGCCGGACCCGACACGCTGGTCGCGGTGATCCTGCCGCGCTCCGCGGATCTGGTGGTCGCGGCCCTGGCGGTCGTGAAGTCCGGCGCGGGCTACGTGCCGATCGACCCGAGCTACCCGGCCGAGCGCATCGCCTACGTGCTCGAGGATTCCCGCCCGGCGGTGGCGATCGTCGACAGCACTGTCGAGGTGGAATTCGCCGCGCGCGAGGACGGCTCGAAGCTACCGGTGGTCCTGATGGACTACTACGGCATCGACGTGCCCGATCTGCTGGACTCCGGCGAGCATCCGATCACCGACGCGGACCGGCTCGCGCCGCTGCGTCCGTCGAGCATCGCGTACGTCATCTACACCTCCGGCTCCACCGGCCGCCCCAAGGGCGTCGCGGTCGAACACCGGAATGTGCTGCGCCTGTTCGCCAATACCGATCGCGAGTTCGGTTTCGGGCCGCAGGACGTGTGGACGCTGTTCCACTCCTTCGCCTTCGACTTCTCGGTCTGGGAGCTGTGGGGCCCGCTGCTGTTCGGCGGCACGCTGGTCGTGGTGGACTACTACACCTCACGGTCGCCGGAGCAGTTCCTCGAGCTGCTGCGCACCGAGCGGGTGACGGTGCTGAACCAGACGCCGTCGGCGTTCTACCAGCTGGCCGAGGCCGAGCGCGTCGCCGGTGACTCCGCCGGGGACCCGCTGTCGCTGCGCTACGTCGTGTTCGGCGGCGAGGCGCTCGAGCTGCGCCGCCTGGCGGGCTGGGTGGTCCGGCACGGCGATTCCACGCCGCGGCTGGTCAACATGTATGGCATCACCGAGACCACGGTGCACGTGTCGTACCGCGCGCTGGACGCGGCCACCATCGCCGGCGCCGCGGGCAGCGTGATCGGCAGATCCATTGCCGGACTGCGGGTCTACGTCCTGGACGACCGGCTGCGGCCGGTGCCGGTCGGCGTGGCCGGTGAGCTGTACGTCGCCGGATCCCAGCTCTCGCGCGGCTACCTGGGCCGCCCGGACCTGTCCGCGGCGCGGTTCGTGGCGAACCCGCTGGCCGATGCGGACGCGGCCGGTTCCCGGCTGTACCGCTCGGGCGACGTGGCGCGCTGGAACTCCGCCGGTGAGCTGGAGTACCTGGGCCGCGCCGACGATCAGGTCAAGGTGCGCGGCTTCCGCATCGAGCTCGGCGAGATCGAGGCGGCGGTGCTGGCGCAGCCCGGCGTTGTGCAGACCGCGGTGCTCGTGCGCGAGGACCGGCCGGGCGATCAGCGCATCGTCGCGTACGTGGTGGCCGATCCCGAGGCTGCGGCGGTGGATCCGGACGCGGTGCGCCGGGGCGCGGGCGAGCTGCTGCCCTCGTACATGGTTCCCTCGGCAATCGTTGTGCTGGAAGCGATTCCGCTGACCGTCAACGGGAAGCTGGACCGCCGCGCGCTGCCCGCGCCCGACGCCGGTTCGAACGCATACCGCGCGCCCTCGACGCCCGCGGAGGAGACCGTCGCGGCGGTCTTCGCCGAGGTGCTGGAGCTGGAGCGGGTCGGCGCGGACGACGATTTCTTCGCCCTGGGCGGCAACTCGCTGATCGCCACCCGGGTCGCCGCCCGGCTGCGGACCGCGTTCGACGCCGAGATCGGCGTGCGGATGCTGTTCGACGCGCCGACGGTGTCCGGCCTGGCCGCGCTCATCGGCTCGGCGGCCGGTCTCGGTGCGCGCTCGGCGCTCGCGGCGCTCACCGCGCGCACCCGGCCCGAGCGGCCCCCGCTCTCGCCCGCGCAGCAGCGCCTGTGGTTCCTGAACCGCTTCGATGCGACCTCCTCGGCGAACAACATCGCCGCCGGGGTGCAGCTGTCCGGCGAGCTCGATGTCGCGGCGCTGCGCGCCGCGGTCGCGGATGTGATCGCGCGGCACGAGTCGCTGCGCACGATCTACCCCGCCCACGACGGCGTCGGCTATCAGAAGGTGCTGCCCGCCGCGGAGGCGATCCCGTCGTTCGACGTGCTCGACGCACCCGAATCCGATCCGGCGGGAATGATTTCCGTCATCGCGGAATTCGTCGACCGGGGCTTCGACCTCACCACCGAACTGCCCGTGCGGCTGCGCCTGTTCCGCCGCGCCCCCGCCGAGCACGTCGTGGTCGTGGTCACGCATCACATTGCCGCCGACGGCTTCTCGATGGGCCCGCTGGTCCGCGACCTGATGACCGCGTACGTGGCCCGTGCGGCCGCGGCCGCGCCGGAATGGGCGCCGTTGCCGATCCAGTACGTGGATTACGCGCTGTGGCAGCGCGAGACGCTCGGTTCCGAGGACGATCCCGCCTCGCCCGTGGCGCGGGAGCTGGAGTACTGGCGCACCACCCTGGCCGGGCTGCCCGAGGAGCTGCGGCTCTCGGCGCGCCCGCGCCCGGCCGTCGCCTCGAATGCGGCTCGCACGCACCGGTTCTCGATTCCCGCCGAGGTCGTCGACGCGGCCAACGAGGTCGCGCGGGCGAACGGCGCCACGCTGTTCATGGTGCTGCACAGCGCCTTCGCGGTCCTGCTGGCCCGACTGAGCGGCACCGAGGACATCGCGGTCGGCGTGCCGGTCGCGGGCCGCGGCGAGCAGCAGCTCGACGACCTGGTCGGCATGTTCGTCAACACCGTCGTGCTGCGCTCGCAGGTGGCCCCGGACGCGAGCTTCGGCGAGCTGCTCGGCACCGTCCGCGAGGGCGATCTGGCCGCGTTCGCGCACACCGGCGTACCGTTCGAGCGCATCGTCGAGGTCCTGAATCCGGTTCGCTCGCAGGGACGGCACCCGCTGTTCCAGGTGATGCTCTCGTTCCAGAACCAGGATTCCGGGACCTTCGAGCTGCCCGGGCTGTCGGTCTCGGAACTGCGCGTGGACCCGCCCACCCTGCCCTTCGATCTGCAGCTGGTGCTCAGCGAGGGATCCGCGTCGGGTATGACCGCGGAACTCGTCTACGCCTCGAGCATTTTCGATGCCGAGTTCGCCGAGGGCTTCGGCACGCGCTTCGTGCGGGTGCTGCAGGCGGTCGCCGAGCGTCCGGAGACCGCGGTGGGCGACATCGAACTGCTCGAGCCGATCGAGCGGCAGCGCATCCTGCGGCGCTGGAACGCCACCGAGTTCCCGCTGGACGCGGCGCTGACCGCGCCCGACGGCGTTGCCGCCGCGACCCTGGCCTCGCTGTTCGAGGCGCAGGTCGGGCGCACGCCCGACGCGACCGCGATCACGTTCGAGGGGACGAGTCTGTCCTACGAGGGGTTCGCGCGGCGCGCCCGCGGCCTGGCCCGGTGGCTGATCGCCGCCGGTGTCGGCCCGGAATCCTTTGTGGCCCTGGGCATGCGGCGCTCGATCGACCTGGTCGTCGGCATGTACGCGGTGACCATCGCGGGCGGCGCGTACGTGCCGCTGGATCCGGACCATCCGGCCGAGCGCACGCAGTACATCCTCGATACGGCCAAGCCGGTGTGCGTGCTGACCTCCGGCGAGGACCTGAACGTCGACACCGCGGATTCCCGGCAGGTGCGCATCGACGAGCTGGATCTGTCCGGCCTGAGCGACGTGCCGCTGACCGACGCCGACCGCATCCGGCCGCTGCGCCCGGACAACACCGCCTACGTGATCTTCACCTCGGGCTCCACCGGCCGCCCCAAGGGCGTCGCGGTCTCGCACATGTCGATCGTGAACCGGCTGGTGTGGATGCACGCCGAATACGGCCTGGCCGCCGATGATGTGGTGCTGCAGAAGACCCCGTCGACCTTCGACGTGTCGGTGTGGGAGTTCTTCTGGCCCCTGCAGGTCGGCGCGCGCCTGGTGGTCGCGCGGCCCGAGGGGCACCGCGATCCGCGCTACCTGGCGCAGCTGATCGAGGAGGAGGCCATCAGCGCGGCGCACTTCGTGCCGTCGATGCTCTCGGTATTCGTCGGCGAGCTCGAGGATTCGGGCGACGCGGCGGGCTGCGCCAGCCTGCGCAACGTCTTCGCCTCCGGCGAGGCGCTGCCCGCGAACGCGGCGCGACGCCTGCGGGAGCTGACCGGCGCCCGCCTGCACAACCTGTACGGCCCGACCGAGGCCGCGGTCGACGTCACCTTCCACGAGGTGACCGACGCGGATACCGTCACGGTGCCGATCGGCGCACCGGTCTTCAATACCCGTGTCTACGTGCTGGATTCGCGCCTGCGGCCGGTTCCGGTCGGGGTGCCCGGCGAGCTCTATCTGGCCGGTGTGCAGCTGGCGCACGGCTATGTGACCCGGCCCGACCTGACGGCCGACCGGTTCGTGGCGGACCGGTTCGCCGCGGGCGAGCGGATGTACCGCACCGGCGACCTGGTGGCCTGGAATGCCGCCGGCGAGCTGGATTACCTGGGCCGCACCGACTTCCAGGTCAAGCTGCGCGGCCTGCGCATCGAGCTGGGCGAGATCGAGGCCGCGCTCACGGCGCTGGAGCCGATCGCGCAGGCGGTCGTCCTCGCGCGCACCGACGAGCGCACCGGCGATCAGCTGGTCGCCTACGTCGTGCCGGAATCCGGCGCGAGCGTGGACATCGACGCGGTGCGCGGCGAGCTGGGCGCCCGCCTGCCGGGCTACATGGTGCCGGCGGCCTTCGTGGTGCTGGATGCCTTCCCGCTCAACGCATCCGGCAAGCTGGACCGCGGCGCGCTGCCCGATCCGGTGTTCGCCGCCGCCGAATTCCGGGCGCCGAGCACCCGCGTGGAGAAGGTGGTCGCGGGCGTCTTCGCGGGCGTCCTCGGGGTCGAACAGGTCGGCCTGGACGACGACTTCTTCGCCCTGGGCGGCAACTCGCTGATCGCGACCCAGGTGGCCGCCCGGATCGGCGACGCGCTGAACAGCTCGGTGCCGGTGCGTGCCCTGTTCGACGCCCCGACCGCCGGGGCGCTGGCCGAGTGGGTGACCACGCAGGCGCGCGCGGCCCGGGCCCGGCTGCGGCCGCGGTCCACCGATGCCGCGGTGCCGCTGTCCTACGCGCAGCAGCGCATGTGGTTCCTCAACCAGTACGACACGTCGTCCGCGGCATACAACCTGCCGCTGGCGATCCGGCTGTCCGGTGAGCTGGACATCGCCGCGCTCAAGGCGGCCATCTTCGACGTGGTCCGCCGGCACGAGTCGCTGCGCACCCGGTACCCCGAGCGCAACGGCGTCGTCGAGCAGCTCAGCTATCCGGCCGAGCGCATCGCCCTGGACCTGCACGCCTATCCGATCGCCGAGGCCGAGATCCTCACCGCGGCCGCGGAATTCGCCTCCGACGGCTTCGACGTGGCCGAAGAGGTCCCGCTGCGCGCCCGGCTGTTCCAGGTGCAGACCGAGGACGGCTCGGCCGAGCACGTGCTGGTCGTCGTCGTGCATCACATTGCGGCGGACGGCTTCTCGATGGGCCCGCTGGCCCGCGACGTGATGACCGCCTACACCGCGCGCGCGGCGGGCGCCGAGCCCGGCTGGGCGCCGCTGCCGGTGCAGTACGGCGACTTCGCGGTGTGGCAGCGCGAGGTGCTGGGCGCCGAGGACGACCCGCGGTCGCTGCTGGCCGCGCAGGTCGGCTACTGGCGCACCACCCTCGACGGCATCCCGGACGAGCTGGGCCTGCCCACGGACCGCCCGCGGCCCGCGGTCACCTCGCACCAGGGTGCGACGCTGTACACCCCGCTGTCGCCGGAGCTCATCGGCGCGCTGGAAGAGATTGCGCGCCAGCGTGGTTCGTCGCTGTTCATGGTGGTTCACGCCACGCTGGCCATTCTGCTGGCGCGGCTGTCCGGCGGCGCCGACGTCGCCGTGGGCGCCCCGATCGCCGGTCGTGGCGAGGCCGCGCTGGACGATCTGGTCGGCATGTTCGTCAACACCCTGGTGCTGCGCACCGAGGTGTCGGCCGCGGAGTCGTTCGACGCGCTGCTGGAGCGGGTCCGCGAGGGCGACCTGGCCGCCTTCGACAATGCCGATGTGCCGTTCGAGCGGCTGGTCGATCTGCTCGCCCCGGAGCGCTCGCAGGCCCGCAACCCGCTGTTCCAGGTGGCGCTGTCATTCCAGAACATGGAGCGCGCGACGCTGGAGCTGCCGGGCCTGAGCGTGTCGGCGCTGGAGCTCGAGGACAGCACCTCCCGGTTCGATCTGCAGTTCACGCTCTCGGAGAGCCCACCGGCGGAGCCGGGCGGCATGATGCTGGCGCTGACCTACGCGACCGAACTGTTCGACGAGGCCACGGCCGCGTCGATGGTGACCCGCTGGCAGCGGGTGCTCGAGGCGATCGTCGCCGACCCGCGGATCGCGGTCGGGACCATCGACATCCTCGATCCCGCCGAGCGCGCCGGACTGCTGGCCCGCACCGGCGGCCCCGCCGAGCCCGCGCGGACCCTGCCGGAGATGCTGGCCGCCGCGGCTGTGGATCCGGCGGCGACCGCGGTCGTCTACGAGGGCACGAGTCTGTCCTATGCGGACCTCGACGCCCGCTCGAACCGCTTGGCGCGCTTGCTGATCGAGCGCGGCATCGGCGCGGAGGACGTGGTCGCGATCGCGGTGCCGCGGTCGGCCGATTCGTACTTCGCCGAGTGGGCGGTGGCCAAGACCGGTGCGGCGTTCCTGCCGATCGACCCGGCCTATCCGGTCGAGCGCATCGAGCACATGGTCACCGACTCGGGCTCGGTGCTCGGCCTGACCGCCGCGTCCGTGCGCGCGGGTCTGCCGGAATCGGTGGACTGGCTGGTCATCGAGGATCTGGACCTGGACCGCTACCCGGCGGACGAGGTGACCGACGCCGATCGGGTGCGCTCACTGCACCCGCAGCATCCGGCGTATGTCATCTACACCTCCGGTTCGACCGGCGTGCCCAAGGGTGTCGTGGTCACCCACACCGGCCTGGCCAACTTCGCCGCCGAGCAGGTCGAGCGCTTCGGGCTCGACTCCTCCTCGCGCGCACTGCATTTCGCGTCCCCGAGCTTCGACGCCTCGATCCTCGAGTTCATGCTCGCGGTGGGCGCGGGCGCGGCGCTGGTCATCGTCCCGACGGGCGTGTACGGCGGCGCCGAGCTATCCGAGCTGATCCGGGACGCGGGGGTGACCCATGCCTTCGTCACCCCGGCCGCGCTGGCGACCTTCGACCCCAGCGGCCTCGAGGGCCTGCGGGTGCTGATCACCGGCGGTGAGGCCGTCCCGGGCGACCTGGTGAGCAAGTGGGCGGTGCCGCTGCGCGAGGGCGGCCCGATCCGGGCCTTCCATAACGCGTACGGCCCCACCGAATCCACCGTCGCGCCCGCCATGAGCGACGCGCTGCGGCCCGGCGACGTCATCACGATCGGCGGCCCGATCCGCGGCATGCGGGCGCTGGTGCTGGACGATCGCTTGCAACCGGTGCCGGACGGGGTGGCCGGCGAGCTGTACGTCGCCGGTCCGCAGGTGGCGCGCGGCTATCACGCGCGCGCCGCGCTGACCGCCGACCGGTTCGTCGCGGATCCGGTGGTCGCGGGCGAGCGGATGTACCGCACGGGTGACGTGGTCCGGTGGATCCCGCGTGCCGGCGGCGATCCCGTGCTCGAGTACGTGGGCCGCTCCGACTTCCAGGTCAAGGTACGCGGCTTCCGCATCGAGCTGGGCGAGATCGACGCGGCCCTGCTGGCGCACGAGAGCGTCGGCTACGCCGCGACGATCGGTCACCGCACCGAGGCGGGCGCGGTCGTGCTGGTCGCGTATGTGGTTGCGGCGCAGGACGCCTCGATCGACACCGCGGCGCTGAAGGCCCACCTCGAGGAGCGGATCCCGGGGTACATGGTGCCCTCGTCGATCATGGTGCTGGACGCCGTGCCGCTGACCCCCGCCGGCAAGCTGGACCGCCGCGCGCTGCCCGAGCCGGTCTTCGAGGCGCAGGGCCAGTTCCGCGGGCCGCGCAATCCGATGGAGCAGACCATCGCCGAGGTGTTCGGCGAGGTGCTCAACGTCGCCCGGGTCGGCATCGACGACTCGTTCTTCGCGCTCGGCGGCGACAGCATCGTCTCCATCCAGCTGGTGTCCCGGGCCAAGGCGCGGGGCGTGATCTTCAGCCCGCGTGACGTTTTCGAGCATCGCACCGTCGCCGGCCTGGCGAGTGTCGCGGAGACCGGCGCGGCCGCCGACGCGCGCCGCGTGCTGGCCGAACTGCCCGGCGGCGGCGTGGGCGTCATGCCGCTGACGCCGGTGGTGCGGATGATGGTGGAGCGGCCCGGCTCGTTCGGGCGCTTCAATCAGACGATGGCGCTGGAACTTCCGGCCGGCATCGACCGCGAGGGCATCGCGGCGACCGTCGGCGCGGTCGTGGACCGCCACGACATGCTGCGCTCGCGGCTGCGGCGGCACGGCGGCGACTGGATCGCCGAGACCACCGCGCCCGGCACCGTCGACATCGACGCGCTGATCGATCGCGTGGAATTCGGCGAGGCCGACGACCTCGCCGAGATCGCCTCGGCCGCACTGGATTCCGCGCTCGATCGACTGGATCCCGAGACGGGCGTGGTGATTCGCTTCGTCTGGCTCGATCCGGCCACCGCCAGTGGCGAATCCGAGAGCGCGCCGCGTTCCGGGCGCCTGATCGTGGTCGCCCACCACCTGGTCGTCGACGGTGTGTCCTGGCGAATCCTGGTGCCCGACTTCGTCGCGGCCTGGGGACAGCTCTCCGCCGGACAGACCCCGCAGCTGCCGCAGCCCGGCACCAGCATGCGCACCTGGGCCGACGCGCTCGAGCGCACGGCGCTGCAGCGCGGCGACGAACTGCCGCTGTGGCGTTCGATCGTGGAGGGTCCCGACCCGCTGCTGACCGCGCGTGCGCTGGATCCGGCCGTGGAGGTGGCCGGTGTGCTCGAGCGGGCGCACGTCGAGGTGTCCGCCGAGGCCACCCGATCCCTGTTGACCACGGTGCCCGCGGTCTTCCACGGCGGCGTGAACGACGGCCTGCTGACCGCGCTGGTGCTGGCGCTGGCCAAGTGGCGCGCGAGCCGGGACGAGGATTCCGTGCTCATCCGCCTCGAGGGTCACGGGCGCGAGGAGGAGGTGGTCCCGGGCGCGGAGCTCTCGCGCACCGTCGGCTGGTTCACCTCGATCTTCCCGGTCCGGTTCGACCTGTCCGGCATCGACATCGATGCCGCGCTCACCGGCGGCCCGGCCATGGGCCCGGCGGTCAAGGCGATCAAGGAGCAGCTGCTCGCGGTCCCGGACAAGGGCCTGGGCTACGGCATGCTGCGGTACCTGAATCCCGATGCGGCCGAGCACCTTCCGAAGGACCTGCCGGGCCAGGTCAGCTTCAACTACCTGGGCCGGGTCTCCGAGGACGCGGTGCCCGAGCAGCTGCGCGGCTTCGGCTGGATCCCGGCCTCGGACCTCGGCGAGCTGGGCGGCGGCTACGACGCCGACATGCCGCTGAGCGCGGCGCTGGACATCAACGCCATCGTGAACGGCGACACGCTCACCGCCACCATCGGCTACCCGTCGACGCTGCTGGACGCCGAGGCGGTCGGCGAATTCGGCAAGATGTGGGTCGAGGCCGTGGAAGCCGTTGCGCGGCATGCGGAATCGGCCGGGGCCGGCGGGCACACCCCGTCGGACTTCCCGCTGGTGCGCATCGCGCAGCGCGATATCGACGGCTGGGAGCAGCGCTTCCCGGGGCTGCGCGAGGTGTGGCCGCTCTCGCCGCTGCAGGCGGGCCTGCAGTTCCACGCGCAGCTGGCCGCGGCCTCGGTGGACGTCTACACCGCGCAGTCGGTGCTCATCCTGACCGGCCGCGTCGATGCGGACCGGTTGCGTTCGGCCGCACAGGCTCTCGTGGATCGCTATGAGAACGTGCGGACCGCGTTCGTCACCGACGCCGAGGGCAACCCGGTGCAGCTGGTGCTCGACGACGTGCGGGTCTCGTGGTCCGAATACGACCGGCGCGTCACCGGCCAGGCCGAGGACCTGATCGAGGCCGACCGGATGCACCGGTTCGACCTCACCGAGCCGCCGCTGATCCGGTTCACCCTGATCCAGGTCGCGGCCGACCGCTGGCAGCTGGCGGTGTCCAACCACCACATCCTGCTCGACGGCTGGTCGATGCCGCTGTTGATGCGGGATCTGCTGGTGCTCTACGCCACCCGCGCCGATGCCGGCGTGCTGCCGCCCGTGCGGTCCTACCGGCACTTCCTGGAATGGGTGGTGCGACAGGATCATTCGGCCTCGCTGGCGAGCTGGGCCACCGCCCTGCAGGGCGTTTCGGAGCCCACGCTGCTCGCGCGCCCGGACGCCGGTCGCGAGATCACCGCGCTGTCCGGCGAATACGTCTTCGAGCTCGACGAGGCCACCACCGCGCGCCTGGTCGAGGTCGCCGCGACGCTGGGCGTCACCGCGAACACCGTGCTGCAGGCCGCGTGGGGAATCCTGCTGGGCCGCTGGTCCGGACGCGACGACGTGCTGTTCGGCACCACCGTGTCGGGCCGCCCGCCGCAGCTGTCCGGCGTCGAGTCCATGGTCGGCCTGTTCATCAACACCGTGCCGGTGCGGGTCCGCTTCGACGAGTCGGAGCCGGCGCGGAAACTGCTGATGCGCACCCAGGGCGAGCAGGCGGATCTGCTGGACCACCACTACGTGGGCCTCGCGGAGATTCAGGCCGCCGCGGGCATCGGCGGGCTGTTCGACACCCTCGTGGTGTTCGAGTCGTACCCGGTCGATGCCGCGGGCATCGCGGAGCAGGCCGCCGATATCGACGGCATGGCCGTCAGCGGCCTGGACACCACGGACGCGACCCACTACCCGCTGACGCTGATCGCGTCGCTGAACACCCGCCTGCGCATTCGCGCCGGGTACCTGCGCGATCTGTTCGATGAGGAGGCCGTCCGCCGCACCGCCGACCGCCTGGTGCGGGTGCTCACCGCGATCACCGCGAATCCGGATGTGCCGGTGGGCGATATCGAACTGCTCGACCGGAGCGAGCGCGAGCTGATCGTCTCCGACTGGAACGCCACCGAGGCCGACGTCGCGCCCGACGCGACGCTGGTCTCGATGTTCCAGGCGCAGGCCGAGCGCACGCCCGACGCGCCCGCGCTGACGTTCGAGGGGACAACTCTGTCCTACGCCGAGTTCAGCGCCCGCGTGAACACGCTGGCGCGCTGGCTGATCGAGCGCGGCGTCGGCGCCGAATCGCTGGTCGCCCTGGGCATGCGGCGCTCGATCGACCTGGTGGTCGGCATGTACGCGGTATCGGTCGCCGGTGGCGCCTACGTGCCGCTGGATCCCGAACATCCCGCCGAGCGCACCGAGTACATCCTCGCGACAGCGGACCCGGTGTGCGTGCTCACCTCCGGCGAGGATCTGGCGATCGACACCGCCCAGGTGCGCATCGATCTGCTGGACCTGTCCGGCTATGCGATCGACCCGGTGACCGACGAGCAGCGGCGCGCGCCGCTGCGGCCGGCCAACACCGCCTACGTGATCTTCACCTCGGGCTCGACCGGACGGCCGAAGGGCGTCGCGGTGCCGCACGCGGCCATCGTGAACCGCCTGGTGTGGATGCAGGCCGAATACGGTCTCACCGCCGACGACGTGGTGCTGCAGAAGACCCCCGCGACCTTCGACGTGTCGGTGTGGGAGTTCTTCTGGCCCTTGCAGATCGGCGCCCGGCTGGTGCTGGCCGCGCCCGAGGGCCACCGCGACCCGGTCTACCTGGCCGAGCTGATCGCCGCCGAGGGCGTGAGCGTCGCGCACTTCGTGCCGTCGATGCTGACCGTCTTCGTGGCCGAACCCGCTGCCGCGCAGTGTGCATCGCTGCGGATGGTGTTCGCCTCGGGTGAGGCGCTGGTGTCCAAGTCGGCGCAGCGCCTGCGCCGGCTGACCGGCGCCGGCATGCACAACCTGTACGGCCCGACCGAGGCCGCGGTCGACGTCACCTATCACCAGGTGACTGACGCCGACCTCGACACGGTGCCGATCGGCCGCCCGGTGTTCAACACCCGGGTGTACGTGCTGGATTCGCGACTGCGGCCGGTGCCCCAGGGCGTCGGGGGCGAGCTGTATCTCGCGGGCGCCCAGCTCGCGCGCGGCTACGTCGCGCGGACCGATCTGACCTCCGACCGGTTCGTGGCGAACCCGTTCGAGGGCAACGGTTCCCGCATGTACCGCACCGGCGACCTGGTGATGTGGACCGGCGACGGCGAACTGGAATACCTGGGCCGCACCGACTTCCAGGTGAAGCTGCGCGGCCAGCGCCTCGAACTCGGTGAGATCGAGGCCGCGCTGACCGGGCTCGAGGAGATCACCCAGGCCGTGGTCGTGGTCCGCGGCGACCAGCACACCGGCGATCAGCTGGTGGCGTATGTCGTTGCGGTGCCCGGTGTTTCGGTCGACGTGGAGACCCTCCGCGAGGATCTGGGCCGCCGGCTGCCGAGCTACATGGTGCCCTCCATCGTGATGCCGCTGGCGGCGCTGCCGCTCAACGCCTCGGGCAAGCTGGACCGGCGGGCGCTGCCCGCGCCGGTGTTCGAGGCGGCGGTCTTCCGCGCGCCCACCACGCCGGTCGAGGAGATCGTCGCGGGCATCTTCGCCGAGGTACTGGGCCTGGACCGGGTCGGCCTGGACGACGACTTCTTCGCCCTGGGCGGTAACTCGCTCAACGCCACCCAGGTGGCGGCGCGGCTGTCCGCCGCGCTGAACAAGCAGCTGGGCGTGCGCGAGATCTTCGACGCCTCCACGGTGGCGGCGCTGGCCGCGCGCGCGGAGTCGCCCGCGGGCACCGGCGTGCGCACGCCCCTGGTGCCGCAGCCGCGCCCGGAGCGGATTCCGCTGTCGATGGCGCAGCGGCGCATGTGGTTCCTCAACCGCTTCGATCCCGATTCCGCGATCGACAACATGCCGCTGGTGCTGCGGCTCTCGGGCCTGCTGGACCGGCAGGCGCTGCACATCGCGGTCGCCGACGTGCTGGCGCGGCACGAGTCGCTGCGCACCCGGTACCCGGAGATCGACGGCGCGGCGTACCAGGAGATCCTGCCGACCAGCAAGGTGCTCCCGGATCTGACGCCGATCGAGATCAGCGAGACCGACCTGCCGGCGCAGCTGGCGGAGCTGGCGCTGACCGGATTCGACGTCACCGCCGCGGTCCCCATGCGGATCCGGCTGTTCGAGGTCAGCCCCACCGAGCACGTGCTGGCCCTGGTGCTGCACCACATCTCCGGTGACGGCTTCTCGCTCGGGCCGTTCGCCCGGGACGTGATGATCGCCTACAGCGCCCGCGTCGACGGCGGCGAGCCGGCCTGGCAGCCGCTCGAGGTGCAGTACGCGGACTACGCGCTGTGGCAGCGCGACGTGCTGGGTTCCGAGGACGATCCGGAATCGGTGATCTCCCAGCAGATCTCGTACTGGACCCAGACCCTCGCGGGCCTGCCCGAGCAGCTGGACCTGCCCGCGGACCGGTCGCGTCCGGCGGTGGCCTCGGGCCGCGGCGCGATCCACGACATCACGATCGACGCCGAAACCCAGTCCCGGCTCGCGGATCTGGCGCGCGCGCACGGCACCACCATGTTCATGGTCATCCACGCGGCGCTGGCGGTGCTGCTCTCGCGCCTGAGCGGCGAGTCCGACATCGCGATCGGCACCCCGGTCGCCGGTCGCGGCGAGCGCGCGCTGGACGACGTCGTCGGCATGTTCGTCAACACCCTGGTGCTGCGGACCCCGGTCCGCTCCGCCGAGGGCTTCAGCGATCTGCTGCGCTCGGTCCGCTCCGGCGACATCGCCGCCTTCGGGCATGCGGACCTGCCGTTCGAGCGGCTGGTGGAGATCCTGAACCCGTCCCGGTCGCAGGCACGGCACCCGCTGTTCCAGGTGATGCTGTCGCTGCAGAACACCGGTCAGACCACGCTGGATCTGCCCGGCCTGTCGGTCACCGGCGTCGGAACGCCCATCGAGACGGCCAAATTCGATCTGCATCTCGAGCTCACCGAGCGGATGCACGTGGCCGACACCTCGGGCAGCGGGTCCACCACCGCGGCCGGTATCAACGCCAAATTCATCTACGCGACGGACCTTTTCGACGAGGCCTCCGTCGCGCAGATCGCCCGCCGGTTCATCCGGCTGCTCAAGGCCGTCGTGGCGATGCCGGACCGGCCGATCGGCGATATCCCGCTGCTGGACGCGGCCGAGGCGGCGCAGCAGCTGCGCGGCTGGAACCAGACCGACCGCGACACCGGCGTGTCCGGCCTGCTGTTCCCGCTGTTCGCCGCGCAGGTGCGGGCCACGCCCGACGCCGTCGCGGTCGTCGACCCGTCCACCGGCACGCAGCTGACCTATGCCGAATTCGCCGCGCGGGTGCACCGCCTGGCCCGGCATCTCGTCCGGATCGGCGTCGGCCCGGAAGCCCGTGTGGCCCTGGGCATGCGGCGTTCGCTGGATCTGCTGGTGGCGATCTACGCGATCCAGGAGGCCGGCGGCACCTACGTGCCGCTGGATCTGGATCAGCCCGCCGAGCGCATCGGTCACGTTCTCGAGACCGCGGCGCCGGTGTGCATCCTCACGACCACTCGTGACGGCTTCGACGCCCCCGATGCGGCCCCGTCGCTGCGGGTCGACCAGGAGGATCTGTCGGGCTACGAGGCCCGCCCGCTCACCCCGGGCGAGCGTCGCGCGCCGCTGCGCCCGGAGCACCCGGCGTACGTGATGTTCACCTCCGGCTCCACCGGACGCCCGAAGGGCGTGGCGATCCCGCACGCCGCCGTGGTCAACCAGATCTGCTGGATGATCGGGCAGCACGGCATCGGCGCACGGGACATCGTGCTGTGGAAGACCCCGGCCACGTTCGACATCTCGGTGTGGGAGCTGTTCGCCCCCTTGGCATCCGGCGCGAGCCTGGTCATCGCGGAGCCGGACGGCCACCGCGACACGCAGTACCTGTGCGACGTGATCGCCGCGGAACGCGTGACGCTGACCTCGTTCTCGCCGTCGATGCTGCGGATCTTCGCCGACGGCGCGGATCCGGCGGCTCTGGGCACGCTGCGCATCCTGTACATGGTGGGCGAGGCGATGACGCCCGACGCGATGGCGGCGTTCGACCGCCTCGGCACCTCGGCGGTGCTGATCAACCAGTACGGCCCCACCGAATTCACGGTGCACGCGATGTACTCGCCGGTCACCCTGGAGATGACCGCGCCGATGCCGATCGGTGTGCCGCTGTGGAATTCGCAGGCCTACGTGCTGGATTCGCGGATGCACCCGGTGCCCGCGGGCGTTGCGGGCGAGCTGTACCTCGCGGGCATCCAGCTGGCGCGCGGCTACATGCGCCGGCCCGATCTGACCTTCGACCGGTTCGTCGCGAATCCCTTCGGGGACGGCGGTTCCCGCATGTACCGCACCGGTGACCTGGTGCGCCGCAACGCGGACGGCACGATCGTCTACCTGGGCCGCACCGACTTCCAGGTCAAGCTGCGCGGTCAGCGCATCGAGCTCGGCGAGATCGAGGCCGCGCTCGCGGCGCACGATTCGGTCGCGCAGGCCGTCGCGGTGGTGCACACCTCCGAGCGCACCGGCGACCGGCTGATCGCGTACGTGGTGCTCGAGCAGGACGGGGCCGAGGCGGACGTGGACGCGCTGCGCGCGCACCTGTCGCAACTGCTGCCGTCGTACATGGTCCCGGCCGGATTCGTGGTGCTGGATGCCTTCCCGCTGAACGCCAACGGCAAGCTGGATCGCCGGGCGCTGCCCGAGCCGGAGCTGACCGCGCGCGAATTCCGAGCGCCGACAACGCCGATGGAAGAGCTGGTCGCGGCCACCCTCGCCGAGGTGCTGGGCCTGTCCGAGCAGCAGGTCGGCGTCGACGACGACTTCTTCGATCTCGGCGGCAACTCGCTGCTGGCCACCCAGGTGGTGGCCCGCCTGGGCAACGCGCTGGGCAGCCGCATCCCGGTGCGCCTGCTGTTCGAGGCGTCGAGCGTCGGCGCCCTGGCCCGGCGGGTGACGGGGCTGGACGGGACCGGTCGACGCGAACTCGTCGCCGGGCCGCGTCCGGAGCGGATTCCGCTGTCGCTGGCGCAGCAGCGGATGTGGTTCCTGAACCGCTTCGATACCCAGTCCGCGGCCTACAACGTGCCCGCGGCGGTGCGGTTGACCGGCGCGATCGACGTGGCCGCCCTGCGGGCCGCGCTCGCCGATCTGATCACCCGGCACGAGATCCTGCGCACGATCTACCCGCAGACCACCGACGCCGCCACCATGGTGCCCGAGCAGGTGATTCTGCCCGCGGCGCAGGCGATCTCGGAGGTCGAGCTCGAACTGAGCACGATCGCGCCGGAGCGGGTCGAGGCCGCGGTCGCAGAGCTGGCGTCCACCGGTTTCGACGTCACCGCGCGGATTCCGTTGCGGGTGGCGCTGTTCCGGATCGGCGACGCCGATGACGAGGCGGCACAGGCCGATCCGGTCACCACCGAATCGGTGCTGGTCATCGTGATCCATCACATCTCCGGCGACGGTTCCTCGGTCGGCCCGATGACCCGGGACCTGATGATCGCGTACGCGGCGCGTGCCGCGGGCGCGGCGCCGGACTGGGCGCCGCTGGCGGTCCAGTACGCCGACTACAGCATCTGGCAGCGCGAGGTGCTCGGTTCCGAGGACGATCCGGAGTCGGTGGCCGCCAAGCAGGTCGCCTACTGGAAGACCGAACTGGCCGAGCTGCCCGATCAGCTGGAGCTGCCGGCGGACCGCCCGCGGCCCGCGGTGCAGACCTTCGCCGGCGGCAAGGTCGAGGTGCGCATCGACGCGCGGACGCACCGGGCGCTGTCCGACTTCGCCCGCGCGGAGAACGCGACGCTGTTCATGGTCGTGCACACGGCGCTGGCGCTGCTGCTGGCGCGGTTGTCGGGCACCGGCGACATCGCGATCGGTACCCCGATCGCGGGCCGCGGCGAGTCGGCCGTGGACGACCTGATCGGCATGTTCGTCAACACGCTCGTGTTCCGCACGCGGGTCGATGCGGGCGAGTCGTTCATCGAACTGCTGGCGCGCCAGCGCGAGACCGACCTGCAGGCCTACGCCAACGCGGACGTCCCGTTCGAGCGCCTGGTGGAGGTGCTGAACCCGGAGCGCTCCACGGCGCGGCATCCGCTGTTCCAGGTGGGCCTGTCGTTCCAGAACCTCGGACAGAGCAGCCTGGAGCTGCCGGGTCTGACCGCGTCCGGCGTCGAATTCGACACCGGCCTCTCGCAGTTCGACCTGCACCTGATCGTCGCGGACAGCTACGGCGAAGCCGGTGCGCCCGAGGGCATCGGCGGCTTCCTGACCTACGCCACCGACCTGTTCGAGCGGAACACGGTGCAGGGCTTCGTCGATCGCTTCGTGCGCCTGCTCGGCCAGCTCGTGGCCACCCCGCGGGTGCCGGTCGGCGACATCGACCTGCTCGGCACCGCGGATCGGCGGCGAATCCTCATCGGCCGCAACGAGACCGGGCTGGCCACCGATCGGAAGGCGACGCTGGCCTCGCTGCTCGACGCGACCGTCCACGCGGACGCCGACGCGGTCGCGCTGGTCGGGCCGGACGCCGAGCGGATGACCTACGGCGAGCTGGACTCGCGTGTGAATCGCCTGGCGCGGCACCTGATTTCGCTGGGTGTCGGCCCCGAGTCGCGGGTCGTGCTGGCGCTGCGCCGGTCGGTGGATCTGGTCGTCGCGATGTACGCGGTGACCCGGGCGGGCGGCGCGTACGTGCCGGTCGATCCGGATCAGCCCGCCGAGCGGACCGCGTACATCCTCGAGACGGCCGCGCCGGTGTGCGTGCTGACCAACGCCGACGCGGGCTTCGAGGCCGACGGGGTAGCGGTCGTCCGCATCGACGAGCTGGATCCGGAGCTGAGCGACGCGCCGATCGCCGCCGCGGAGCGGGTCGGCAAGCTGCGCCCGTCGAACACCGCGTACGTGATCTTCACCTCCGGTTCGACCGGCCGCCCGAAGGGCGTGGCCGTGCCGCATCGCGCGATCGTCAACCAGTTGCTGTGGGAGGTCGCGGAATTCGGCCTGAGCGCCGACGATGCCGTGCTGCTGAAGACGGCCTCGACGTTCGACCTGTCGGTGTGGGAGTTCTGGACCGCCGCGGTCTCGGGCGGCCGGATGGTCATCGCCACACCGGACGGGCACCGGGATCCGGCCTACCTGAACGCGCTGATGGCGCGCGAGGGCGTGACGACGCTGCACGTGGTGCCGTCCATGCTCGACGGCCTGCTGACCGAATCGGATGGCGCGCTGCCGGATTCGCTGCGCTGGGTGCTGGCCATCGGTGAGGCGCTACCGGGTTCGGTCGCGCAGCGGTTCCGGGCGCACAACGCCGCGGACCTGTTCAACCTCTACGGCCCGACCGAGGCCGCGGTCTCGATCACCAGCCACGAGGTCACCGACTCCGACCTCACCTCGGTGCCGATCGGCGTGCCGGAGTGGAACAGCCGGGTCTACGTGCTGGATTCGCGCCTGCACCCGGTCATCGACGGCGTATCCGGCGAGCTGTACCTCGCCGGTGCGCAGCTGGCGCGGGGCTACTTCGGTCGCGCGGATCTGACCGCGGATCGCTTCGTGGCCAACCCGTTCGAGCCGGGCACCCGCATGTACCGCACGGGTGACCTGGTGGCGTGGGATGTCAACGGTGAGCTGGAGTACCGGGGCCGCACCGACTTCCAGGTGAAGATTCGTGGTTTCCGGATCGAGCTGGGTGAGATCGAGGCGGCGCTGCTGGCGCTGCCGCAGGTCGGTCAGACCGCGGTGCTGGCGAAGTCCGATGCGCGCCTGGGTGATCGACTGGTCGCCTACCTCGTCCCCGCCGCCGGGGCCGATCTCGATGTGGCACAGGTGAAGTCCGTCCTGTCCGAGGCGCTGCCGTCGTACATGGTGCCCGCGGCGTTCGTGGTGCTGGATGCGCTGCCGCTGAACATCAACGGCAAGCTGGACCGCAAGGCCCTGCCGGAGCCCGAGTTCGAGGCCACGGCCTTCCGCGCGCCCTCGACCCCGATCGAAGAGGTCGTGGCGGGCGTGTTCGCCGAGGTGCTGGGCCTGGACCGGGTCGGCGTCGACGACGATTTCTTTGCGCTCGGTGGTAATTCACTGGTGGCCACCCAGGTCGTCGCGAGAATCGGTGCGCTGCTGGACACCACGGTGCCCGTGCGCCTGATGTTCGAGGCGCCGACGGTGGCCGGGCTGGCCGCCCGGGCCGAGCAGCAGGCCGGTGCGGGCGGGCGCCTGGCGCTGACCGCCGGGCCGCGTCCGGAGCGGATTCCGCTGTCGCTGGCGCAGCAGCGGATGTGGTTCCTGAACCGCTTCGATCCGGAGTCGACCGCGTACAACGTGCCGATCGCGGTGCGGTTGTCGGGTGAGCTCGACGTGGACGCGCTGCGCGCGGCGATCGGTGACCTGGTCGCGCGGCACGAGGTGCTGCGCACGGTGTACCCGGAGGTCGACGGCGGTCCGGTGCAGGTGATCCTGCCCCCGGGCAAGGCAGTTCCGGAGCTGGATGTGCGCACGGTCTCCGCGGAGGAGATCCAGGCGGCGGTCGTCGAGTTCATCGGCACCGTGTTCGACGTGACGGCCGAGGTGCCGGTCCGGGTGGCGCTGTTCGAGGTGCCGGGATCGGAATCCGCCGCCGCGGAGTACGTGCTGGCGATGGTGATCCACCACATCTCCGGTGACGGTTCGTCGGTCGGCCCGCTGACGCGGGATCTGATGCTGGCGTACGCGTCCCGCGCGGCGGGCGATGCGCCGGGCTGGGCGCCGCTGGCGGTGCAGTACGCGGACTACAGCATCTGGCAGCGGGCGCTGCTGGGCAGCGAGGACGATCCGGAGTCGCTGGCGGCCAAGCAGGTTCGGTACTGGCGGTCGGCGCTGGCCGAGCTGCCGGATCAGCTGGATCTGCCCGCCGATCGCGTGCGTCCGGCCGTGCAGTCCTTCGTCGGTGGCAAGGCCGAGCTGCGCATCGACGCCGAGATGCACCGGGCCCTGGTCGAATTGGCCCGCGCGGAGGGCGCGACCGTGTTCATGGTCGTGCACACCGCGCTGGCGGTGCTGCTGGCGCGGTTGTCGGGCACCGAGGACATCGCGATCGGTACGCCGATGGCGGGCCGCGGTGAGGCGCAGCTCGACGATCTGATCGGCATGTTCGTCAACACGCTGGTGTTCCGGACGCAGGTCGCGGCGGGCGAGTCGTTCGCGGATCTGCTCGCGCGTCAGCGTGAGACGGACATTCAGGCGTTCGCGCATGCGGATGTGCCGTTCGAGCGGCTGGTGGAGGTGCTGAACCCGGTTCGTTCGACGGCGCGGCATCCGCTGTTCCAGGTGGGCCTGTCGTTCCAGAACCTGGCGCAGTCCGCGCTGGAGCTGCCGGGCTTGACCGTGGCGCCGCTGCGCCTGGACACCGAGATCTCGCAGTTCGACCTGCACCTGATCATGGCCGACGGCTACGACGAGTCCGGGGCACCGGCCGGGATGGAGGGCTACTTCACCTACGCCACGGACCTGTTCGACGCCGCGACGGTCGCGGGCTTCGTCGATCGGTTCGTCCGGTTGCTCGGCGAGGTCGTCGCGAATTCGCGTACGGCCGTGGGCGATCTGGAGATCCTGGCCGCGGGCGAGCGCACCGAGCTGATCTCCGGGCGCAACGCGACCGCGCACGCGGTCGATCGGGCCGCGACCCTGGCGTCGCTGCTGGATCGCACCGTCGCGGCCACGCCCGACGCCGTGGCGCTGGTGGATCCCGACGGTATCGCGATCACCTACGCCGAGCTCGCCGAGCGCGTGAATCGCCTGGCGCGGCACCTGATCTCGCTGGGCGTGGGCCCGGAGGCACGGGTCGCGCTGGCGCTGCGCCGGTCGGTGGATCTGATCGTCGGCATGTACGCGGTGACCGTCGCGGGCGGTGCGTACGTTCCGGTGGATCCGGATCAGGCCGCCGAGCGCACCGAGTACATCCTCGAGACCGCCGCTCCGGTGTGCGTGCTGACGAGCTCCGCGGTCGTCGCGGACGCCGCGCCGGTGCGGGCGCTGGCCGAGTCGGACCGCACCCTGGTCCGGATCGACGAACTGGAGCTGTCCGGCCTCTCGGGCGATGCGGTCGACGACGCGGAACGCACTGCGCCGCTGCATGATTCGAACACCGCGTACGTGATCTTCACCTCGGGTTCGACCGGGCGCCCCAAGGGCGTCGCGGTGCCGCACGCCGCGATCGTGAACCAGTTGCTCTGGAAGACCGCCGAATTCGGCCTGGGCGCCGACGACGCCGTGCTGCTGAAGACGGCCGCGACGTTCGACCTCTCGGTCTGGGAGTTCTGGACCGGCGCGGCCACGGGCGGCCGCATGATCATCGCGGCCCCCGAGGGTCATCGGGATCCGGCCTACCTCAACGCGCTGATCGCGCGCGAGGGCGTCACCACGCTGCACGCGGTGCCCTCGATGCTCGATGCGCTGGTGACCGCGTCCGGTGGTGCGCTGCCGGATTCGCTGCGCCGGGTGCTGGCCATCGGTGAGGCGCTGCCGGGTGCGGTGGCGCAGCGGTTCCGGGCGCACAATGCCGCGACGCTGTTCAACCTCTACGGTCCGACCGAGGCCGCGGTCTCGATCACCAGCCACGAGGTGACCGACGCCGATGTGACCTCCGTGTCGATCGGTGTGCCGGAGTGGAATTCCCGGGTGTACGTGCTGGATTCGCGGCTGCGGCCGGTGCCCGCGGGTGTCGCGGGTGAGCTGTATCTGGCGGGCGCGCAGCTGGCGCGCGGCTACTTCGGTCGCGCGGACCTGACCGCGGATCGGTTCGTGGCCAACCCGTTCGGCGACGGCGAGCGGATGTACCGCACCGGCGACCTGGTGGCCTGGAATGCCGCCGGTGAGCTGGAGTACCGGGGCCGCACCGACTTCCAGGTGAAGATTCGTGGTTTCCGGATCGAGCTGGGCGAGATCGAGGCGGCGCTGCTGGCGCTGCCGCAGATCGGCCAGACCGCGGTTCTCGCGAAGTCCGATGCGCGCCTGGGCGATCGGCTGGTCGCATACGTGGTCCCGGCCGATGCCGAGACGGGCGTCGACGTCGACGCGACCAGGTCGGCACTCGAGGCCGCGCTGCCGTCGTACATGGTGCCCGCGGCGTTCGTGACGCTGGATGCGTTGCCGCTGAACGTGAACGGCAAGCTGGATCGCAAGGCCCTGCCCGAGCCGGAGTTCGAGGCCGCGGCCTTCCGTGCGCCCTCGACCCCGATCGAGGAGATCGTGGCCGGGGTGTTCGCCGAGGTGCTGGGCCTGGACCGGGTCGGCGCCGACGACGATTTCTTTGCCCTGGGCGGCAACTCGCTGGTGGCCACGCAGGTCGTCGCGCGGCTCGGCGCCGCGCTGGGCGCGCAGGTCCCGGTGCGGGTCGTGTTCGAGGCATCGACGGTGGCCGGTCTGGCCGCCAAGGTCGAGCAGGGTGCGGGCGTCGACGGTCGCCCGACGCTGGCCGCCGGGCCGCGTCCGGAGCGGATTCCGCTGTCGCTGGCGCAGCAGCGGATGTGGTTCCTGAACCGCTTCGATCCGAGCTCCACCGCGTACAACGTCCCGGTGGCGGTCCGCCTGACCGGCGCGCTGGACGTGGCGGCGCTGCGCGCGGCGATCGGTGACCTGGTTGCCCGGCACGAGGTGCTGCGCACGGTGTACCCCGAGGTCGACGGAACTGAGTTCACCCACCCCGCCGACTCCGCAAGCTCCGTCGGCTTGCCATCCCCGGCGGTGCAGGTGATTCTGCCCGCGGCGCAGGCGGTTCCGGAGCTGGAAGTGCATCGGATCGGCGCGACCGAGATCGAGACGGCCGTGGTCGAGTTCTTCTCCACCGCCTTCGATGTGGTGGAGCAGGTGCCGCTGCGTGTCCGGTTGTACGAGCTGGCCGACGGCGCGCCGGACGGCGATTACGTGCTGGCCATGGTCGTGCACCACATCTCCGGCGACGGTTCCTCGATGGGCCCGCTGACCCGCGACGTCATGACCGCCTACGCGGCGCGCGCGGCGGGGGAGGCCCCCGGCTGGGCGCCGCTGGCGGTGCAGTACGCGGACTACAGCATCTGGCAGCGCGAGCTGCTGGGCAGCGAGGACGATCCGGCATCGCTGGCGGCCCAGCAGATCGAGTACTGGCGCACCGCGCTGGCCGATCTCCCCGAGCAGCTGGACCTGCCGTCCGACCGGCCGCGCCCCGCGGTGCGGAGCTCGCTCGGCGGCAAGGTGCGGGTCCCGATCGACGCCGAGCTGCACCGGGAGCTGTCCGAGCTGGCGCGCGCCGAGGGCGCGACGCTGTTCATGCTGGTGCACACCGCGTTCGCGGTGCTGCTGGCGCGGCTGTCGGGCACCGAGGACATCGCCATCGGTACGCCGATGGCGGGCCGCGGCGACGCCCAGCTCGACGACCTGATCGGTATGTTCATCAATACGCTGGTCTTCCGCACGCAGGTCGACGCGGGCGAGTCGTTCGCGGATCTGCTTGCGCGCCAGCGCGAGACGGACATCCAGGCGTTCGCGCACACGGATGTGCCGTTCGAGCGTCTGGTCGAGGTGCTGAACCCGGTCCGTTCGACGGCGCGGCATCCGCTGTTCCAGGTGGGCCTGTCGTTCCAGAACCTCGGCCTGTCGGCCATGGAGCTGCCCGGCCTGAGCCTGTCGGCGGTCGACTTCGACACCCAGCTGTCGCAGTTCGATCTGCACCTGATCGTCTCGGACACCTACGACGACTCGGGCGCGCCGGCGGGTCTGGCCGGAATCCTCACCTACGCCAGCGATCTGTTCGACGCGGCGACCGTCGAGGGCTTCGCGGACCGCTTTGTTCGCCTGCTGCGGGAGATCGTGGCCGCGCCGCGCACCGCGGTCGGCGACATCGAGCTGCTCGAGGGCGCCGAACGGGATCGAATCCTGGTGCGGTGGAACGACACCCGGCACGAGATCGCGCCGGAGCTGCTGCTGGACGGCTACCGCCGTGCGGTCGCGGCGCATCCGGATCGGATCGCGGTCGCGTACGAGGGCGAGGAGCTCACCTACCGGGAGTTCGACGAGCGGGTCAATCTGCTCGCGCGCCGGTTGATCTGGGCCGGTGTGGGTCCGGAACTGCTGGTCGGCCTGGCGATCCGGCGTTCGCTGGACCTGGTCGTCGGCATGTACGCGATCCTCACCGCCGGTGGCGCGTACGTGCCGCTGGATCCGGATCATCCGGCCGAGCGCATCGCGCACGTGCTCGAGACCGCGCAGCCGGTCTGCGTGCTCACCCGGACCGAGGACGCGGTGCCGGTGCCCGACGACGTCATGGTGCTGGACCTGAACACCATCGACCTCGACGGCTTCGAGACCACCCCGCTGGAGGCCGACGAGCTCATCGAACCGCAGCACCCGGACAACCCGGCGTACGTGATCTTCACCTCGGGCTCCACCGGGCGCCCGAAGGGCGTGGCGGTCTCGCACGCGGCGATCCACAACCAGATCGCCTGGATGCTGGACCAGTACCCGATGGGCGAGCAGGACGTCTACTTCCAGAAGACGGCCACGACGTTCGACGTGTCGCTGTGGGGCTACTTCATGCCCCTGCGCGCCGGGTCGAAGCTCGTCGTCGCCACCCACGACGGCCACCGCGATCCGCTCTACATCGCGGAAACCCTTGCCGCGCAGCGGGTCACCGTCACCGACTTCGTGCCCTCGATGCTCACGGTCTTCGCCGCGCACACCGTGGCGGGCGCGGTGCCGTCGCTGCGCGAGGTCTTCGTGATCGGCGAGGCGCTGCCGCCGGAGACCGTCGCGGCCATGCGGTCGGTGTCCGATGCCGCGCTGCACAACCTGTACGGGCCGACCGAGGCCGCGGTGTCCATCACCTACTGGCCCGCGACCGGCGCCGAGCGGGGCAGCGTCCCGATCGGTGTGCCGCAGTGGAACTCCCGCGCCTACGTGCTGGATTCGCGACTGCGGCCGGTGCCGGCCGGGGTGGCGGGCGAGCTGTACCTGGCCGGTGACCAGCTGGCCCGCGGCTACGTCGCTCGTCCGGACCTGACCTCGGATCGGTTCGTGGCCAACCCGTTCGGCGCGGGCGAGCGGATGTACCGCACCGGCGACCTGGCGGCGTGGCGCGTGGTCGACGGCGTGCCGGTCCTGGATTACCTGGGCCGCACCGACTTCCAGGTGAAGTTCCGCGGCCAGCGGATCGAGCTCGGCGAGATCGAGTCGGCGCTGCTGGCGCAGCCGTCGGTGAGCCAGGCCGTAGCCCTGGTGATGCCGTCGGATCTGGGCGATCAGCTGGTGGCCTACGTGGTGCCCGCACCGGGCGAGACGGTCGAGGGCGCGGAGCTGCTGGAGGCGGCGCGGCGTACCCTGCCCGCCTACATGGTTCCGTCGCTGGTCATCGACCTGGAGGCGCTGCCGCTCAACGCCAGCGGCAAGCTCGATCGCAAGGCGCTGCCGCAGCCGACGTTCATCCAGCGGGAGTTCCGCGCGCCGTCCACCCCGATCGAGGAGATCGTGGCGGGCGTGTTCGCCGACGTGCTCGGCGTCGAGCGGGTCGGCGCGGACGACGACTTCTTCTCGCTCGGCGGCAACTCGCTGATCGCCACCCAGGTCATCGCGCGCCTCGGCGCGGCGGTGGGCGCCCGGGTGCCGGTCCGGCTGCTGTTCGAGACCCCGACGGTCACCGCGCTCGCGGCGGCCGTGGAGTCCCAGTCCCGCGGCACGCGAGTGGAATTGGGCAGCCTGGAGCGTCCGGAGCGGATTCCGCTGTCGCTGGCGCAGCAGCGGATGTGGTTCCTGAACCGCTTCGATCCGGAGTCCACGGCGTACAACGTGCCGATCGCGGTGCGGTTGTCCGGCGCGCTGGACGTGGAAGCCCTGCGTGCCGCGGTGGGCGATCTGGTCGCCCGGCACGAGGTGCTGCGCACGATCTATCCCGAGATGGACGGTGCTCCGGTGCAGGTGATCCTGCCGCCGGGCAAGGCGGTTCCGGAACTGGATGTGCGCACGGTCTCCGCCGAGGAGGTCCAGGGCGCGGTCGTCGGGTTCATCGGCACCGTGTTCGACGTGACCACCGAGGTGCCGCTGCGGGTGGCGCTGTTCGGGGTGACCGGTGAGAATGCCACCAGCACAGCCGAATACGTGCTGGCGATGGTCGTGCACCACATCTCGGGCGACGGTTCGTCGGTCGGCCCGCTGACGCGGGATCTGATGCTCGCGTACGCGTCCCGCGCCGCCGGTGAGGCGCCCGGGTGGGCGCCGCTGGCCGTGCAGTACGCGGACTACAGCATCTGGCAGCGCGAGGTGCTGGGCAGCGAGGACGATCCGGAATCGTTGGCGGCCAAGCAGGTTCAGTACTGGCGCGCGGCCCTGGCCGAGCTGCCGGATCAGCTGGATATGCCCTCGGACCGGCCGCGCCCACCGGCGCAGTCGTTCGCGGGCGATCGGGCCGAGCTGACCATCGATGCCGAGCTGCATCGGGCGCTGATGGAGCTGGCGCGGGCCGAGGGCGCGACGCTGTTCATGGTCGTGCACACCGCGCTGTCGGTGCTGCTGGCGCGGCTGTCCGGCACCGACGACATCGCCATCG
Source organism: Nocardia sp. GP40 (assembly GCF_050434125.1). Classification (NCBI taxonomy): domain Bacteria; kingdom Bacillati; phylum Actinomycetota; class Actinomycetes; order Mycobacteriales; family Nocardiaceae; genus Nocardia; species Nocardia sp. GP40. The sequence goes on along the minus strand of NZ_JBNPVW010000005.1, from coordinate 394,211 downwards.
GCACGCCGACGGCGGGTCGCGGCGAGGCCCAGCTCGACGACCTGATCGGCATGTTCGTCAACACCCTGGTCTTCCGGACCCAGGTCGCGGCGGGCGAGTCGTTCGCGGATCTGCTTGCCCGCCAGCGTGAATCGGATATCCAGGCGTTCGCGCACGCGGACGTCCCGTTCGAGCGGCTGGTGGAGGTGCTGAACCCGGTCCGTTCGACCGCGCGGCATCCGCTGTTCCAGGTCAGCCTGTCGTTCCAGAACCAGGCGCAGGCCGGGCTGGAACTGCCGGGCCTGACCGTCGCGCCGCTGCAGCTCGACACGGTGGTCTCGCAGTTCGACCTGCACGTCATCATGGTCGACAACTACGACGAGTCCGGCGCCGGAGCAGGCATCGGCGGCTACTTCACCTACGCGACGGACCTGTTCGACGCGGCGACGGTGCAGGGCTTCGTGGATCGGTTCGTGCGACTGCTCGGCGAGATCGTCGCCGCGCCGCGCATCCCGGTCGGCGACATCGACTACCTGGCCGCGGGCGAACTGGACGAGCTGGTGTCGGGCCGCAACGCGACCGCGCACGAGGTCGATCGGTCCGCCACCCTGGCCTCGCTGCTGGATCACACGATCTCCGAGCACCCGGACGCGACCGCGCTGGTCGGGCCCGACGGCGCCACGCTCACCTTCGCCGAACTCGATCGTCGGGTGAACGCCCTGGCGCGGCACCTGATCTCGCTGGGCGTGGGCCCGGAGTCGCGGGTCGTGCTGGCGCTGCGGCGCTCGATCGATCTGGTGGTCGCCATGTACGCGGTGACCGTCGCAGGTGGCGCGTACGTCCCGGTGGATCCGGATCAGGCGGCCGAGCGGACCGAGTACATCCTCGAGACCTCCGCGCCGGTGTGCGTGCTGACCAACGCGGAGACCGGCTTCGAGACCGCGATCGCCCCGGTGATCCGGATCGACGAGGTCGAGGCGGACGACGATTCGCCGATCGACGACGAGGAGCGCCTGGGCGCGCTGCGCCCGGACAACACGGCCTACGTGCTGTTCACCTCGGGCTCGACCGGCCGCCCGAAGGGCGTCGCGGTCTCGCACGGCGCGGTGGTTAACCAGTTGCTCTGGAAGATCGACGAATTCGGGATGGGTCCCGACGACGTGATGTTCCAGAAGATCGCCACCACCTTCGACGTGTCGATGTGGGAATTCTGGAGCGGCGCGGTGTGCGGCGGCCGGTTGGTCATCGCAACCCCGGACGGCCACCAGGATCCGGCGTACCTCAACGAGGTGATGCGCCGCGAGGGCGTCACGACGCTGCACGTGGTGCCCTCGGCGCTGGATGCGATGCTCACCGAATCCGATGGGGCGCTGGCCCCCTCGCTGCGGCGGGCCCTCGCGATCGGCGAGGCGCTGCCGGGCACGGTCGCGCAGCGGTTCCTGCGGCACAACACCGCCGGGCTGTTCAACGTGTACGGCCCGACCGAGGCGGCCATCTCGATCACCAACCACGAGGTGACCGAGGCCGACGTCACGTCCGTGTCGATCGGTGTGCCGGAGTGGAATTCCCAGGTGTACGTGCTGGATTCGCGGTTGCGCCCGGTGCCCGCCGGCACCCCCGGCGAGCTGTATCTGGCCGGTGTGCAGCTGGCCCGCGGCTACCTCGGCCGCGCGGACCTGACCTCGGATCGCTTCGTGGCCAACCCGTTCGCGGCCGGGGAGCGCATGTACCGCACCGGCGACCTCGTCGTCTGGAACGCCGATGGTGAGCTGGACTACCGGGGCCGCACCGACTTCCAGGTGAAGATCCGCGGCTTCCGTATCGAGCTCGGCGAGATCGAGGCGGCGCTGCTGACCCTGCCGGAGGTGGCGCAGGCCGCGGTGCTGGCGAAATCCGATGCGCGCCTGGGCGATCGCCTGGTCGCGTACCTGGTGCCGGCCGCCGATACGGTCATCGATACCGCGCGGGTGAAGTCGGAGCTGTCGGCAGGCCTGCCCTCCTACATGGTGCCCACGGCATTCGTGATGATGGAGGCCATGCCGCTGAACGTGAGCGGCAAGCTGGACCGCAAGGCGTTGCCGGAGCCGGAGTTCGAGACGACCCCGTACCGGGCGCCGTCGACCCCGACCGAGCTGATCCTGGCCGAGGTGTTCGCGGATGTGCTGGGACGCGAGGAGATCGGCGCCGATGACGACTTCTTCGGCCTCGGCGGCAACAGCATCCTGTCGATCCAGCTGGTGTCCCGGGCCAAGGCCCGCGGCGTGCTGTTCGGCGCGCGCGACGTGTTCGAGCGGCGCACCATCGCCGAGCTGGCCGCGGCCGCGAAGCTGGGCACCGGCACCGAGCTCGTGCTGCCGACCGGCCCGCTGGTCGAGCCCGATCCGGCGGACCTGGCGGTGTGGGAGCAGGCGTATCCCGGGATGACCGAGGTGTGGCCGCTCTCGCCGCTGCAGTCGGGTCTGCTGTTCCACGCGTTGATGACCCAGTCGACGGTGGACATCTACACCCAGCAGGCGGTGATCGACTTCGGCGGAACGCTGGACGTCGAGCGGTTGCACAGGGCCGCGCAGGCCCTGGTCGACCGGTACGACAACCTGCGGGTCGCCTTCACCACCGACGCGGTCGGCATGCCCGTGCAGATCGTGCAGAACGATGTCGAGGTCGCCTGGCACGAAAGCGATCTCACCGATGTTCCCGCCGACGACCTCGAGGCCGAGCTGGTCTCGCGGCTGCGGCAGGAGCGCGCGGTGCGCTTCGACATGACGGTGCCGCCGCTGATCCGGTTCGGGCTGTACCGGGCCGGCGAACAGCGGTGGCGCCTGGCGATCACCGCGCACCACATCCTGTTCGACGGTTGGTCGCTGCCGCTGCTCATGCGGGATCTGCTGGTGCTGTACGCGGTGCACGGCGACGGCAGCACGCTGCCGCCGGCGGCCTCGTACCGGGACTTCCTGGCGTGGCTGTCGGTTCGCGACGAGTCCGAATCGCTGCAGGCGTGGACGCAGGCCCTGGCCGGGGTGGATGAGCCGACTCAGCTTGCGCCGCAACCGAAGACGGCCGAGCAGTTCCAGATCGACACGCTGAAACTGGAATTCGACGCCGAACGCACGCAGCAGCTGAGCAAGTTCAGCGCCGACCTGGGCGTCACGCTGAACACCCTGCTGCAGGGGGCGTGGGGTCTGCTGGTGGGCCGGTTGACCGGACGCGGCGATGTGGTGTTCGGCGCGACGGTGTCGGGTCGTCCGCCGGAGCTGCCGGGCATCGAGCAGATGGTGGGTCTGTTCATCAACACCCTGCCGGTGCGGGTGCGGCTCGACGATCGCGCGAGCGTTCGCGCGCTGCTGGCCGGGCTGCAGGGCGAGCAGGCCGCGCTGCTGGACCACCACTACGTGGGCCTGACCGACATCCAGCGGGTGGCGGGCGCCGGTGCGCAGTTCGATTCGCTGGTGGTGTTCGAGTCCTATCCGGTCGACCGGTCGGCCATCGAGGCCGCCAGCTCGATCGACGGCGCCTCGGTGACCGGCGTGGACTTCCTGGGCGGCACCCACTATCCGCTCACGCTGATGGTGACCGCCGAGGAGACACTCCGCATCGCCATGGAGTACCAGACCAGCCGCTTCACCCTCGCCGAGGTGCAGACCCTGGCGGCCCGGCTGGAGCGGGTGCTCGAGGCGCTGGTATCCGATCCCGAGGCGCCGGTGGGTGGCATCGATATCCTCGACGCCGCCGAACGGGCCCGCATCCTGGCCGAATCCGGCGTCGCCGCAACCGAATCCGCGGCGAGCGCCGCGGCGCTGGTCGGCGCCCGGACGGTGGCCAAGGCGCTGGGCACGGTCGTCGAGGAGGATCCGCAGGCCCCGGCGCTGCTGTCCGACGGCGCCGAAATCGCCTACCAGGCAGTGGATTCGCGGTCCTCGCAGCTGGCCCGGGTGCTGATCACCCGCGGCGTGGGCCCCGGCGACATCGTCGCGGTCGCGCTGCCGCGCTCGGTGGACGCGGTGGTCGCGCTGTGGGCGGTGCAGAAGGCCGGCGCCGCGGCGCTGTTCGCGCACGGCCTGTCCTTCGGCGAGATCGTCTCCGCGGGAGCGGGATTCGGCATCACCCTCGAACCGGCGGCCAAGTCGGTGCGCTGGCTGGTGCCGACCGATCCGAAGGTCCGCGAGGAACTCGCCGCGGCCCCGGCCCATCCGGTCTCCTACGCCGACCGGCTGCGCCCGCTCGAGCAGGACCACCCGGCCCTGATGGCCCGCCGTCCCGACGGCACCTGGCTCACCCTGACCCAGGAACAGGCCCTCGACCACGCCGAGACCCTGCGCGAGGACAACGAGGTCGACTACGAGTCGACGACGTTCACCACGGCCACCGCGGGCCCCGCGGCCCTGGACGAGTTCCTGGCCGCGGCCACCGCGGGCGCCCTGTCGGTCCTCCCGACCGGCGCCGACGTCGCCGACGACCTGGCCGACGCCGAGGTCACCCACTGGTTCGCCGGTCCGGACGAATCCACGGCGGTGGCCGACGACGAGATTCGGGTGATCATCGCGGAGTAAGCGCTGGTCCGGGCCGGTGGAAGGGGTATTCGATCCTTTCCGCCGGCCCGGAATCGGTCCCAGGTTCGGCTAGACTGTGAACGCGATCGACAACCGTGTTCTTCCTGCTCGACGAGGTTGGAGGTGATTTCCGTGGCGATGCCGATGCCCGAGGTCCCGCTGGGCTTTTATCCGATCAAGGATTACTGGACTGCCGCCGACCTCGACAATTTGCCCGAGAATGGGATCCGGTACGAGGTAATTGGGGGGCAACTCATCGTGAACGCGGCGCCGAAGCCACGTCACCAATGGCTGATCAAATGGCTGGACCGTGCCCTAGAGGATGTCCTGCCTGCGGATCATTTCAGCATTGCAGGTGTGGGGGTATTGATCGGCGATGACGAACCGATCCCGGATCTCATCGTAGGTACCGGCGTCATCCCGATGGATGGCAACGGAATTCCCGCGGAGCACGTCGTACTAGCGGTTGAGGTCGTGTCGAACTCGACGACCCTGACGGATCGTAAGTCGAAACCGGATGTCTATGCGGAGGCCGGTATCCAGAACTACTGGCGCATCGAGATCAACCCGTTCAAGGGCCGTCTGCCGGGCGAAGAATTGCCGGTCCTGTTCGCCCACGTCCTCGGTGAGAGCGGCGAATACGAACTGACTCATCGAGTCTCGGCAGGGCAGTCGGTGACTCTGCATTCGCCATTCGAGTTCACCGTCGATCCCGCCACCCTGATGCGCTAACTCCCTCCTATGACTACCAGCCGCGAACACGGCTTGGCGTTCGGCCGGGCCGTGCTCGCAGCAGGTATGCCGTGTGCAGCTGAAATATCTATCAAGCGAATGGGATTCGCATGGTCTCGCCCATCAGGCGGGCGCCCGCGTCGTTGAGGTGCATACCGTCCCCGGCGTCGAGGTCGGGGCGGATGTAGTCCGGCCGCTCGGGGTCCTCCACAGCGCGGGCCACGTCGAAGACGGCGTCGAAAACATCGGTGCCCCGGAGCCATTCGTTGACCTCGCGGCGCAGGGGAGAGGCGGCTACGGCGTCGCCGCCCGGGTAGATCTTGCCGGCGAAGGGGCCGATCGTGTTGGCGTAGACGGGAAGTCCGGCCGCGTGGGCGCGGCGGGCGAGTTCGGTGAATCCGGCGATCAGGTCGGCGACCGGGAGGGGCTCGCCCAGGCACAGGTCGTTGATGCCGAAATTCACCACCACGTGGGTCGCGCCCGGCACCGCGAGGGCGTCCCGCTCGAAGCGGGCCAGGCCGTGCTCACCGGCCTCGTCCACCAGGATCCGATTGCCGGACAGGCCCTGGTTGACCGCCCAGCCGCGGGGGAGGCGCTCGTTCAGTACGTCGACCGATCGGCGGTTCGCGCCGGGCGTGCCGCCCGCTCCCTCGAACCAGGAATCGCCGAAGGCGACGATGATCGGCTCGCCCGTCGCGGGCACGTCGATACCGGTCACGAAGTACCGCGAACCGAGCTCCTCGACGTCCTCCGGGCTCACCTGCGAGACGGTGTTTCCTGCTGTGACATAGCCGATTTCGTTCGGAACGGGGGAGTAGGTCGCCGGGCCCGTCGGCTCCGGCAGGTACAGGCTCAGCAGCAGATCCGATCCGGCACCGACGCTCAGATCGGCCGCGTCGCTGACGATTTCGGCTCCCGCGGCAATCGTGACCCGCTCGGCCCCGCCGAATCGCAGCGCGGTGTCGGTCTCGGCCACGATCTCCGCGCCGTTCTTGCGGACCGCGATGTGGGCGGCCCCGACGACCAGCGGCGCGCGTCCGTAGCGGTTGCTCAGACGCACCCGCAGCCGCTCGCCGCCGCCTGCCAGGTGCAGCACCTGTCGCACGGTCTGGTCGGCGAACTCGCGCGGTTCGGCGAGGCGGAACTCCTCGTACGGACTGACGATGGCGGACCGGAAACCGGCGACCCAGGCGTTGGTGTCGGACATGGAAACCTCCGTTAGTTGACGTGCGGAATATACGAACTTCGTCGATTACAAAAGTATTCCGCACGTCAACTATCCGCAACTCAAATAGTTGGTATCCTGGTCGAATGGACCGCGCAGACCTCTTCGACGACTCCCGCCTCACCCAGGTCGGCCTCCTGTTCGAGGCCAGCGGCGGCCTGCGTGCCAAGCTCGAACCGGCGTGGGCGGACAACGGCCTGTCCCTGCCGGACTTCATCGCGCTGATGCGGCTGTCCCGCTCGCCCGGCCAGCGCCTGCGCATGACCGATCTGGCCGCCCAGACCCAGCTGTCCACCAGCGGCGTCACCCGCTTGGTCGACCGGCTCGAGCGCAACGGACTGGCCCGGCGCGAACCCGATCCGAAGGATCGGCGCAGCTTCTCGGTGCTGATCACCGCGGCCGGCGTCACCCGCGTCGCGCGCGTGCTGCCGCCGTATCTGGACGCCATCGACGAGTGGTTCACGACGCGCCTGACCGACGAGCAGCTGCGCGCCCTGAACGAGGGCCTGCGCATCATCCGCGATGCGGTCTTCCCGGAGAGCACCGCACTGACCCCGGATTGATCCGGCGATCCGCGGCCGCCCGCCGGGGCCGCGGGCCGATTGAAGGCAACTGATCAGCAAATCCCCCGTAGACTTATCGCCGCACGAAGTCTTCGACGAGATGTGTTGACGGCGGGAGCGGCACATGACCGATACCGAGCTCGACGCGATACCGAGCCGCGCGCGCTGGTGGGCGCTCGGAGTGCTGGCGCTGGGCCTGTCCATGGTCGTGCTCGACGGCACCATCGTCAGCGTGTCGCTGCCGGTGATCATCGCCGACCTCGGCCTGAATTTCACCCAGGCGCAGTGGATCAACAGCGTGTACGCGGTGGTGCTCGCCGCGCTGCTGATCACCGCCGGGCGCCTCGGGGACCGGCTGGGCCGGCGCACCCTCTTCGCGGCCGGCGTCGTGCTCTTCGTCGCGGGCAGCCTGCTCGCCGCGTCCGCGGAGGCGCCGGGCACGCTGATCTGGGGCCGCATCGTGCAGGGCATCGGCGCCGCGGGCGTGCTGCCGGGCACCCTGTCGACGGTCAACGCCGTCTTCCGCGGCCGAGACCGGGTCATCGCGTTCGCGGTCTGGGGTTCGGTGATCTCCGCGATGGCCGCGCTCGGGCCGCTGATCGGCGGCTGGCTGACCACCTCGTTCACCTGGCCGTGGATCTTCCTGGTGAACGTGCCGATCGGGGTCGTAGTGCTCGCGGGCATCGTGGCGTTCGTGCCGCAGACCCGGATGGCGGGGCACGCGCGCGGCCTGGACGTCGACGGATTCCTGCTCAGCGCGGCGGGTTTCGCGCTGGTGGTGTTCGCGTTGATCGAGGGGCAGACCTACGGATGGGGGCGGCCGTTGCGCTCGTCCGACATCCTCGGGGTGCGGTGGTCGACGCGGGCGGCGAGTTCGCCGATTCCGTTGCTGCTGCTGCTCGGGGTGGCGCTGCTGTTCCTGTTCCTGCTGTGGGAGATTCATCGCAAGAATGTGAATCGTTCGGCGCTGCTGGATCTCTCGCTGTTCCGCCTGCCGGCGTTCCGGTGGGGCAACGCGGCTGCCTTCGCGATCGCGCTCGGGGAATTCGGGCTGCTGTTCACGCTGCCGCTGTTCCTGGTCAACGTGCTCGGGCTGTCGACGCTGCGGGCCGGTCTGGTGCTGGCGGCGATGGGGCTGGGCGCGTTCGTGGCCGGCGGCGCCACCGAGCCGCTGGCGCGCACGATGGGGCCGGTGCGGATCGTGCGGCTGGGCCTGGCGATCGAGACGGTTGCGATCGCCGTGACCGCGCTGTTCGTGACCGACCACGTCTCGCCGTGGCTGCTCGCGCTCCTGCTGGTCTGCTACGGGGTCGGCTTGGGGCTGGCCTCGGCGCAGCTGACCGGGACGGTGCTGACAGGCGTGCCCACCGACGCGTCCGGGGAGGGCTCGGCCATCCAGTCCACGGTCCGTCAGCTCGGTACCGCGATGGGTCTGGCGATCCTCGGTGGGGTGGTGTCCGTGTCGCTCGGGCGCGCGCTGCCGGACCGGCTGTCCGCGGTGCCCGGGCTGCCGTCGCACGCCGCGGCGGAGGCTGCGGCCGCGACCCGGGATTCGGCGGGCGGGGCGATCTCGGTGCTCCGCGACCACCACGCCAACACCATGGTCGTGGACGCCCTGGCCCGCGGCTTCGCCGACGCCACCCGCGTCACCATGATCGGGGCCACCCTGTTCCTGCTGCTCGGCTTCTTCGCCGCCACCCGAATTCCCCTGCGCGCCGGGCGGACCGCTGAGAGCGGTGCCACCGAGAAGAATGGTGCGCCCGCGGGCGGTGAAAGCGCGAGCGTGCCCGAGGCTGCGGATTCCGGAGATGTCGGAGGAGGCAAGCCTGAGGTCGCGGATTCCGGAGATGCCGAGGGAAGCAAGCCCGAGGTCGCGGATCCCTAGCCCGCCAGCGGGACCCCTGCGTCGGTCAGCATGCGGGCGATCAGGTCGCGCGAGTGCGCGAGTTCCGCGGCCGCCGCATCCATGCGATGCATCTCCCCGCGCAGCCGCTCGACCAGCTCCGGACACGGTTCCAGCCGCGGCGAGGCGTCGCGCACGCACGGCAGGGCCTGCCGGATGGCATCGGTGGGCAGCCCCGCCGCCAGCAGCGCCCGGATGCGGCGCACCGTATCGATCGCGGGCTCCTCGTACTCTCGGTAGCCGTTCCCCCCGCGTATCGAGGTGAGCAGACCCTGCTCCTCGTAGTACCGCAGCGACCTGCGGCTGGCCCCGGTCCGCGCGGCCAGCTCCCCGATCAGCATGTTCACTCCTAGGGGGATGGTGAGCCGGCGGAGCTTGCGGAGCCGGCGGGGTGGGTAAGGTCGGTGCCCGGTCGCACTTGACCTTGACAGTGGTGTCAAGCCTTACCGTACGCCCATGACACGACACAATGCTGACCGGCGGACCGTCACGAGCGGGCATAGTGAGCGCAGGATCTCCTGTGCAGCACCGGCATTCGGGGGTGAGCTCTGATGGAGACCGGTATTTTCACCGCCGTGACCGACGAGAGCATCGGCCCGGTCGAGTTGGCCCGCGCGGTCGAGGAACGCGGTTTCGAATCGCTGTTCGTGCCCGAGCACACCCACATCCCGGTCCGCGTCGATACGCCCTACCCGGGCGGCGGCGAGCTCCCCCGCGACTACTACCGCGTCTGCGACCCGTTCGTCACCCTCGCGCAGGCCGCGGCCGTGACCACGCGGCTGCGGCTGGGCACCGCTGTGACGCTGCTGGTGCAGCGCGATCCGATCGTCACCGCGAAGGAGGTCGCGACGCTGGACGCGGCCTCGGGCGGGCGCCTCGAGCTCGGCCTCGGGGTGGGGTGGCTGCGCGAGGAGATCCGCAATCACGGCACCGAACCGCGCACCCGCGTGGCGCTGCAGCGCGAGCGAATCCTGGCCATGAAGGAGATCTGGATGCGGGACGAGGCCGAATTCCACGGCCGCTTCGTCGATTTCGATCCGATCTACTCCTGGCCCAAGCCTGTGCAACGCCCGCATCCGCCGCTGTGGCTGGGCGGGTGGGGACCCTCGACCCACGAACGCATCCTCGACCACGCCGACGGCTGGCTGGCGCCGACCGGTATCCCGATCGACGAGCTCGGCCGGGGTATCGAGCAACTCACGGAGCTCGCCCACCGCCATGGACGCCCGCCGGTGCCGGTGATCGCGACGGTCTTCGAGCCCGGCCCGGGTGATCTGGACCGCCTGGCCGATCTGGGCGTGCACCGCACGTTGATCGGTTTCGACCCGCTTCGGCGCGAGAACGCTCTGCGCATGCTCGACCAAGCCGCGCAACAGGTTTCGCCGAACCTCGCAGACAGGTGACGTCCGGCGGCTGCGCGAGGGTTCCCTCACCAGTCGATGAGATCAAGGTCGTGCAGCCGCCGGAACACCAGCATCGAGCCCGGCGCGACGTGCGGCATGGCGGCGTACTCGCCGACGGTGAAGTAGCGCAGTTCGGCCACCTCGCTGGTGGGCCGGGGGACACCGGCGAGGTCGGCGGTGAAGCAGGTCATGTGCAGGGCGGTGCCGGGGGCGTGACCGTATGCCTCGCACTCGAATACGCCGAGTTCGGTGTACGTCGCCACGTCGACGCCCAGCTCCTCGCGGGCCTCCCGGTGCAGCGCCTGGACCGGAGTCTCGCCCGGATCGATCTTGCCGCCCGCCATGTAGAAGACCTCCTTACCCGTCGAACGCGCCTGCAGCAGACGACGATTGCGGATGTGGGCCAGGGCCGCGGTGCGAATCGTGGTGTCCACCTTCTGGTTCTCCTCGGCTGCCGGGGTGGGGAATTCAGCGCGGCGTCGGCGGCGCCAACTTCCAGTGCGCGTGCAGGGCATTCGCGATCTCGGGCAGAATGGTGACCGGAATTCGCTTGTGCCGCAGTAGCTTCCGGATCTCGCGGACCTGCTCGCGCTTGCGGTGCTCATAGGCGTTGGACACCGGGCGCACCACCGGCGGAATCGAGAGCAGGACCAGTTCGCCGTGGAGTTCGTCGCCGCCGGTCAGATCCAGCGCCAGCGACCAGCGCGCCCGCTCGTCCAGCGCGAACCGCCCGGCCACCACCCGGCTCCAGGCGATCTCGGACTCGTGTAACGGCGTGCGGCGCGAGATCGTGTGGTCGGTGAGCACTACGACGTCGCGGCCGAACAGCAGCGCCAGCACCGCGATGCCGGCCGCCGCTCCGGCGAAGAGCCCGGTGAACACCCGGTTCACCCCGAACCCGGCCACGGTCGCCCCGCACACCAGCGCGGTCGCGAGCACGCCCAGCGTGCCGTAGATCAGCGCCCGCCGCCCGGGGACCACACCCGCACGCACCATCGCCCTGAAGTCCTTCCTACCTACCTCCTGCACCGTACCGGGGCGTTCGGCGGCGGGGGAGCCCGACTATCAGGCCGACAGGGCGACCGCGGCCTCGGCGGTGTAGACCAGGAAGGTCAGGCTCTCCTGGAAGTACAGCCGCACCGACTCCGCATCGTGCGAGAGATAACCGATCGAAAGATCCTGGCCCAGCTGCAGATCGAAGTCGCCCCCGCGCGTGGTCAGCACGAACGCGCCGTCGATCGCCGGCGCCCAGATGATCTCGCCATCCGGAATGAGCCGCTCGATATGGGTGCGGATCGGGTAGCCGTGATCGGAGGTCTCGCTGACCGCGGTGAAGAGATCGGCGCTGAGCAGGACCGAATACGGGCCGTCCACGCCGGCCAGCCGCAGCTTGCTCACCGCCTGCGCGATCGCCTCCGGGGCCGTGCGCGGGTCCGCGGGCCGGGCGACCGGCTCGTGCGAGGACGCGGCCCGGATCCCGGCGATACCGGCGGCCCGGTAGCCCTCGAAGATCGCGCGGTCCTCGGCGAAGGCGATCTTGCGCGCGGCGTCCTTGACCGCCTCCAGGTCGATGTCGCGGGCCCCGCGCTCGGCGTTGTCCAGTTCCTCGCGCGCGAGGGTGAACGGGACCCGCAGCTCGACCAGCGGCGCCACCTGCCGCTGCCGCGCGAGGATGCCCTCATCGGGTGCGTCGATCTCCGCGGTGCGGCCCAGACCCACCGCGGAAAAGTCGGTGCCGTGCGGGCCCGAGACGTCCACGACCCGCCGTCCGGCGATGTGCCGCTTGAAGGTTCGCCGGGCCTCGTCCTCGATCTGCGACCACGCCTCGTCGGTGACCGGGGCGAGTTCACGGTGCAGATTGTTCATGGGTTCAGTCCTTTCGGGGATGCCAGCGCGCCGATGCCGAGCGATCCGTCGCCGTCGGCTGCGCGAGCCTGCTCGGGTTCCGTCGTATCCGCGCCCGCCGGTTCGGGTAGCGCGTCGAAGAATCCGGAGGGCGGGGTGAAGAACAGGGTTCCGGTGACGGCGGTGGAGAAGTCCAGGATGCGGTCGTAGGCGGCCTCGTCGCTGCCCAGGAACATCCGCTCGAGCATGCGCTCGGTGACGTTCGGGGTCGCCGCGTACGCGATGTAGTACGTGCCGAACTCACCCTCGCGCACGCTGCCGAAGGGCATGTTGGCACGCAAGATCTGGCGCTGCGTGCCGTCCGGGTCGTACAGCGTGTTGACCGCCACGTGCGAATTCGCGGGTTTGTCCGCATCGGACAGCTCGTAGTCGCCGAGCTTGGTGCGGCCGATCACCCGCTCCTGCTCGGCCACCGGCAGCGCGTTCCAGGCATCGAGGTCGTGCAGGTATTTCTGCACGACCACGTAGCTGCCGCCGGCGAAATCGGGGCTCGCCGCACCGATCAGCGCCGTCGAGGCCGCCAGGGCGCCCTCCGGATTCTCCGTGCCGTCGACGAAGCCCAGCAGGTCGCGCTGTTCGAAATAGCGGAATCCGACGGTCTCGTCGACGATCGTCGCCGCACCGCGCAGCCGCTCGCCGATGGTCATCGCCAATTCGAAACAGGCGTCCTGGGATTCGGCCTTGATATGGAACAACAGATCTCCCGGCGTGGCGGGCGCGCGATGCCGGGGGCCGTCGTAGCCGGGGAACTCGTGCAGCTCGGCGGGCCTGGGTCCGGCGAACAACCGGTCCCACGCGGCGGACCCGATGCTGGTCACGCACGTCAGATCCGCGCCGGGCACCCGGAAGCCCACCGATCGGCGCAGCCCCGGCAGCTCGGCAAGCAGATCGCGGACGACCGATTCACCGCCCGCATCGATCGTGGCCACCAGGAACAGTGCCGTGCGGCTGAGCGGATCGAGGATCGGTTGCGGCTCACCCATGATCGACAGCGTACGGGGCGCGGGCGTGGGGTGGCGGGAGGTGAGCGGTCACCTATTTCGCGACGGTCAGCAGGAACGCCACGTCGTCGATGGCGGTGACACTGTGCCGGGCGCTGGGCACGATCAGCAGATCGCCGGGCGAACCCTTCCATTCGTTGGCACCGCTGAACAGCGTCAGCGTGCCGCTGAGCACCTGCAGGGTGGCCTCGCCGAGATTTTCGTGCTCGGCCAGGCTCTGCCCGGCGGTCAGCGCGATGACGGTCTGCCGCAGGCTGTGCGTATGGCCGCCGCACAGGGTCTGGGAACTGCGTCCGCTGGTATTGGCTGCGGCCAGCTTGAGTTGCTGGCGGGCCACCGCGGTCAGCGATTTCTTGTCCATGAGCAGCCTTTCACGCATATGCCGTGCGAGTGTTGCCACGGGCCGACTAGTCGTGAGTATGCCCGAGTTCGGGTGTGTGAACGGGGCGTTTCGGATTGCAATTCCATGTTCGCACCTCCCCGCGCGGGACCGGGGTCAGGCGCGCAAGTAGCGCAGCCATCGATAGCGCAGCCCGCTGCGCGATTCCCGCCAGGGTACCTCGGCGGCGGTCCATTCGGGGCCGATGGCCGGGGCGAAGGCATCGCCCTCGACCTCGGCGTCCACCTCGGTCACCAGTAGTTCGGTGGCGTAATCCATGGCGGCCCGGTAGATTTCGCCGCCGCCCATCACCCAGACGGGTCCCGGACCGGCCAGCGTCAGGGCCTGCTCCAGCGAAGCCGCCCGCTCCGCGCCCGCGGCGGACCAGTCCGGCTGCCGGGTGATCACGATATTGCGCCGATCCGGCAGCGGCCGGAAGCGCACCGGCAGCGAATCCCAGGTGCGCCGCCCCATCAGCACCGGATGGCCGCGGGTGACCCGCTGGAAATACGCCATGTCCTCCGGCACCCGCCACGGAATCGCGTTGTCGCGGCCGATCACCCCGTCCGGGGTCTGCGCCCAGATCAGCCCGACGACTCGCTGCCCCACCGCGCCGTTCTCCGCCACCGCGGTGCCGGATCCGCCCTCGGCCATTCAGACCGCCACCGGGGCCTTGATGGCCGGATGATGCTGGTAACCGAGCACTTCCACGTCCTCGTAGGCGTACTCGAACAGGCTCGGTGCGGGCCGCAGCCGCAGCCGCGGGAACGGGTACGGATCGCGGGTGAGCTGCTCGCGCACCTGATCCACGTGATTGTCGTAGATGTGGCAATCGCCGCCGGTCCAGATGAAATCGCCCGGCTCGAGCCCCGTCTGCTGCGCGACCATCGCGGTGAGCAGCGCATAGCTTGCGATATTGAACGGCACCCCCAGGAACAGGTCGGCGCTGCGCTGGTACAGCTGGCACGAGAGCCTGCCCCGGGCCACATAGAACTGGAAGAACGCGTGGCAGGGGGCCAGGGCCATGCGGTCCAGATCGGCCACGTTCCAGGCGGAGACGATCATCCGCCGCGAATCGGGATTCGACCGCAGGGTCTCGAGGACCTGCGAGATCTGGTCGATATGGGTTCCGTCCGGAGATGGCCACGATCGCCACTGCACCCCGTACACCGGGCCCAGTTCGCCGTCGGGCGCGGCCCATTCGTCCCAGATGGTGACGCCGTGCTCGCGCAGCCAGCCCACGTTCGAATCGCCGCGCAGGAACCACAGCAGCTCATAGACGATCGACTTCAGATGCACCCGCTTCGTGGTGATCAGCGGGAAGCTCGCCGCCAGGTCGTAGCGCAGCTGATGGCCGAAGATGCTGCGGGTGCCGGTGCCCGTGCGATCGGATTTCTCGGAGCCCGAATCGAGCACCAGGCGCAGCAGATCCTCGTACTGGGTGTCCAGGGCGGGGCGCTTGTCGTCCATGGTTCGCAGCTTACGCACCGGGGCCGACAGGTCCGCGGGCCGCGGCTGGCAAGCTGATCCCTCGTGCGGAAGCTGTACGTGATCGGAATCGGCGCGGGTGATCCCGACCAGGTGACGGTGCAGGCCATCAAGGCCATGCGCCGCGCCGAGGTGTTCTACGTCATCGGCAAGGGGGAGGCCAAGCGCGAGCTCGTCGACGTGCGCACCGCCATCCTCGCCGAACATCTGGACCATCCCTACCAGATCGTGGAGATCGCCGATCCGCCGCGCGAGCGCACCGTCGCCGACGGCGATTACCGCGGCGTCGTGCTGGATTGGCACGAGCGCCGCGCCGCGCTGCTGGCCGAGGCGTTCGCGGCCCACGACGGTGTCGGGGCGATCCTGGTGTGGGGCGATCCGTCGCTGTACGACAGCACCCTGCGGATGATCGAGCAGGTCGCCGCGCGCGCCCCGCTGGACTACGAGGTGATTCCCGGGATCACCAGCGCCCAGGCGCTGGCCGCGCGGCATCGCATGGTGCTGCACGAGATCGGCGAGCCGGTGCACATCACCACGGGCCGCCGCCTGCGCGAGGAGGGAATGGCCCCGGATGGGTCCACGCTGGTGATGCTCGACGGTGAGACCTCGTTCACCGGCGTGCCCGGCGACGATGTGCACATCTGGTGGGCGGCCTACCTGGGCATGCCCGACGAGGAGCTGATCGAGGGCCCGCTGCGTGCGATCGAGGACCGAATCATTCAGCGCCGCACTGAACTTCGTGAAGTCAAGGGGTGGATCATGGACATCTACCTGCTCCGGCGCATCGACCGGGACGACTGATCGGGCTCGGTGGACCGCTCCGGCACGGAACTCCCGGCCGAGCTGCGCCGTTCGGGTGCGCCGCGAGCTTGGACAGCTGCGATAACGTCGCTCGATGTCGTCGCCGAGGGCTTAGAATTACGAGTGGACCGACCATCGATCTGTCCAAGGGCATGAGCCTGTGGACTTTCCTGCGCGGTCACGAATTCGCCAGTAGCGCGACACAGCATATGTGCCTGTTCCGCACATCGGTCGAGGGTGCCGGCCTGACGGTTTATGGCCGTGCCGATAACGAGGAACGACCATGACTATCACCACGAAAGCACCCGCACGCACCCTGCGGGTCCGCCTCGCCGTGGTGGGCGCGCTCGTCGCGCTGCCGATGGGCCTGTCCGTCGCACCCGCGCTGGCCGCGCCGCCGACGGTGACGCCGGTGGACAACGGCTGGCGGGGAGATTGCGACCACTCCGGGCGGTGGGCCTGGGAGCAGGACCGCGGACAACGGCGGTGGAGCGATTGCGACCACAGCCGCGGCCACTGGGAGATGCGCGATCACCGCTGGCAGTGGCACCACGACCGCGGCTACAGCTCGCCGTCTGCCCCCCATAGGTAGCGCCTGACAACCACATTTGTCCGCGCTGCGGTGATCCAGGACGTGCGCTGGTTCGAATCTCTCTCGTAGGTACCGACGTCCAACGAAAGAGGTAATCCATGGCAGTGCATCGCCCCACGGCCGCGAACAAGTGGCTACTGCGTACCGGATCGTTGCTGGTCATCGGCTCGATTCCGGTATCGGCCGGATGGTCCCATCCGGCCGTCGCAGTGGCGAATACCCCCGCAGCGCCGGTCGTCGCGGTGAGTCCGCATGCCCCGGCCGCGCCGCGCACACCCGCGACCCGGCCGATGCCCGGCGACGCCCTCGCCCCGATCGACCCCACCACCCTGCATCTGCCCGATCGCGCCGCGCCCGTGCTGCCGATCCAGGCCCCGGCCGGGACGCTGCGGATCGGTTCGGTGGTCGTGCCCCGGCCGGGCATCATCGACGCGCCGACCGGCGATCAGATCAACACCGCATCCGCGAATGCCGAGGCCGGGCTGGCCCAGGGCCTGGACTCCGTCGGATTCGCGCAGTCGCGCTCGGATCGCATCGCGGCGGACACCCTGGGCGGTGCGGCCACCGGCGCGGTGGTGGGCTCCACGCTTGCCAGTCCGCTGGCCGTCACCAGTGCGGTCGTCGGGGCGGTCGCCGGGCTCATCGCCGGGGTGCCGTTCCTGCCGGCGGGGCTGGTCGTCGTCCCGGTGATCGGCGCGGCCATCGGGTACGGGGTGATCGCGGCGCCCGCGGCCGCGGCGGGAGCGGCGGTCGGCGCGGCCGTGGGGGGCGCCCAGGGCATGCTGACCCCGCCGACGGGACCGGACAACGTTCCCGCACCGCGGGCGCACTGATTCGGCACGCAGTCACGGACCGGCCCCCCGAAGGGCAATGCCGCCGATATGTCGGTGGGGGCCGGTAGGCTCCGGGCGTGCCCGAATTACCGGAGATCGTGGCGCTCGAGCGGTTTCTCGCCGAGCATGCGGTGGGCGCGGTGGTGGGGCGGGTGGATGTCGCGGCGCTGAGCGTGCTGAAGACGTTCGATCCGCCCATCACCGCGCTGTCCGGGCGCGACGTCACCGGCGCGGGGCACTGGGGTAAACACCTCGGGCTCGAGTGCGATGGCCTGTGGCTGATCACCCATCTCTCCCGGGGTGGCTGGCTGCGCTGGATCGATGAGCCGGGCCGCGCGGCACCCAAACCGGGGAAGGGGCCGCTGGCGCTGCGGGTGCACTTCTTCACCCCCGAGGGGGCGACCCCGGCCTTCGACCTCACCGAGGCGGGCACGAAGAAGCGGCTGGCGGTGTGGATCGTCGAGGATCCGCAGTCGGTGCCCGGCATCGCCCGCCTGGGCCCGGACGCGCTGGAGATCACCCAGGAGCAGTTCGCCGAGCTGCTGGGCGGTACCGCGCAGCGCCTCAAGACGGTCCTGGCGGACCAGTCCGTCATCGCGGGTATCGGCAATGCGTATTCCGACGAAATCCTGCACGCGGCAAAGCTTTCCCCGTTCGCCACCGCAAACAAGCTCGACGATTCGGAGTCCGCCCGGCTGTACACCGCGATGCGAGCTGTCCTGTCCGACGCGATATCCCGCTCGGTCGGCCAGGAGGCGGCAAAACTCAAGGGCGAGAAGCGATCCGGGCTGCAGGTCCACGCTCGTACCGGGCTGCCCTGTCCGGTCTGCGGCGACATCGTCCGCGAGGTTTCCTACGCGGACAAGTCTTTTCAATACTGCGCAACCTGTCAGACCGGCGGCAAGATCCTGGCCGATCGCCGTATGTCGCGCCTGCTGAAATAGGCGCGGATTTCCATATCTGCCAAGGTGTTCCGGGCTGTGGTACAGTGCGCACTCTCCGCGATCAGGCGGGGGTGCGGACCGCGGTTACCGCCACGGTCGCGTACGGCATGGTGAAGCTGCCGCCCATCGCGTCGATCGCGGCGCCGACACCGGCCTGGAGTTCCGCCAGCCGGTCCGCGGGCAGGCGGGTGAAGCCGCCGGAAGTCGGTAGCTGGTCGAGCCACTCGTCGCGGGTGTAGGTCCGCTCCCAGTCGTACCGCCACTGTTCCGGTTCGCCGAATTGCCCGGTCGTGCGGATGCCCTCGGCGATCTTGTCGAAGATTGCCTGGTACAGCTCCGCCGCCGGCCGGGTCGGCTGGTTGACGAAGGGCGAGTCCGGGACCACCCGCCGGTACACCTCGGTGAGCTGCTCGCCGAGCTCGGGCGGCAGCTGGAAGACGTGGTGGAAGGGCGCCAGCAGCCCGCCGGGTCGCAGCACCCGTGCCGCCTGCGCGGCCCCGGCCACCGGATCCACCCAGTGCCAGGCCGTGCCCGCGACCACCGCGTCGAAGGTGCGGCCCGCCGGATCCCAGTCCTCGAAGGTGGACACCTCGGCCTCGACGCCGGTGCCGCGCGCGAATTCGGCCATCCGCGCGTCGGGTTCGACGCCCAGCACGGTGCATCCGGCCGCCCGGAACTGCCGCGCGGCGATGCCGGTGCCGGAGCCGACGTCCAGCACGTCGCGCCCGGGTGCGGTGCGGACGATTCGTTCGATCAGTTCGGCTGGATACGGCGGCCGGGCGCGGTCGTAGCGGGCGGCGTCGACACCGAAGGATTCGGCCATGGCGCGGGCGCGATGGGGTGCGAGGGACGACGGCGGCTCGGGCTGTACGGCCGCGGGCTCCGGCGACGGGGATTCGGGCGGTAAAGTGGGCATGCGCCCACTTTAGTGAGCGAGTGGGCGCATGCCCACTATTTCGAGCGAGGTATGAGGTTCGCCCTCAGCGAAAGGATGGTCCGAGTGCCCACGGGAGTGGCCCTGCGCGACGTACGGGAGCAGCTGTTCGGCGCCGCCGAACGCATCATGCTCCGGGACGGTCCGAACGCGCTGACCAGCCGGGCGGTCACCACGGAGGCAGGCTGCGCGAAAGGCGTTCTGCACAAGCACTTCACGGACTTCGACTCCTTCCTCGCCGAACTCGTGCAGGACCGGATCATTCGTCTGCGCGGTCAGGCCGACGCCCTGCTCGGGTCCGCGGGCACGGGCACGGTCGTCGGCAATCTTGCTGCCGCACTGACCGATCTGTTCGGCTCGGTGGCCGTGTCGATGGTGAGCCTGCTCATCTTTCGTGACGAGCTGCGGGCCCGGCTGCGCTCGGCCCATCCGACCGGCATCCCGCTTCTCAACGAGGCCGGGGCCATGATCGCCGCATATCTGACCGCCGAGCGCGAGCTGGGGCGCATCGCGGCCAACGCCGACATCGACACGCTCGCACCGACATTGCTCGGCGCGGGGCACCTGTCGCACGCCGATCGGTCCGCCGCGCCGCCCGAGCCCGCGGCGGTCCGACGGATGGTCACTGCCGTCCTGGCCGGGGCATTGCCGGGCTGAACATCCGGACGACAAGGCCCGGGATCAGTCCCGGACGGCGACCCGAATGCTCTCCCACGCCAGGCGTTTGGACTTCTCCGGATCCACCTCGAGGCGGGCCGGATAGTCGATCACCCGGGTGGTGCGGCGCTGTTCGGTGTACTCCGGCCACGACGGCAGCGGCTTGCCGGTGCGCGCGAAAGCCAGCCAGTTGTCCTGGAATTCGCGCTGCACCGCGCGAAAGGCCCGGTGCCCGCCCGCCGCCGTGGTGAGCCGGCCGAATACCGAGTCGACGCCGCCGAATACCGGGATCAGATCCAGGGCGTGGGTGGCGCCGAAGCCGGCCAGCCGGACCGCGCGCGGGGCGTAGTCGTAGCGGTACGCATAGGTGGGCGCGTGGCGGCTGTGCCCCTCCATGACCTCGAGCGAGGGCCGCCAGAAGACCCAGTCTCCGCCGGCGCGCACGGCCGTCTTGGTCGCGGGATATCCGGGATACGCCGCGGCGATGCGGGATTCGGCGCCCTCGGGCAGCACGCGGCGCAGCCGGTCCGGGGTGGTGGGCAGGGTGTCGTCGAAACGCTGGAACAGCGTGGCCTCGTCGCGATTGGTGCCGATGATCAACGGCAGCGCATGCGCGCTGCCGTCGGTAATCGCCTCGATCGGAATCTTCGGCAGGAAGTCGCCGTCGGCCACCGGCGCGGCGTGGAATACCGCCGGATCCTCCCGCGAGGACCGCCCGAGCTGCCTCTCGACCGCCTTGCGGATATCGTTCGCGCTCGCCCGACCCAGCACGCTGGCCGCGTTTTCCGGTGTGGCACCGAGCCTTTCGACGACGCGGCGGGCGAACGACCGGGCCTGTTCGGCGCTGAGGCCCCAGTCCGCGGGCGGACTCTGGGCGATGCCGCGGTGGAAAAGTCCGCCGGCGGCGGGCGTGGCCAGCAGCGCCAGCGTCGCATGCGCGCCCGCCGATTCGCCGAATACCGTGACGTTGTCCGGGTCCCCGCCGAACGCGGAGATATTGCGCTGCACCCACTCCAGCGCCGCAACCTGATCGCGGAGCCCGAGGTTGGAGTCGAAAGGCCGCTCGGGCGTGGAGAATTCGCTGAAATCGACGTAACCGAACGCGCCCAGCCGATAGTTGATCGACACCACGATCACATCGCCGCGCAGCGCCAGGCGCGAGCCGGAGTACAGGCTCAGCGCGGTCGTGCCGATGAGGTACGCGCCGCCGTGGATGAACACCATCACCGGCCGCGGACTGGACGACGGCTCCGCGGGGGCCACGACGTTGAGGGTCAGGCAGTCCTCGCTGGTCGGCTGCATGCGCCGCGGGCCGATGCGCGCACCCGCGCGGGCCTGCATCGACGCGAGGCCGAACTCGGTGGCCTCGCGGACGCCGGTCCACGGCTCCACCGGCTGCGGGGCGCGGAAGCGCAGTGCTCCGACCGGGGCGGCCGCATACGGAATCGCGCGCCAGCGCGCCAGGCGGCGGCCGCTCAGGCCGCGCACGACTCCATCGGCGGTGGAAATCTCTACCATCCGCCGATGATAGCCGTTACTGCAGGTAACCCTCGACCTGATTCGCGGTGTTGACCTGGGCATCGTCGGGGCTCACGCCCTGGTCGATGCGGGCCCGGCGCTGCCGCAGCAGGTCCCAGCACTGGTCGAGCTGCACCTCGAGGTTGGCCAATTGCGCCCGCTCGGTCCCGGGGTCGAGGTCGCCCGCGGTGGCCTTGGACCGGAGCGTGTGCTCCCGATCCACCAGTTCGGTGATCCGCGCGAGGATGTCCTGATCGGTCATAGCGGCCATGCTACGGGGTAGCTCCGGGTGTGCCGCGCTTCCCGGTACGGGTGGCACGGGTCACCGGTGCGCGGCGAGGTGCCGTCCGGCGACTCGCGCGGCGGCGGCCAGGTCGTCGCGCGGAAGGGCGGCATAGCCGAGCGTGATGCCGAACCCGCGTGGCTCCGCGAGGTGATGCCTGGCCAGGGCGTCGAGCAACACGCCGTCCTTCCGTGCCGCGGCGATCACCTCCGTCTCCGCCCGCGCCGAGGGCAGCGGGGCGACCACATGAGATCCGGCGTCGTCGCCGAGTACCTCAACACCGTTCCACCGCAGCTCGTCGACGAGAAGTGCACGCCGGGGCGGCATTTCGCGGCGCAGGCGCCGCAGGTGGCGGGCGAGATCGCCGTGCCGGGCCAGGTGCGCGACGATCTGCTGGCCCGCCGGGGCCGGACCGGTTCCGGTCGATTCCCGGTGCGCCACAATGGCCCGCGTGATCTCCTGTGCGGCGACCAGCCAGCCGACGCCGAGGCTCGGCGACAGGATCTTCGAGGTGGTCCCCAGGTGTACAACGACATCCGGGGCCAGGCCCGCCAGCAGTGGCAGCGGCGCGGTGTCGTACCGCAGTTCGCCATCGTAGTCGTCCTCGACGACGATCGCGCCGATGCGGCGGGCCAGCTCGACCAGCGCGACGCGGCGCGCGGCGGGCATCCGGGCGCCCATCGGAAATTGGTGCGCCGGAGTGCAATACACGGCCCGCACGTCGGGCGGAATCAGATCGATGCGCAGGCCCTGGGCATCCAGCGGCACCGGAATCACCCGGATGCCCTCGGCCCGGAAAGCGCCCACCGCGCGCTGATATCCGGGCTCCTCCATCGCCACCGCGTCGCCCGGGCGCAACACGGCGGCGGCGAGCTCGCGCACGGCGGCGCTGGTACCCGACGTCGCCAGGACCTCGCCGTTGCCCCCGGCGAGTCCGCGGTGTCGCAGCAGGTGTTCGGCAACGACCGCGAGATAGTCGGATTCGCCCGCCCTGGTCTTGTACGTCAACGGGTTTCGGTCACCCGCGGCCCGCCACGCTCGGCGCCAGGCGGCCCGATCGATGGCCTCCACACACGGCGTTCCGGGTGTCAGGTCCAGCAACTGCGCGGCGGGATCCGGATCGTGCGCGAGCGGGCGGCGGCGGTGCGCGGGCACGGGGGAGGCGGTGAGATACGTGCCCGATCCGTGCCGGCCGCTGAGCCAGCCCTCGGCGTGCAGCTGATCGTAGGCGGCGGTGACCACGGTGCGGCTGACCCCGAGCTGGGCCGCCAGGGCGCGCGAGGACGGCAGCCTGTCGCCCCCGCGCAGGCCGCCCGCGGTGGCGGCGGCCCGCAGCCCGTCCGCGACCTGTGCGGCCAGCGGCGTGGGCGACGCGCGATCGACGAGCAGCGGCAGATCCGGCTGACCCATGGAAGTGGTATTCCGATCTCATCGGGAATTGGCCATTCAATAATGCCACTCGACCGAGGAAGCTCGGGATATGACCGATACGCGCACCCCGCTCTCACCGACGCCACGCAGCACTCTCACCCGCTACCGGGGCCGGCGCGACGCCACCGACCGCGCCGCGCTGGACGAACTCCTCGACGCCGCGATGATCTGCCACCTCGGTGTGCTGATGCACGGCGCGCCGGTCGTGCTCCCCACCATCTACGGCCGCGACGGCGACACCCTCTACCTGCACGGATCCACCGGCGCGGGCAATCTCCGGGCCGCGGCAACCGGCGATGTCTCGGTGACGGTCACCCTCGTGGACGGCATCGTCTACGCCCGCGCGGCCATGCACTTCTCGATGAACTTCCGCTCGGCGGTGATCCACGGCCGCCCCGTCGAACTCACCGACCCGGACGCCCGCCTGCACGCCCTGCGCGTGATCGTCGAGCACGCCGCCCCCGGCGCCTGGGACAACGTCCGCCCGCCCACCGCCAAGGAACTCGCCGCCACCACCGTCCTGGCGCTGGACCTCACCGAGGCGTCGGTCAAGACCCGCGCGGGCGACCCCTCCGACGACGCCCCGGACCTCGCCTCCGACACCTGGGCGGGAGTACTGCCCGTCCGCCAGATCTTCGGGGAGCCGTACTCGTCGGCCGACCTCACAGCGGGCATCGCCGTCCCGGAGCACGTCCGCGCCCGGTTCGATAGTTCCGTCGCATCGAGGTAGCCGGACACACCCATGGATCCGTGCCGAAATCCGCAGAGTTCCCCGGGAATTCGGAGCAAGCACTGCGGAATGCGATGACTCGTGTGCTACCAGGCGGTGACGGGTAGATCCGCTCGATCCAGGGCGGTGCGGGCCAGTTCGGTGAGGGCGGTGGGGGATTCGATGCGATCGGGGTCCAGGGAGATCAGGGACAGGGTGTAGGTGTCGGACAGGCGGGACAGGTAGGCCGATAGGCGGGTGCGGGGGAGCGGGGCGGTGAGGCCCGGGTGGATGGCGCGCGCCGCGACGCCGACGCAGCGGTGCGGGCCGAGGTGCGACAGGGTGGCGGGGAGCGTTCCGATGTTGGAGCACAGGATGTCTCGTTCGCCCGCGCCGCGCGAGAGGGCGTAGGCGGCGCGGGCGGGCAGCACCTGCAGGATTTCCTCTGGGAGGCCGGCGGGGCTCGACATGTGGTGTTCGTATGCGGCGCGGCACTTCTCGCGCAGGGTGGAGGGAGTGTCGGAACGGGTGACGGCGACTTCCGTCATCGCCATGTCGTTGTTCACGCGGGACTCGGACCTGGTGTCCACCGGCACACTGGCGTGGATGACCGGATTGCGGAATCCGCTGTCCCACAGCATCTGTGCGGTCAGATAGAGAAACAGTGTGTTGGCCGTGCCGCCGCGCGCCGCGGCCGCGAGCTCCCAGTCGGCCGCCGGAATCTGCAGCACAGCAGCACATGTCGAGGCTCCGCCGACGTTGCCGGATGCCGGGTCCGAACGGCCCGGGGCGGGTTCCGGGCGGGCCGGGATGCCGTGCCGCAATGCCCGTGCCGTCCCGCCGATGACGACGGACCATTGTCGGCGGGCATCCGCCCAATCCGACTGTGAGGCACTGAGTTCAGTGTGCACCTCACCCCGGCGGTCCCCGGTGTCGAGCCCGGACAGTGCCCGATCCACCGCAATCGCCAGCCCCCGCCCGTCGGCAAGTGCGTGCGAGCAGGTCAGCGATACCAGCGAACCGCCATCCGCGAGCTCCGCGGCCGCGAGCCGCCACCCGGGACCGAACTCCGGATCCAGATCGAATCCCAGGCCGTTCGCCCAGCCGAGCACCTCCTCTTCGCGCAACGGCCGGGAGGCCAGTCGCAGCGGATGAGCGCTGCTGGTGGCCTGCCAATACGGCCGCGCCCCCGGCACTCGCGCCCGCACCACACGTCGCCCGAGCGGTCCGGTCCGCAGCGCGGCGTGCACGCGCGACAGGAGCTCCCGGGGGACGCGATCGGCGGTGCGCCACAGGCCCTGCAGCGCGATCGGCGTCCCCATGCCCCGGTGCGTCCGCAGGAAGATCTCGTCGACGACGCTGAGCCTGTCCACTACGCGAGCCTTTCGCGGCCGGCCGCGGGCCGGGGGTCTGGTGGTGCGGGGCGGGCGGCGGCGGGCATGGATTCAGGCCCGGCCGCCGTGGCGCCCCGCGCCCGAGGCGAACCGCTGCGCACCGGCGAGGGCGCCCTCAGCGTCGGCCAGGGCGGTCATGCCGTGGCGCAGCTCGTTGGCGATCGCCGCGTCCTGCTCCATGCCCTGCTGCTCCAGCGCGGACAGGCGGTCCGAGCGCAGGCAGGTCTGTGGCAGGGCGGCCAGCTCGGCCGCGAGGTCCTCTGCCGCCCTGCGTGATTCGCCGTTCGGGACGACGCGGTTCGCCAGGCCCATCTGCAGCGCCTCGGCGGCGCCGACGGCCCGGCCGGTGAGGATCATGTCCATGGCCCGGCCCTCGCCGATGATGCGGGGCAGCCGCACCGTGCCGCCGTCGATGAGCGGCACTCCCCAGCGGCGGCAGAAGACACCGAAGGTGCTGTCCTGCTCGGCAATTCGCAGGTCGCACCACAGCGCCAGCTCGAGTCCGCCCGCGACCGCATACCCGGAGATCGCGGCGATCACCGGCTTGGACAGGTGCATCCGCGTCGGCCCCATCGGCCCGTCACCCTCCGGGGTGACCTGGTTGGCCCGTTGGGTGCCAAGGGATTTCAGGTCGGCCCCGGCGCAGAACGTACCGCCCGCGCCCCACAGCACCGCCACCGCGGCCGAGGGATCGGCGTCGAATTCCCGGAAGGCCTCGGCCAGCTCACGCGCGGTCGGCCCGTCGACCGCATTGCGGGCCTGCGGCCGGTCGAGCACGACGGTGAACACCGGGCCGCTGCGTTCGATTCGGACACTCACACCTGCTCCTAGCTGTTCATCGGACGGACTCACCCCGCGTCGCGCCCTGCTCGCGACTCGAGCTCGACAATACGTGCCCTTCCGGCCCTTGCGTCAAGAAATGAATTTGTGATTCACTTCTTGTGTGGTTTACCGCAGAACCCCGGCCGTGCAGGCCCGCCTCGATGCCCAGGCGGGCGCGATCGTGCATGCGGCCACGAGGGTGATGTCGCGGGAGGGCTTCGCGGGGCTGTCGATGGTGGCGGTCGCCGCGGCGGCGGGCGTGGCCACCGGCACCGTGTACAAGCACTTCAGCGGCAAGTCGGAGCTGGTCACCGCGGTCTTTCGTGACGTCGTCGGGCGCGAGGTGGCGGCCGTCGCCGAGGCGGCCGGAGGCGGTGGCAGCTCGGTCGAGCGGGTCACGGCCGCCATCGAGACATTCGCCGGCCGCGCACTGAAGAATCCGAAACTGGCCTACGTCCTGCTCGCCGAGCCGGTGGACGCCGCGGTCGATGCCGAGCGCCTGCGCTTCCGGCGCGCGTTCACCGACACCTACGAGTCCGCGGTGGCCGAGGGTGTCGCCAATGGGCAGCTGCCACCGCAGAATCCGCGTACCAGCGCCGCCGCACTCGTCGGCGCCATAGGCGAGGTCATGGCCGGGCCGCTCGCGCAGGAGCAGCAGAGTGAATCGGTGATCCCCGAGCTGGTCGAGTTCGCCCTGCGCGCGTTGGGTTTTCACGATCCGGGTGGCGCGGGCCGTGCCCCGGCCCCGCACGAATAGGAGTTCCGCATGCCCACACACGAAGTGTTCAACCAGGTTCCGCCGATCGTTCCGTTCGACTACTCGCGCAATCCGGCGCTGCTCGAGGGGCTGCACCGCGAGGGCGCGGGCTGGGCCGAGGCCGAGGTGCGCGAACTGGGTCGGCGCGCGGGCGAATTCGAGGCCCAGGAGTGGGGTCGGGTGGCCAACGAGTACCCGCCGGTGCTGCGCACCCACAACCGCTACGGGAACCGGATCGACGAGGTCGAGTTCCATCCGTACTGGCATGCGCTGATGGACGTCGCGGTGACGCACGGCCTGCACGGATCGCCCTGGCTCGACGAGCGGCCCGGCGCGCACACGGCCCGCGCGGCGAAGTTCTACACCTGGGGTGTCGCCGATGCCGGTCACATGTGCCCCATCTCGATGACCTACGCCGTGGTGCCCGCGCTGCGGCACAATCCGGAGCTGGCCGCCCGGTACGAGCCGCTCCTGGGCTCGCGCACCTACGATTTCGGCCTGCGCGAGCCGTCGTCCAAGGCCGGGCTCCTCGCCGGAATGTCGATGACGGAGAAGCAGGGCGGCTCGGACGTGCGGGCCAACACCACCACGGCCACACCGCAGTCCGACGGTACGTACCGGATCGTCGGCCACAAGTGGTTCACCTCGGCGCCGATGTCGGACATGTTCCTCACCCTGGCCCAGGCGCCGGGCGGGCTGTCCTGCTTCCTGCTGCCCCGGGTGCTGCCCGACGGCACCCGCAATGCCCTTCGTCTGCAACGGCTCAAGGACAAGCTGGGCAACAAGTCCAACGCCTCGTCGGAGATCGAGTACGAGAACGCCACCGGCTGGCTCGTCGGCCAGGAGGGCGCGGGCGTGAAGACCATCATCGAGATGGTGAACATGACCCGCCTGGACTGCGTGATCGGCTCGGCCACCGGCATGCGCATGGGCGTGGTGCAGGCGGTGCATCACGCGCGGCATCGGGAAGTGTTCGGCGCCAAGCTGATCGACCAGCCGGCCATGCGCAACGTGCTCGCCGATCTGGTCATCGAATCGGACGCGGCGACCACCGTCATGATGCGGCTTGCGGGCGCGACCGACCGCGCGGCGAGTGACCCGGCCGAGGCGGCGCTGCGCCGGATCGCGCTGGCGGTCACCAAGTACTGGGTGTGCAAGCGCGCGCCCGTGCACGCGGCAGAGGCGCTGGAGTGCCTGGGCGGCAACGGGTATGTGGAGGAATCCGGCATGCCCCGCCTGTACCGCGAGGCTCCGCTGTCTTCGATCTGGGAGGGTTCGGGCAACGTCGCGGCGCTGGATGCGTTGCGTGCCATGGCGCGTCAGCCCGAGAGTGTGGAGGCGTACTTCAACGAGGTGTCCCTCGCGCGCGGCGGCAACCACCACCTGGACGACGCGATCGATCGAATCGGCAAGGAGCTCACCGATCTCGGCGACATCGAGTACCGCGCCCGCCGCGTCGTCGAGCTGATGGCCCTGGTCCTGCAGGGCGCGCAGCTGGTCCGCCACGGTCACGCCGCGATCGCGGATGCCTTCTGCGCCAGCCGTTTCGGCGGCGACTGGGGCATCGCCCTGGGCACCCTACCCCTTGGCGTCGACACCACCGCCATCCTCGAGCGCGCCCACGTCGCCTGACGGCGAGGCCCGGGATCGCCGGCTGCGGGCCACCGCGACGACCACGCCACCTCGGGAGCATGATGTCCCGCGCGCGAGTGGGTGAGGGAGCACACGCTTCCGGGCCGCGGTGGCGCGGATTAGCGTCGGAGTATGGCTCGTACAACGACGTACACGCAGTTCATCGCCCTCGCGCCGGACCGGCTGTGGGCGGTGCTGGCCGATCCGGCCCGGTGGCCGGAGTGGAATCCGGCGGTCACCTCGGTGCGGTTGCACGCCGCGCCCGGTGCGGGTGTCGCCGGGGACTATGTGCCGCGCGGCGCGGTCTCGGCCGCCGTACATTCTCGGCTCGCCAAGCCGTTCGTGATCGCCGAATTCGTGCCCGGCCGCACCCTGACCATTGCCCAGTCGGAACCACTCGGCGAGTTGCGCATCACGTGGACGCTCACTGCCGCGTCCGGAGCGGTCGGCTGGGATGGCCACAGTGGGCACGCGGACATGCCCCCCCCGGGTGGCTCACCCTCCGGCATGGCGGTCGGCACCGAACTGACACAGCGAGTTTCGCTGACGGGGCCATCGGCCGCGTTATATTGGCAGGTGATCGGTGCGCGGCTGCAGTCGCAGGCGCTGGTGTGTTTCGCGCGGCTCGCGCTGCTGGCCGGGGTCGTTCCGGAGCCCGGCGCGCTGCACGTCGTCATCGCGGGCGGGACCGGTGCGCTGGGCCGAACCATCGCCGCCGACCTGACCTGCTGCGGGCAGCGGGTGAGCATACTGACCCGCCGCCGCGATCCCTCGCTGCCGTTCGAGCAGATCGAATGGGACGGGCGCAGCGTCGGGGAATGGGCTGCGGCCCTTCGTGATCCGGGGCCGACCGCGGTGATCAACCTGGCCGGGAAGCTGGTGGACTGCCGCCCCACCGCGGCGAATGTGGCCGAATTGCGCAGCAGCCGGGTCGATTCGACCGCTGCGCTGGTCGCGGCCTCGAAATCGCTGGACCGCCCGATCGATCGCTGGATCCAGGCCAGCACGACCGCGATCTGGTCGGACGCGGGCGAAATGCGCTGCACCGAAACAACTCCGCTGCCCGTCGGTCTGCCGCAGATGACCGGCGTCGCCGAGCCGTGGGAGCGGGCGTTCGAGGGCGCGAACGCCGTGCACCGGACGATTCTGCGCACCTCGATCGTGCTCGCCCCCGATGCCCCGGCCCTACGGCGCCTGTGCGATCTGACCCGGGCCGGGCTCGGCGGCCGGGTGGGGCCGGGCGATCAGTGGTTCAGCTGGATCCACGTGCAGGACTGGCTGGCGCTGGTCCGCGCCGCGCTCGGCCTGGACCCGCAGGTGCAGCTGCCCGATGGAATCCTGGTCGCCGCAACGGATTTTCCGGTCCGCAACCGCGACCTCATGGCCGCGCTGCGACGCCACCTGCACCGCCCGCCGGCGCCGCCCACCCCGGCGGCGCTGCTGCGATTCGGCGCGATCTTCCTGCGTACCGACGCCGCGCTCGGCCTCACCGGCCGCCACGCCACCTCGGAGGTGCTGCCGCACACCGGATTCCGCTTCCGTTATACGACGCTCGACGATGCGCTCGGCGATCTCCTTCCACATTGAGTGCACCCGCAACCGTCATCCCGGCGCGCTTTCGGGCTCCCGCGGCACCGCGTGCCGACGGCACCATCCGATGAGCCGTCATCGATGTCATTAGTGGCCGTAATCCTCTGGCGCACAGTGGACTACGCTAGCTTCCACAGCGCGTTCGGATGACACAGCGCGGCCGACCTCAGGGAGCAGCCGCAAGCGCCAGGCCGATCAGCGTCACGACCTTGACGACCTCGAGTCCCACGTACCACAGGTGCGCGGGCGAGCGCGGCCCCTCCTCGCCCGCCAGCACCCGATTCGAGCGCCGGGTGAGCGGCGGGCGCACCAGCACGACCTGAAGCGCCAGCACGACGACGGTCACCAGCAGCCAGATCCAGGCTCCCGTGCACGCCCGCACCACCGCCGCCGCGGCGATCAGCACGGCGGCCAGCACGATCTCCACGGCGTTCAGCGCCCGGAACACCAGGCGGCCGATGCCCAGCCCCAGCGCCAGCGTGACCCCGGGCGCCCGGAACTTCAGTGGCGCCTCGAGAAACGAGATCGCCAGCACCATGCCGAGCCACAGCATCGGCAGGAACCACAGCAGGTGCTGGGCGATCGAGTGCATTGCTCAGCGATGCACTCGGTACCAGCGGATCAGCGCATCGGTCGACGAATCCGATTGCGGCGCGGGATCTTCCGTGGAGGTGAGCAGCGGGGCCAGCTCGAGGGCCTGCTGCTTGCCCAGTTCCACGCCCCACTGGTCGAAGCTGTCGATGCCCCAGATGGTGCCCTCGACGAACACGATGTGCTCGTACAGCGCGATCAGCTGGCCCAGCACCGACGGCGTGAGCTGGGGCGCCAGGATGGCGGTGGTGGGCCGGTTGCCCGGCATCACCTTGTGCGGCACCACCTTCGGGTCGGTCCCCTCGGCGGCGATCTCCTCGGCGGTTTTGCCGAACGCCAGCACCTTCGTCTGGGCGAACAGATTGCTCATCAGGATGTCGTGCATGCTGCCGGTGCCGTCGCGGGTGGGCAGATCGTCCGTCGGCTGGGCGAATCCGATGAAGTCGGCGGGAATCAGCCGGGTGCCCTGATGCAGGAGCTGATAGAAGGCGTGCTGGCCGTTGGTGCCGGGCTCGCCCCAGTAGATCTCGCCGGTGGAGGTCGTCACCGGGGTGCCGTCCGCGCGCACCGATTTGCCGTTGGACTCCATCGTCAGCTGCTGGAGGTAGGCCGGAAAGCGGGCCAGGTCATTGGAATACGGCAGCACCGCCCGCGACTGCGCGCCGAAGAAGTTCGAATACCACACGCCCAGCAGGCCCAGCAGCACCGGCGCGTTCTGCGCCAGCGGCGCCTGCACGAAATGCTGGTCGACGCTGTGCATTCCGGCGAGGAACTCGGCGAACCGCTCGCGGCCGATCACCGCCATGACCGACAGCCCGATCGCCGAATCGACCGAATAGCGGCCGCCGACCCAGTCCCAGAACCCGAACATGTTCGCGGTGTCGATGCCGAATGCCGCCACCCGCTCGGCATTGGTCGAAACGGCCACGAAGTGCTTGGCGACCGCGGCCTCGCCGAGCGCGGCCACCAGCCAGCGCCGGGCGGCGGTGGCATTGGTGAGCGTCTCCAGAGTCGAAAACGTCTTGGAGGCAACGATGAACAGCGTCGAGGCCGGATCGAGCCCGTCGAGCTTCGCGGTCAGATCCGCCGGGTCGACATTGGAGACGAACCGCGCCGAGATTCCCGCGTCCGCATAGTGGCGCAGCGCCTGATACAGCATGGCGGGCCCGAGATCCGAGCCGCCGATGCCGATGTTGACCACCGTCGTGATGCGCTCACCGGTGGCGCCGCGCCACCGGCCCGAGCGCAGCGAATCGGTGAAATCGCCCATGGCGCGCAGTACCTCGTGCACCTGCGCGCCCGCGTCGGCGCCGTCGACGACGACGGTTTCGCCCAGCGGCAGCCGCAGCGCGACATGCTCGACCGCGCGATCCTCGGAGGTGTTGATGTGCTCGCCGCGGAACATCGCATCGCGTCGCTGCGTCACCCCGGCGACCTCGGCCAATTCGACCAGCAGATCCAGGGTTTCGCGCGTGATGCGGTGCTTGGAGTAGTCGATGTGCAGGTCCGCGACCTGAACGGTGAGCTCGCGCCCACGGTCGGGATCCTCGGTGAAGAATTCACGCAGATGCCGATCGGCGATGCCGGCGTGATGATCCTGCAGTTTCCGCCAGGCCGCCGTCGCGGTGATGTCGCTGCTCACTCCGGCGACACTACCGTCAGACACCCGGCCGCGCCCGTAAGTAGGGATGATCGTGCCGTCATCCCGGCCGACGGCAGGACCGGGGGACGGAAGCGCCCGCTTTATTGCAGCACTCATGCATCTACGGGTCGGGGGCTGGACAGGCAGGTTTAGGCTGGTCGCATGGTGTCCGAACCTGAACTTCTCGCATCCGTCCCCACCCAACTCTGGATCGGTGGCCCCGTGGCGGCCACCGGCGGTGCCACCTTTCCGGTGGAGAATCCGGCGACCGGCGAAACCCTGATCGAGGTGGCCGACGCGTCCCCCGAGGATGCGATGCGCGCCCTCGATGCCGCGGTCGCGGCGCAGGACGAGTGGGCCGCCACCCCCGCCCGGCAGCGCGGGGAGATTCTGCGCGCGGTGTACGAGCGGATCATCGAGCGCACCGAGGATTTCGCGCTGCTGATGACCCTGGAGATGGGCAAGGCGCTGCCGGAGAGCCGCAACGAGGTGCGCTATGGCGCGGAGTTCTTCCGCTGGTTCAGCGAGGAGGCGGTGCGCATCCACGGCCGCTATCAGACCGCGCCCACCGGCACCGGCCGCATCATGGTGCACAAGCAGCCGGTCGGGCCGTGCCTGGCGATCACGCCGTGGAACTTCCCGCTGGCCATGGGCACGCGCAAGATCGGCCCCGCGCTCGCGGCGGGCTGCACGATGATCGTCAAGCCCGCCTCGGCGACGCCGCTGACGATGCTGCTGCTGGCGCGGCTGTGCAGCGAGGCTGGCCTGCCCGACGGCGTGCTGTCGGTGATCACCGGCCGTCGTTCGGGCGCGATCACCGCGCCGCTGATCAACGATCCGCGGCTGCGCAAGCTGACCTTCACCGGCTCCACGGAGGTCGGCAAGAAGCTGGTCGAATCCTCCGCGCACGGGCTGCTGCGCACCTCGATGGAGCTGGGCGGCAATGCTCCCTTCGTGGTGTTCGACGACGCCGATCTCGACGCCGCTGTCGCCGGGGCCATGCTGGCCAAGTTCCGTAACGGTGGCGAGGCGTGCACCGCCGCCAACCGCATCCACGTGCAGAACTCGGTGCTGGCCGAGTTCACCGACAAGTTCGTCGCGGCCGTGCAGGGGCTCGAGCTCGGACCAGGTGCGGATCCGAAGACGACGCTGGGCCCGCTGGTCGACGATCAGCAGCTCGAGACCGTCAGCGAGCTCGTCGAGGACGCGGTCGCCAAGGGCGCGCAGGTGCGCACCGGCGGCAAGGCGCCCGGTGGCCCCGGTTACTTCTACCCGGCCACGGTGCTGTCCGACGTGCCCGCCGACTCCCGCATCCTGCGCGAGGAGGTGTTCGGCCCGGTCGCGCCCATCGTCGGCTTCGACACCGAGGAACAGGGCCTGGCCGCCGCCAACGACACCCAGTACGGCCTGGTCGCATACATCTACACGCAGAACCTGGACCGCGCGCTGCGCGTCGCCGAGGGCCTGGAGAGCGGCATGGTCGGCATCAACCGCGGCGTCATCTCCGATCCGGCCGCACCCTTCGGCGGTGTGAAGGAATCGGGCTTCGGTCGTGAGGGCGGCACCGAGGGCATCGAGGAATACCTCTCCACGAAGTACATCGCCCTGCCGTAATCGCCTGCGCGGCAACCACTCTGCAGTACATACGAGCGCGCGGTAGCGGATGATCGTGGTGGGCCCGGGCGCCCGAGCCCACCACGACCCGATCAGCTACGCGCCTCCAGCACGTCGTCGACCTCGTCGTCGCAGGCCAGCACCACCCCGGAATGCGCCGCCAGCTCCGCCAGCGTGATCTGCGTGCGAATCACCTCCCGATGAATCCGCCACACGGTCTCACCGAACTCGGCCTCTGCCTCGCCGACACGGGATTCGAGCGCCGCCACGCGGCGTTCGAGGCTCTCAGGACTCATCCGTTCTCCTCTTGGCCAGGTCCGATAGTGTTCTGGATGCTCCAACCCGGGTCCTGTCAGGGCTGTTTCGCTCTCTCCGATCGAACATGATCTGACCACCGATCAGATTTCGATCGATCCGATAAATGGCCTCGTCCAGCTCACGCACCTTTGTTTCGAGCGTGCCTGTTCGGACCTCGACCGCACCTACGCGCCGGTCGATAGTTTCCTGCCCCATAGCAACCCCCAATCATGTTGCGGCCCCAGAGATCTGGGACCGCTGCGAATGCAGCCGCCACTGTACTCACGGGGGCCGACAGGGTCGAGGGGATCGCGTGTCGAAACGCCGGTTTACACGTCGAAGACCGCCCCGGAAGAAGGCATCCGGGACGGTCTCGAGGTGAGGTGTTTCGGGCTGGAGCCCGGCTCAGCGGCCGAGGCGGCCGCGGCCCAGGCGCAGCAGCAGCATGGCGAGGGTGTGGCCCTCCTGGCCCAGCTCGCTGAAGCGCTCGAGGACCTTCATCTCGCGGGAGTGCACGAGGCGCGGTCCGCCGTTGGCCATCCGGGTGCGGCCGATGATGCGCGAAACCTCCGTGCGACGTTTGATCGCGGCGAGGATCTCGGCATCGAGACGGTCGATCTCCTTGCGGAGCTTCTCGATCTCGGCCTCGCTGCTGGGCAGTGCAGCGTCCGACCCGGTCGCGGTCGTAGAGGTATTCATACTTCATCTCCTCGTGTCAGAACCTCAGTCGGCGCACGGCCCCTACCCGTTACCGTTGAATTCCTTCACCCTGAATCCGACCCGGCGGGTCATTCATTTCCCCCCTCACACTATGCGTTCAGGCGCGTAATCGCCGACCATGACGGGGAATGTATGGCCGGATCGCGCTGGTGGTGCGTGCGAGCGTGCCTTCGGTACAGCACACCGCGCGCACGACGAAACCGTGCGCCAGCGGGGTGTAGCCGGATGCGCTGGTCATCTGGCCAGTGTGCCACGGGGTCCGAGTTCGGCAAAACGATACGAGATGAGAGTCGGCTGAAGATCACCTCGGTACGCGGAGCAAGCACGGCGAAGGGGACACGGCACTACAACCTGTCGGTGCCCGCCGGTAGCGTGGATGAACGATGGAGACCACGGTGGCTGACACGAGGCG
Source organism: Nocardia sp. GP40 (assembly GCF_050434125.1). Lineage (NCBI taxonomy): Bacteria > Bacillati > Actinomycetota > Actinomycetes > Mycobacteriales > Nocardiaceae > Nocardia > Nocardia sp. GP40. Next base: position 358,913 of record NZ_JBNPVW010000005.1, on the reverse strand, counting down.
TCCCGAGGCACGAACGGGGCAGGTAGAGGGTAATTCGGGTGACGCGGAGCGCGTTTCGCGCGCCGCGAGCGGTCCGGCGCGCGAGCGTGCCGTGGAGTCGGCCGAGCGCGCCGAGCGGCTGCTGGAGGGCCTGAACCCGCAGCAGCGGGCGGCGGTCGTGCACTCGGGCGTGCCGCTGCTCATCGTCGCGGGTGCGGGCTCGGGCAAGACCGCCGTGCTGACCAGGCGCATCGCCTACCTGCTGGCCGCCCGCGGCGTGAGTCCGGGCCAGATCCTGGCCATCACGTTCACCAACAAGGCCGCCGCCGAGATGCGCGAGCGTGTGGCCGGGCTGGTCGGCCCGCGCGCGGCCAGCATGTGGGTGTCCACCTTCCACTCCAGCTGCGTGCGCATCCTGCGCACCCAGGCCGCCCTGCTGCGTGGCCTGAATTCCAACTTCTCCATCTACGACGCCGACGATTCACGCCGGCTGCTCGCGATGATCGGCCGCGATCTCGAGCTCGACGCCAAGAAGTACACCCCGCGCCTGCTGGCCACCGCCATTTCCAACCTCAAGAACGAGCTCATCGATCCCGAGCAGGCCGCCGCCGATGCCGAGGCCGACGAGAGCCAGTTGCCCCGCATCGTCGCCCGGGTCTACGACGAGTACCAGCGCCGCCTGCGTGCGGCCAATGCGATGGATTTCGACGACCTGATCGGCGAGACGGTATCGCTGCTGCAGCGTCATCCCCAGGTTGCCGAGTACTACCGGCGCCGGTTCCGCCATGTGCTGGTCGACGAATACCAGGACACGAACCACGCGCAATACGTCCTGATCCGCGAGTTGGTCGGGCATCACGCCCCGCGTCCGGTGCTGGACGATGCCGAGGCCGGTGCCACCGCGGCCGATCCGGAGTTCGTTCCGGCCGGCCAGCCCGCGGTCGAGCCCAGCGAGCTGTGCGTCGTGGGCGACGCCGATCAGTCCATCTACGCCTTCCGCGGCGCGACCATCCGCAATATCGAGGAGTTCGAGCGCGACTTCCCCGATGCGGAAACCATTCTGCTGGAACAGAATTACCGCTCCACCCAGCACATCCTGTCCGCGGCCAACGCCGTCATCGCCCGCAACGAGGGCCGCCGCGAGAAGAAGCTGTGGACCGATTCGGGCGAGGGCGATCTGATCGTCGGCTACGTCGCGGACAACGAGCACGACGAGGCGTCGTTCGTGGCCCGCGAGATCGACCGCCTACACGATCAGGGCGAGTACAACTACGGCGATGTGGCGGTGTTCTACCGCACCAACAACAACTCCCGCGCCCTGGAGGAGATCTTCATCCGGATGGGGCTGCCGTACAAGGTGGTCGGCGGCGTGCGCTTCTATGAGCGCAAGGAGGTTCGCGATATCGTCGCCTACCTGCGGGTGCTGGAGAATCCGGACGATGCGGTGAGCCTGCGCCGGATCCTGAACACCCCTCGCCGCGGCATCGGCGATCGCGCGGAGGCGTGCGTGGCCGTGCACTCCGAGCAGCGGGGCGTCAGTTTCGGCCGGGCCCTGCGCGATGCGGCCGAGGGCAAGGTAGCGCTGCTGAACACCCGCGCCCAGCGGGCCATCGCGGGCTTCCTGGATCTGCTCGACGATATCCGCGCCGCGGGCGTGCAGGAGGATCTCGACTTCCCCGATGTGGGCACCGTCGTGGAGGCGGTGCTGGATCGCTCGGGCTATCGCGCCGAACTCGAGGCATCCGACGATCCGCAGGACGGCGCCCGCCTGGACAACCTGAACGAATTGGTCAGCGTCGCGCGCGAATTCAGCTCGGAGGCGCGCAACAGCGTGGAGGCCGCCCGGGCCGAGGGCCTGCTCCCCGAGGCCGCCGAGGGTGAACCGGATCCGGGTTCGCTGGCCGCGTTCCTCGAGCGGGTGTCGCTGGTCGCCGACACCGACCAGATCCCGGACGAGGGCGCCGGGGTGGTCACCCTGATGACCCTGCACACCGCCAAGGGCCTGGAATTCCCGGTCGTGTTCGTCACCGGCTGGGAGGACGGCCAGTTCCCGCACATGCGCGCGCTCGGCGATCCGACCGAGCTGGCCGAGGAGCGCCGCCTGGCCTATGTCGGTATCACCCGTGCGCGGCGGCGGCTGTATCTGACCCGCGCGGTGGTCCGGTCCGGCTGGGGGCAGCCGGTGTCGAATCCGGAATCGCGCTTCCTGCAGGAGATTCCGGGCCACCTGATGGACTGGCAGCGGCTCGAGCCCGCCGGGTCGCCGCTGACCAGGGGCCTGCGCCGGCGCGGCGAGGACGACGGCCTGGAACGGGACTGGACCCGCGGCGACGGCTGGGAGCGTCCCGGCGTCCGCGGTGGCGAGCGTCGTCCCGCCCCCGGCGCCGCCAAGCGCGGCGGCCCCGCCCCGGTCCTCGCGGTCGGCGACCGGGTCAACCACGACAAGTACGGCCTGGGCCGGGTGATCGCCGCGGAGGGTCTGGGTCCGCTGGCCAGCGTCACCATCGACTTCGGTACGGCGGGCAAGATCCGCCTGATCCCGCAGTACAGCAGCGGGGTGCTGGTCAAGCTGTAGACGCTCGGACATCCCGGCCGTGAGGTCGCCATCCCGGCGCACCTCGGCCGGGATTCCCGAGGGGCCCCGGCCGCGGCGCGACGAGATGACGGGATGTCGCTATGCCAGCGCGCGGGTGATCTTCAGGGCGCGGGTGATCCGGTGCCCTCTTCGGGGCTCAGTCCTCTTCGGGGCCGAGCGAGATACCGCGGCTGGCGAGCCACGGGATGGGATCGATCTTGGGCCCGCCACGGTCCCACACCTCGAAGTGGCAGTGCGGGCCGGTGGAGAAGCCGCGGTTGCCGACGGTGGCGATCTGGTCGCCCGCCATGACGTGTTGGCCGACGGAGACCGTCGCGGTGTTGACGTGCCCGTAGACCGTGATGTCGCCGTTGGCGTGCTGCAGGCGCACCCACATGCCGAATCCGGACGCCGGTCCGGCCGAGATGACGGTGCCGTCCTCGACCGCGTAGATGGGCGTCCCGATCGGGGCGGCGATGTCGACGCCGAGATGCTCCACGCCCCATCGCGCGCCGAAGCCGGAGGTGAAGAGGCCGTTGGCGAACTTCGCGAACATCGGCCGCAGCTTGGCGTTCGCCTGCGCCTGCAGGCTGGCCGCGAATTCCTGGCCGTGCTGCAGGATGTTCTGATACTGGCTCGGATCGGCGACGGGCGCGAGGTCCAGGACCTGCGGCGACTGCCCCTGGCCGGCGGCAGCGGGCGAGGTTGCCGCGATCTGGCGGATCGCGGTCGTCTGTGCATCTGCCGACGCGGTCCGGTGCGATGGGCCCTGGTGCAGTCCGGCTTGGCCGGCGGCGACCACCGCGCCCGCGGCGACCGCGACGACGGCCGCGCGACCCTTGAGCGCCGCGGGCGGTGCGGGCACGCGATGCGCGCCGGCCGCGCGGCGGGCGGCGGCCCGTCCCGTGCGTGGCGCCGGGGCTCCGAGATCGGCCAGCTTGACCGGCTCGTGGTCGGCCTCGGACATCGGGTCGTCCCAGGCATTCCAGTCCTGGTCCTCGGCGGGCCAGGCCTCGCCGGAATCCGCTGGATCCCAATGGTTCAGTACCGGATACTGCCCGGAATTCCACTGATCGTGCGCCGGATCCGGGTGTTCCTGTGCCGCATGCCATTCGGGCGGGGTCGAATTCCACGCCCCGGGTGCGGGAGCATCCCAGGTGTCGGCCTCGGGGGTGTGCCAGGCATCGGCGTGAACATCGCCGGCCGCGGCGGTCTCGGCGCCGAAGGGGCTCTCGCCCCGGGACGGGCCGCCCCCGAAAGAGGAGTGACCGTCGAATCCCTCGGCGTCTCGGTAACGCCGCGCAGGGCGCACCCGATGTCCGGGTTGAAAGAGATCGGCGCTCATCGCTGAGTACCCGAATTCAGACGGTGTGACGAGGTGAACGGGTCGCCCGCGACGCGGCTCTCTACCTGCGGAGCGCTGTGCTGCAACAAGCCTGCCGTCCTCCTGTGCCCGTCAGTGGCGGTCGTGGAACTCCAGTGCCATCCCCGTATGGGATACGCCAGGCTACCGCCTGCGGTCTCCGCATTCACGCGGTCTCGTGACCGTGTTGTGACATCGACCTCATTGACGGTAACGAAACGATTTCGACCCGGCAAGCGGTGCAGGTGATCCCGCTGCACATGTGAGATTGATCACACTAAATTGCGGGAATATGTGAACTTTCGATGTCCGGCCGACAAGCTACCCGTGAGTAGGTGTGGCCAGGCGTTTTTCCTCCCGGATGCGAGCCCGTGACCTGCGCCACTTAGGCTGTATGCGGCTGATTTCCCGTCGCTGTCAGTGATTAGAGTCCGATCCGACCCGCCCAGGTACGACGGGCCACCAACCAAGTCGTTGTCACCACAACGCAGACGAGACGGTGAGTACATGGATCTCTTCGAATATCAGGCGAAGGAGCTCTTCGTGAAGCACGGAGTGCCCTCGTCGGAAGGCCGGGTCACGGACTCGGCCGAGGATGCGCGTGCGATCGCGACCGAAATCGGTAAGCCGGTCATGATCAAGTCCCAGGTCAAGGTCGGCGGCCGCGGCAAGGCCGGTGGCGTGAAGTACGCCGCGACCCCCGAGGACGCCTTCACCCACGCCCAGAACATCCTGGGTCTGGACATCAAGGGGCACATCACCAAGAAGATCCTGGTGGCCGAGGCCAAGGACATCGCGGAGGAGTACTACATCTCCTTCCTGCTGGACCGGTCCAACCGCACCTACCTGGCGATGTGCTCGGTCGAGGGCGGCATGGAGATCGAAGAGGTCGCCGCCACCAAGCCCGACCGCCTGGCCAAGGTGCCCGTCGACGCGGTCAAGGGCGTCGACCTGGCCTTCGCCCGCTCGATCGCCGAGCAGGGCCACCTGCCCGCCGACATCCTGGACACCGCCGCGGTCACCATCCAGAAGCTGTGGGAGGTGTTCATCGGTGAGGACGCCACCCTGGTCGAGGTGAACCCGCTGGTCCGCACCCCCGAGAACGAGATCCTGGCCCTCGACGGCAAGGTCACCCTCGACGAGAACGCCGAGTTCCGCCACCAGGAGCACGCGGAGTTCGCCGACAAGGACGCGACCGACCCGCTCGAGCTCAAGGCCAAGCAGCACGACCTCAACTACGTCAAGCTCGACGGCCAGGTCGGCATCATCGGCAACGGCGCGGGCCTGGTCATGTCGACCCTGGACGTGGTCGCCTACGCCGGTGAGAACCACGACGGTGTCAAGCCCGCGAACTTCCTGGACATCGGCGGCGGCGCCTCGGCCGAGGTGATGGCCAACGGCCTGGACGTCATCCTGAACGACGCACAGGTCAAGAGCGTGTTCGTGAACGTCTTCGGTGGCATCACCGCCTGTGACGCGGTGGCCAACGGCATCGTCAAGGCACTGGAGATCCTGGGCAGCGAGGCCAACAAGCCGCTGGTCGTGCGCCTGGACGGCAACAAGGTCGACGAGGGCCGCCAGATCCTCGTCGAGGCGAACCACCCGCTGGTGACGCTGGCGCAGACAATGGACGAGGGCGCCGACAAGGCCGCCGAACTGGCCGCGGCCAAGTAAGGAAAAGCAGGGCAATGTCTATCTTCCTCAACAAGGATTCCAAGGTCATCGTCCAGGGCATCACCGGCGGCGAGGGCACCAAGCACACCGCGCTGATGCTCAAGGCCGGCACCAAGGTCCTCGGCGGCGTCAACGCGCGCAAGGCCGGGACCACCGTCAAGCACACCGACAAGGACGGCAACCCCGTCGAGCTGCCGGTGTTCGCGACCGTCGCCGAGGCGATGGAGAAGACCGGCGCGGACGTCTCGATCGCGTTCGTGCCCCCGGCGTTCTCCAAGGACGCCATCATCGAGGCCATCGACGCCGAGATCCCGCTGCTGGTCGTCATCACCGAGGGCATCCCGGTGCAGGACAGCGCCTACGCGTGGGCCTACAACGTGGACAAGGGCGCCAAGACCCGCATCATCGGCCCGAACTGCCCCGGCATCATCACCCCGGGCGAGTCGCTGGTCGGCATCACACCGAACAACATCACCGGCAAGGGCCCGATCGGACTGGTCTCCAAGTCCGGCACGCTGACCTACCAGATGATGTACGAGCTGCGCGATTTCGGCTTCTCCACCGCCATCGGCATCGGCGGCGACCCGGTCATCGGCACCACCCACATCGACGCCATCGAGGCGTTCGAGAAGGACCCGGAGACCAAGGTCATCGTGATGATCGGCGAGATCGGCGGCGACGCCGAGGAGCGCGCCGCGGCCTACATCAAGGCCAACGTGACCAAGCCGGTCGTCGGCTACGTCGCGGGCTTCACCGCGCCCGAGGGCAAGACCATGGGCCACGCGGGCGCGATCGTGTCCGGTTCGGCCGGTACCGCCGCGGCGAAGAAGGAAGCGCTGGAGGCCGCGGGCGTGAAGGTCGGCAAGACGCCGTCCGAGACCGCCGCGCTGGCCCGCGAGATCCTGGAGAAGGCCAGCATCACCGCCTGAGCTCGGCTGTCCCGCCTCTCCGAGATTTCAGCGTGCCGCTGCGTGCCGCGAGATTTGCTTGTCGGGCCGGCGGTTGACGGCCCACTCCTGGTGGGCCCGTCCCCGGTGAGTTACCCGTGTGCTTACGAGATCAGTTGTTGCGTGGGCACAGCTTCGGCGAGTGCAGGATCGGGATATCTCTGCTGAAGGCCGCCTTCCGAATTGGGAAGGCGGCCTTCGGCCTTTCCGGTGTGTGCCGCAGGATCCGGGCCGTTCACCTGGTGTATCGCGCACACCGAGCGGTATGCGTTGGCAGTGACCCGGGCGCTCTGGTGCAGTAGCGTCAGGAGGGCATCCAGTTGTGAAGACGAAGGATCCGACAAGGAGACGACAACATGTCCTACCCGTCCGGGGGCTCCGGGTACAACCAGCCCGCGACGCCCTCCTCCGCACCAAGCTTCCCCCCGCAACCGGGTAGCTCCACCGGTGCCGCGGCAGGCACCCCGGGATCGAGTGCCTCGGGGCCGTCCGCCCTCGCCGGGTCCTCGAACGGCGCGGGCCTGCCGCTCTATCTCACGGTCGGTGTCGCGGTACTGGGCGTCATCAACTTCTTTCTGGGCTTCACGCCCCACATCACCGAGAACAGCCAGGACGTCGGCATGGGTGTGCACACCCAGGAGGTCACCCGGACCTTCTTCGCCTTCCCGGGTGGCGCGGCGCCGCTGATCGTGCTGCTGGCCGGTGGTCTGCTGGCGGCCATTTCGCTACTGCCGAAACAGAATTGGCTCGGTGCCTCGGCGGCCGCGTCGGCGGCCGGTTTCCTGGGACTGTTATTCGTCTCGTTCACCATGCCCGACGGATACAGCGCCGCATGGGGTACCTGGGTGGTCGTCTTCCTGGGGCTGGTGCAGGCCGCGGCGGCGGTGGCGTCGGTGCTGTTCGAGAGCGGGTTCGTGGCGGTGCCCGAGCCGAAACCGGCCGCGCCGCAGGCGCCCCCGCAGGGCGGCTACGGCACTCAGGGTGGCTACGGCCAGCAGCCCTACTCCCAGAGCCAGCCGAGTCAGCCCGCCGCGTACGGGCAGTACGGCCAGCAGCCCTCCTACGGTCAGAACCCGCAGGCCCCGTCGCCTTACGGCCAGTCCGGCCAGCAGTATCCGCAGTACGGGCAGCAGGCGCAGTCGCCGTACGGCCAGTCCGGCTACGGGCAGCAGTACGGTGCGCAGCCAGGGTACGGCGCGCAGCAGCGCCCGGGTACCTCGGATGCGCCCGGCGACGCGGGTGCCACGCAGCACATCGGCGGCGGCGCGCAGCAGCAATACGGTTCGCCCAGCTACGGCCAGCAGGGCGCGAGCTCCGCGAATCCGTCCGCCCCGGCGGCAACGCCCAAGCCCGCCAATCCGTTCGGCGAGGAGCAGACCTCCAACCCGGCCGCGGATGCCACTCGGGCATTCCGTCCGGGCGAGGACGACAAGTAATCCCAGGTCGCCGAAATCCGTCGGTGAGTCGGGCGTTCCCCATACGGCGCGCCTGACTCCCCGCCGCGGCGGAAGGTGCCACGCTGGGGTGTCGTGGGCGAGCGTCACCAGCGTGTATCAGGCCGTATCCCGGCAAAGCCCGGCGGGCCGGTCGAGCGTCACCTCCGGCCGGGCCATCCGAACGACGGGGGAGCGAGATCGTGAAGGCATCTCCGATCCGCTGGGATCCCCGCAACGCGCGGTCGCCGCAGGTCGATCCGGACCACGATCCCGGGCCCGAGGACAACCTCTTCCTCTCGCCGAGCCCCGAGCGCGCCCGGGTGCTGCTCATCGTCGCGGCCCGGGCGACCAGTTTCACTGTCGTGATCATCGTGGCGCTGGTGATTCTCACGCTGCTCGCCGCCAACAGCACCATGACCGGGGCCTCGGGCGCGATTGCCGCGGGTTGGCTTGCGGTGCACCAGGTTCCGCTCGTTGTCGGCAAGACCACACTGAGCCTGCTGCCGCTGGCGCCCACGGGGCTGGTGCTGTGGCTGACCGCCCGCGACTGCGCCCGCGCGGTCGAATCCGACTCCTCGGGTACGGATCTGGGCTGGATTCTGGGCGCCGCACTGTCGGGTCCGCTGCTGGTCACCGCGGTGTGCCTGGCCGTGGCCGACGATGCGTCGTCGGTCGTCGCGCTGCAGCCGCCGCAGGCCTTGGCCGCCTTCGCGTGGGTGGTCGGGCTGCATCTGCTGGCCGCCGTCGCCGGTATCGCGAGCCGCCCGAATCCACTGCGGGACCGGTTGCTGGCGGAACTCCCGCCGTGGGCCGCGCCCGCGGCCCGGGCGGCCCGGCGCACGGTGCGGCGCCTGCTGCTGGGCGGACTGCTGGTCACCGTGGTCTCGTTCCTGGTGCACTGGTCCCGAATCGGCGACACCTACCGCGCGGCGGGCAATATCGGCGGCGTGTTCGGCCTGACGCTGCTGTCGCTGGCCTATCTGCCGAACACGGTGATCGGCGCGGCGGCCGTGCTGGTCGGCGCCGACGTGCACATCGGCGCGGGCGGGCTGAGCGTGTTCTCCATCGCCAGCGCGCCGGTGCCGGCACTGCCGGTGCTGGCCGCGGTGCCCGCCGGTCCGGCCGCTGTGTGGTGGCCGGTGCTGCTGCTGGCACCCGCCGCCGTCGGTGTGCTCGCCGGCATGGAGTGCGCCCGCGAGTCCGGCGACCAGGCCCGCCGCCCGTGGGCAACGCTGAGCGCCGCGGGCCTGACCGCGCTGGCGATGCTGGTGGCCGGGGGGATCGCCGGCGGCACGGTCGGCTCCTTCGGCGACATCGGGCCCGGCATGTTCACCTTCGCCGGGCTGACCCTGCTGTGGCTGGCGATCCCCGGATATGTCGGCCTGCTGTGCACGCGGTGGTTCCTGCCCGCACCGGTGGGCGGTCGGCGGGTCGGCGAATACTCGGACAACGTCGACGAATACGACGACGATTACGACCGCGACTACGCGGAAGACGAGTACGCGGAAGACGAATACGACGACGAGTACGACTACGCCGACGACGAGTATGCGGACACCGACGAGGGCTACGACGACGATTACGCCGACCCCGACCGTCCTTACGCTGACGACGATTACGGCTACGACGATTACGACCCACACAACGCCTCCGACCCCGCCACGATCGATGGCGAACTCGTCGAGGAACAGCCCGCCCTCGGCACTCGTCATAGGGTCGGCGGCAGAGCCAACGAGACCGACGACATTCTCGACGCCGAAGTGGTCGAGACCGACCCTCAGGGCCGTGGTGAGGCGGAGGGTCGTTAGGTGTCGACATTCTCGCCACCGGGGTGGGTCGGGACAGTCGATCAACCCGACCCGCCGGGCAGCGGTGAGGCGGACCGTCGTTGGGTTGCGGCGGATCTGGCGGACTGTGGTGAGGCTGGCCGATCGTCGGGTTGCGGTATTGCGGCGAACCGTGAGTTGCGGGGTCGGCCACGCTCGCGAGCGGCACGGGCGCTGCTGGACCGAAGCGATTTCCGACGCCGAAGTGGTGGAGGCGGACCTGCCGGAAGGTGGTGAGGTGGGAGGTCGTTAGGCTCTAGGGCGGCGGTCCTCGCATCCGCCGCAATCCTGCAGTCCCGACGCACAGGGAGTAGAGCGCTGACGACCCCGCCCGCCCAGTTGGTGCCCGCGGCCGTGCCCGCGAACCCGCGGCCCGCACCGGCGGGCCCGAAGGAGGCGGCTTGCGTAACCACGTAGGGGACGCTGGGCCGACGGAGCTTGCGGAGCCGGCGGGGTGGGTGAGCTCGGCGCCCTCGGAAGCGCCGCGATCAACTATTGTCGTGCTCGCCTCGGGCACCGGGTCGCTGCTGCGTTCGCTGATCGCGGCGACCGCCGAGCCGGGGTATCCGGCACGGGTGGCCGCCGTCGGTGTCGACCGGGTCTGTGCGGCAACCGATCACGCGGATGCCGCCGGTATCGAGCACTTCCGGGTCGCGCTGGGCGACCACCCCGATCGCGCCGCCTGGGATGCCGCGCTGACGGCCGCGGTCGCGGCGTACGAGCCGGATCTGGTGGTGTCGGCGGGGTTCATGAAGATTCTCGGCCCGGTCTTTCTGGCGCGGTTCGGCGGCCGGATCATCAACACCCACCCCGCCCTGCTGCCCTCGTTCCCGGGTGCGCACGGGGTGCGTGACGCGCTCGACTACGGGGTGCGGGTGACGGGCTCGACCGTGCATCTGGTGGACGCGGGCGTGGACACCGGGCCGATCCTGGCGCAGGAGGCGGTCGCGGTGCTGCCCGGCGATGATGAGGACACCCTGCACGAGCGGATCAAGGTTGTCGAACGGCGGTTGCTGGCGCAGGTCGTCGCGGCCGTCGCGGCGCGAGGCATTGTCTCCGATGGACGAAAGGCAGTTATCCCAGAATGAGCGAGTTGTACGGTGACTGAGCGCAAGCCGATCAGCCGGGCGCTGGTGAGCGTGTACGACAAGTCCGGGCTCGTCGAGCTGGCCACGGGGCTGCACGCCGCGGGCGTGGAGCTGGTGTCGACCGGGTCGACCGCGGCGCGCATCGCTGATGCGGGCATCCCGGTCACGAAGGTCGAGGATCTGACGGGATTCCCGGAGACCCTCGACGGCCGGGTGAAGACGCTGCACCCGCGCGTGCACGCCGGCATCCTGGCCGACCTGCGCAAGCAGGAGCACGCGGATCAGCTGGTCGAGCTGGGCGTGGATGCCTTTCAGCTGGTGGTGGTGAACCTGTACCCGTTCACCGAGACCGTCGCGAGCGGCGCGAGCCCCGACGAATGCGTGGAGCAGATCGATATCGGCGGCCCCTCGATGGTGCGCGCCGCGGCCAAGAACCATCCCTCGGTGGCCGTGGTGGTCGATACGGGCGACTACGACAGCGTGCTGGCCGCGGCGAAGTCCGGCGGGTTCACCCTCGCCGAGCGAACGGCGCTGGCGGCCAAGGCCTTCCAGCACACCGCAAGCTACGACGTGGCGGTGGCGAGCTGGATGACCAACGTCCTGGTTGATTCCGGTGCGCCGGAAGGCGAAGCGGCGCTGAACTTTCCGGAGTGGCTGGGCGGCACCTGGGCCCGGCAGGCCGTGCTGCGCTACGGCGAGAACCCGCACCAGGCCGCCGCGCTGTACGCGAGCAACGGCGGCCAGCCGGGGCTGGCACAGGCAAAGCAGTTGCACGGCAAGGAGATGTCGTACAACAACTACACCGACGCCGATGCGGCCTGGCGCGCGGCGTGGGATCACACCGCCCCCGCGGTGGCCGTGGTCAAGCACGCCAATCCCTGTGGCATCGCAGTCGGCGCCGACATCGCCGAGGCGCACCGCAAGGCGCACGCCTGTGATCCGGTCAGTGCGTTCGGCGGCGTGATCGCGGCCAACCGGGAGATCACCGTCGAGATGGCCGAGCAGGTCGCGGAGATCTTCACCGAGGTGATCGTCGCCCCCGGCTACGCCGACGGCGCGGTGGATGTGTTGCAGCGCAAGAAGAATGTGCGCATCCTGGTTGCCGACCGGCCCACCCGCGGCGGCGCCGAGCTGCGCCCTATCAGCGGCGGCGCCCTGCTGCAGCAGCGCGACATCATCGATGCCGAGGGCGACGATCCGGCCAACTGGACCCTGGTCTCCGGCGAGGCGGCCGATGCCGCGACGCTGGCCGATCTCGAATTCGCCTGGCGCTCTTGCCGTGCGGTGAAGTCGAACGCGATTCTGCTCGCCCACGACGGCGCCTCGGTCGGCGTCGGCATGGGGCAGGTCAACCGGGTCGACGCGGTGCACCTGGCGGTGCTGCGTGCGCAGGATCGGGCCAAGGGCTCGGTCGCGGCCTCGGACGCCTACTTCCCGTTCCCGGACGGGCCGCAGCAGTTGATCGCGGCCGGGGTGAAGGCCATTGTGCAGCCGGGCGGTTCGGTGCGCGATCAGCTGACGATCGACGCCTGCCGGGAGGCCGGGGTGACGATGTACCTCACCGGCGCACGGCATTTCGCGCACTGAGCGAGAACAACCGGAGAATGTAGTAGAGGCTCTGCGCGGAGCTGCGGTTCCCGCGCAGAGCCTCTATCGTCCGGTCCTCGGGCATTGGACATCCCGAATACCGGGTTTCGTCATCCCGGCGAGCGCCGGGAATCGGCCTGTGTTCCCCCTCTAATGCAGGGAACCTATCACTTCCGAATTGCGCCCGCTTCAGATCGTGACGCTATAAGGCCAGCTCCAGGGCTATTGTGATCGAGGTCACATGATGCGGCGAATCTACGTGGCACTGAGCACCTTTCGATTGCCCAAGGGTTGCTGCAGTGGAATATCGAGCGTGCCGAATACCGCGATCATTGTGCACATCCGTCCCATCGCCGCCGGCAGCTTGCCCGACCGCAGGGCGACCGTGACCGTGCTGCCGGTCTCGGTGGTGGTGGCGTCGACGCCGTAGCAGTCCGGCGAGCCGATCTGGAAATTCACCGCGATCCGATCGGGGGCGATCCGGCTCCAGCTGTCGAAGGGGATCGGCGACGCGCCGACGATCGCCGGACTCGCGGTGAAGGTGCGCCCGGGATTCGGCGGGTTCTGCTCGGTGGGCGCACTCGGGCCCGACGACGTCGCGTCCGCGGCACCAGTGGTCGTATTCGCCTGCGTGTCACCGTGGTTCGCCTGTCCACAGCCCGCGGCCAGCAGGGCCAGCAGCGCCGCGGCGGCCACACCGGCCCGGCGGGGTCCCGAAATCCCGTTCATGACGCCACACCCTACGGGGATGGTGAGCCGACGGAGCTTGCGGAGTCGGCGGGGTGGGTAAATGCAGCGGGATGGTGAGCCGACGGAGCTTGCGGAGTCGGCGGGGTGGCGGGGGGTATAACGAATGCGCCCTAATTCGTCCGGTGCGGACTACCACGCAGTATCGTCGGCAAACGATGAGCAAATCCAATCTGCGCCATTGATCAACCGACGAAGCACTTCCTCGAATCCCGAAAGGAAGTTCCCGTGGGCGATACGTTGCACGTAGGCGATGAACTCGGTCTGGGCCAGTCCCTGCGGGGTGGTGCATACACGCTGACCCTGCAGAACGACGGCAATCTGGTGCTGTCCGAACCTGGTGGCGTGGTGTGGGCGACCAATACGCACGACCAGGGTGTTGTTCGTGCCGTCTTGCAGGACGACGGCAATTTCGTGGTGTACAAGGATGATGGCGCGGCATGGGCCACGGGTACCAACGGCATGGACGCGCATCGCCTGGTTGTGCAGGCGGACCGCAACGTGGTGTTGTTCGGCAGGGACGGTAGCCCGCTGTGGGCGTCGGACACCTTTACCGACACCCCGATCGCGGCCGCCGAGCGGATGAACGTGGGGGCGCCGGCTGCGCAGACCTACACGGTCGCGGCGGGCGACACGCTGTGGGCGATCGCCGAACGCTTCTACGGCGACGGCAACCGGTACATGGATATCGCCATGGCCAGTGGCATCGACAACCCCGACGCGGTCAACGTGGGTCAGGTGCTGACCATCCCGTAATTCGCGAAAACCTCTGGTATACAACGCAAGAGCCCTGGCGCCGCTGATCGGCGCCGGGGCTCTTCGCGTGCGGCCGCTACCGGCTGGTGAAGGGGAGCAGCGCCATCTCGCGCGCGTTCTTCACCGCGATGGCGACCTGACGCTGCTGCTGCGGGGTGAGCCCGGTGACGCGGCGGCTGCGGATCTTGCCGCGGTCGGAGATGAACGTGCGCAACAGGTTCACATCCTTGTAGTCGACCACCTCGACGCCGGCGGAAATCAGGGGGTTCTTCTTCGGCCGCCGCGCCTGCTCGGCCCTGATCTTCTTGGACGGTGCTCGCTTGACTGCCATATCAGCATCCTTTCTCGGCATGAGCTCTGATCTCTACGTGGGTACGCAAGTTGCCGCCTCCGAGCCCTGACCGCTCATGCCGGGGTTCCTTACTCGCTCACGAGATCCGGGTGTCTACCAACTCGATTTGTGCACACCGGGCAGCTCTCCGCGGTGGGCCATTTCGCGCACGCGTACTCGGGAAAGTCCGAATTTCCGCAGATATCCACGGGGTCGGCCATCCGTAGCATCCCGATTGCGCAATCGTACCGGACTGGCATCGCGGGGCAGGCGCTGTAGGGCGGCATACAGTTCGGCCGCGTCCGGCGCGCCGGCGGCCGCGGCTCGGCGCGCGGCCTCCTTCAGTTCGGCACGCCGTTCGGCATGCCGCGCGGCGATGATCCGGCGCCGCTCGTTGCGTGCGATCTTGGATTTCTTGGCCATCAGTGCTCCCGCGTGTTCTCTTGTGCCGCCGGCCTTTTGCGTCGCTGGCCCGGTTTCGGTCCCGGCCGCGCGGTCATCAGCGCTCCTCCCGGAAATCCACGTGGCGGCGCACGACGGGGTCGTACTTGCGTAGCACCATGCGGTCCGGATCGTTGCGGCGGTTCTTGCGGGTGACATAGGTGTACCCGGTACCCGCGGTGGACCGCAGCTTGATGATCGGGCGGATGTCGGTCGACTTCGATGCCATCGGTCAGCTCCCTCAGATCTTTTCGCCGCGGGCGCGCAGCCGGGCGACGACCGCCTCGATGCCGTCGCGGTCGATGACCTTGATGCCCTTGGCCGACACGGTGAGCCGGATGCGGCGGTCCTCGCTGGGCAGGTAGTAGGTCTTGCGCTGGATGTTGGGGTCCCAGCGCCGGTTCGTGCGCTGGTGTGAATGCGAGACGGACTTGCCGAATCCGGGACGGCGCCCGGTGACCTGACAGTGTGCCGACACCGAATCCTCCTGAGTTGAAGATGAAAACCGTTTTCGACAACGGCCGTCGAACACTGTAGCGTGAGCCCCCGGTAAATGAAAATGATTGTCGAAAGGGGTTCCGGTGGTGTCAGCTCCCGACCGCCGCACGCCCGTGGTGTTGCTGGCCGGTGCGTCCGTCCAGGCCGGGCTGGGCGGCTCGGTGCACGACGGCATGGATCGGGTCGCGCGCACGATGCTGGACACGCCCGGCACCGTCGTCGTCCGGCACGACCTGACGGCCCTGAACGAGGGCATCGTGCGCCGGACCGTCTGGTACGGCACACCCGTTGATCTCGGCCCGCAGCGCGCCGGCCCGACGGACGGCAGTGCCGGGTTCACGGACAACGGTGCCGGGTTCACGGAGCCGGGCCCCGGGGCGCGCGGGAACGATCTCTTCGCGCACCGCGCCGTGACGACCGTGCACGAACTGGCGCACGGCTGCGTCTCCTGCACGCTGCGTGCCGACCTGCTGCCGCTGCTGTGCCTGCTTGCGACGCGAGATTCGGTGCGGCGCATCGTGATCGCTCTGGATCCCAGGTTCGAGGCGGAGGCGGTGTGCCACGCGATCGAGCACGTCCCGGTGGTCGGCGTCGCCGGTCGTGTGGACGGGCCGGCGGGGCGCAACGTGCGCATCGGGGCGGTGATCACCGGGCTGGACGCGCAGGCGTGGCCGGTCGACATCCTCGGCGAGGACACCCTCGCGGACCGGGGTCTCGCGGCCGCCGACGACGAGCGCACGGTCGCGCAGGTGGCCGTGGGGCAGGTCGAATTCGCCGACGCCGTCCTGGTTTTCGCGCCCGATGCGCTCGGCGGTGGCGACCGGGCGCGCCTGGCGGCGATCCTGGACCGCCTGGTCCCGCTGGCCCCGGCCGAGTGGCTGGACGGCCCCGCCGGTCTGGACCGCGCACGCGTCGAGGGCCTGCTCGCCCGCCTGCCCGCCGACGCCCGGCGCGGCCGGATCTTCGATGCGCACGCACCGCTGCTGCGCGGGCGTCCGCCGCTGCAGGCCGAATACGGTGTGCAGCTGGTCGAATTCGCCGCCTCCCGCCCCTTCCATCCGGTGCGCCTGCACGAGGCGCTGGATGTGCTGTTCGACGGCGTGGTCACCGCCCGGGGCCGGGTATGGCTGGCCACCCAGCCCGAGGAAGTGGTGTGGCTGGAGTCCGCGGGCGGTGGCCTGCGGGTAGGCGGCGCGGGCCCCTGGCTGGCCGCCATGAGCCCGGCGGAGTTCGCGGCCGCGGATCCGGATCGCCGCGCGCTGGCCGCGCTGCGCTGGGACGAGCACTTCGGCGATCGCGACGTCTCGCTGACGATTCTGATCTGCGCGGCCGATCCGGACGAGATCCGGCACGCCCTGCACTGGGCGCTGGTCGACGAGGACGAGCTGCGCCAGCTGCGCACCGCGCCCGGACTCGTCGCGCAGTGGGAGGACCCCTTCGGCGAATGGCACCGGGATCCCTGCGACACAACCGAATCCGAGGGCGCGACCGAGGCCGCGCTGCCGCACGACACGCACGAGTAGAAAGGCAGATCCATGAAGGCGGGTATCCACCCCGATTACCATCCGGTGATCTTCGAGGACGTCAGCACCGGCAAGCGCTTCCTCACTCGATCCACCGCGACCTGCACACGCACGGCCGAGTGGACCGATGGCAACAGCTATCCACTGATCACCGTCGATGTCACGAGCGATTCCCATCCGTTCTGGACCGGCGCGCACCGCGTGCTGGATACCGCCGGGCGGGTGGAGAAGTTCGAACGCAAATACGGCAGGCGCGCGCGTCCCGGCGCCGCGCAGGCCGCCGAGTCCGAAGGCGAGGCACGCTGATGGCCGTTCCCAAGCGGCGCATGTCCCGATCGAATACCCGTAGCCGGCGGGCGAATTGGAAGGCGACGCCGCCCGAGCTGGTTCCGGTCACCGTCGGCGGCGTGGTCTACCGGGTGCCGCGGCGCCTCGTGGCCGCGGTGCGGCGGGGAGTGATCGATCCGGCCCGGCTGTGAGCCGTGCGATGCGCCTCGTTCGGTAGGGGATTTGGTCATCCACTCGCGAGACATTTGTCTGGATTCGGCGACGAGTTGGCAAATGCCGCGCGGCGTCCGAGCTGGGGAAGTGTGGCCGGATCGGATCGCGAGAAGGTAGCTGAAAGATGAACTGCGCACTGGGAGTTGGTTATTGAGTGCGAAAAAGTCCGCGCGAAGTGATGTATTCGTGCCCTCGTGCCGGTAATCTCATCCGGGAGGGCGGGTTCCCACTGCAAGTCCGGGAACCCGCTCATCGCCACTTCAGGGGCGGTCGGGCTCGCGGCCCTGCAGGTCCGGCAGCAGCGATTCCAGCCGCGCCACCTGCTCGCCCAGCAGTAGCAGCGCCCCTTCGGCCAACGAGAGCGGCCACGGCAGGCGGTGCGGCGACAGGTCCCGCACCTGGTGCTCCAGGTCGGCGACAGTTGCCTCCAGATCGCCTATTTCCGTACGCAATTCGGCGATCTGCGTCAGTGCTGCCGCCAAGGCCTCCACTACTGTCCGGTGCCGCTCTCCGGTGTCGGAGCCCAGTTGCGGCCAGCCGGACAGCTCCGGCCCCCGCAACTGGATCTGGATATCGCGCAGGATGGCCTCGAGGTCGGTGGATGCGGGCGCCGCCTCCCCGTGGCCGGCATCGTCCGGGGCGAATTGCATGGACCCAACCCTAATCGCGAACCCGCCCACCGTGGCCCACCCGGGAGAACCGCGTGACCGCCGGCGGCGTGGACGGCGCGAGAGAGCTCGGCACGCAGTTGTGCTGCCGGTGACGGATTTCCGGAGTAACCGCCGTCACATATGCGCGCGCTGAGAGTTCGCCGAAACGTTCGCCCCACCGCGTCTTTGTCCAAATTTGCACGCTTTTAACATGAAGGGAATATTTTTGTCGGGTTATTGACGGGGTTTGTTACCGATCCGTAATCTGCACGGGCGAGTCTCTGTAAGGGCTCGAAATTTATGGCTCTGCGCTTCCTGGAGTGAGCGCATCAACTGAGAATCTGATGGGGTTCGTATGAAGAAGATGACGTACGCTGTGTCGCTCGCGACGCTCGCGACGACCGCCGCCGTTGCGCTCGCCACCGGCACCGCCTCGGCCGCCACCCCCGGCGCTGCGGCTCCCGTCGTGGATCCGCACGCCCTGAGCCTGGCGATCGCGCCGGGTGTCCAGTACAACAGCAATACCGCCGACGCCTCCACCGCGCTGAACACCCCGTTCGGCAAGCTGACCACCCAGGGTGGCCAGATCCAGGTCGCCGACGCCGCCGGTAAGACGGTGTACGGCCAGCAGTCCTTCGCCGCCACGCCGAAGGCCGCCCTGCCCGCGGCCGAGGCGGCGTCCGCCCCCGTCGACCCGATCACCACCCACCCGGCGGACGCGGCGATCAAGCCGGTCGACGCCCCCGCCCCGCACGACCCGACGGCCGACTTCAACTCGGCTCTCGGTGTCGCGGCCACCCAGTTCGGCCTGGCCACCGGTGTCGGCGGCATGGTCGGCGGCGTGGGCGGCGCCCTCATCGGCTGCCCGGTCGGCGCCCTCACCGGCGGCGCCCTGACCGCGGTCACCGTGATCGGCACCCCGCTCGGCATCGTCGGCGGCTGCCTGCTGGGCGCCTCCACCATCGGCGGCGTCGGCGCCATCGTCGGTGGCGCGACCCTGGGCACCGTGGTCGGCATTGCGAGCGGTGTGCAGATGTACAACACCCTGCACGCCCAGGGCGACGTCTAGACTGAGCCCTGCCGGACGGCAGCGTCCCCGGTGAATTACCTGGGACACAATAGAATTCGGGCCGGATCACCCGTGTGGTGATCCGGCCCGAAGCATGTGGCGCACCGTTGCGCGGGAACTATCCGACCGGTTCCCGGCGGCGCGTGCCCGCGGGGCGGGTCGGGCGCGTCGGGCGCGGGCGGCGCTGCCGGGGCTTTCTGGGCTCGGGCTGCAGACGCCCGGCGCGGTCGGGGGCGACCAGGACCGCGGTGATCGGGATCGCCAGCGACATCACACCGATCGCGAAGACCGGGATGAAGACCGTGAACAGGTCCTGTCCACCGGGCGACGGCATGGCCGGGTCGAGATGTACCTGCAGCCCGGACAGGGCCAGATAGTGCATGCCCACGATCGCGGCCGCGTACAGCATCGCCACCCCGAGCAGCGCGACCGTCGCTCGCAACCGCATCGCGTAGAGCAGGCCGAACGCGACCACCACCGACAGCACGGTGACCCCGGCGATGATTGCCGGGCTGATCGAGACGGTGCCCTGGACCTCCAGCGCACTCAGTACGAAGTAGTTCCCCGCACCCAGGCTCAGGCCCATGACCAGCGCGCCGACCGCCAGCCGCGGCAGCTGTGGGTTCCGTCCGACGATGAGCAGCGCGGCCAGCACCGCTACGGGCACCAGGATCAGGGCCACCGCCCGGCGCAGCAGGTCGTAATGGACTGTGCCGCCGCCCACTCCGACGCCCAGCAGCGTGACGGACGTGCCCAGATGCGTGCCGATCGCGCCGATGCAGACCGCGGCGGCGGTCAGCCACACCAGGCGGAATTTCGCGGTCACCGACAGCGTGGACTGCCGGATGCAGATCAGGCCCACCAGGGCGCCGGCCACCGCCACACCGAGCGACAGGCCGAGCACCCAGGTGCCCATGGTGAAGTACTGCACGGGTTCCCCCTGGGATCGTATTTGTTCGGGTTCTGTGTTCCCACCCGCCGGTATTTCTATGTCACGGTCGGACAGGATGATTCGCCGCGGGGCCGTGAATTTCATTACGGGTCGGCAACTCTGCGGCCGGGACGGAACGATCTCGGGATCGCTCCGGCAGCCCTATATCGTTGCTGGGCAGACGAGATCGCGACCGGTACCGCCGATTTCCCTGTTGGTAGCCGGATTTCACCGCAGGCTCCGGTAATATGCCTGCCCGCCTGGCTGAATGAATCTGGTTGGTACCTTGTTGCCGCGTTGTCGCGGCGCCGAACTCAGCGCTGGGCGGCCGTCGCGGGCTGCGGGCCTCCGGTCAGGCGCGCGATCGCGTACTCGGTGACCGCCGCCAGCGACTGGCGCACCTGTGCCGGGTCGCGGGCGTCGATATCGACGATCGGCACACCCTCGCGGATCGACAGCGCCTCGCGCAACTCCGCGGCCGGAAATTGCGGCGAGTCGGGAAAACGATTGACCGCCACCAGGAACGGCAGCTCGCGCGCCTCGAAGAAGTCGACGACCGCGAAGCTGTCCTCGATCCGGCGGGTGTCCAGCAGCACCACCGCGCCGATCGCGCCGCGGACCAGGTCGTCCCACATGAACCAGAACCGGCGCTGGCCGGGCGTGCCGAACAGGTACAGCGTCAGATTGCCGGGCAGGATGATGCGCCCGAAATCCATGGCGACCGTGGTGGTTTCCTTGTTCGGAACGCCCGTCAGATCGTCTACGCCGTCGGAATATCCGGTGACCATCGCCTCGGTGCGTAGCGGCACGATCTCCGAGACCGCGCCGACAAAGGTCGTCTTGCCAGCGCCGAATCCACCGGCCACCACGATCTTTGTCGAGGCGGTTCGGCTTTCGGGCGCGGTGAGCGTGGCGTCAGAGAGCGCGGAGTCCACGCAGGGTCCTCTCCATGAGCGAGCGGCGTTCGTCGAAGGTGGCGTTGTCGCTGAGTGTGGTGTGCACCCGCAGCGTACCGGCCACAACCAGATCGCCGATGACGACACGGACCATTCCCAGCGGGCGCTGGAGGTGGGCGGCGATCTCCGCCACCGACAGCCGCCCGCCACCCAGGCGGAGGATATCGGTGCGGACATCGCCTGCGGGCCAATCGAATCGGCTCGCGTAGGGGAGGGTCTCCACGACCGCCTCCAGCGGGAGGTCGACCGCGGGTTCGGTGCGCCCCGCGGTCAGCGCGTAGGGGCGTACTCGGGTGGTTGGCCGGGGGTCGGCTCCGGAGGAACTGGGCATCGGCTCGGACCGGTCCTGGTCAGACCGCCGCCGACCGGGCGGTGGCCTGCACGACCGCACCGACCCGGTCGACCAGAAGTGCCATCTCGTAACCGATCCGGCCGATGTCGTGCTGCTTGTTGGCCAGCACCGCCAGGTGCGACCCGTTGCCCACACTCATGACCAGTAGATAGCCCCGCTGCATATCGACGACCGACTGCATCACTTTGCCGCCCTCGAACAGCTGAGCCGCACCCGAGGACAGGCTCGCCAGTCCTGCGGTCACCGCGGACAGCTGTTCGGCGCGATCCGAGGGCAGATGCGGGCTCGTGGCCTGCAGCAGGCCGTCGGCCGATACCAGCACCGCATGCGAAACGCCCGGTACCTCGCGGGTGAAGCGAGTGACCAGCCAGTTCAGGTTTTCGTCGGTGGGGGGCTGCTCGGTATCGGTCATACATGTCCTCCGTCTGTGTACTGCGCGTCTTGATACTGGGCCGCGCCGCCGGACCGAGTTCCGTTGTACCCGTTTTCATCCGTGTACGACGTATTGGCTCGTCCGCTGCGCACCCCGCTCAGATGCCTGGACAGGTTGTTGCGGATCTCCTCCGGATCCGGGGCAGCGGATTCGGCGGCCGGGGGCAAGCTGCCGGGAACCAGCTGCGCGCCCGGGGCACGGATCGGCAGGCCGCCCGTGGTGCGGTGGACCGTGGTCGGGCGGCTGGCCTCCGCGGCCGCCGCCCAGCCGTCGTCGGCGGGGGAGGACCAGGCCTCGACCGGCTCGCTCGCCGACGGCTCGACCAACCATTCCGAGACCATCCGCTGATAGATCGGCGATTCGGTGACGGTCTCGCGCGGGGCGGGCTGCTGCACGGGCAGCGTGGCGGTCTGGGCCCACAGATCGGCCGCGTCCGTCGACCAGGACATCGTGTGTTCCGGTATATCCGCCTGCACCGGAACCGATTCCGCGGGCCGGCTCTCCTGCGGAGCTTCCGGTTCCGCCGGGTCGCGGCGCCGAATCGGCTGGGACAGTTGCGATGTCGGCCAGGAGTCGATGGACGGATCGGATTCGGGAATGCGCCACGAGGTGGTGGCCGGGCGGGCCAGGCTCCGCGCCGTGGGCTCGTCCACCTGTGCCCAGTGCTCGGTCTCGGATTCGGTGTCGCCCCAGGATGTTTCGGCGGACTCGTCGTCGTCCTCGCGCGCCTCGTCGAACGGGCGGAAGCCGATCACGCCGTCCCGCACCGGTTCCGGGGCGCCGAGGGCGGGCTCGGGGATCGGCGGCGCCGCGGATACCGAGGATCGTCCCGGCCGGCGCAGCGGCAGTCCGGCTCCGGGCGTGGCGAACAGCGAGCCGGGCTCCGGTGCGTCCGGGTCGGCAGCCACCGACAGGGACCGGCCCGGCGCCGCGGCCGGGAACGGGGCGCCCTGCGGTCCCGCGCTCTCGGACTGCGGTCCCGAGGTGACCAGGGAGGCGGGCAGGTGCACCGCGGCGGTGATGCCCGGCTGCTGCGCCATCGTGGACGTGCGCCGCAGGCTCACCGTGACGGTGTGCCGCTTGGCCAGCCGTCCGACCACGAAAAGGCCCATGCGGCGGGCGGTTTCGACGGTCACCTCGCCGCCGGAGGCCAGCCGGTCGTTGATCGAGCGCAGATCCTCGCCGGACATGCCCAGGCCGCGATCGGTGATCTCGATCAGATAGCCGCCCTCCGAGGCCGGGTTCACAGAGACCGCCACCGGCGTGCTGGGCGGGGAATAGCGCAGCGAGTTGTCGATCAGCTCGGCCAGCAGATGTTCGACATCGACCGCGGGCTCGCCGGCCACGATGCCGTCGGGCACCGCGCCGATCTCGACCCGCTGATAGTCCTCCACCTGGGACACCGCACTCCACAGCATGTCCGACAGCGGCACCGGGGGCAGGTGGCCGCGGCGCAGCGCGGTGCCCGCGAGCACCAGCAGGTTGTCGCCGTTGCGGCGCATGCGGGTGGCCAGGTGGTCCAGGCGGAACAGGCTCTGCAGCCGTCCCGGATTGTCCTCGTCCCGCTCGAGGTCCTCGATCAGCGTCAGCTGCTGCTCGACCAGGGACTGGCTGCGCCGGGACAGGGTCTCGAACATGCTGCTGATCAGCAGTCGCAGCCGCGCCTGGTCGGCGGCCAGGTGCAGCGCCTGGCGGTGCATGTCGTCGACCGCGCGGGCCAGCTGGCCGATCTCCTCGGTGGTCTGCACGTCGACCGGGAGAATCTCGGGTGTCGCGCCGCCCTCGCGCACCACCGCGAGCTCGGCGGGCAGGTCGATGTGGGCCACCTGCAGCGCGCCGCGCCGGAGCCGGCGCACCGGGACGACCAGCGAGCGCGCCACCGCCAGCGCCAGCGCCAGGCCCGCGAGCAGCGTCACGACCACGGACGCCACGTCGCGCAGCACGGTGCTGCGGGCGGCGATCGAGGTCTGGGACAGGCCCGAATTGATCAGCTGGACCAGATGACCGGTGGCGTCGGTGTAGGTCGCGGTGCTCAGCTTCAGCGAATCACCGACTCCCGGCAGCGACATCGGCTCGGCGTTGTTCTGGCTCAACGCGTGCAGGCGGGCCTGCTGCGCCCCCAGCAGCACGTCGGGCTTGTACGCCGAGATGGGCTGCACCACCGCGTACTGATTGATCATGGTGAGCTCGGCGCCGGTGGCCGTGAGGGCCTGCGCCAGCATGGCCGGATTGTTGCTGATCTCGCCGCTGCCGATGAGCAGCTGCTGCTGCAGGAACATCCGGCGCGCGATGGTGAGATCGCCCAGCTGTGTGTAGTACCGCTCCAGGACCGTCTCCTGGGGCGTGGTGAGCGTCGAGAGTGCGTTGCTGATGTGCGTGGCGACCTCGTCGGACTGGTTGCCGATCACCAGCGGCGAGCTGCCGTGCAGGCTGTTGCGCAGGCTGCGGCCCGCCGACAGCGCGTCGGTGACCTCCGTGCTCACCTGCTGGTCGACCTGCGAGAGCTCCAGCGCCGATTGCAGATTCGCCGCGGCCTGGTCGAAGCGCGCGGAGACCTGGTCCAGGGCCCGATCGCCGGTGCCCCCCGTGCCGGCCGCGACGGCGAGATCGTCGGCGGCCGAACCGTAGTCCAGCACCGGCCGGATGATCTGTGCTTGCTGGGCGGCCGCGTTGAGCTGTGCGATGGTGCCCAGCTCGTCCTTGATGCGCAGCACCGCGAAGACCGAGGCCAGGATGACCGGTAGCAGCAGTACGATGCCGACCTTGCTCGTTACCGAGAGGTTGGACAGCGTTCGCTGCCATGGTCGCGGTGCAGTGCCCATCCTGCTTCCGTCGCCTCCGCTCGCGCATACGCCCCCGCGGCCCTCATCGCGGGCCCGTGCCCGGACGGGCGGAGCACCCATGGCTCGCATGCACGTTCGCTCACTGCCGGGCAAATCCGAGCGCTCGAATTTGCGGAAAGTGAACTGACGTCTTACGGGTCCAACCGGCGGAGAACCGACTGCAGGTCTTCTTTTACGGCAGGCAACATACCGTGTGAAGTTGGTGACGGCAATTCGGACCCGGGCCGCGTATTCCCATTGTTTAATTCCGCCGCGCGCAACATGTTTCGTGCACGGCGCACGTAACCGGGCAAAGCGACTGGTCATAGGCTCGCGGTGCTCCGGCGTGTCGGAGTGGGTCTTCTCAGTGGACTCTCAGTCGGTGCGGTCAAACTGGATCTCATGCGCATTCTGGTAGTCGACGACGACCGCGCGGTGCGGGAATCACTGCGGCGGTCGCTGACCTTCAACGGCTACACGGTCGAGCTCGCCGTCGACGGCGTCGACGCCCTGGACAAGGTGACGCTGCAGCGTCCCGACGCGCTCGTGCTCGATGTGATGATGCCCCGCCTGGACGGCCTCGAGGTGTGCCGCCGGCTCCGCAGCACCGGCGACGACCTGCCGATACTCGTTCTGACCGCACGCGATTCGGTCTCGGAGCGGGTCGCCGGGCTGGACGCGGGCGCCGACGACTACCTGCCCAAGCCGTTCGCGCTCGAGGAGTTGCTCGCCCGCCTGCGCGCCCTGCTGCGCCGCACCATCGCCGACCCGGCCGCCGAGGCTTCGGAGACGATGACGTTCGCCGATCTGTCGCTGGACCCGATCACCCGGGAGGTTTCGCGGGGCGAGCGCGCCATCAGCCTGACGCGCACGGAGTTCTCACTCCTGGAGATGCTGATGGCCAATCCGCGCCGGGTGCTTACCCGCAGCCGAATTCTCGAGGAGGTCTGGGGATACGACTTCCCCACCTCCGGCAATGCGCTCGAGGTGTATATCGGATATCTGCGGCGTAAAACCGAGGCCGAGGGGGAGCCCCGCCTGATCCATACCGTGCGTGGCGTCGGATACGTGCTGCGCGAGACGCCGCCGTAGGAGTGTTCGACATCGTGGGAAGGAATGTTCCGCACCCGACCGGACTCGGCGCCAAGGGGCACGGTCCGGCCGGGCGGGGTACGACCGGGCGCGGCGGGAACGGCCGCTCGGAAAGGCGGTCGCGGGAGACGACCGGGCGCGGGCGCGACGGCGCGGCGGGGCACGGCGTCGCCGGGGTCGCCCAGCGCGCCGACCCGCACGATTTGCGCCCCCCGATGCCGCTGACCAGATCGGTCTCGCTGCGCTGGAGGGTCACGCTGCTGGCCGCCTCGGTGGTGGCGATCGCGGTGGCCCTGACCTCCATCGCCGCCTACGCGATGGTGGCCCGGTCGCTGTACTCCGACGTCGATCAGCAGCTGAAGGCGCGCGCGGAGGTGATGATCAGCCAGAACCTCGACAGCCTCGGGATTCTGCCGACCCTGGCGATCGGCAGCCTGTACTCCAACGACATCGGGATCGCGCTGATCTTCCCGGACATGTACCCGCCGTACGTGCCGCCGCAGCCGACCGATCCGCCGGTCGGGGCGCCGGAGATGGCGGTGGCCAAGGGCCAGTCCTCGTTCTCGCTGCGCACCGCCGCCAACCAGCGGGTGCTGGCCGAGCGCATGAAGAGCGGTGCGACCCTGGTGATCTCGCAGCGACTGCAGCCGACGCAGGAGGTGCTGAACCGCCTGGCCTGGCTGCTGTTCGTGGTCGGCATCTGCGGTGTCGTGGCGGCCGCGGCCGCCGGGGCCGCGGTGGGCCGCACCGGATTACGGCCGATCGCGCGGTTGACCGCGGCCACCGAGCGGATCGCCCGCACGGACGACCTCGCGCCGATCCCGGTCACCGGCGACGACGAATTGGCCAGGCTCACCGAGAGTTTCAATTCCATGCTGCGCGCGCTGACCGAATCCCGGGATCGGCAGGGCCGTCTGGTGGCCGACGCGGGGCACGAGCTGCGCACCCCGCTGACCTCGCTGCGCACCAATATGGAGCTGCTGATCGCCTCGTCCCGCCCCGGCGCGCCGCACATACCCGAGCAGGACATGGCCGAACTGCAGGCCGACGTCATGGCCCAGATCGAGGAATTGTCCACGCTGGTGGGCGATCTGGTGGACCTCGCGCGGGAGGATGCCCCCGAGGCGGTCTACGACCAGATCGATATCGGCGACGTGGCCGCGCGGGCGCTCGAACGGGCGCGGCGGCGGCGCACCACGGTGGAATTCGTGGGGGACCTGCGCCCGTGGTTCGTCTATGGTCACGAGGCCGGGCTCGAGCGTGCGATCCTGAATGTGCTCGACAATGCCGCGAAATGGAGTCCGGAGGGGGAACAGGTCCGGGTGAGCATGCGCGAAACCGGGCCCGGGCTCCTGGAATTCGCCGTAGACGATGCGGGGCCGGGTATTGCGCCCGCCGAGAGGGAGCTGGTTTTCGAGCGTTTCTACCGGACCACGGCCTCGCGGTCGATGCCCGGTTCGGGCCTGGGCCTGGCCATCGTCAAACAGGTCGTGACCAAACACGGCGGAACCATCACAATCGACACATCCGATCGCGGCGGTGCGCTCATCCGTATCGTCCTGCCGGGGGAGAGCGGACCATCCGCGAATCCCGGTGAACTGATGGTGAACTGATAGGCACGTCTCAGTCCGCTCTCAGTAGAGGTAACCACGCTGGTCGGCAGACGTGAGGAGAAAGAGAGAAATGACCCAGGACCCGAAGGACAGCCCGGATCCGCAGCAGCCTCCCGCGGGCCTGCCTCAGCCTCCCGCGGCCGTGCCCCAGCCTTCCGGTGCCGTGCCTGTGCCTCCCGCGGCTCCTTCCGAACCGTATTCCGCGGCGCCGGGTGCCGGGGCTGGGCCGTTCGCCCCGCAGCCGCCGGTCCCGGGGGCGCCAGGGGGGTCCTACCCGCGTCCGCAGTACCCGACCGAGCAGTTCACCGGGCAGGGCGCGGTGCCCCCGGAGTACATGGCCTGGGCGCCGCGCGAGACGCCCACCCAGCACACCACCCCGATGCCGCCGTACCCGCACGCGTACGGCGGCGGCCAGCAGCCGCCCAGCGGGTCCTTCCAGGCCGTGCCCGGCGCCCCCTACGCGTCCGATCCGAACAACACCGGCGCCTTCGCCGCCGCGCCCTATGCGACGACGACCGCCACCAAGCCGCCGCGTGGCCGGGGCGGCCTGATCGCCGCCGCCCTGGCGCTGGCCCTGGTGGCGGGCGGAGTGGGCGGCGCGGTCGGCGCGCTGGTCGCCAACTCGGGCAGCGGATCCTCCGCCACCAACGCCCTGGACGGCCCGTCTTCCAACGCGAGGAACGCCTCGGTGACCGCGCCCGCCGGTTCGGTGCAGGCGGTGGCGCAGAAGGTGCTGCCCAGCGTGGTCATGATCAAGGTGGTCGGCGACCGGACCGAGGGCGAGGGCTCGGGGGTCATCCTGTCCTCCGACGGCCTGATCCTGACCAACAACCACGTCGCCAGCGGCGCGGGCGCCAACGCCAAGATGCAGGTGCAGTTCAAGGACGGCAGCACCGCCACGGCCTCGGTCGTCGGCGTGGATCCGGTCTCCGACATCGCGGTCATCAAGGCCGCCAACAAGTCCGGCCTGACGCCGATCGACCTGGGTACCTCCAGGGATCTGCAGGTCGGCCAGCCGGTCGTCGCGGTCGGCTCCCCGCTCGGGCTGGCCGGCACCGTGACCACCGGCATCGTCTCGGCGCTGAACCGGCCGGTGTCCACCAGCGGCGAGTCCGGCGGCACCGGCACGGTGATCTCCGCCGTGCAAACCGACGCGCCGATCAATCCGGGTAACTCCGGCGGTGCGCTGGTGGACATGAACGGCAAGCTGATCGGCATCAACACCGCGATCGCGACGCTGGGCGGCTCGGCCGACGGCAGCCAGCAGAGCGGATCGATCGGGCTCGGCTTCGCGATTCCGGTCGATCAGGCCCGCCGCGTGGCCGACCAGCTGACCAAGACCGGGCACGCGACCTACGCCCAGATCGGCATGTCCGTGCTGAACCAGGCGCCGGGCAACGTCGGGACCAGCGGTGCGGTCGTCAAGGACGTGACCGCCGACGGCCCCGCGGCCAAGGCCGGTATTCCGGCGGGAGTGGTCGTCACCAAGCTCGACGATCAGGTCATCGACAGCGGTGACGCGCTCGTCGCCGCGGTGCGCTCGCATCAGCCGGGCGAAAAGGTCTCGGTGACCTATACCGACACCAACGGTCAGAACCCCAAGACCGTCCAGGTGACCCTCGCCGGCGCGCCCGCGGACGGTGGGCGATGACCGAGCGCCGCACCCGCCCCCTGACCCTGCTGGGGGACCGCCGCCGGGACTCCGGGGGAACTGGGTCCTTGTCACCGCTGGACGCTACGGTTAGCGGCATGGAAATGGATGCCCCTGTGGCGGGCCGTGCGCTTGTGGTGGTTGTGGACGACCGTTCCGCCCACGGGGGGACCGATTCGATCGGTCCGCTGGTGGTCGAGCTGCTGTCGGAGGCCGGATTCCTGGTCGATGCCACCGTGCTGGTCGCCGCCGACGAGGTCGAGATCCGCAATGCCCTGAACACCGCCGTCATCGGCGGCGTCGATCTGGTGATCTCGGTCGGCGGCACCGGCATGTCCCCGCGCGATGTCACCCCCGAGGCCACCTCCGAGGTGCTGGACCGCGAGCTGCCCGGCATCAGCGAGGCGCTGCGCGCGTCGGGCCTGTCGGCCGGTTCGCTCGATGCGGGCCTGTCCCGCGGGCTGGCGGGCATCTCGGGTAGCACGCTGGTGGTCAACCTGCCGGGCAGCCGCGCCGCGGTGCGCGATGGCATGGCCACCCTCGGCCCGCTCGCCAGCCGCGTCATCGACGAGCTGTCCGGATTGGACGAGTGAGTACGCCCCCGCACGACGACGAGAAGCCCCCCCGCCGGGCCACCGAGGCCCGGGCGGGGGGTGCCGCGCGTGCCGCGGCGGCCGAAGCCGCGCGCCTGGCGCGCATATTCGGCGATACCCTTCCGCAAACCACCACTGACGAACGCGGCCCCGAGGGAGAATCCGCCTCGTCGCAGAACTCCTCGGACGATTGGTTGCGGGCGCAGGTGCCCCCGCATCACGGGTGAGTCACTCCCCATCACATATGCGTCGCGATGACGTACTCGAGCCGTAACTCGCGACCTTTCTCTTTTCCGAACGCTCACAGTGTTTTTGGCGTTGTCGTGAATTCGCCGGATTCTTGATGTGATTTAGATCACATCGTGTTTACGTCTGCTTACGTTGTCAGCCGGTTGCTACTGCGTTTAATGTTCGCCTTTGGGCTGTACCACCAGCGGTTCTCCAAGGCCCGGAGATGACGCTTCGGCGTCGGATCCGGCGGAACGTGGCCCGGTTCCGTCAAATCGGTCTGCCGAATGCGGCGGGATTTGCTGTCGGTTACACGACGGCAACACTCCGTTGCAAGGCCGAGTTGGGGTCTTACCCGAACCGTGATTTCAACCCCGGTGGTCGGGGTTGAGAACAGCCTCGGACGTCGAGGCTGGGGACGCCGTCATCGGTGGTCGATGCCGAAACGCCCAGCGTTGATAGTCGAGGCTGAACTGCAGCTTCGGTGGTCGAGGCTGCCTGCATTAACCTGATGAGGGGAAGTATGAGCGAGAACCGCACCAGCGGTGTGCGTCGCGGTGCCCGGGTCGCGGGCATTGGCGCGGCGGCGGCCGTTGCGATCGGACTGCTTTCGACCGGTGCTGCCAACGCAGACACCTTCGTACCGTTGCCGGACGGTACGACGCAGGGAGCCGATGGAGTTGTCATCCACCGCTTCGGCGAGCACGCGACCATTTCGCCATCCCTGGCAGCCAACGGTGCCGGCCGTACTGTCTGGGTCTCTGGTCGCGCCGAGGCCGATGTGCCGAACGCACCCAAAACCACTGTCGGCCCGAACAACGGCCAGCTGAATACGCCGGGGTCGAACAATTCGTCCACCCACGGCAGCTCCCAGATCAACACCGGATACATCGTCGGCTGCCAGGTCAACATCGGCACCGACGCGATCTCGGCGGGCATCTCGGGAAGCGTCAGCCTGACCAGCGCCAACGTCGGTGGCTCGATCGGCCTGAACCTGGGCCCCGGCCAGGTGAAGTTCGTCCAGATCGATGACATGGACATCACCCACCCGGGCCACTGGGGCGTCGACTACCAGGACGCGGAGATGAACATCCAGGGTTGCGCGGGCTATGCCCAGGCGCGTGCGTACACGGTTGTCGAAGTTGTCGGCAACAACTACTCGAAGACCACGCTCTACGGGCAGCCGTTCAGCATCGGCTGACGTGGCCGTTCAGCGAACCCATTCTCGCGCATAGCGATTCACCCTCGAGGGAAACAAACATGGACATCCGTAAGACCTTGGCCCGCGCGGCCGGCGTCGGTGCTGTCGCCACCGCCGCTCTCGGCCTGTTCTCCACCGGTGCGGCCAACGCCGACACCTTCGTGCCGCTGCCGGGCGGCAACGTCGTGCAGACCTTCTCCGACGGCACCCAGGTGCACGGCTGGCTGGACCACGAGTCGGCCAACATCAACCCGTCGATGGGCTCGACCCCCGTGCACCGCAACGCATGGGTGTCCGGTTCGGCGCACGTCCACCTGACCGGTGACTCCTCGGTCAACGGCGGCGCCATCTATCCGGGCTACGTGGTGGGCTGCCAGGTCAACATCGCCGGCGGTGGCGTCAACGCCTCTCCGAGCGTCGGTGGCAGCTGGGACAGCTCGGGCAAGGTCACCCCGTCCGCGGGTGTTAGTACCGGCGGCAACCTGAGCCTCGGCCCCGGCCAGGCGCAGGCGTTCTACATTCTCGACATCGAGAAGAAGGACGACTTCGGTCAGGACCACCACTCGACCCACACGTCCTTCACCGGTAACGACGCCTCGGTGTCGTGGAAGGACGAGACGATCGGCCTGACCGGCTGCGGCGGGTACGCCCAGGCGCGTTCGTTCGTCAGCTACGAAATCAACTCCTCCACCATCCAGGGCTGGGTGACCCTCTGGGGCGCCCCGTTCAGCCTCGGCTGATCGGACCAGCTGATCCCGCTCCGGCCAATTGCGGCCGGGGCCAAGGGAATTGATTCCGGCATCCCCTTCGCTGGAATCACGGGAACTCGGTAGGAGGGTGGGCCCGGTGCCGTGTGCGCCGGGCCCACCGCTTACCGGCTGCCGCGTGGCTCAGAACTCGTGACGTCCGCCCGAGCCCTGATTGCCCTCGGCGAGCAGATCGCGAATCTCGGTCAGCCGCGCGATTTCGGTGGCCTCCGGATCTTCCGCCTTACCCCAGCGCTTCCTGGCGTGGGAGGCCGGAAGTACCAGGACGAAATACACCACGAGTGCGATGAGGACGAAGTTGATCGCGGCGGTGATGATCGGTCCCATCGCCACATAGGTCGCGGGTTTGTCGGAGACGAGCCGGAATCCCAGGCCCAGATCGCCCGTGCCGCCGAAGATATTGATCAACGGCGTGATAATGCCGTCGGAGAATGCCTTGACGATCGCGGTGAATGCCGCACCCATCACGACCGCGACCGCCAGATCGAGCACATTCCCCCGGAGTAGAAAGTCCTTGAAACCCTTCAGCATTGCTGCTCCTGTCTCATCTGGTTCACCCGCTTCGCGCCGAAACCTCTCGTCATGGCGTGGGGCGCCCGCGTTGGGCCGGGTGTCGAGGATGCTAGATGATCATGCGGCAAATACTTGGCAATCGGGATGAACTCTACTGAAAAACCACGGTGAGCGCGGTACGCAGGGATGCGGCGGCGACCGTTGTGGCGTGTGCGGAATCCAGGGCGATCAGCACGATGCGCTCGCTCGCGGCCCCGGATCTGTCCGGACTCGCGCGCTCCCGCCCGGACTTCTCGCCGCCCGGGACCGACACGACGACCGCGCCGACGGCCAGGGGTTGCGGCGCGGACACCGCGGACTCGGGGTCGGCGGCGACCACGTCGACCCGGTCTCCCGACCGCAGGATGTCGGCTACGGCGTTGTCGGCCAGGCGAATCGGCACGATCCGGGCACCGGCCACCCCTGTCGCGGCGGCCGCGAGGCGCGGGCCGACGATCCGCACGTCGGTGAAGATCTCCCCGGCGCGCATGGCGGTGGTGAGGGTGGCGCCCTCGAGCGGGGCGAGTTCGTGCAGGGCCCCGGCCGGCAGTGTGCCCGCGGCGAATTCGGCGCGGCGCAGGTCGGCCGCGACGATCGTCTGACCGGGCGCGAGATCGTGCGCGGCCACGACGGCCGGGATGCGATGGGACGCCGGATCGCCGCGGAGAAGCAGGTATCCGGCCAGCGCGGTGAGGGCGGCGGCGAGGATCCGGCGGGCCAGCACCGCATCGGCCCAGGCCGGGCGCCGGTCGAGCAGCGCTTCCCAGCGCGGCGCGCGACCCAGGTCGCGGTCCCCGCCGCGGTCCGCGCCCAGGCGATGGATGCTCGGCATGCGCTTGGTCATGCCCGGCACGCTACGGCCGGGCGCGCTCGCCGCGGCTCAGGAAAACGCTGGTCGACATCGGACTGTGGATAACGTGAGAGCTGTGGACAACTCGCGCGCAGGCGCAATCCACCGGAGTCCGCGCGAGTACTGTCCGTGTTCGATGGGGATGTGCGCGCTCGGAGCGCCCAGCACCGGTCGGTCGAGGGCTATGACACCTCGCCGGGCCGCTCAGGCGGCCGAGTTGCTTGCGGTGTTGCTGCTGCTCGACGACGTGCTGCTCGACGCCGAACTCGAGGAGGAGCTGCTCGAGGAGCCGTTGGAGGAGGAGCTGCTCGACGACGATTCGGCCTTGGCGGGCTCGCTGGCCGTGCTCGAGCCGCCCCGGCTGTCGGTGCGGTAGAAGCCGCTGCCCTTGAAGACGATGCCGACCGAGTTGAAGAGCTTGCGCAGCTTGCCGTCGCACTTCTCGCACACGGTCAGGGTGTCGTCGGAAAACGACTGGATGATGTCGAACTTATCGCCGCACTGCGTGCACTGGTACGAGTAAGTAGGCACAGGAACCTCCACAGTCTCCGTCGTTAGCACTCTACAGCCGACAGTGCCAACGATGCCAATCGGCGGATAATTCCCGGTCAGCGGGGGATGGTGGCGGAGCTTACGGGTCACAGTCAGCCCAGCTGGGTGAGGCCCGCCCCGGGCGTCAGCGCCCAGCCCATGCGGACGTCGTGCGGTTCCTCGGGCAGCAGGTCCAGTACTTCCTCGTCGCGGACCACCGCGATCAGCCGGGCCCCGGGCCGGGCCGCGGGCAGCGTCCGGTCGTAGTATCCGGCGCCGCGGCCCATCCGGACGCCGCGGCGGTCCACGGCCAGTGCGGGCACCAGAATCGTGTGCGCCCAGCCGACCGCGGCCGGCGACAGTCTGGCCCCCGACGGTTCCCGCAGCCCGTAGCGGGCGCGCTGCAGGCCCTGCTTGCCGGTGTATTCGGCCCAGTCCAGCGGCCCGGGCGGGCCGGTCAGTGGCAGCAGTATCCGGGCCCCGGCGGCGCGCAGCTCGTCGAGCATCGCCGTCGAGCCGGGCTCGCCGCGCACCGGCACGTACGCGGCCACCCAGATGTCGCCCGCCGCGGCCAGGGGGAGCCGGGCCAGCGTCGCGGCCAGGGCCGTCGCCTCGGCCTCCCGCACGGCCGGGTCCAGGGTGGCGCGGCGGGCCAGCAACTCGGCGCGCCAGTCCTGTTTGTTCGGATGAACTGCGCTGTCCACGGTGATCCCGGCCTCCGCTCCGCTCGTGTCGCCTCCGGTTACGTTCGCTCTGCACGAGCGTAGCCGTGGTTTCCGATTCGGTGTGACGGGGAATTGCTGCAAGCATGCTGGGTGGCGGCGAAATCGGCTGGACCGCCCGGGGTGCGTCTCACCGCGCGGCCGTGCGGGTCGCCGCCTAGGCTTCCCCGTGTGCCGGGGCCGAGCGAAGCCGGTCCGGCCGACAGGACTGATGGATAGGGTGTGCTTTATGACAGCATCGCGCAGCGATTCCGTGAGCGACGGTCGGACGGGTGGTCCGGTGTCCTGCTTCCGTACCGCGGTGGTGCCCGCGGCCGGACTCGGGACGCGGTTTCTGCCGGCGACCAAGACCGTCCCGAAGGAACTGCTGCCGGTTGTGGACACGCCCGGTATCGAGCTGGTCGCCGCCGAGGCCGCCGAATCGGGGGCCGCCCGCCTGGTGATCGTGACCTCGCCCGGTAAGGACGGCGTCGTCGCGCACTTCGTCGAGGATCTGGTGCTCGAGGGCACCCTCGCCGAGCGCGGGAAGTTCCAGCTGCTGGAGAAGGTGCGCAAGGCGCCCGGGCTGCTCGATGTCACCTCGGTCATCCAGGAGGAGCCGCTGGGCCTCGGGCACGCGGTGGCGCAGGCCGAGCAGGCCCTGGATCCCGACGAGGATGCGATCGCGGTGCTGCTGCCCGACGATCTGGTGCTGCCCTCGGGCGTGCTGGACGTGATGAGCCGGGTGCGGCGCAAGCGCGGGGGATCGGTGCTCTGCGCGATCGACGTGCCCAAGGACGAGGTCAGCGCGTACGGCGTCTTCGATGTCGCGACGGTGCCCGACGCCGCCAATCCGAATGTGCTGCGCGTCAACGGCATGGTGGAGAAGCCCGATCTGGCCGACGCGCCCTCGACCTACGCCGCGGCCGGACGCTATCTGCTCGATCGCGCGGTCTTCGACGCGCTGCGCCGCATCGAGCCCGGCGCCGGCGGCGAATTGCAGCTCACCGATGCGATTTCGCTGTTGATCTCCGAGGGGCATCCGGTTCATGTTGTGGTGCACCGTGGGTCGCGCCACGACCTGGGCAACCCGGGCGGTTATCTTCGAGCTGCGGTCGATTTCGCTTTGGAGCGGGAAGAATACGGTCCCGCTCTGCGCGAGTGGCTGCAACGGCGCCTGGGTCCCGACTGGGATCCACAGCGGACCTCGTCGGAGTAGATCCGGCGAGCGCTGCGGCAGCCTGCGGCGAAACCGGCCGGGACCGGCGGGATCGCCGTATTGGAGACGGAGAGAGTAGGAAGGGCTGCATGCGCTCGGTGGAGGATCAGCAGATCAAGGTGACCGCGGCGGCCGTTGCGCCGCGGCCGGTCCGGGTCGCGATCTCCGAGGCCCAGGGCCTGCTGTGTGCCGAGGATGTGGTCACCGAGCGCCCGCTGCCCGGTTTCGACCAGGCGGCGATCGACGGCTACGCGGTGCGCAGCGTGGATGTGCAGGGCGCGGGGGCCGACATCCGGGACGAGGCAGGCGATCCCGTCGATCTGACGCTGCCTGTGGTGGGCGAGGTCGAGGCGGGGTCGCGGCAGCCGATCCGGCTGCAGCCCCGTCAGACCGTGCGGGTCGACACCGGCGCGCCGCTGCCCACCCTGGCCGATGCCGTATTGCCGCTGGACTTCACCGACGGCGGGCGCGCCCGCATCAAGGTTTACGAGCCGGTCCGCACGGGCGATTACGTGCGGCGCATCGGCGACGACGTGCAGCCGGGTGATGTCGCGGTGCGCGCGGGCACCATCATCGGCGCGGCGCAGGTGGGCCTGCTTGCCGCGGTGGGCCGGGACAAGGTGCTGGTGCATCCGCGCCCGCGGCTGTCGGTGATCTCGATCGGCGGGGAGCTCGTCGACATCGATCGCACACCCGGTCCGGGCCAGGTGTACGACGTGAATTCCTACGCGCTCGCGGCCGCGGCGCGCGACGCCGGCGCGGATGTGAACCGGGTGGGGATCGTCAGCGCCGATCCGGGACGGCTGCGCGATGTGGTGGAGGGGCAGCTGGTTCGTTCGGAGGTCGTGGTGATCGCGGGTGCGGTCGGCGGGTGGGCCTCGGCGCAGATCCGCGAGGCGCTCGAGGGTCTGGGCGAGCTCGAGATCGACCGTGTGGCAATGCATCCCGGGTCGGTGCAGGGTTTCGGCCGGCTGGGCCGCGACGAGGTGCCGACCTTCCTGCTGCCATCGAATCCCGTTGGCGCGCTGGTGGTTTTCGAGGTGATGGTGCGGCCGCTGATCCGCATCGCCCTGGGCCGGCGCCATCCGATGCGGCGAATCGTGCGGGCGCGCACCATCATGCCGATCAGCTCCATGGCGAGCCGGCGCGGCTATCTGCGGGCCCAGTTGATGCGCGACGAGCAGACCGGCGACTATCTGGTGCAACCGCTCGGAGTGAACGGCTCGTCGCATCTGCTGTCCACCCTGGCCGAGGCGAACGGCCTGATAGTCCTGGAGCCCGATGTCACCGAGGTCCGCACCGGTGACGAGGTTCAGGTCGCTTTCCTCGCGCAACGCGGCTGAACACCATGGATATGAACGTCTTCCGGTCCGCGCAGCATCCGGGCTGGCCCGCGCATCTGGGTCCGGTGCGGGTGGCCGGCGGGCAGGTCTCGCTGCGGCCGATCCGGCTGCGCGACGCGTCGGCGTGGGCCCGCATCCGGGTGCGCGATCGCGAACACCTCGAGCCGTGGGAGCCGACCGGGCGCGGGGCGTGGGAGGCGCGCAACCATCCCTCGAACTGGCCCTCGCTGTGGTCGAGCCTGAAGGCCGAGGCCCGTCGCGGGGCGATGATCCCCCTGGTGATCGAGGTGGACGGGGCGTTCAGCGGGCAGCTCACCATCGGCAATATCGTGCGCGGGGCGCTGCGGTCGGCGTGGATCGGCTACTGGGTCGCCAAGGATGCCGGCGGGAAGGGCGTGGCCACCGCCGCGCTGGCGCTGGGGCTGGATCACTGCTTCGGGCCCGTCGGGCTGCATCGGGTGGAGGCGACCGTGCGCCCCGAGAACGAGCGCAGCCAGGCCGTGCTGCGCAACGTGGGCTTCCGCGAAGAGGGCATGCTGCGCCGATATCTCGACGTCGACGGCGCCTGGCGGGACCATCTGCTGGTCGCCATGACCGTGGAGGAGGTTTCGGGGACCGTGGTCGAACGTTTGATCCGCTCCGGACGGGTAATCAATCCCTGACACTTGTTACTAGTGTGACGGATGTGGACGGCGCGCCTTGCGGATATTCACTCGGGGTCCTACTAGCCTACGCACGTCGGTGGTGCGTCCCGCATCGCCGGAAGGGAGCCGGTGCAGTGGCCCGACGAGGCGGCATGATTCTCGCCGCGACGCCGGGATATGGCATCGGTGGCACGGAAGGCCGGCGGGGACGGAGGCGTGAGCGCGGTGCCGAATTCGATCTTGTGGATCGGTCTGGTGGTGCTCTGGGTCTTCGTGCTGTTTCCGTTGCTCGCCGCGCGGTATCCCCGCATCCGGCGCACGACCGACACCGCCCTGGCCACTCGGGTGTTGCATCGCGGCGGCACCAGCAGCCAGTCGAGGCCCGCCTCGGGGCACGATTCCGATCCGGACTGGGTACCCAGGCGCGTGCAGAGAAAGCTATTTCACGGCGATGATGCGGAGGATCGGATGACGACTTCGGCCGATGAGCCCGTCACCGAGCACGACGACGAAAGCGGTACCCGCGGCGTGACCGGCGAGGGCGAGGTCATCGAGGCCGAGGTGGACGAGTTCGACGACGCCGAATGCGCCGGGGAGAGTGTGATCGACGAGGCGGGCATCGAGGACGCCGAGATCGAAACTGGTGACCTGGAGGCGGCCGATCCGGCCGCCGACCACGACGACATGGGGGACGGCGAGGCGCGGGGGAGCGCCGCGCCCGGCGACTACGACGAATCCGAGAAGTCCCCGAGCCGCGCCGAGCCGCGCCGCGCGGCCCCGCCGCGGGAGCCGGACGACCTCGCCGAGCCGGAGGCCGAGTACGCCGACCCGGAGACCGGGGATTCCGAGTTCACCGTGGGCCGCATCGTGCCCATCCGGCGCGGTCGCGGCGGGTACGACCCCGAGGCCGATGCGGTGGCCCGCGCCGCCCGCTATCGCTTCCGGCAGCGCACCACGCTCGGATTGGCGTTGAGCGCCTTGCTGTTCGGTGCCTTCGCGGTCGCGGTGACGCGGATGCTGTGGTGGGGCTGCGGCGCCTCGGTGCTGGTGCTGGTCGCCTACCTGATCTATCTGCGGCGGCAGGTGCGCATCGAGGAGGACATCCGCCGCCGCCGCACCGCGCGGCTCTCGCGCGGCGCCCGTCCCTCGGCCGCGAAGGCCGAGCCGAGTGAAGCGCGCGCCCCCGAGGCTCCGTCGATGGACCGCGAGACGGCCAGGGACCTGCGTCGCCGGGCCGTCGTGCTGGATGTCGACGACGAGGACCCGTCCTTCGATTTCCTCGAGACCTTCGACGCGACCGCGGCCCGCGCCACCCGCGCCGGTGGCGGGGAGATCCGTCGCGCCGCGGGCGAATAGGGACGCGAACTGGCCCGGAATTCGCCGCGCGGGAGCAGAATGACGCGTAGCCGATCGGCCGTCCGGGCATGCGGTGACGTGCCGAGCCGGTGAACCGATCGGTCGTTGTTGTCGTAGTACGACCCATACGGACCAGGTGCCCGCGGGCACGCTGCGGAGCAGGTGCGCATTCTGGTCCCTTGTACGCCCGTAGCCGGGTTCACAACGGACCCGCCGGCAGACCTCTCAGGTAGGTGAATGCAGATGCTCACACGAACCCTGTGGTGTTGTGCCGCGGCCGGATTGCTTGCCGTGGCCACCGCCTGTTCCTCGTCGACGACGTCCAATTCCTCCACCTCGGCCGCACCGGCTTCGTCGGCCTCGCCGTCCGCGACGGCGGCCCCGCTCCACCTCGCCACCATGCCCACCGGCACCGTCTCGCTGACCTGGAATCCCGGGACCAAGGAGGTCACCGCGGCGGTTGAGCTGTGGGGCCTGACTCCGGGCAGCTCCCATGCGATGCATATCCATCCCGGGGTGTGCGCCGACCAGACCCAGCCGCCTTCGATTCCGTTCCCCGACATCACCGCCGATGCCATGGGCGTGGCGAAGCAGACGGTGGTCAGCACGCCGGTCCCCGCCGGCATCCCCACCAGTGCCTACCTCAACGTCCACCTGGCGCCGATGGCGACCCTGGGTAATCCGGGTGGTGTCGGCTTCACCTCCGTCGAGTGCGGGGACATCGCCGCCGGGACGGCCGCGGCCGGTCCGGTGACCGTGAAAATGAGTGCGCCGCCGGTCAAGGGCATGACCCCCGCCGGAACGGTCGCGCTGGCCTACGACGCCGCGAAGCACAGCCTGCACGTGGATCTCACCGCGACCGGCCTGCCCGCCAACTCCGCCCATGCGGTGCATATTCACAAGGGCACCTGCGCCGCACAGGGCGATGTGGTGTATCCGCTGCCCGATCTGCAGGCCGATGCCTCCGGCAAGGGCACGGTCAGCACGACGGTCCAGAATGTGACCACGGCCCCGCCGGCCACCGGCTGGTACGTCAACGTGCATAGGGGACCGATGTCCCAGATCCTGTCCGGAGATAAGCCGACCCTGCTCTTCGCGCCGATCCTGTGCGCGAATGTGAAGGGCTGAGCCAGCGGTCGACGGCATGCCGTGCACGCCCGGCCGGTGCGCGAACAGCATCGGCTGCACGACGGTTCGCCCAGGTTCGCTCGGATGACAGGTGAAAATGCCTGCGGCCCTTGATGTGCGCAGGACGTCGCATCAAGGGCCGCGGTATTTCGTTGATAGCTAACGCTTTCCGTCCACTCGCTGGGGTATTCCCCACGGGTTGGCGTCCCGCAGCGGGGCGGGCAGCAGCGCCTCCGGGAAGCCCTGCCAGGCGACCGGACGCAGGAAGCGGTCGATGGCCGCGGTGCCCATGGAGGTGAACTGCGGTGTGGTGGTGGCCGGGTAGGGACCGCCGTGCTGCTGGGCCCAGGACAGGGTGATCCCGGTGGGCCAGCCGTTCCAGATCAGGCGTCCGGCCAGCGCGGTCAGCGCGGGTAGCAGGCTCTCGACCAGCTCGGCATCGGACTCCTGGGCCTGCAGTGTGACGGTCAGGCCCGGCTCCAGCTCGCGCAGGATCGCCCGAAGCTGTTCTGGGCCTTCGTATTCCACGATCAGCGAGACCGGGCCGAAGCATTCGGCATCCAGCGATTCCGAATGGTGCAGGAAATCGGCGCCGCTCACCCGCAACAGCGTCGGGCCGAACTCCGCCGCGTCCGGGTCGGGCGCGGAAAGCACTGCGACGGCGGGATGTTCGGTCAGCCGCTCGAGCCCGGCGCGGTACCCGTGCGCGATGCGGTCGTTGAGCATGTGCTGCGCCGGGATCGCCGCGACCGCCGCCCGCAGTTCGTCCTCGAGGCCGTGGCCCGCGGGCAGCAGCAGCAGACCGGGCTTGGTGCAGAACTGCCCCGCGCCCAGGGTGAACGAACCCGCGTACCCCGTGGCGATTTCCATGCCGCGCGCCGCCACCGCGGCCGCTGTGACGACCACCGGATTCACGCTGCCGAGTTCGCCGTAGAACGGGATCGGCCGCGGCCGGGCGTTGGCGATGTCGAACAGCGCCCGCCCACCGGCCTCGGACCCGGTGAACGCGGCCGCGGCGATGCCCGGATGCCGCAGCGCCGTCACACCCGATTCCAGGCCGTAGACGATCCCGACGGTGCCCTCGGGCGCGCCCGCCTCGGTCAGCGCCCGCGCCAGGATCTCGAAGGTGCGCTCCGACAGCTCGGGATGTCCCGGGTGCGCCTTGATGACGACCGGGCAGCCCGCGGCGAGGGCGGCGGCGGTGTCGTGTCCGGCCACGCTGAGGGTGAGCGGGAAGTTGCTCGCGGTGAAGACCAGCACCGGCCCGATGGGCACGGTCATCCGCCGAATGTCCGGGCGCGGGCCCATCGGCCACTTCGCGTCGGCGTGATCTACTGCGGCCCTCAGGAATTCGCCGTCGGTGAGCACCTGGGCGAACAGTCGCAGCTGAAAGACGGTGCGCACCATCTCACCCCGCAGACGCGGCTGCTCGGGCAGATGAGTCTCCTTGGCCGCCAGCGTGACCAGCTCGTCGGAGGCCTTCTCCAACGCGTCGGCCGCCGTCTCGAGCAGGCGGGCCCGCTCGACGGGGGTCGTCGCCGCGAGCCGGTCCGCGGCATGCACCGCCGCGGAGACGATGCGATCGATGTCGGCCGGGGATGTCTCGGCAGTCACTGTGTCCTCCACCAGGTGTCGTCGGTAGGTGTGGGCCCTCTCAGGCCTTCAGCTCGTATTCGTCCACGGACCAGGCGCGGGCCTGCTCGCTGAGCGTCACGCCCAGTCCAGGGCGGGCGGACAGGTGCATCCTGCCGTCCCGGATCTCGAGGCGCTCGTTGAACAGCGGGTCGAACCATTCGAAATGTTCCACCCAGGGCTCGATCGGATACGCCGCGGCCAGATGAACGTGCACCTCCATCACGAAATGCGGTGCCAGCTGCAGATGTTCGCGCCCGGCCAGGGCCATCACGTCCAGGAAGCGGGTGATGCCGCCGACGCGCGGCGCATCGGGCTGCACGATATCGATTCCGGCCCGGATCAATTCGGCGTGCTCGGCGACGCTGGTCAGCATCTCGCCGGTCGCGATCGAGGTGTCGAAGGTCCGCGCCAGCTGCGCGTGCCCGGCGAAATCGTAGGCATCCAGGGGTTCTTCGATCCACACCAGCTGTAGCGGATCGAACGCCCGGCACATTCGGCGCGCGGTCGGGCGGTCCCACTGCTGGTTGGCGTCGACCATCAGCGGTACGGTGTCGCCGATCTTCTCGCGCACGGCGGTGACCCGGGCGATGTCCACAGCGTTGTCCGGATGCCCCACCTTGATCTTGATGCCGCCGATGCCCGAGGCGAGCGATTCGCTCGCACGCTCGAGCACCTCCTCGATCGGCGCGTGCAGGAAACCGCCGGAGGTGTTGTAGCAACGCACCGAATCGCGGTGTGTGCCCAGCAGTTTGGCCAGCGGCAGCCCCGCGCGCTTGGCCTTGATATCCCACAGTGCGACGTCGAACGCGGCGATCGCCTGCACGGACAGCCCGCTGCGGCCCACCGAGGCGCCCGCCCACATCAGCTTGTCCCAGATCTTGGCGATATCGCTGGGATCCTCGCCGATCAGGACCGGGGCGATCTCCCTGGCGTGCGCGAACTGGCCGGGGCCGCCCGCGCGTTTGGAGTAGCCGATGCCGATGCCCTCGAGCCCGGCCTCGGTGGTGATCTCGGCGAACAGCACCGCCACCTCGGTCATCGGCCGCTGCCGCCCGGTCAGGACCTTGGCGTCGCTGATGCCGGTGGGCAGCGGCAGGGTCACCGAGGAGAGCCTGACGCCGGTGATCCGGTCGAGCACCGCGGGGCTGAGATTCTGTGTCATGCGTCGATATCCCTGTCAGGCAATCGTTTTCACAAGCTCGGTCAGCTCGGCGAGCTCGTCCGGCGTCAAATCGGTCAGCGGTGGGCGGACCCGGCTCGACGGGCGGCCGACGGCGGTCAGGCCCGCCTTGATGATGGACACCGCGTAGCCCTTGCGCCGGTCGCGGATGTCCAGATAGGGCAGCACGAACGCGCGCAGATGCTCGTAGACCGCCTCGCGATCGTGCGCGCGCACGGCCCGGTAGAACTTCAGCGCGAACTCGGGGGCGAAGTTGAAGATTGCCGAAGAGTATGTGGTGACGCCCATTTCGGTGTACGGCAGCGCGAAGGTCTCCGCCGTGGGCAGCCCGCCGATGTAGGTCAGGCGCTCGCCCATGCGCGCGTAGATGCGGGTCATCGTCTCGATATTGCCGACGCCGTCCTTGAATCCGATGAAATTCGGGCACCTCTCGGCCATCCGGGCCACGGTCACGTCGTCGATCTGTGCGTTGGCGCGGCTGTAGAAGATCACCCCGAGCGAGGTCGCCGCGCACACCGCGGCCACGTGCTCGACGAGCCCGTCGGGACCGGCCTCGGTCAGGTACGGCGGCAACAATAGAATGCCCTGTGCCCCAGCGGCTTCGGCATTGCGCGCCTGCTCCGCCGCGACCGCGGTCCCCGCGGTGGCGGGCGCGATGACGGGCACCCGCCCGCCGGTCTCGGCGACCGCGGCGCGCACGACCCGGTCGATCTCGGCGGTGGTCAGCGAGAATCCCTCACCCGTGCCGCCCGCGGCGAACAGCCCGGCCACGTCGTGCTGCGCCAGCCAGCCGATGTGGTCCCGGTACGCGGCCTCGTCGAAGGCCAGCTCCGCATCGAAATGCGTGATCGGGAACGACAGCAGCCCGCGCCCCAGGGCGGGGCCGAGATCTTCG
The DNA here is from genome assembly GCF_050434125.1 of Nocardia sp. GP40. Classification (NCBI taxonomy): domain Bacteria; kingdom Bacillati; phylum Actinomycetota; class Actinomycetes; order Mycobacteriales; family Nocardiaceae; genus Nocardia; species Nocardia sp. GP40. The sequence goes on along the minus strand of NZ_JBNPVW010000005.1, from coordinate 315,249 downwards.
GCGGATATCTCTGACACGGGGTTTCCTCCTCGGGAACGACCTATCGGTGCCGGGCTCTACGGGGACGGTGAGCCGGCGGAGCTTGCGGGGTGGACAGGGTTGGCGGCCGGCCACGTCTCCAGCAGATCGATGACGCGGCGCAGCGCCGGATTGGCCGGGTGCCGCCGCCAGACCGCGTACAGCTCGACGGGTTCGCGCACCTCCATCAGCGGGCGGTAGCACACCCCCTCGGGGTGCAGGTGGCTGGCGGTCTCGGGAACCAGCGCTAGGCCGCGTCCGGCGGCGACCAGCGCGAGCATGGTGTGCACCTGGGTAAGCCGGTCGGCGGTGTCGTAGGAGACCCCGGCCAGCGTCCTGGTCATGAGTTCGGCGAAATACCGGGCCGGGCCCGGCGCGTAGACCAGCAGCCGCTCGCCCTCCAGCTCGTCGATCTTCATCGGCCGGTCGGTCGCGAGCCGGTGTCCGTCGGGCACCGCGAGCACCAGCGGTTCGCGGTGCACCAGCCGGCCGTCGAATTCCGCGCGGTCGAACGGCGGCCGGGCAAAGGCCAGATCCAGCTTGCCGCTGGACAATTCGTCGAACTGTGCCGCGCTGACCTGCTCGGCCAGGGCCAGCTCGATCTCGGGCAGCGCCCGGGAGATCTGGTTGAGGAACCGGCCCAGGAAACCGAAACCCGCGGTGGCCGTGAAGCCGATCCGGACGGTGCCGGTGTGCCCCGCGGCGACCAGTCGCGCGGTGCTCGGCGCCGCCTCGGCCAGGGCCAGCAGGCGTCGCGCCTCGGCCAGGAAAACCGCACCGGCGGGGGTCAATTCGACCTGCCGCTGGGTGCGATCCAGCAGCAGCACCCCGATATCGCGCTCGAGCTTCTGCACCTGCCGGCTCAGCGGCGGCTGGGTCATCTGCAGTCGCTCGGCGGCACGCCGGAAGTTGCCCTCCTCGGCCACGACCACGAAGCCGCGCACCTGCTCCAGGGACAGCATGGCCGACAGCTTGCCGTCGTTCATGTGTGCTCCTGGGGTGCGCGGGTCGGTATGCAGGGGTTGCTCGTCCATCGGCTTCCTTTGCAGGCTAGGGCCCGTAACTGATACCAGTCCAACATCAGTTGAGCATCACCACATGCTGAAGAGGTATCAGTATAGTTTTCATATATATGAATTGGTTCGGTAAACCGGAGACATTCGGGATTGAGAATGCCCGGATGCCTGGTTAGCCTCCGAACCAACGATGGTCGGCGGTAGCCGCCCCAGCATGTGAGGAGTGTCATGCAGAGCCGCGGTCAGGTCGATCGCCGTACCGATGTCGAGCGGGTGACCGGGGATGCCCGGGCCGAGGCCGCGAGCGGGGTGAAATCCGCGCGGCGCGCGATCGCGCTGCTCGAGGTGTTCGCGGCGGACCGGTCCTGGTTGTCGCTGTCGGATATGCACGACGCCACGGGTTTTCCGCGTTCGAGCCTGCACGGCCTGCTGCGCACCCTGCGCGATGCCGGCTGGATCGAGGCGGACGAGTCCGGCGCGCGGTTCCGGCTGGGCGTGCGGGCGCTGATCTGCGGCACCGCCTACCTCGACCGCGATCCGGTGATGCCCTTCGTCACCGAAATCCTGGAACGCCTGCGCGAGGAGACCGGCTTCACCGTCCACTACGCGCGGCTGGCCGGTGCGGAGGTGGTCTACCTCGAGACCCGGGAATCGCGCACCTCCGGACATCTGATCTCGCGGGTGGGCCGGACGCTGCCCGCGCACGCCACCGCGCTGGGCAAGGCGCTGCTGGCCGAGCTGTCCGATGCGGAACTGGCCGCGCTGCTCCCGGCCCGGCTGGCGCCGCTCACCGAGCACACCCTGACCGATCGCGACACCCTGCACGACGAACTGGGCGTGGTGCGCGACCGCGGATACGCGACCGAGCGGGCGGAGGGCACCGTCGGGCTGGCCTGCGCCGCGGCCGCGGTGCCCTATCGGATCCCGGCCACCGACGCGCTGAGCTGCTCGATGCCGCTGGAGCGGGTGACCGAGGCCGAGCAGCACCGCATCGGCGCGGTGCTGCACGAGGCGGCGACCCTGCTGGCCATGCGGCTGCGCCGCGCCGGAATCCGTTGACCCGCGCGGCTTCTCATCACCGGATAGACCAAGGAGTTTCACCATGCCTGATCAGCGCGTTCTCGTCACCGGCGCCGCCGGCATCCTCGGCAGGCTGATGCGCACCCGCCTCGCCCGCCCCGGCCGGGTGCTGCGGCTGCTGGACATCGCGCCGCCCGACCCCGCCGCGCCTGGTGAGGCGGTCGAGATTCTGACCGGCTCGATCACCGACGCCGCGGTGATGGCGGGCGCCTGCGCCGACGTCGACGCGATCATCCATCTCGGCGGAATCAGCCGGGAGGACGCCTGGGACCGGATCCTCGAGGTCAATATCGACGGCACCCGCACCGTGCTCGAGGCCGCGCTCGCGGCGGGCGTGCCGCGGGTGGTGCTGGCCTCGAGCAACCACGCCGTCGGATTCCGCACCATCGGCGAGGCGGGCCCGGAGGGCCTGCCCGGCGACAGCAGCCCCCGCCCGGACACCTATTACGGGGTGAGCAAGGCGGTGATCGAATCCCTTGGGAGCCTGTACCATTCGCGATTCGGGATGGATGTGAGCTGCCTGCGCATCGGCAGCTGTTTCGAAGAGCCCGCCGACGTGCGCCAGCTCTCGCTGTGGATGTCCCCGGACGACTGCGCCCGGCTGCTCGAGGCGTGCCTGGCCACCGATGAACCCGGATACCGTGTGCTGTGGGGCGTTTCGGCCAATACCCGCGCGGTGGTGTCGCTGCGCGAGGCGCGGGAGATCGGGTACCGGAGCCTGGACGACGCCGAGCGGTACGCCGATCAGGTTCCCGCGGGGGAACTTCCGAAACTCGTGGGCGGGGCCTTCTGTGAAATCGAACTGGGACACCACAACCCGCTGTAACCGGGCTGCCGTGGCCGATCGTCGCGGTGGGTCACCAGAGGACTTGCGCGGCAAATTGCTTGAAGGCGGGATCTCGCGTCACGAGGACCAGCTCTTCCAGTTCGGCCTGTGCGGCGAGCATTCGGTCGAAAGGATCACGGTGGTCGGCCGGGTAACCGCCGGCTCGCAGGCTGTGCAGATAGGTGACCGGCAGGTGGGTGAAACCGTTCTCGGCCGCCAACTCTCCGAATCGTTCTGCCGCCTGCGGAACCGAGTCGAGTTTCCCAATCCGCTGCTTGGTAGCGATCTCCCATGCTGACGCAGCGCTGACGAACACGTCGTTGGATTCATCGGCGATGACTTCTCGTGCGCGCTGCGAAAGTCGCTCGTCGTCGGTGTCCCACCACAGCAGGGCATGGGTGTCCAGCAGTGCCCTCACAGTCCCCATGCCTCCAATTCCTCTTCTGGAAGATCGTCGAAGAACTCGTCGCCGACTCGACCACTGAGTCGCCCGGGGCGACGCTGGCCGTGCTCCGGGGACAGTGGCACCATGCGCGCGTACGGAACACCGCCTTTGGCGAGGATGATCTCCTGCCCGGCATGTGCCCGTTCGAGTAGCTGGGAGAACTGTGTCTTGGCCTCATGGACGTTGACTATCGGCATCGAAACCGCCTCCAAGTGGACTAAGTCTTCGGACTAAGTCTATCAGTCCGAGCCCGAGGCGGAGTCTGGGTTCACATTCATGAATGCATGACGCAATGCCGAATGAGCATCGTCATGTGTATTGCGTTCGCCTATTGAGCATGTGACCCTGAGCACACTCGCTTGGTAGTAAGGAAGCTTCACATGCAGCAGTCGGCAGCGGCGCCCGCGCGGGGGCGGCGGATCAGCGTCTCCTACCTCTACTTCTTCGGGGCGCTCGGGGGGATCCTCTTCGGTTACGACCTCGGGGTGATCTCGGGGGTGCTGTTGTTCATCAACCCCCTCTGGAAGCTCGGCTCGTTCGCCCAGGGCGTCGTCGGCGGCAGCCTCGCCGCGGGCGCGGTCTTCGGCGCGATCTTCGCCGGGCGGATCACCGAGCGCTGGGGACGGCGGCCGTCCATCATGGTAGCGTCGGTCGTCTTCGTCCTCGGTGTGCTGGGCTGCACGTTCTCACCCAGCTTCGGGGTCCTGGTGGTGGCGCGGTTCATCACCGGCGTCGCTGTCGGATGCTCCTCGGCGACCGTGCCGACCTACCTGTCGGAGCTCGCGCCCACCCGGGCCCGCGGACGGCTCTCGACGCTGAACCAGCTGATGATCGTCTCGGGCATCCTGATCGCCTACGTCATCGACTGGGCGCTGTCGGGTGCGGGCTCGGCCAACTGGCGAATCATGTTCGCCATCGCCGCGATTCCGGCCGTGATCCTGTTCTTCGGCCTGATGGCCATGCCGGAGACCCCGCGCTGGCTGGTGAAGGCCGGGCGCGAGGACGAGGCGCGCGCGGTGCTGCAGCAGACCCATCGCGACGACGACATCGATGCCGAGCTCGGCAGCATCCGCGAGGTCATCCGAATCGACACCCAACAGCGTGGATCGCTGCGCGAGCTCATCGCGCCGTGGGCGCGCCCGGCCCTGGTCGTCGCGCTGATCCTGGCCATCGGTCAGCAGTTCGCGGGCACCAACGCGGTGAACCTGTACGCGCCGACCATGTTCAAGCAGCTGGGCCTTGCCACCTCGGGCTCGCTGCTGGCCTCGATCATCATGGGCGCGGTCAAGCTGGTGTTCACCGCGTGGGTGTTCCTGGTGGTGGACCGGTGGGGCCGCAAGCCGCTGCTGCTGATCGGCAACGTGCTGATGGCACTGTCGCTGATTCTGCTGGGCATCGTCGTGATGGAACTGCACAAGGGCACCGGCACCGGAATCGTTGCGCTGCTTCTGCTGTGCCTGTATTGGGTCGGGTACGAGCTCGGCTGGGGCGCGGTGGTCTGGGTGATGATGGCCGAGATCTTCCCGCTGAAGATCCGCGGCGTCGGCATGGCCACCGGCAGCACGGTGCTGTGGGCGGCTACCTTCGCCATCACCTTCCTGTTCCCGGTGATGAGCGACCACCTGGGCCTGGGGTGGTCGGCGTACATCTTCGCCGCGGTCAGCGTCGTACTGTTCGTGCTCGTGAAGCGGTATGTGCCGGAGACCAAGGGACGCAGCCTGGAACAGATCGAGCTGGATCTGCGAGGCCGGGTCGGCGGTGCGGTCGCTCCGGTAGACGAGGCGGCGCCGGAAACGGGCGCGTCGACGGGGACCGCCGCGGCGGAGTCGGCGTGAGACGACGCGCGCCGCGGGCGCGCGGAGAGGATGAGACATGACGACGGTCGTCTACGTATCCAACGCCGACAGCGCGGAGATCGCGGTGCTGCGGCTCGGCGCGGACGGCACGCTGCGGCCGGTGCGGCGGGTGCGCGTCGGCGGTGCGGTGATGCCGCTGGCGGTCAGCCCCGATCGCCGCTTCCTCTACGCCTCGCTGCGGTCGCGGCCGTATGCGGTGGCCTGCTTCGGAATCGACTCCGGCACCGGGGATCTGACCGAGCTCGCCACGGTCCCACTGCCGGACAACATGGCCTACCTGTCCACCGACCGCACCGGTCGCTACCTGCTCGCGGCCTCCTACACCGGCAGTGTCATCTCGATGAACGCCATCGCCGGGAGCGGGATCGTCGCTCCCGAGCCGATCGAGGTGCTCGCCACGCCGCCGCATGCGCATTCCATCGTGACCGATCCGTCGAACAGGTATCTGTTCGCGGCGGTGCTGGGCGGGGATGCGATCCTGCAGTACCTGTTCGATCCGGCCACCGGGCTGCCGACGCCCAACGTCCCGGCGTTCGTCTCCACCAAACCCGGTGCGGGGCCGCGGCATCTGGTGTTCCATCCGGACGGGCGGTTCGTCTTCGCCGCCAACGAGCTCGACGGAACGGTCGGCAGCTACGAATTCGACTCCGGGACAGGGAATCTGCTTCCGGTGGACACGTATTCCGCGGTACCCGAGGGGTGTTCGGAACCGTGGGTGGCCGAGCTGCGCCTCACCCCGGACGGCCGGTACCTCTACGTGTCCGAGCGGCGGTCCAGCACGATCGCGGGATTCCGGGTGGACGGCACCGGTGCACTGTCGCCGCTCGGGCATACCGCGACCCAGGCATGCCCGCGCGGCATGGGAATCGACCCGAGCGGGCGGTATCTGCTTGCCGCGGGCCAGGAGTCGGATGCGCTCACGGTGTACGCGATAGATCCGGACACCGGGGCGCTGACCCCGCGGGGTGAGCAGGCCGTGGGCCGCAATCCGAACTGGGTGGAGCTGGTGGAGCTGCCGTAACCGGGGTTGTCTGCGGTGCGGGGGTAGGCTGCGGACGGGCTGATGAGGGCCGGTTCGCGGCGTGTTTCGCTGCGGCGAATCCCGGCCCCGGCACGCCGGACGACGTTCCGGTACTCCGCTGACAGCGTTCGGCAGACATGGAGGTGAACTGTGGCGCAGGAGGACTCGGTGACCGACCACGAACTGGATCTGAGCGCGGGCGCCGCGCGGCTGACGGTGAACGCCGCCACGGGCAGGATCGCCCGGTTCCGGGTGGGGGAGGCCGACGTGCTGCACACGGGCGCGCATTTCGGGTGCTTCCCGATGGCGCCGTGGTGCGGGCGGATGCGCGAGGGCGTACTGGAGTTCGGCGGCCACACATATCAGCTGCCGCGCAACGCCGAACCGCACGCGATCCACGGCACGGTGCGGGACCATCCCTGGGAGGTCGTGCGGCACAACGACACCGAGCTGGTACTGGCGCAGGACCTGCGTGCCCCGTGGCCGTTCGCCGGACGGGTCACGCAGTCGTTCGCGCTCGACGCCGATTCCGCCGCGTTCGCGATGACGGTCGAGGCCGCGTCGGATTCCTTTCCCGCGCAGGCGGGCTGGCATCCCTGGTTCAACCGGCGGCTGCACGCCGGCGGCAAGGACGTCGAGATCGCCTTCGCGCCGGCCTGGCAGGAGCAGCGGGGCGAGGACTACCTGCCGACGGGTCACCGCATCGCGCCGCTGCCCGGTCCGTGGGACGACTGCTTCGGCATGCCGGACGGGGTGGACGTCACCCTCACTTGGCCCGGTGCGCTCGAGCTGACGATCGCCAGCCCGTTGCGGTGGGTGGTCGTCTACGACCTGCCGCCCGACACGGTATGTGTGGAACCGCAGTCCGGACCGCCCAACGGGCTCAACACCGATCCCGCGGTCGTCGCTCCCGGCGCACCGCTCGCGGCCGAGATGTCTTGGAGCTGGCGGGGTCTGGCCTGAGCCGGATTCAGTGGACGCGCGAGGAGTCGGGCACCAGGTGCCCGGACTGGATGAGCGTGCGCACCGCGGCCCGGCGGCGCGGGCACTCGTCGGTATGGCAGTCGAGATGCATCTGCATGATGGAGTGCGCTCGTTCGGGGGTGAGCCCGATGGGTTCCACCCAGCACGTACTGAACCTGTCCACGGCTACGGCCTTCCTGTGTCCCCCGGCGACACCAACACGCACAAATCAAGAGTAGGGACCGTTTACGGGAAGCCAGAATGTGACGAACGGACCGAATATTGGTAATTTCGGACGGTGGTTGCCTTCGGTAGTCCGTTCGGCGCGCTCCCTCGCAGCGGCGCCACTGTCCGGATGATGATCGGTGTCGGGCGGGCGCACGGTCTGGACGATTCAACGTTATTAGCGGACACAGGAATTACGGCGGAGAAGCTGGCCGACGAGTTCGCGCAATTCTGGCCGGATCAGGAATACGTTCTAGCACGCAACCTGCTTCGGCGCCTGGGGGATCGGCCCGGACTGGGTGCGGAGACCGCGCGCGGCGCCACCCTCGGCAATGCCGGACTGGCGGGTCTCGCGGCACTGGCCAGTGCCACCGCGGGTGCGGTGATTGCCACCGCCATCCGCTATCAGGCGCTGGTCCCGGTGGCCGCGCGGTATTCGCTCGAGGACGAGGGCGGGCCCGAGATCGCGATCGTCGTCGACGGTTCCGCGATTCCCGAGGATGTGCGAGCCTTCTTCGTCGAGCGGGACGTCGCGGTGGTCTTCATGGCCGGCGACAACCTGGGGATCAATTTCCCGGTCACCGAGATCGAGCTGGAGATACCCGCCGCGCGTGCGCGGGAACTGGCCACGCACCCGCCGTTCGACCGGTGCCCGGTGCTGGCCGAACGGCCGCGCAATCGGGTCATCGTGTCCCGGTCCGTGCTGAAACTGCCCATGCCGCACGCCGATCCGCAGACCGCGGCAATGGCGGAGCGTCAGCTCGCGGAGACCCTGCGGCAGCTGGCAGGCGCCGGTCGCGGGCTGGCCACGGCGGTCCGCGACCGCCTGCTGCGCGATTCGGGCGTGGTGCCCACGATGGCCGAGGTCGCCTCCGAGCTGCACATCACGGTGCGCACCCTGCGCCGCCAGCTCACCGACGAGGGGGTGAGCTTCCGCGGCCTGCTCAACGGCGCCCGGGAGACCAGGGCCGCGGAGCTGTTGCGGGATGGATCGACGATCGAGGAGGTCGCGCGGCTGCTGGGCTACGCCGAGACCGCGAACTTCACCCACGCCTTCACCCGCTGGCGCGGCATGTCGCCGCGGGCGTTCCGGCAGTCGATACTGCGGCGGGATTTGCCCGCGCCGCGGACCCGGACGCCGTCGGCGCCCGAGTAGCACCGAACCCTTCGCTCCGGCAGTATTTCGGATCGGGTGGGCGGATTTCGGCCGATGCGCCCGAGGCACATTTCTCCACCCTTCCATCCGGCAGGATTTAAAAAGGACGTCCAGTACGCTAATTGGTTAGCGACGGCACATATTGTGATCCCGGCCGTCCTTTATGTGCCGGCATCTCCGAGTAGATCCCAGCGGTTGCCGGAAATGTCCAGAAAGACGGCGACCCGGCCGTAGGGCTCGGTGCGGGGTTCGGTCACGAATTCCACACCCGCGGCGGTCATCCGGCGATGTGCGGCCGCGAAGTCGTCGACCCGGAGAAAGAATCCGACGCGACCGGCCGCCTGGTTGCCGATCGCCGCGCGCTGCCGATCGCCGTCCGCGCGGGCGAGCAGGATGCCGGTGGATGCGCCCGGGGGGCGGACCACGACCCACCGCTTGGGGCGGCCGTCGTTGGTGCGGGACGGCGTGTCCTCGATCAGATCGAACCCCAGGGTCCGGACGAAGAATTCGATGGCGGGGTCGTAGTCCTCGACCACGATCGCGATCAGTTCCAGGTGCACGCGTCGAGCGTAGGCGCGCCGTGCGGTGTTGGGTGGCCGGCAGCAAGATATTTTCCTAGTAAAATATCTGCTAACCTTTTCGAGTGCCTCCGACTTCCTCTCCGACGCCGCACCTGGTCGATCGTTCGACCGGGTGGGTGCGGCGCGCCGGGCGGATGTTGTCACTGCGGGGGGTGTTCCGGCTGCGGCCGGTCGTCGACACCTGGCGCCGCTCGGCGGCCAGCGGGTTGATCGCGCTGGGAGTGCCGGAGGTGGTGCTGCTGGTCACCGGGCATCTGCAGCTGGCCTTCTGCACGTGCGCGGGCGGGCTCTGCGCCCTGTACGGGCACGGGCTGCCGTACGCCGCGCGGGCCCGGGCGCTGGCGTGGGTGGTGTTCGGAATGGTCGCCGGCACGGGCGCGGCTCTGCTCACCGCGGCGTCGACCACCTCCGCCGTCGCGAAGGTGCTGGTTCTCGCGCTGCTCGCGGGCGTATACAAGCTGGTCTGCGACGCGTCCCGGGTCGGCCCGCCCGGCAATATCATCTTCACCTTCATTGTCTCGGCGGCCGGATTCCTGCCGATCCGCCTGGCCGAGGTGCCCTCCCGCCTGCTTCTCGTGCTGTGCGGCGGCGTGCTGGCCTGGCTGGTCTGCCTGGCCCCGGCCCTGATCCGCCCGCACGACCCGGAACGCTTCGCCGTTGCGCGGGCGCTCGCGGCGACCGCGCGCCTGATTCGCCTGGCCGAGGAAGCTGGAAGTGCCGCGCAGGCCGGTAATGCCGTGCGGACGAGCGACGCCGCGCCGGCCGGGAAGATCGTGTGCGCCAAGGATATCGCCCGCGCCCGGTACGACGCCGCGGCCGCGACCCACGCCGCCTGGCATACCGTGCGCCTGGTTCCTACCCACGGTGCGGCCCGCGCGGCCGAGCTCACCGCCCTGATCCGCCTGCTCGTGCGTGCCGAATCCCTGGCCGCCGCCACGTATTCCAGCGTGGATGGTGCGGGATCCGCTGCACCGCAGGAGTTCCGGTCGCGCGGCGGGTCCAGCCGGGTCTACGTGCCGCCGGGATGGGAACGTGCGATACCGGTGGTCGGCACGCACACACACGGGCCTCGGGGGTTGCAACCCGGGGTACGGGCCGTCCGGTTCGCCGGTGGGCGGCTCCAGCACGGGACCGCAGTTGTCGAGTGGACCGATGCGCCGGCCCAGCCTTCAGCCCACAAACCCGAGTCCGCCGCATCACACTCCACCGGGGCCGACGTCGTCCACGAGTGCGCGCGGGCGGTGCGTATCGGTGATCGACTGCGGGTGACCGACTCCGATCCCGGTGCGGTGGAATCCGGTTGGGCCGGTTTGCCCGATGAGCGTGCGCAGCAGGTGCGCTCGGCGCCGCTCGGGCCTGCGCGCTCTTCCGGCTCACTGTCTTCGGCGTCGGCTGACTCGGATTCCGGTGCAGCACACTCCGATCAGGCTGGTCTGCTCCACGAATGGGCGCGGGGACTGCGGTCGGGGCGGCCGGTGCCGGTGGTGGACTGCGATGTTGCCGAGGAGGATGAGCTGCGGGGGATTGCCATGCAGCATGCGGTGGGGGGCCGGAGCGGGCTGTTGCGGGTGGCCGGGGCCTTTCGGCCGGGGTCGCCGGGGTTTCAGATCGCCGTTCGCGTCGCGGTCGGGGCCGCGGTGGCGGGGCTGGTGTCGGTGTCGCTGGGGGTGGACCGGCCGTACTGGGCGGTGATGACCGCGGGCGTGCTGGTGGTGGCCAATACCGCGCAGTCGTGGCATCGCACCGTGCAGCGGGTGGTCGGCAATCTCGTCGGCCTGGGGCTGTTCACGGTGCTGGTGCCGGTGACCCACAGCCCGGTGGGCCTGGTGGCTATGGCTCTATGCTGTCAGCTCGTGGTCGAGGCGACGATTTCGCGGAACTATTGGGTGGCACAGATATTCGTGACGCCCATGGCGCTGGCGATGGTCGAGTTCGCCGGACCGCTGTCCACCGGGCGGCTGGCAGTGGATCGCTGGCTCGACACCTGTGTGGGCGCGCTGGTGGCCGTGGCGATCTGCTTCGCGGTACCGAACCGGCGCGCGGCGGACCGGGTGGCGGTGGCGCTGAGCGAACTCGATGCGGTCGGTGCGCGGGCCCGGGCGGCGCTTGTCTTGGGGATCGCGGATCGTGGTGTGCGCGAACGGCTTGCGGCCGCACTCGTGGAGCTGCGCGAGTCCGCCGACGTCGCCGCGGGGGAGTGGTGGAGCACGGAGGTGGCCCAGGATCGAGTGGTCGCCTCCGAGCGCGCGGGTCATCAAGTGCTGGCCCAACTTCCGGTCCGGCTCGCGGCGGTGTCCCGATGAAGTCGCCGAAAGACGTTGTTGCACAGCAGGATGCCTCGGTCCCCGAGGACGCCGTCGCGGGTGTGCTGCGGCAATGGGCGGCCGTGCGGCCCGACCTGGATTCGGCGCCGATTGCGGTGCTGGGCCGCATCAATCGCTGTGCGGCACTGCTGCAGCGGGTGACCGACGGGCCGCTGGGGCGGGCCGAGCTGAGCCGCCCGGAATTCGATCTGCTCAGTGCGCTGCGGCGGGTCGGCGGCGAGCTGACGCCCAGCCGCCTCGCCCGCGAAACCTTCGCCTCTCCGGCCGCGGTCACCAAGCGCGTGCGCGGGCTCGAGCAGCGCGGCCTCGTCGAGCGCCGCGCCGACAATCGCGACCGTCGGATCGCGCATCTCACGCTCACCGATGCCGGTCGCGACCTCATCGATCGGATTATGCCGCAACAACTCTCGTACGAGCGCGCGCTGCTGTCCCGCCTTCCCGGCCCGGAACAGGCCGACCTGGCCCGTATTCTCGGGGACCTGTTGCTCCTGCTCGAGGGCCAGCTCGGCAGCTTCGATTACTAGGCGTCCTCGAGGATCTCGGCGAAGGCGATCACCACGCCCCCGGTGGCGTGCTCCTTGGTGGCCATGACCAGCGGACCCGCCTCGGCCGCGGCGCTACTGGCCGAGGCGTAGTCGGCGAAGTACAGGTCCAGCAGGCGGTAGGCCGGGGTCGGGCCGCCGTCCTCCTTGGGCCAGACCTTCGATTCCTGCAGCCGGGTCAGGCCGGGCAGTTTGCGTGCGAGCGTGAGCTGCTCGGGGTAGGCCGCCTCGAAGGCGTCGGGGTCGGTGGGGTTGGAGTAGACAAAGCTGATCTTGGTGGGGTTACCTGATGCCGTCACGGCACACCTCTCTCGATTGATCTGCGGGGGATATCAGCGACCGCTGACGGTTGTCGACGTTAATTCAGAGAAGTGGGTAGCGACCATGACCGTTCCGCCGGGAAAACTTGCCGATCGTCCAGTGCCCTCCGAAGCGGAAAGCCATCCCGACGACCTGCTCTCCGAGCTGCTCCACACCGTCCGCCTGACCGGAGAACGGGTAGCCGTATATCGTCCGCCGCAGTCCTTCTCGATCGGCTTCGCCGATACCGGCAGCCTGCACATGATCGAGGAGGGCGAGCTCGAACTCCGGATCGAGGGAGACGGGCGCGTCGAGCGCGTGGGCCGCGGCGACGTCGTCCTGTTCCCGCGCGGCGACTCGCACCGCGTCCGCGACGCGGGCGCCGCTGCGGCCGGAACCGACGCACCCGAGCCGGTGCGGTGGCTCTGCGGCACCTTCACGATCGGCGAGCCGCGCGCAAGCCATCTGCTCGCGAGCCTGCCGCCGGTGATCATCCTGGGCGGCGGCCGCGCGCCGGCGCCGGAGGGGCTCGAGGTCGCCCGCCGCATGCTCGTCATCGAGATGCAAACGCCCTCACAGGGGTCGGCGGTGATGATCTCGCGCATCCTGGATCTGATCTTCATCCAGGTGCTGCGTGCCTGGGCCGCGGGCAAGGACGCCGAGCCGAACTGGCTGGCCGGTGCGTTCGACCCGCAGATCGGTCTGTCGCTCAGTGCCATCCACCGGAACCCCGCGCACGATTGGACGGTCGAGGAACTGGCCCGCGGGTGCAACCTGTCCCGGTCGGCGTTCGCGGCGCGGTTCGCCGCCCGGGTAGGGATGCCGCCGGCCGCCTACCTGGCCTATGTCCGGCTGGACGCGGCCACCGTCCTGCTCCGCGACACCTCGCTGCCGGTCTCGCTCATCGCGGAACGGGTCGGCTACACCTCGGAGGCGGCATTCAGCCGCGCATTCCGGAATCGCTACCACACGCCGCCGGCCCGGTGGCGACGAGATCTGCTGGGCCGCTGACGATTCGATGCGGCACGGCGCGGATCCGCACCCGTTGCAGCGAGCGGCAGCGGGTGTGGATCCTCGGTACGGATCAGTGGTTGATGGCGAAGGACAGGGCGCGGGCCGCGGGGTCGTAGATCTCGACCGGGCGGGATTCGAGGGCGGTGTAGTAGGCCTTCTCGTACCCGGCGCCGAGGTGGTCGACCGAGAAACGCTCCATGACCCGGCGGCGGCAGGCCAGCGGGTCGATCTTGCCCACCTCGGCGATGGCCGCCGGTAGTTCGGCTGGGTCGTCGCAGATGATGCCGGTCACGCCGTCCTCCAGCACCTCCTCGACCGCGCCGCCGCGCAGCGCGACGACAGGGGTGCCGCAGGCCATCGCCTCGATCATGACGATGCCGAACGGCTCCTCCCAGCGGATCGGGAACAGCAGGCAGCGCGCGGAGGAGAGCAACAGGCGCTTGGCCACCGCGTCGGCCTCGCCGAACACGCAGTCGCGCTGGGTCAGCAGGGGCCGCACCGCGGAGTTGAAATAGTCCTTTTCTGGCTGCTCATTCATTTTCGCAGCAAGCACCAGGGGAATATCCGCCGCATGGGCCGCGTGCAAGGCCAGATCCGGGCCCTTGTACGGGGCATAGCGACCCAGGAACAACGCGAAGTCCTGCTTTTTTGTCTGTAAAGGGAATTCGATCGGACGCACCGCATTGTGTACTCGCCCAATCCAATTCAGGCCGGGTGCGAGCGCGCGCTGCCGGTCGCTGATGGCGACCAGCTGCGCGGAATCGTCCAGCTCCCGATAGTATTCCTGCGCCTCCCCGTCCACCGGGCCGTGCACCGTGACGACCGTCGGGATTCCCAGCGCCGAAAACATCGGCGCATTCAGGGGGCCTGCGAAGGTGTGGTCGTGCACGATGTCGATGTGCTCGGTCCGCGCCAGCTCGGTGATGATGCGCCGGACCTTCAGCGCGTGCAGGACCTCGGGAAACGGTTCGCCGAGGCGCTCGGCGAGGATGTCATCCCAGACCTTGATGAAACGCCCGGTGGTGCCGGGCCGCCCCGCCCCGAGCAAGGTGACACGGTGTCCGCGTGCTGTCAATGCGTCGGTCAACTGTGCGACCACCGCTTCGACGCCGCCATATCCCGACGGAGGGACTTCAAAATACGGCGGTGCCACCATGACGATATTCAGTGGGGTGCCGGACTTGCGAAATCCCAGAATCCGCGACTCGGAATTGGACGGGATGGTGCTCATGGTACTGCCTCCTCAACGTGTGAAGCTGCGACCAATGGGCGAGAGGCGAGTAAAAGAACGCCTCTCGGGAGCCTGCGGCTCCATTCGGGTCGTGCGCCTGCCTACTCGTTCACGGGGGCACGGACCCACACGGGAATATACCCAGCATCCTTCTGGTTAACCACGGTCAAAGGAAACTTTACGAAGCGATGCGGGTAACGCCCGGAAAACAGGAGACTCCCGAATCGTCCCGTTTACACCGAGCTGGTCAGCCGATCATTTGCCCGCACGGTCAACGAAACAACCACGGCGACAACGATGTTTGCCGCCAGCGCGAACAGCCCGCCGTTGACTCCCCACAGCGGATCCTGGCCCGCGGCGTGCAGGCCCAGCACGATCGCGGTGCCCGTGACCAGCCCCGCCGCCGCTCCGGCCGCGGTCAATCGCCGCCAGTACAGGCCGAACAGCACCGCCGGAAGCGGCTGGGCGATTCCCTCATAGGACAATACCGACAAATTGACCAGCAGCTTCGGGTAGCGCAGCGCGCCGGCCAGCGCGATGGTGCCCGCGATCAGGCAGATCAGCCGCGACCACCCGCGCTGCCGATCCCCCGGATCTCCCGCCCGCGCCGAACCGGCCAGCCCGCCGCCGAGTATCGTTCTGCCCCAGAGTGTTCCGATCGAGACCAGGAATACGCTCATCGGCACGATGGCCGAGAGCGCCCCCGCGATGCCGATCACCGCCACCACCGCGGGCGGCAGCGATCTCGTCACCAGGTCGTACAGCGCCAGATCCGGATCGGACAGCTTCGGCACCACGAACAGCGCGGCCGCGCCGATGAACATCGGTATCACCAGCAGCAGTTGATACCAGGGCAGCAGGATCGAATTGCGTCGCAGCGCAGTGGGATTCGCCGCCGACAGGTAGCCCGCGACGGTGGTCGGGAAGATGCAGATCGTCGCGACGTTCAGCACGATCGTCGAGACGAACCACGCCGCGCCGAAGGTGCCGCCGCCGGCGCCGGGAAACGTGAGCCAGCCCGGCCGCTCCGTGACCAGCCGGTCCAGCAGCCGGCCCGGGCCGTGGAAATAGTGCCACGGCACGTAGATCACCAGGAACAGCACCGACAACACGGCCAGTCCGTCCTTGAACACGCTCACCCACGCCGAACCGCGCAGCCCCGACGCCAGGATGAAGATCTCGGCCACGACGAACGACACCACCGCGGCGACCTTCAGATCGATCGCGCCGTAGGACATGGCGTGCACCACCACGCCCATGCCCTGAATCTGCAGCTGCACATAGGGGATGAGGAACACGGTGCAGATCACCGCGACCGCGATGCCGAGCCACCGCGACCGGAACCGGTGCTCGGCGATGTCGGCGATCGACATCAGCCCGTGCCGGGCGCAGTAGGTCCACAGCAGCGGGGCGATGAAGTAGGCGGCGACCAGTCCGGTGCTGAGGTAGGCGATCAGATAGAAGATCGGCACCCCGTACCGATAGGACCAGCCGGCGGCGCCGAGGAACGAGAAGCTGGTGTACGACTCGCCCGCCATCAGCAGCAGCACGAACAGCGTGCCCAGTCCGCGTCCGGAGACCGACCACTCCGACAGCGAGCGCTCCCCGCCGCGTCCGGACAGCACGCCGATGACGACCGCCGCGACCATGGCGACGGCGAACAGCGTGACCGCCACCGATGCCCGGCCGTTCATGCCTGCACCTCGCTGGCGCTCGGCTCCGGCATGCCCGGTGCGTGCTGTGTTAGCTGATTCGCTTCGCTCATGCCTCCACCTCGCTGGCGCTCGGCTCCGCCATGCGCGATGCGCGCTGTGTCATCGATTCGCTTCGCTCATGCGGGGTCCCGGGCGTCGTCGGCGGGCATGTATTCCGGTGCGCCCGACCGGTATGCCGGATCGAACCGGGCGACCAGCCCGATCAGCGGTCCGGTCAGGGCGGTGACGACCAGCAGGTAGCAGACGAGAAAGGGGATCCCCGCCACGCGCGGTTCGATCCGGTTGGCCACGAACGGCGCGAGGCAGTACAGCACGCCGGGCAGTGCGAGCAGCCAGAGGATGCGGCCGCGGCGCCGCAGCGGGATCGGTTGCGGGCCGGGTGGGGGCGCCGGTGTGGTCGTCGAGTCGGGCATCGGCCGCCTCTCGTCAGCGTTGCGAGGGTCCTTGCTCACCCTTGCCGATGCGCGGCGCCGATGCCAGCGGTGCACCGTCGTGTCGGGCGCCAGGGGGTGTGCCGCAGCCGGATTCGGCGGGACGGCGGGAAATACAGGGGGTGTCGCGCGGGCGTTGCGGAGGGTCGATGAGGTACCTTCTTGGCCGGGTACGAGTCTGTGTTGCGACAATTAAGCTGTAATCCCCTGCCGCATAATGACCTGGTGTCGATCTTTGCCGGATCGACGCTCGATACCTTTATGTCACCACCGATCTGCCGGATATGGGTCTATTGTCCCGGTAGCCAAAAGATCGCTGAAGGGCTAGAAAGCGACGGATTCGCGGCACGTAAAGATCGGCCATAGGAAGATCAAAGACTGTGCTACGCAACGTCGTTGGTATGTGTATGCTGACGATCAATCACGACCCCCACTACGAGGTGGGACGACCGGCGAGGCGGTGTCGCAGTGAACGTCGACAGACTCCGGATACGCCGCGCGGCTTATGTCGCGCTGGCGCTCGGTGTGCTGGCCCTGGTGATTTGCGGGCCGCTCGAGCGTTTGCTGCTGGGCACCTTCATCTGCATCGGACTGGGGCTGGGCTGGCTGAACGCGCAGCTCACGTGGATGTTCATCACCCGCACGATCCGGTCGGAGGCGCCCAGTAAGCAGGGGCTGCTGCTGTCCTCCGCGGTCCGCCTGTTCGGCCTCACGGCGTTGTCGATCCTGGTCGCCTACCTGGCCCGGCCGAACGGCATCGGGATCTTCTTCGGCCTGGCATGTTTCCAGGTCATTCTGGTCCTGCACACTGTTCTGCCCGAGTGGAAAGCGATGCGCCAGCCGTCATGACGATCCATGCTTCCCTGACCGGTCTCACCAGCTCGATCGCGCGGTCCGGTATCCCGCTCGCCGATTCCGGCGCCAAGATCAAGGTCGGCGACCACGCGACGGGTCATTTCCTCGGAATGACCTTCAATGTCGACACCATCGTCTCGACCTCGCTCGCCGCCCTTATTGTGATCGCGCTGGCCATCTTCCTGCGCGTGAAGATCACCTCCGGCGTGCCCAATGGGGTGCAGCTGTTCTTCGAGACCGTCACCGTCATGATGCGCGAGCAGGTGGAGTCGGCCATCGGTCTCAGGATCGCGCCGTTCGTGCTGCCGCTGGCGGTCACGCTGTTCACCTTTATTCTGCTGTCGAACTGGCTGTCGGTACTTCCGGTGCAGTACGGCGAGGGCGAATTCGTCTCGCCGCCGGCCTCCGACGTCAACTTCGTCTATGCGCTGGCCCTGTTCGTCTTCGTCCTCTACCAGGGCGCGGGCATCAAGCGGCGGGGTCTGTTCGGCCACTTCAAACAGCTGCTGAAGGGGCACACCGGCTGGGGCCCGATGGTGATCATCAACATCATCGAGGAAATCGCCAAGCCGTTGTCGCTCTCGCTTCGATTGTTCGGCAATATGTTCGCCGGTGGTGTCATGATCGCGGTGATCACGCTGTTCCCGTTCTGGATCAGCTGGGGCCCGAACGCCATCTGGAAGATGTTCGACCTGTTCGTCGGTGCGATTCAGGCGTTCATCTTCTCGCTCCTGACCGTTCTGTACTTCAGCCAGTCGATGTCGCTGGAGCACGAATCCCACTGATCGGCGCCGTCGGTCGGAAAATACCTTGTTCGAGAACAGGAAGTGAAAATGGCAGATCCAGCAACCGCGCAGATCATCCAGGGCGCCCTCATCGGCGGCGGCATCATCATGGCCGGCGGCGCGATCGGTGCAGGTATCGGCGACGGTCTGGCCGGTTCCGCGCTGATCAACGGTGTCACCCGGCAGCCGGAGGCCGAGGGTCGGTTGCGCGGTAACTTCTTCCTGACCGTCGGTCTGGTCGAGGCCGCGTACTTCATCAACCTGGCCTTCATGGCGCTGTTCGTATTCGCGACTCCCGGTAAGTAGTCCACGATGTCTCCGCGAACCGATGTGGAGGCCGATGGGAATTTCCTGATTCCCAACGGTACTTTCTTCGCCGAGCTGCTGATCTTCCTGATCGTGCTCGGAGTCATCTGGTTCTTCGTCGTTCCGCCGATCCGCAAGGTTTTGGCGGAACGCGAAGAGCGGGTCGATGAGACCTCGGCGAACAACAAAGAGGCGAAAGAGACGTTCGCCGAGGCACAGGCCAAATACCAGGCCGCGGTGGCGGCGGCCCGCGCCGAGGCCGCCGATGTCCGCAACGAGGCCCGCGCGCAAGGGCGGGCCATCCTCGAGGAAATGCGCGGCGAGGCACAGCGCGAGGCCGACACCATCGTCGCGGAGTCGGCGTCGCAGCTGCGGGCCGAGGCCGACCAGGTCGCGGCGGAGCTGCGCGAGGCGGTAGAGCCACTGTCGCAGACCCTCGCCGACCGCGTGGTCGGCGTCGACGACGGGCATGCCGGAACCAGCGCCGGGCAGCGAAGGGGCAGGGCTACCTCATGAGCAACACCAGCGGTGTGCTGGCTTCGGGCCCGTACCACATCACGTTCGACTGGCCCGTGTTCTTCAGCCAGCTGTTCGGCTTCGCGGTCATTATCTTCATCTTCGTGAGATGGATCTGGCCGCCGCTCAAGCGGGTCATGGCCAAGAGCCAGGACAAGATCGCACATCAGCTCGCGGAGAGCACGAAGGCCGCGGAGCGGCTCGACGAGGCCAAGAAGTCCTATGACAACGCCCTCGTCGAGGCGCAGGTCGAACTCGAGCGGCTGCGTTCGGATGCCCGGGCCGATGCGGACCACATCATCGAGCAGATGCGTGAGGCGGCCACCGCAGAGGTCGAGCGGGTGCGCAAGCAGGGGCGCGATCAGATCGCCCAGCTCCATCGGCAGATGGTGCGCGACCTGCAGGCCGAACTGGTCACCAACATGCTCGACCGCACCGAGGAGCGGGTGCGTCAGCAGCTCGCCACCCTCCAGTCCAAGGCCGACAGTGTGGACAAGTTCCTGGAGGATCTCGAGGTCATGGCGAACGGCCAGGCGGCTCCGGCCGTCAAGCGCCGGGCGCAGTCGCGCTGGAACTGACTGCGGCGGGGCCGATCACGGGATCGGCCACCGCAGGTCCAGGGCGTCCAGCCAGGGCAGGAAGGGCGTTCCCACGATTCCGAGGGACCGTGACATCGCCCCGAAGTAATCCTCGACCGCGGCCACGACTGTGGGGTTGACGCCCCACAGTTCGGCCATGTCCGCGGCCGCGTCGATGTCGGCCCGGTCCTTCGCGGCGAGTTCGGTATCCACCGCGTTCTCGTTGGCCGCCAGGTATTTCCGGTACACCACAACGGGTTCGGCGTTGTGAATCCGCCACGCCGTCCAGAGGGCGCCGTACTCGTCGATGTCGTCGGCGATGACGACCCGGGCGGTATCCACACCGGCGAACAGATCGATGCCGATCATCTCCGAGGTCGACATCATGATGTAGCCCGACGCCCGCCACAGCTCACCGACCGGCGCCACGGGATTGAGGGTGCAGCGGTCCACCGTCATGGCCGCCAATTTCCGCAGATTGGTAGTGATCGCCTCGGCCTCATCGCACCTGGCCGTATCAGCAATAACCGCCGTCCCATACGTGCTCATCTGTGAGATTGTGCCGAGCGCCCGGCGGATCGCGGGCACCCGACGCGCGTTATGTCCGATCTGTTGTGTGAAGCGCTGATGATTCGCTTTATTGGGCGGCTTCCGGGCGGAGCGTCAGGACGGTGATCTCGCTCGGCGCGAAAAGACGCAGCTGCGGGCCCCAGAAGCCGGTGCCGCGGCTGGTGTAGAGCCGGGTGCGCTCGCCGTGCAGGCTCAGGCCGGCGACCACCGGCTGCTCGAGGCGGACCAGGTAGTGGAACGGCCAGATCTGGCCGCCGTGGGTGTGCCCGGAGATCTGCAGGGCGACCCCGGCCTCGACCGCGTCGGCGACCTGTTTGGGTTGATGGGCCAGCAGCACCACCGGCAGCTCCGGGTCGGCGCCGGCGAGCGCGGCGGGCAGGTCCGGTCCGTGCCCGGGCAGGCCGGTGCCCGTGGGGTCGTCGATGCCCGCGATGACCAGGCCGTCGCCGTCGCGGGTGACGATCTCGTGCTGATTGCGCAGCGGCTGCCAGCCGATCGAGGCCATGTGCTCGATCCAACCCGGTGCGTCCCCGAAGTACTCGTGGTTGCCGGTGATGTAGAACCGGCCCAGGGCCGCGGACACCTTGCCGAGCGGATCGACCTGCGCCCGCCGTTTCGCGACCGAGCCGTCCGCGAGATCGCCGGCGTGACAGGCGATATCGGGCTGCAGCCCATTGACGACCTCGACAACCCGCTCGGACCAGCGCAGCCGGTTCAGCGCGGCGTAGTGGGTATCGGTGATGACCACCAGCCGCAGCCCGTCGAGCCCGGCGCCCAGCCCCCGGATCGGCACCTCGACCCGCCGCACCCGCGGTACCCGCCGGGCCTCGGTGATTGCCCATGCCACGGCCACCGCCGCCACGGCCAGCACGCCGATCGCAACGATCCGCGAACGCGCCGGATCGGGCACGCCGGCCAGGGCCAGCACCAGCCCGGCGATATTTCCCAGCACCGAGCAGGTGAACACCATCCACATCGTGCCGAGCAGCGTGTCGCCCACGATCGAGGCCGCATCGGACTGAACGGGCCCGTGCCCGAGCAGCATGCCCGCGGGCAGGCACACGTAGCCGACCAGGAAGATCGCGGTACCGAGCCAGAACGCCGCGCCGGAGGAGGTAGCGCCGACCAGCGTCCACCAGGGAAGCAGCAGCAACAGCGCGGGAATTGCCAGGAACATAACCAGGCGGGGGACGTATTTCACCTTCAAGCCATCCTCGTCGAGCGAGCGCGGGGCACAGCACCCGGCCGTACCGACGATACCGGCCGCCCCGTTGTCCGGTCCGAATCCGCACGTCGGCGACCCGGACGTACGCCGAATGCGCCGGACGTCGATCCGTTACGCGGTTTTCCGTGGTCGGAATTTCCAAGCCCTACCGGCGGGTCGAAACCTAGGCTCGTGGAATGACAACAGAACCTGCCGCCGACCTCCAACGCGCCTTCGCGGCGGTCGGCGAGCTGATCGCCGCGATAGGCCCCGAACAGTGGGTGTCTCCGACGCCGTGTTCCGAGTGGACCGTGCGCGACGTGGTCGCCCATCTGGTCGGGCTGAACCGGGTATTTATCGCGATGATGGGGGCCGGGCCCATGCCCGACCAGGGCCAGGACCACCTGGGCGAGGATCCCGTCGCGGCCTACCGGGACTCCGCGGTCGCCCTCACCGCCGTCTTCGCCGAGCCCGGGGTGCTGGAGAAGACCTTCACCAGCACCCTCGGCTCGACCACGGGCGAGATCCGTCTGCGCATCCGAATCGCAGACCTGCTCACCCACGGCTGGGATCTGCAGCGCGCCACCGGAATTCGTGTCGGCCTGCCCGATGACCTGGTCGAGCAGTCGCTGGCCATCGTCCAGGAACAAATGGTCGGTCAGTCACGTGCGGGCCGCTTCGACGATCCACAGTCCGTCGCCGATGACGCGCCGGCGATCGAACGGCTCGCGGCGTTCACGGGCCGTAAGGTTTAGGGATCTCCGGCTCTTCCCGAACTCACCGGCTCCGGAGCGGGGTTGAAGCAGGTGGCCAGGCGAATCGCGACGAAGGCCGGATGGTGCGCTGCGCGTCCGGTGTTGGTGTGCCAACCGCGTGCTGAACCGGCTTATGGCGTGCAAGGGTGTGCGCGGGCCGCCCGACGGAACTCGCGAATATTGCGTGCTGCTGGTATTTCGGTGGCTTCCGTGCTGTGTCGCACGCTCGGTATGGGGTGCGATGGGTGCGAGAATCTGTTGCGGGGGTGGTAACCGGAACCTGGTCGCGTTCGTACCCGCGAGGAGTGTCGATGCCGTCACGATGGTTTCGCCGGCTCGTCCCAGTAGTGGGATTGGTGCTGGTCGCCGGGCTTGCCGCGGGGCCAGCCGCCGCGCGGGATCCGCTCGGGCGGTTCTCTCAGCAGGATCTCGTATGGGAGCCCTGCGGGGATGCGGTGCTCGATGCGGCGGGGGCGCAGTGTGCGGGGGTGCTGGTTCCGCTCGATTACGGTCGGCCCGACGGACGCACCCTGACGGTCGCGATCTCCCGTATTCGCGCGAGCGATCCGGCGCGGCGGCGCGGGATTCTGCTGGGCAACCCGGGCGGGCCGGGTGGGTCCGGGCTGCGCACCATGGTGAGCGTGGCGAAGAGTCTGTCGCCCGACGTGCGGGCGCAGTACGACCTGATCGGGATGGATCCGCGCGGGATCGGCCGTTCCGGCCGGGTGAATTGTGTTGTGCCGCTGCCCACCATGCTGTTCTCCGCGGGTTTCGACCTGTTCGGCTATGCGCGCGACGCCGCCCTGGCCGGTGGGCTGGCCGCCTCCTGCCTGGCGGGCGACCGCGAGAAGATCCGCCGGATCACCACTCGCAACACCGCGCGCGATATGGACGTTATCCGAGGCGCGCTGGGTGAGCCACTGCTGAACTACTACGGCGCCTCCTACGGGACGTATCTGGGATCGGTGTACTCCCAGATGTTTCCGGGGCGCAGCGACCGGATGGTGCTGGACAGCGCGATCGACCCGGACCGCTACTGGGTCGGGATGTACCAGGACATGGGCCCGATCAACGAGGCGGCACTGGACGACTGGACGGTGTGGGCGGCCCGGCACGACGCCGACTACCACTTCGGCGGCACCCCGCGGGAGGTGCGCGGATTCGTGGAGGACATGATCCGCCGCGCCGCCGCGCACCCGATCGTGAGCCTCGGCTCCCAGTATCTGGTCGACGAGCACACGGTGCCGCTGATGCTGGTTGCGCTGCTGGCGATTCCACGGCTGAATGCCGTCCTCGCCGATGTCGTGCGGATGGTGTACGACGGTGTGTCCGGCCGTGGGCTCGATGTGGACGAGCTGAAGTCGAAGATCGCGGCCGCCGCGCCGCTCGAACCGGCCGCGATGGCCGCGGTGCTGTGCGGGGACAAGGCGGCACCCCGCGACCCGGCGTGGTACTACCGCAATATCCGGGCGGCCCGGACGACGCAGCCGGTGTTCGGCGCCTTCGCCAACAACATCACCGTCTGCGCGTACTGGCCCGATCCGGTCGAGCCGCCCACCGTGATCCAGAACGACACGCCCGCACTGATTCTCGCGTCGATCCACGACACGCGAGTTGCATATCCGGAAGCCCTTGCACTGCACCGGGATATGACGTCCTCCCGCCTGATTACCCTGGCAGACACGAGAATTCATGTCGCCTTCCGCCCCGGACTCAGCCCCTGCGTGAACGATGCCGTCAATACCTATCTCGCGCAGGGGATCCTGCCCTCGTCCGACATCATTTGCGAACCGGATCCCGGCTTCTTTCCCAAGTAGGTAGCGTGTTGCGGTTCCGGTCGGCACCTTTGCGTTTCGCGGATCGACCGGTTCGGCGCTCGCGCTGACCGTCCTCGCCGACCTCGGCGCCCGGGTGAGCTGATGCCCGATCAGGCCAAGAAGATAGTCACCAGCGTCCGGACGTTGGAGGCCGACGCCTTCCGCCGGGCGCGGCCACTGTGATGGCCGCCACCTTCAGGCCTGTCACATTCCCCCTGCGCGGCCGGTCATGGAGACAGAGCACAACGAACGAACTACGAAGGAGATAACGATGGCTCTGCAGGTCACCACCATCATGCTGGCGGTTGCGGACATGGACCGCGCGAAGAAGTTCTACGAGGGTATCGGCGCGAAGATCGCCCAGGACTACCCGCAGTTCGCCAAGTTCGACCTCGGTGAGGGCTCATCGCTGGGCCTGTATCCGGTCGAGGTCGCGGGCGCCGACGCGGGCGTCGGCACCGAGGGCAGCGGTTTCAAGGGCGTGTCGTTCCACTACATCGTGGAGTCGACCGACGAGGTAGACGAGGTGATCGCCGCCGCGGTCGCCGGGGGTGGTTCGGTGGTCAAGGAGGCGGCCGGTGCGCAATGGGGTGGGTACTTCGGGTATTTCGCCGATCCGGACGGGTACTTGTGGAAGGCCGCGACTTCTGCCTGAGTCCGGTACTCGACCAAGCTCGGGGGAACCGGGCCGGAAACACAGCTGTGGCCCCGGCGAGATCGCCAGGGCCACAGCCTGTTTGAGCTCGGATCAGAACATGTTCGCGAGGGACGAGTCCCGCGACTGCAGATCGGAGTTACCGCTGTGCACGAGCTGAGCGGCACCCTGAAGGGTCTGGTTCAGCTGCATGATGTTGGTGTTCCACTGGGCTTGCAGCTGGGCGAACGCGTCGTTCGCATCGCCCTTCCAGTTGTTGGTGACGAAATCCTGCACCTGCTTGTGCAGGTCTTCCAGGTCGCTCATCAGGCTCTTGGCCCGGCTGATGAAGTCATCTGCACCGGCGGCAACGTCGCCGAAATTAGCGGAGATCCTGCTTGTATCGTTGGCGGCCATTAGGCGCTCCTTCGAACGTAGTTGTCAGTAGACCTGAATTAGATGGCGGGAAGATCCAGGCTGGAGTTCTGCTTCGCGATGTCCTGCTGGAACTGTTCGTCCTGCGCGGCGTAGTCCTTGCCGGCCTTCATCAGGCTTTCGGCCGTGTTGGCAAGCTTGTTGTTCATCGCCTGGGCCTGCTCGTAGTACCGCTCCATGAATGTGTCGAACGCGCCGCGGGCCGCGCCGCTCCAGGTCTGCGTCGTGCGCTCCTGGTCGGCCTTGGTGGCTTGGATATGAGCGATCAGCTTCTGATGGGCGTCCTCCATCTTCTGCTTGAACGCATCCATCGCTGCATGATCGGCGAGAAGCTGACCGGCCATTGTGTGCTCCTATCGGTTCTGTGAGTGATCGACCGGTAGTCCGGCCATCGATCGGTATGTCTGATGGACGAGTGCAACGTTCGTCCGGTTCCATCTACTTACTGCCCGTATGTCGGACACCCCCCAGGCGATGGAGCCGATCTGGCGCGCTCGAGTCAGGCGGGTCGCAGTGTGGTTCTGTCCCACCCGGTGCCTTCGAAGCAGCCGGCTCTGATACCAGGGGCAGTCGAGGTCGAGCACGACCTCGGATCTGGACCCTCCTTCCTCGAGAATCATGAACTCCGTAGTGAGGGAGTCGATTGGCTATATATCCTTGGACGACGCCGATGCCCGTTCGGTTCCATCGATTTCCGTATCACTCGCCACATTGGCGGCGCTGGTTGCGAGGTGCGTCGTACGGCGCGTGTCCGAGTGGTCGACAGCGTAGGTCCTCCTTCCCCCAAGGTGCGCTGTACCCACTCGCGGGTATGTCGGCGGTCTAACCCTATCAACCAGTTGGCATGTGGGCTACACGTATCGGCGCAGGTGTGTACGGCCGCTCCGTGGCGGCGAGCTTACTGGTCGCGAAGGTCGAGGTACCTGCCGAGAAGTTCCGCTCGTGCAGTTCGATGGAACGGTCACATCCACTGACTGTTGGCTAGAAGCGCGTACTGCGCGGCGGCGCGTTGCTGAGCGTCGCCGAGTTGTGTGCCCCAGACAATTCCTACGTATTGACGGTACTGTATCGCGCAGGTGAAGTCTCGCACATCATAGATGGTGGGAAGTTCGGCACACTTCGTGTTCGGAATGCCGCGGGGTGTCATCGAGGCATCAGGTGCGTTCAGAATTTTAATCCAGATGTCGTGAGCGGATTCTTCATTCGAGCTGCGGTAAAGATTATCCCCTGTCTGAGCCTGGCCGGTGGCTGTAGTGTATAGATTACCAAAGCCGTGCGGATTATAAAATGCTAGCCCCGTCGGGTATGAGCCGGACGTTCCGAACCGATCGATGTGAAGTGGTTTGTACAATTTTTCGGCCACCTCCTCGTTCTGCTGAAAGTGAAGAAAGCCTCGAAGGTCGTACGAGGCGAGACGGCTTATGTCCGGCAGCCAGATCTGATCGCTGTTCAGAAGTCGTCTAGTGATGCCGTCCGGGTCCGGATTCAGCTCGAGCACCTGTAGTGGGGTGAGTGGCGGAAGAGAATCCAGCAGTGGAAACTGTTCGGTGAATACTTTTTCGACCAGTTCGGCCAGTGTGCTGAGATTTCCTCCGGGCTTTCTTATGGTGACGCCCACAACGTAGCTGCCGTGTGCAATCGTTGATGCTATCGTGGATGCTTCCGATTGCCAGTAAGAATGCGCATCACCGTATTTATGGATCGTGGCGTCTCGATTTATTTCCGGAGCTGAGCCGAAATCGACTTGTTCCATCTGAGTGGCCGCGTTGCCGGCGGCGGTGGCGCTGCCGAACTGCATGACCTGCAGTGTGAGTAGAGTTGCGTTGGGGTCGGGAATGTTCTGGCTACCCATTTGGATATCCGAGGCGCCATAAGAGAGTCCGAACATGAAATTATTGCGAAGTGCTGCGGCGCCGGCTGCTGCCGATAGTGTCTGTGGAAAGTCGGCCCCGGCGGTCAACGCGTTCACTCCGGTGCCGTACCTGAGTTTTGGATCGATATCGAGCCCCAGGATGACGTGGTCGGTCAATCGGATTGCCGCCAAGTCTTTCCCGCTGTCGTACCCGTATCTGTACGTCTTATGTGCATCGAACGGCTCGACGGGGTAACTACCGACGTCGAGATGCCTGACGTCGATCTCGGCTGCACGCGGCAGCCCAGGGACCTGTGAGCCGCATGCCGCCAATGTGATCACGGTGGAGGTGAGGATTGCCGCCAGCGTAATAGTTCTGTGTCTCATGGTTCCTGCAGGGTCGGCGATGCTATCGAGTCATCAGTACATACTGTGCGGATATGCGTTGCTGTGTATCGAGTAATTGATTCGACCATATCTCTGCCGCGTAGCATCCATACGCGACAGCGCAGTGGAATCGGGGAGTGTACTCGTTGTCGCCGCGGTACTCGTCGCAACGAGCTTCCGGCAGGTTCTTCGGAGAATCTGCGTTCTTGTACAATTTGCTCTTTAATGTACTGCGTGCCTCGAATAGTGTCTCTGCGGTAGCGGAATCGCGCGTGCGATACAGACGCCCGGCATTGGTGGCCATCCGGTCCATACCTGTTCTTGCATACAGTTCTTTATCGGCCGCCGCATTGTCGGACAGAATGAGCGCTCCGTGTTGATCGTAAATTCCGGCCGGACTTCGCCCCAGGTCGTCCAGCGTCTTCGGTATCGCTCGGCCGATCAGTCCGTCATAGTCTGGTTGTATATCAGTCAACTGATCGACCGGCGTCGGCTCGAAGCTCTTCAGTGCGATCGACACGGCTTCGATCGTCTTTTTCGTCAGCGTTGTGAGCTCGGGAAGGTTCGGAGAACCGATAGACAACATGGGATTATCTGCAGCGCTGACATATATTACATATCGATCACTGGCGATGAATGAGTCGATAGTGTCGTCCTCGGAGCGCCAGATTGTTTGGGCATCGGGGTGTCCGTCAATGTTGGCAGGTTGGTTGGGCATCGATTTGCTGAATTTTTTGGCTGCTAGTGATCTGGCTCCTGCGCCCGCTTCCGTGCTGTCTGTGAAAATTAATACAGAGTAGTCGAAATAGGTGGCGAGTGAGATGTTCTGATCGGTCTCGCCGTTGACGCTGAATCCCGCTACAAACCCTGGGGCATCGGTATTGATGTTCTGTGTGGCCAGACCGCTTCCAGCAGCATCTTCGCTGAATCCATAGACGGATGCGGGGTTCGTGCCGTCCTGATATTTAAATCGCGGATCGATATCCATCGCCAACGGCAGGACGCTCGCCAGCCGCTGCGCCTCCGAGACCTTCGCGCGCTCGAGGTCCTGCTTGCCGATGGTCACCAAGTCGGTGTTGTACCCCGCCACATCCAGCTTGCTTACGTCGACCGGTCTCGCGGACGGGGCGTGCGACGACCCCGACCCGCACCCCGCGGCAATCGCCGCCGCGAGGCCGATCGCCAGCAGGACCTTTGCTCTTCGCATATCTCCCCCTTGTCATAGCCGACTGGGGGTGAGTGGGTGGCGTCCCCCGGAGGCGGGACGGTCCGGATGGCAAGGTTGAGACCCCCGCGTCCTCGGTACCCTAGCATCGGGCGGGAATATCCCAATCCGGGAGCGCCAGTGCGGAGGGGTCCACGCGGTGGTGAGTGGCAGTGGCCTATATCGCCGATACCGGTGTGCGCTACGGAATTCCGGTGATGGCCGCGACGAACATGCTACCCAGAAGGTGCGCCGGTTCTGCGACATGATGTCCGGGCTGGGGCACGAGGTGTTCCTGTGTGCCTCGCAGGAGAACGAGGCCGCCTGCGCCGAGCTGATCACCATCGTCGACAAGCAGGAGCAGCGAGAATGGTTCGGCAGCAACGACTTCTTCGCCGGGCCGATCAACATCACCTGGGGTAAGAACGACAGGCACTGGCAGGTAACCAATCGCCGTGCGATCGAGGAGATCTCGCGGCGCGCGCAGCCGCGCGACTTCGTCTGCATCATCGGGGCACCTGCCAGGAGGCCGTCGGTGCGGCCTTCCCCGACATGATCACGGTGGAATTCGGTGTCGGTTACAGCGGAGTCTTCGCCAAACACCGTGTCTTCGAAAGTTATGCGTGGATGCATGCGGTGCACGGGGCGCACACCACACTGGCGGGCGTCATGAGCGATCGCGGACGGTTCTTCGACGCGGTCATACCGAATTACTTCAAGGTGGAGGACTTTCCGTTCTCGGCGGAGAAGGACGATTACTACCTGTTCATCGGCCGCCTGATCGAGTCCACGGGGTATCAGATCACCCGTCGATACGTGCCGGACGCTGGATCGCAGGCTGGTGATCGCGGGTGCGGGTACGCCGCCGGATTTCAGTGAGTACGTCGGGATCGTGGATCCGCAGCGCCGGGGCGAGCCGATGAGCCGGGCCCGCGCGGTGTTCGTGCCCTCGCTGTACCTGGAGCCGTTCGGCGGCGTTCACGTCGAGGCGATGCTGTGCGGCACACCGGTCATCACCACGGACTGGGGGGCTTTCAGCGAAACCGTGCAACAGGGTGTGCAGGGATTCCGCTGTCGCACGCTGCGCGAGTTCTGCGATGCCGCCGACGCCGTGGACAAGCTCGACTACCAGGCAATCCGTGACTACGCGATGTCCCGCTTCTCCACCGACGTGATTGCCGGGCAGTACGATGCGTACTTCCGCCGCCTCGAAACCCTGTGGGGTGACGGCTTTTGCGCGCTGTGAGAGCTACTGAATCCTGTTGTGCAGCACCGGAACCAGCTTGGCTAGTTCGGTCGCCTGGGAGTTCGTGTCCCAGCTCCGCATGGCCGCGACGGCGGTCGGGTCGTCGAGGGGGATCACCGTGGCGCGGGAGTTGGTGATCTCGTAGGGCAGTCCGAGCAGGCCGCCGCCGCCCGCGCTCTTGTCGCTGCGCACGGCGAGGATGTAGCTGTCGTCGGCGGCGTTGATGCTGTCGTAGTCGGTCATCGGGCGGGGGGAGGTCTCGCCGCCCTGCTTGACGTAGCTGAGGTTGTAGACGAAGCCGAGGCCCTGCAGGAAGTCGGTCTGAGGGGTGCCGCCCAGGTAGATCGCGACCTTGCCACCGTCCAGGACGTCGACCATGGTGATGGTCTTGCCCGCGAAGGCCGGATTCTGCGCCTTGGCCTGGGCCAGCGTGGTCGGGGCGGCGGCGCTCGTGGCGCTGGTGGTCGCCGCGGTGGGCTGCGAGCCGCCGCTCTGGGAGACCCAGATGCCGATGCCCGCCGCGACGGCCACCACAACGACACCGACGGCGGCCGGGATCAGCCAGCGGCGCTGCGGCTTCGGCGAGCTCAGCAGCTCGGACAGGTCGGCGGGGCCCGAGGTGGATACCCCGGGGTCGGTCATGTACGAACCCGAGAGCCTCGCCCGCGGATCTGTGCCCGGCCGCGGGTCGTGGACCTGGATCGGATAGGTCGGGGAGGTGCTTGTCGGGGCCGGATTATGGCCGGGGGTCAGGGCATTGGCCGCGGCGTCGGTGAATTCGCGGCAGGTGTTGTACCTTTCGGCCGGGTTCTTGGCCAGCACCTTGGCGAAGACCTGATCGATGGCCGGCGGCAGCCCGGGGGAGAACTTGGTGGCCTGCGGCGGCGGGTCGTACAGGTGGCCCATCATGACCATCGCCGGTTGCGTTGCCGGATAAGGGTTCTGGCCGGTCAGCAGCTTGTAGAAGGCGCAACCCAGGCTGTAGATGTCGGCGTGGTGATCCACCGCCATGCCCTGCAACTGCTCCGGCGGGGCGTAGGCGATGGTGGCGACGAAGCTGCCGGTCTGGGTCAGTTCACCGGGATCCTCGGTGGATTTCGCGACGCCGAAATCGGTCAGCAGCACCCGCTCGTCCTCCTCGCCGTCGGTTGTCGACAGCAGGAAGTTGGCGGGTTTGACGTCGCGGTGCAGCAGGCCGCGCCGATGCGCGTAGTCCAGCCCCCGGCCCACCTCGGTGACGATGCGCAGCGCGCGCAGCGGGGTCATGGCGTGCCGGTCGCGGGCCAGTTCGGCCGAGGCGTCGGTGCCCTGGACGTACTGCATCGCGATCCACAGCTGACCGTCCTCCTCGCCGCGGTTGTAGACCGAGACGATATTCGGATGGTCAAGTCCCGCAGCGAGATTGGCCTCGCGCTCGAAACGCCCACGGAATTCGGCATTGGAAGACAGCTCACCGCTGAGCACCTTGATCGCGTCCATGCGCGGCAGGCTCGGGTGTTTGCCCAGGTAGACGGTTCCCATGCCGCCGGCGCCGAGCACTCGCTCGATCCGATACCCACCGACGATGGTGCCGGGACTCATCGCCATCTTCTACAAACTCACTCTCGATCGGTGGGATGATTGCCGCCCAAACTCGCCCATACTAAGGCTCCCACTGACTGTTGGCCAGCAGGGCGAATTGTGCGGCGGCCCGCTGATGCGCGTCGATCAGCTGATTGGATTCGACGTAGCCGACGTAGTTGCGGTAGGCGACGATGCAGGTGAAACGCTTCTGCCCGCCCAGCGAGGACGCCCACTCGTCGCCGCCGTCGCTGTTGTCCACGCACGCCGAGGCGGGCAGCTTCGGCACGGCCTCCGCGTTGGAGTGATGCGGGCCGGGGGTGAGCCGATCGGTCACCGCCTTCGCGGCGTCGGCCGCGTCGGCGGTGCGGACCACCAGTGCGTCACCGGTTCTGGCGAACTTCAGGCCGCCGATCGCGGTGAAGGTCTTCTTCGCATCGGCCCGATCTGGCAGGTAGTGCAGAATGCCGCGCGGGCCGAAGACCGCGTTCTGATCGCCGAACGTCGGATTGCCGTCCTGATCCGGGTTCAGCGCGCGGCTCAGCAGATATTCCGGATCCCATGCCAGATTCAGGGTGTCGACGTCGGAGATCGGCGACAGCTGATCCAGTACCGGACCCTCTGTGTCGTAGGTCTTTTCGCTCAGCGCGCTGAGGTTGGCCTGATCGGCGGTCGGCGCGAACGCCACCACCGCCTCCACGTACGAACCGTGCGCGAGGAACGACCGCATGACCGGCGCGCCCGGCCGCCAGTGCGCGTGCGCGTCGGGGTATTTGCCCAGCGGGACAGGCTGATTGGCCTTGTTGCCCCCGATGTCCGCGGCATAGAAGTCGCCCGCGGCGCGGGCGGCCGTGGCCGGGTCGGCGAATTGCATGACCATCAGATCGATCGTGGTCGAGTTCTGCTTGTCCGGGGTGGGCCAGTCGCCGGAGCCCAGGAAGTTGCCCTGATCCGAGCCGGCGGATTCGAAGCCGAAGTACATGTCGTCGCGCTTGGCGACCGCGGTCATCGCATCGCCGGGGCCGAGACTGCCCGGGAGCAGACCCGAGGTGAACGACTGCGAGGTCAGACCCACGCGCATCCGGGGGTCGACATCGTAGGCCGTGGTGACGAATTCGCTCAGCCGCAGCCCGGCGATCTGCAGGCTGTCGAGCAGATCGGGGGGATCGTCGTCGTGGATGTCCAGCGGATCGACCGGGTAGCTTCCGATGTCGAGGGTGCGCACATCGATCTCCGACGGCCCGGCGGAGCCGTGCACGGCCGAACCGCACGCGGTGAGCGTGGTGGCCAGGCCGATTCCGGCCAGCGCGACGATCAGGCGGCGACGCGGGGAGGTCATGATTTCGCCTTCACCAGGATCGCGTACTGGGCCGAAATGCGTTGCTGCGCATCGAGCAGCTGGTCGCCCCAGGACTGGGATGCGTAGCGGCCGTGGGCCACCGCGCAGTAATAGTGGATTGCCTGGGTCTGCGGGCCGTGGTACTGGCGGCATTTGGCGATCGGCAGGCCGCGCGGCGGTGCGGCGGACTTGAAGTGCTTTTCCGGATCGCCGAGCTGGTCGCGGGCGTCCAGGGCGGTGCCCTCGTCGCGGGTGCGGTACAGATCGTTGCCGTACTGCGCGTATTTGTCGACGCCGTCGGCGACGAGCCACTGCTGGGTGCTCAGCGGGTCGGTGCTCCAGTTCAGTGCGGCATGCGCGTCGTAGACCGCGGGCGGATTCAGCCAGTCGTCGGTGGAGGCCTTGGGGCGCACCATCGTCCGGCCGAGCATGCCGGAATCATCGATGGGCTGATAGGTGAGCTGATCGACCGGATGCGGGGTGAATTTCGCGATCGCCGGAACGACCGTGTCCAGGCTCTTGGTGACCTTGCCGACCAGTTCGGGCAGGTCGGCGTGGTGGAACCAGATCCTGGCGTGGTCGTACACCGAGGTGAACACGAGCATCTTCCCGCTCGCGTACCAGTCGTCGATCGCCTGCGTGCCCGGTTCCCAATGGGCATGGGCGGCGGGATATTTGGGGATCGGCACCGGATGGTTGCCGGGCTTGCTGGTGAAATCGAGATGTTCCAGGGCGGTGGCGGCGCCGGCGGCGGACTGCTCGTCGGGGAAGAGCATCACCGCGTCGACCAGTTCGAGGCCCGCGTTCGCCTGGCTGCTCCTGCCGTAGCTGACGAAGCCGCCGACCAGGCCGGGCGCCACGGCGGCGAAATTGTCCAGATTGCAGAAATTCGGCAGCATCGAATTCTTGGGATCGGTGAACACGACGGCATTCGAATTTCCGCCGTAGACCAGTGCGGGATCGATATCCATCGCCAGCGGGACCACGTTGCCGAGGCGCTCGGCCTCGATGTCCGCGGCCTGCAGCGCATTCTTCGGTTTGCCCATATCGCGCGGACTCGCGTCGTAGGGGCCGAAATCCAACGCGCTCAGGTCGATCCGTGGTGTGGGGGAGGACCCGCCGTGGCTCGAACCGCAGCCCGTGAGCAGGGCGGTGAGCAGCAGCGTCAGGCCGATCGCTGATACCGACGACCTGCGCATACTTCCCCTCCCGTGGAACACGGCCGCGTCCACCCGCTCGGCGACGGCCCGTCGGTATCCTACACACCCGGCCGACGGTGGCCGGGTCTGAAGTTAACCCCTGTACGCGTTCACAGGCTGTTGGCCAGCAGCGCATATGCGGCCGCGGCTCGGGTCCGGATATCGGAGCGGTCGTTGCTCACGACCACCTCGACGTACCGGCCGTGGGTGATGAAGCAGCGGTACGAGAACTGCCGGGTGCTGTCGCCGCTGCTGCTCAGCTGCAGGCACCGGGCGCCCGGTAGCTGCGCGGGAGCGTCGGCCGACTCGTAGGTCGTGTCCGTGGCGGCGACCAGGCCGTTGACCAGACGCCCGGCCGCCGGGGCGTCGCGCACGCGCAGCACCGTGCTGGTGTCGGCGATGGCGACCGCATCCAGGCCGGTATCGGCGGCCAGTTTCCGGCGCCCCGCCTCGTCCTGGCCGTTATCGATGAAATCGTTGGGGCCGTAGCTGGCGAAGCGATCCCGGTCGGGCGTGATCGCGGTGCGGTCGCGCACCACCGCACGGGCCAGCAGGCCGTCCGGATCCAGCGGCAGGCCGGCCAGCCGATCGGCCGGCGTGGCGGTGAACGCGTCCAGCGCGGGGACCTGGGCGTCGAAGCACTTGCTCACCCACGCCAGCAGATCCTGATCGTCCGGCTTGGGCCGCTCGACGAACAGCGAGATCACGAAGTCCTTGTGCGCCAGGAAGGCCCCGACGTTGTTGATGCCGGGGCGCCAGTGGATGAAGGCATCGTGATACTTCGGCAGGGTGAGCTTCTGGTTGTCGACGGGGTCGACACCGAAATCGGCGTCCTCGAGCTCGCCCGCGGCGCGCGTCGCGGTGTCGGCGTCCGGGAATCGCATCACGAAGTCGGTGACCGAGGTGGTGTCGGAGGTGGCGACGCCGCTGCCGGGCTCGTCGGCCTTGTCGGCGCCGGAGGTGGTGTAGCCGGCGAGCAGGTTCTCCTTGTCCAGGATCGGCTTGGACACCACGGCGAGCAGGCGGGTGGTGGCCTCGGTGTCGTCCGCCACGACGCGCCCGCCCTGGCCGACCACCAGCGACGGGTCGATCGCCACCGCCGGAACCACCGCCCGCGACATCCGCATGCCCTCCGCCAGCGCACCGGCAGTGCCGGCGGTCTGGGTGTAGGAGTGTTTGTCCACGGCGAAGCTGCCGACATTCAGGGTGCGGACATCGAGTTCGGCGGCGGTCGGCGTGCCCTTCACCCCGCATCCGGCCAGGAGCGCGACGGCTGCGGCCGCGGTCAGCGACGCCTGTATGTGGCGTGTCGTGAGGCGCATTGCGGGACCCCCGGTTCCTCCAGGTAACCGATCAAAAGTACCGCACCGGGGGTCGCCGCGCGGGCTCTCGCGGCTGGCAACATCCGTGGGTTACCGGCTCCCGGCCAGGATCGAATACTGCGCGGCCGCACGCTGATACAGCCCCTGTTCGGTCCGGCCCTCCAGGGTGTCCGCGGACCCGACCAGGCCGACATAGCGCCCGTAGACCACCGCGCAGATCGAGCGGGCGTTGGTCACGGGATCCGCCTCGTCCCGCTCGACACAGTGCGCATCGGTGATGCCCGGCGGGTTCGCGAGCTCCTGGTCGTCGTGCCCGACGAGGGTCAGCGTCGCCTGCAGCCGGAATGCCGAATCGAGATCCCTTGTGCGGTAGATCTTTCCGGCGTTCTGGGCGACGAGGTCGACGCCGTCGGCGGCGAACGCCCGGCGCATCAGGCCGGCGTCGTCCTCGAAATGCAGTGCGGCGCCGGGATCGTAGACGCCCTCGAGGTTGTCGAGCGAGTAGTCGCTGGGCGCCACCACGCTGCGGGGATCGGCCAGTGTGCGTCGCAGCATCGCGTCCCGGTCCGCCTCGAGTCCCGGGATGTCCTGTAGCGGTGTGGGTGTCAGGCTCGCCATTGCCGCGAACTGGGCCCGCGCCAGCGCGGTCAGCCGGGCCGCCAGCGCGACCGGATCCGGCCGCGGGAGCACGGCCTGGATCAGCACGAGGTACGCGCCGCGCACCGCGAGGAGCTGACCGGTCGCGTCGTCGGCCGATCCGGCCGGGGCATTCGGCTCGGCGACGGGCAGGGGGTGACGTCCGGGAGATCCCATGGCGCCGTTGAGATCCCCCGCCGCCGCCTGGGCCGCGGCCGGATCGCCGAAGCGCAGCAGGGCGATGTCGGCGGCTCGGCGCGCGCGCAGGCTCCGGTTGTTGCGCCCCAGCATGACGCCGCCGATGAGGCTGTGCGCGGGGGCGATCGAGGCGAATGCCTGTGGCAGCAGATGATCGTTGTCCAGGATTCCCACGGCGTCGCTGTCGATGCTCTCGACGTCCGAGGCGAAATTCAGGTCCGGATCGATATCGGACGGGTCGGCCAGATAGCCGAACATGCGGCGCGCCTCGAGCCGGTAGACCTCGTCGGCCGAGTCGGTCTCCGGGCGGTAGTCGGCCGGATTCGCGACGTACGGGCCGACATTGAGCGTGCGCAGCTCGGTGCCCGTCATCCCCGCGACGGCGTGGCCGGGCACGACGGAGGAGGTCAGGGTGCCGGTGACGGTCGCGATCGCGGCGGCCAGAATCGTCGTGAGGACGACGACCCGGAAGCGGCGGATTCGCTCTCGCATGCGCCTCATCGATCCGTCAGCAGGACGTACTGCGCCGCCACCTTCTGGTGCAGTACATCGAGGTTCGGGTCCTTCGCCAGGACCGTGTAGCGGTCGAGCTGGAAGACGCATTCGTCGGTGTCCGGCTCGGATTCCTGTGTGTCGGAAAAGCATTCGATATTGCCCGGGATTCCCGGCGGCGGGGGGAGGAGATGGTCGCGCGATGCCGGCCGCCAGCGCGCCCAGAGCGCGCGCGACGCCGCGCCGGTGCGGCTGTGGAAGACCTTGGCGCCCCCGATGGCGGCGCGATCGATGTCTCCCGTCGTCAGCGTCCGGATGTCCGGATCGTCGAGCTGTTCGATCGCGCCGCGCCCGGCGTAGACGCCGTCCGGGACCTGGCGGGTCGTCTGCCGCGCCGAGGGCAGTGTGTGTCCGAGCAGTCCGTCCGGATCGAGCGGGAGGTGCTCGAAACGATCGGCCGGGGTTGGCGAAAAGTCGTCCAGCAGTGGCAGTTCCGCGTCCAGCGCCCGCTGCGTGCGGTCGATGAGGGCGCCGAGGTCGGGGGGTGCCGCGGGCGCGTCCACCTTGACGAACACCACGAACGAGCCGTGCGTGAGCCAGGTGCCCAGCGAGGCCACCGTCGGCTGCCAATGTGCCCGGGCCTGTGGATATTTCGGCATCGGCACGGGTTGATTGGCCGGCGCGAAGGTGAAGTCGTCGTGCTCGAGCGCCGATCCGGCGGCGGTGGCGCGGGCGGCGTCCGGGAGCTCGATGACCGCGATGCTCATCGTGCGCGCCGGCGGCGCGGATCCGGTGGTGGGCGGGATCTGCCCTGTGACAACCCATCCGCCCCGCAGGCCCGGGGTATCGGCCTCGAAGGTGTCGTTGACCAGGATGCCGTCCAGGCCGTTGTGGTCGATCACGAGCCCGGAGTCCTGCAGCTGGGTCAGGGCGGGATCCGCCTCGGACGGCAACGCGACGTAATCGGCCAGCCGCTGCGACTCGCGGATGCGTGCCTGGCGGTTGTTCAGCGCGTCGCCGAGCGCGCGCGGGACGATCCGGTAGTGGCCGACATCCAGTCGCGACATGTTGGTCTCCTGCCGCTCCGGTGTGCCGGAAACCATTGCCCCGCAACCACTGACAATGATCATCAGGGCACTCGCGACGAGTGCGGCGGCACACTGCGGCGCCGGAGTGGCCTGCATCCTTCTCCCTCCAGGGCGGTTCGTACGATAGCAATGCCGGGAGCGCCGGACTCGCGGTGTGCCGGTGCTTTAACCTGTTGCGTGTGCTGACGACGATCGGGGGCCTGTGCCTCAGGGGCCGATTCCTGTGAGGGATCGGCAGGTCGAGGTCGTCTCCGGAAACCATGTCGTGGTTCGCGTGGCGGGCGTCTTCGTGCTGGTCGCACACCGTGAGGGCGGTCCCGTGCGCGATGATTCCGCGGCCATGCGCGCGGCCGAGGCGCTGTCGCAGCTGGCCTTCGAGGCGGCCGAGCAGAGCCCCGGCGGGCCCGGGCGGCTCATCGCCCAGCAGGTCACGGACTGGCTGATAAGCGAACCGGGCAACCGGATCGACCTCGGGATCGTGTCGCAGGCCGATACCGGAGGGGTGGCGATCTTCCTGCACGGCGCGGTTACCGCGGTGCTGGCCGGTGAGACCGGCGTCGACTATTTGCGCGGCGCGGATGCGGCCTTCACCGTCGATCGGATCGCCGAGGCGCCCGCGCGGGCGGCGGCGATCTTCGTCGACGAGGAGCCCGGTCGCGCCCCGGAGCTGCCCGGGCGTGGAATCGGCTCCCTGGTCGAGGGTGTGGCGCTCGCGTCCGGGGCGGTGATCTGGTTCGAGGGACGGCGGTCACGGGCGCGAGATGTCGAGGTTACGCCGGTTTCGGTTGCGCCGGTTTCGGTGCCGCAGCCCGCGGTGGACCTGCGGCGCCTGGCGCAGACCCAGCTCGGTCGACCTGCGGATTTCCAGTCGCAGCAGCCCCCGCTGTCGCCGCAGCCGTCCGTGTCGCAACCCTTGTTGTCGCCGCAGCCGTCCGTGCCGCAACCCCTGCTGTCGCCGCAGCCGCCTGTGCCGCAACCCGCGCCGTCGCCCATGCCGCAGCCCCCGCCGTTGCCGCAACAACCGCTCTTCCAGCAGCCCCCGCCGTTCTCACAGCAGTCCGACGCGCACAGCATGCCCACCGAACAGGGCCGGCACGGCTCGCCCGATTCGAACCCGCAGGGATATCCGGCCAAGCCCGACCGTGCGGCCGCGCCGGGCGTGCGGGTGCTGGGATTCAAGTGTGCGCGAGCGCATCCCAGCGATCCGCGCTCGGCGTTCTGCACGGTCTGCGGGATGCCGGTGGATCAGACCCAGCAGCTCGCGGAGGTGCTGCGTCCGGCCCTGGGCACGCTGGTGCTCGACGACGGCACCACGTTCACCCTGGTCTCGGACACGGTGCTGGGCCGGGACCCGCAGAACTCCGATGCCGCCCGGCAGGGCCTGGCGCCGTTCCAGATCGAGGACAATTCCGGTGGCATGTCCCGCGCGCATGCCGAGATCCGCCTGGTGAACTGGGATGTCACGCTCGTGGACCGCGGCTCGACCAACGGCACGCAGGCCCGGCCGCCCGGCTACGATTGGATCCGCCTGCAGCCCGGCCAGCCCCTGGCCCTGACGTACGGTACCGAGGTCATGCTGGGCAACCGCGTGCTGCGCTTCGATCCGGCCGCGCCGCCGCCCTTCGGCTGAGCCCCAACCGATTCCGGGCTACTCGTACCGGGACTCGCACGTCTGCTGGGTGCCCAGCACCCCCGCGCGGAAGGCATCCACGCGCGAGAATCCACTGGGGACGGTCTTTCCCGCGACGTCGCTGGCGGCCAGGCCGTCGGTGAGCAGGCCCGAGACCGCCTTGTCGAGATCGCCGGGAGACAGGGCGATATCGCCGGTGGCCGCGGTGCGGGTCGGATCGCCCAGCTTGGCGGTGATGACCCCGGACAGGCAGGCCGCGCGCAGGCCGGTCTTCGCGCCCGACAGCTGTTCGTGCAGATTGTGTTGCACCGCAAGGGTGTACCGGGACACGAACACCACGTAGGCGTTGTAGTCGCCCGCGATGCGGGTCGGAAAGCCGTTCTGGTCATCGGCATTCGCCGCGCCGCGGGTGGCCAGGCCAGGTACGTCGGTGCCGATGGTATTCGTTGCGGGACAGTAGGTCACCGGCTCGGTGTCGGTGGCGTCCGAGCACCCCATCCGGGCGCCGTGATAGTCGTAGGACGGCTCGTCCGAGACCGGAATGATCGAGGCCATGGCCTTGCCGAGCTCGATGAGATTGTCCTTGGTGATGGGCAGTTCGCCGTGCGTGGGATCGTCGCCGTAGGACTGCGGCAGGCCCCGGCGGCGGTTGTTCACATCCGTCATGTCGATGGCTCCGCAGGCTTTGGGGCCGTCGGTGAATCCGATCTGCACCGCGCTCACCCGCTCGAAGGCCGAGCCGTGCACCGACTCGACGTCGCCGGGGTTGGCGTCGCGGATCGCCACCGTGGCGGCCAGCACGCTGTTCAAGCCGTCGGAGGTGTTGAGCGTGAAGTGCTTCGAACCGCCCTGTGCCACATGCTGCATGAACACCCCGGCGAAGCAATCGGCCTGCTGCTCCTTGACGATCACCGGGGTCTTGTCCTCGACGGTGTGCGCCATGTTCTGGATCGCGTGGCCGTACTCGTGGGCCAGCACCATGACGATCGCCATTTTGCCGAAGCTCGCGGACATCAGCGGCAGCAGCACGCCGCGATCCCACCCGATAGAATTGTCCAGCCGGCAGTACGCCGCGTTCACCAGGCGCAGGGTGGACTGCCCGCAGAACGGGCTGTTCACGGTGGACTTGGCGTCCCAGGAGTGCAGCGTGGTGACCGGGGCGAACGTACCGTCGAAATCCTTGTGATACTCGTCCTGCCAATAGCTTTGGATGTCCTCGACGGCGTTCAGGGCGAGCGTGTCGAACTCGCCGCGGTCGCCGCCGGCGGCGGTCAGCGTGCTGTCCGGCGCTCCGGGCCGCGGGCCACTCGGACCGCTCGTGGTGGGCAGTCCCGCGACCAGGAACGGATCCTGATAGATGGATACCGCGCGCCCGACGACGGTCGAGGTGCAGCCGGTGAGCACCGTGACCGCGAGCCCCAGCGCGGCAAACGCCGCCATCACCTGGCGTTTCGCCACTTGTACGTCCTCCCCTGGGCGGTCGCGGATCCGTTGCGGGCGGGTGCGCGAGAAAATATGCACTCCACCGATGTCCGAGCTTTCGCATATTATCCGGCACATGTCATCACCGGGGGCACAGCGGATCACCGTGCGCTATGAGGGAGTCGATAGGGGCTTCAACGCAGGTCAGCAGATCACCATCGGCCGCGCGCCGGAGGTCACGCTGTTCGTCGACAGTCCGCTGATCTCCCGGGTCCACGCGACACTCAGCTGGCAGGGTAGCGGCTGGATCCTGTCCGACAACGGAAGTACCAACGGCGTGTTCGTCGACGCGCAGCGGGTCACCGGGCCGGTGCACATCGGCCGGGCGACTCAGGTGCGGCTGGGCAACGCGATCGACGGGCCATTGCTACAGCTGCTGCCGGACGGCGCGCCGCAGCCCGCACCGCAGCGTCCTCCCGCCCCGCCGCAGCAGCGTCCGGGGCCCGCGATGCAATTCCCCAATGCGCCGGTGCCCCCGGCACAGTATTCCGGGCCCCCGCAGGGCTCGGTTGTCCCGCCGCAGCGTCCCGTGCCGCCCGCGCAGCGTCCCGCCATGCCGCCGCAGAGAGTGGGTACGCCGCAGTCGCCGGGGATGCCCCCGCAGGGTTCGTTGACTCCGCCACTGGGTGCGGGTGGGCCGCAAGGAGCGATGACTCCGCCGCGGGGGCCGGGGAATGTGCCGCAGGGACTTGGGAATTCACCCTACGGCGCGATGCCGCCGCAGGGATCGACGCCGCCGGGCCAGATCGCGCCGCAGGGGCAGATGGCCCCGCCGCAGCGTCCGCCGACGCCCGCACAGGGTCTGCAGCAGCCGGGCCGGCAGCACCCGTCGACGCCGGCGCCGGGCGTGCAACAGCCCGCTCCCCAGTGGCCGCCCGCGCCGGCCGCCGCTCTGCAGCGCCCCCCGGCCCCGCCGCAGCAGCCCCCCGCCGCACCGGCATCCGGGCAGGGCCTCGCCGGCCAGCAACAAAATTCGGCCGCACCGGCGTCCGGGCAGCAGGGCCTCGCGGGCCGGCCCCAGGATCGGGTCCCCCCGTCCGCACCGCAGCCTCCCGCTTCCCCGAATGCCCGCCCGTCGCAACCAGTTGCGGCGAACGCGGGCGCGGCGAACCTGAACATGACGACCAAGGCCGATGCCTCGATGCTCCCGCCGATGCGGGCGCGCGCCTCCACCGGTCCCGTCGCGCGCGCCGACCGGATTCCGCCGGGCGGCCTCACCCTCGGCCGCACCAGCGACAACCAGATCGTCGTCAACGACCCGCTGGCCTCCCGTCGGCACGCCCGCCTGGTCAAGGGGCCCGAGGGGCTGGTCATCGAGGACCTCGGCTCGGCCAACGGCACCTTCGTCAACGGCAGCCGCGAACAGCGAACGACGTTGCGAGAGCGCGATATCGTCACCATCGGCAACGCCGACTTCCTGGTGCAGGACGGCACGCTGGCGCTGCGCCAGAAGCCCGTGGCCGAACAGGGCCTGGACGTGCACGGCGTCGGCTTCACCGTCGAGGGCCGCAAGCAGCTGCTGGTCGATGTCAACATGCAGGCCGGGCGCGGCACACTGACCGCGCTGATCGGGCCGTCCGGCGCGGGCAAGTCGACGCTGTCCAAACTCGTTGCGGGAGCGACCCATCCGTCCGCGGGCGTGGTCACCTTCGAGGGCCGTAACCTGCACGCCGAATACCAGGCCATGCGCAGTCGTATCGGCATGGTCCCCCAGGACGACGTGCTGCACCGTCAGCTCACCGTGCGCCAGGCCCTGGGCTTCGCCGCCGAGCTGCGGCTGCCCCCCGACACCACCAAGGCCGACCGCCGCCAGGTCATCGACGGTGTGCTGCAGGAACTCTCGCTCACCGAGCACGCCGACACCCGCGTGGACCGCCTCTCGGGCGGCCAGCGCAAGCGCGCCTCGGTGGCCATGGAACTGCTCACCGGCCCGGCGCTGCTGCTGCTGGACGAGCCGACCTCCGGCCTGGACCCGGCGCTGGACCGCCAGGTCATGACGATGCTGCGGGAGCTGGCCGACGCCGGGCGCACCGTCATCGTGGTGACCCACTCGGTGGCCTGCCTGGACATGTGCGATCAGGTGTTGCTGCTCGCGCCCGGCGGCAAGACCGCGTACTTCGGGCATCCCGGCGCGGTCGGCGAGGTGCTGGGCACCAGCGATTGGGCGGACATCTTCGCGCGGGTCGCGGCCGACCCCGACGGCGCGTTCGCGAACTACCGCTCGCGGCAGGCCGCGGTGCCGCCGCCACCACCGCCCGCGCCGCGCGGCGATGTCGGGCGGCCGCCGAAGACCAGTGCGCGCAAACAGTTCTCGACCCTGGCCCGGCGGCAGGTCCGGCTGATCCTGGCCGATCGGGGGTACCTGGCGTTCCTCGCGATCCTGCCGTTCGTGCTGGGCGGGCTGTCCCTGGTGGTGCCGGGGAAGAACGGATTTTCCAAGGGCGCGCTCACCCAGGTGAGCGACGGGCACGGCGGCATCGCTTTCATACCGTCCGGCGGTACCGAGTCACTGCAGCTGCTCGTCGTGCTGGTGCTGGGCGCCTGCTTCATGGGATCCACGCTGACCGTGCGCGATCTGGTCGGCGAACGCCCGATCTTCCAGCGCGAGCGGGCCGTTGGGCTGCGGCCCTGGTCGTATCTGATGGCCAAGATCACGATTTTCGGCTTCGCCGCGATGCTGCAGGCGGCGGTGCTGGTCGCGATCGTGCTCATCGGCAAGAAGCAGCCGGGGCACGGCACGCTGATTCCCTCGGGCAACATCGAGCTGTACGTCGACATCGCGGCGACCGCGGTCTGCTGCGTCATTGTCGGCCTGCTTCTGTCGACCCTGGCGAGGTCGAGCGAACAGGTGATGCCGCTGCTGGTGGTCGTCATCATGGTGCAGCTCGTCATGGCGGGCGGCATGATCTCGGTGACCAATCGCGTCGTACTCGAGCAGATCGCCTGGTTGTTCCCCGCGCGCTGGGGTTTCGGCGCCGGCGCCTCGACGGTCAACCTGAAGACCCTGGACCCCGCCGACAGCGACGTGATGCACGAGGCGCTGTGGAAACACACGGCGAACATCTGGATGCTGGACATCGGGATGCTCGTTGCGTTGGCTGTAGTTCTATCGATCATTACGTGGTGGAGGCTGCGGCTGCGGAAGTCCTCCTCGTGAGTAGTCAATGTCGGACCCCCGCGAAACGGCGGCAACCAGGTGATAAACCTGCCCGGTCGCGCGTGTCGCCGAAGAAGAAGGCACACTTGTGGCTGTGACGGCTCGAGTTGGGGCAGTACATCTCGGCTGGGATGTGGTGTCCGTGGCCGGCGGTGGCGGTGGCATACCGATCCGCCCGGTCCAGGTGGAAGGCACATACACCCCGCCCGCGTACCTGCTGGCGGATGCATCCGGTCGCCTGCACACCGCAGGCTCCGACAGGCAGCGCTCCGACCTGGGCATTGCCATATCCGATGTTCGCGACATCCTGGGCCACAAGCAGATCCGCATCGCGGGTGCGACGTGGCCCGCCGAGCTGGTGTTCCGGGCGCGGCTGTACAACCCGCTGGCCTCGATCGGCA
The DNA here is from genome assembly GCF_050434125.1 of Nocardia sp. GP40. NCBI lineage: Bacteria > Bacillati > Actinomycetota > Actinomycetes > Mycobacteriales > Nocardiaceae > Nocardia > Nocardia sp. GP40. The sequence goes on along the minus strand of NZ_JBNPVW010000005.1, from coordinate 270,857 downwards.
AGTACGTGCGCGGCAAGCCGGACGTGATCGCACTGCCGTATCCGGACGACTGGCCGGACGAGAAGATCGACGAGTACGCCCGGCTGGTCGAACAGCTGGACGTTGCCTGCGAACCGCTACCCGAGTCCGTGGCGCTGTCCGGATACGTGCGCGCCCTGGGCGTGGTCACCCCGCCCGAGCCCGGCCGCGCCGCGACCAGCGCCACGGGGGTCTACTCCGACGGCCGCGAGTGCCTGGTGGTCTCGGTCAACGGCGACGACGAGCAGCCCACCGAATCGGTCGGCGTACCGATCTCGCCCGATGCCATGCGCGACGCGCATCATGCCGACAACGTGGTGATCGAGGTGATGGCCGCGGCCCGGTCGATCCGCGCGGACACCTCCACCGTCCTGCTCACCGGCAACGTGTGCTTCAACGACGCGCTGCGCCTGGCGTTCCAGAACCATCTCGGGCACCGGCTGCGCGTGGCCGACCACCCGATGCACTCCCTCGTGCTGGGCGCGGCGCATCTGCTGGTCACCGACAGCGAATACGCCGACGAGGGCCCCGATCAGGGATACGGCCCCGAACCCGCGCGTCCGGGCGGACCGGCGCCGGTACCGCAGGGCCCGGGGCAGGCGGCAGCCCCGCCGCGCCCGCCCGACCAGGGCCGTCCGGTGAATCAGGCGCAACAGGGCGGCCGGGGCCCGGCGCGTCCGGGCGGCACCTACCCGGGCCCGGGCACGGGGGCGCAAAACCTGGTGAACACCCCGCCGAGCGCGCAGGGTTCCGCGGTGGTCGCGACAGCCGAGGGCGGCCGTCACGGCCGGCGCGGGCCCGAGCCGACCGGGCAGGTCCCGGATTCGCGGCAGTCCCCCGCGTCCCCGGGGCGGCATGCCGCGCCCGACGCCGAGGAGGACGACGAACAGACCATCCATGTCCCCCGCGATCAGGTCTCGAACGTGCGCTCCGATTTCGCGTCCATGGACGGCCGCGCGACTATCGCGCCGGGCTCCCCGGCCGACACCAAGCAGACGACCAAGATGGGTTTCGGCACCGAACCGTCCGGTCCCCGCGCGCGTCACCCCGAACCCCCGGCCCGGCCCGGTGGCGAGGGCGAGCAGTCCGGTCAGATATGGAACAAGGTCAAGGACAACCTTTTCGGCGCGCCGACGATCGTGGGGGCGGTCGCGCTGGCCGCCATCGCCATCCATTCGGCCGCCGGACTGGTCGGCCCGGCCGCCGACGCCATCGGCCCCCGCGCGGGCTCGGTCCGGCCGGCGGCCGCATCGGCGGCCCCGGTCCAGCAGCCGGACGGTCTCGACCTCGGCTCGCCGATCCACATCTAGCCGAGCGCCGGGGATCGATTTCGGGAGCGTGCGGCCGGGCTGGTAGCGTTGTCCGCTGGCGTGTAGTACGTCGCGGATTCTCCCGTGCGTCTCCACGGGCTCCCCGGGTCTCAGCCGGCCGCCGGGGCCGCCCGACCGCTCGCCTGGCCGGTAGAACACAACGACAGACAGGGAAAAACTGTGCCTACGTACAGCCCCAAGGCGGGTGACACCACGCGCAAGTGGTACGTCATCGACGCCACTGACGTGGTGCTCGGCCGCCTTGCCGTGCAGGCAGCGAATCTGCTGCGTGGCAAGAACAAGCCGACCTACGCCCCCAACGTCGATGGTGGCGATTTCGTCATCATCATCAACGCCGACAAGGTTGCCGTCTCCGGCAACAAGCGGCAGGACAAGCAGCTGTACACCCACTCCGGGTTCCCGGGCGGCCTGAAGGCCCGGTCTGTCGGGCAGCTGCTCGACACCCGCCCGGAGCGTGTGGTGGAGCGTGCCGTCAAGGGCATGATCCCCAAGAACAAGCTCGGCAACAAGATCGGCGCCAAGCTCAAGGTCTACGGCGGCCCGTCGCACCCGCACACGGCTCAGCAGCCCATTCCGTTCGAGATCAAGCAGGTGGCCCAGTGACCGCTCCTGAGGAATTCAACGACGACTACGTCGTCGAGGACACCGCCGTCGAGATCGTCGACGAGGGCGCCGGCTACGAGGAGTCCTACGAGTCCGTCTCGGTCGCCCCGATCGTGATCGACCGTCCGGTGCAGACCGTCGGCCGCCGCAAGGAGGCCGTGGTTCGCGTGCGACTGCTGCCGGGCACCGGTCAGTTCAAGCTGAACGACCGCAGCATCGAGGACTACTTCCCGAACAAGGTGCACCAGCAGCTGGTGAAGTCCCCGCTGGTCACCGTCGAGCGCACCGAGTCGTTCGACATCCACGCCCGCCTGGTCGGCGGCGGCCCGTCGGGTCAGGCCGGCGCGCTGCGCCTGGCGATCGCCCGCGCGCTGATCGAGGTCACCCCCGAGGATCGTCCCGCCCTCAAGCGGGCCGGCTTCCTCACGCGTGACCCGCGTGCGACCGAGCGTAAGAAGTACGGCCTCAAGAAGGCCCGCAAGGCTCCGCAGTACTCGAAGCGCTGATCTTGCATCCTCCGGCCACCCCGTCCGGCACCCGCTGTGGTGTCGGACGGGTTACGGTCGGCGCGTCATATGTATGAGAGCAGGCCGCCCCTACCGGGGGTGCCTGCTCTCGTGCTGTATTGAACTGGTGCGCGTAGGGTTTCGGCGGTATTCACCCTCGAACCCCGCGGCATCTCCCGCATCCGGTCCGCGGGATCTCGCCTGCACGATACGACGTTCGCGGTTCCTGCCCGCGGATGCCGAAATCCACACATGAGGGGCAGTTTTCATGGGACGTTTGTTCGGCACCGACGGAGTCCGCGGGCTGGCCAACGATTCGCTGAGTCCGGAACTGGCACTACAGGTTTGCGCCGCGGCCGCGCAGGTACTCAGCCGTGGCAAGGTGCGGGCGGTGGCGGTGGTGGGCCGCGATCCACGCGCCAGCGGCGAAATGCTCGAGGCGGCGGTGACCGCCGGACTGACCTCGGCCGGGGTGGACGTGCTCTCGGTGGGCGTGCTGCCCACGCCCGCGGTCGCCTATCTGACCGCCGCCTACGACGCGTGCCTGGGCGTGGTCATCTCCGCCTCGCACAACCCGATGCCCGACAACGGGGTCAAGATCTTCGCCGCGGGCGGGCACAAGCTGGACGACGCCATCGAGGACCGGATCGAGGAGTTGGTGCGCGCCAAGAGCTTTGTGCGCCCGACCGGCGGCGAGATCGGGCGGGTGCTGAGCCAGTCCGGCGTCGACGGGCACGTCGACGCGCACTACAGCCTCGCCGGGACGCACGAGCGGTACGTCGAGCATCTGGTGGAGGCCACGGGCCGCGACCTGAGCGGGCTGACGGTCGTGCTCGACTGCGCGAACGGCGCCGCGTCGGATGTCGGCCCGTCGGCGTACCGGGAGGCGGGCGCGCGCGTCATCGCCATCAACGCCGAGCCCAACGGCCTGAACATCAATGATCGTTGCGGTTCCACACATCTGGACCAGGTGCAGCGCGCGGTGCGTGAATACGGCGCGGATCTGGGCCTTGCCCTGGACGGCGACGCCGACCGCTGCCTGGCCGTGGACGCGACCGGCGCGGTGGTGGACGGCGACGCGATCATGGCGGTGCTGGCGCTGGGCATGCACGAGGCGGGCGAGCTGGCTCGGGACACCCTCGTCGCCACGGTGATGAGCAATCTGGGCCTGCACATCGCGATGCGGGAGGCCGGAATCGCGGTGCACACCACCGCTGTCGGCGACCGCTACGTGCTCGAGGAGCTGCGCCGCGGCGGCTACGCCCTAGGTGGTGAGCAGTCCGGCCACGTGGTGTTCCCGAAGTTCGGCACCACCGGCGACGGCGTGCTGACCGGGCTGAAGTTGATGGCCCGCATGGCCGAAACCGGGCGCGGGCTGGCGGATCTGGCGGGCGTGGTCGACACGGTGCCGCAGGTGCTGATCAATGTCCCGGTCTCGGACAAGGCCGCGGTCGCCGCATCGCCGGAGGTCCGCGACGCGGTCGCCGAGGCCGAGGCGATCCTGGGCGATTCGGGCCGGGTGCTGCTGCGCCCCAGCGGAACCGAACAGCTGGTCCGCGTCATGGTCGAGGCCACCGATCCGGATCGGGCCCGCCAGCTCGCCGACGACCTGGCCAAACGCGTCGCCGCCCTCTGAGACGATCGCACTACCGGGTGAGGCTTTCACACCGAGTGATCGGCGGGATCGGAGCGCGCTGCGCCGGAATGCCACGTATGGTGGATCTCGTCTCGTGAAAGCGACAGCGAAAGCTTGATTTCCGTGAGGGGGAACAGTGGACACGCTGAAGCTCGATCCGGCGGCCATGGCTGCCTATACATCGGTTGCGGATACCGTTTCACAGCAGCTGGCCTCGGCGGCGGTCGCCGCGGGCGGCGCGGTGAATCCCGAACAGCTGGCGGCCGACCTGGGTGAGGTCGGCGCCGAATTCGCGGCCCAGTTCACCGCCGCGGTGTCGCAGCACGTGCAGGCGTTGTCCACCGCGGGCCAGCTGGTCCACGCCTACGGGCAGGTGCTGCGCGGATACAACACCGATATGCAGTCCTCCGACAGCGGTACCGCCACCGCCATCGCCAAGACCGGGGAGACACTCGTATGAGGGAGCGAAGCGACCGAACAATGATGCTGCCGAGTCCTCGGCTCATGCCGGAGCCGAGCGCCAGCGAGGTGGAGGCATGAGGGAGCGAAGCGACCGAACAATGATGCTGCCGAGTCCTCGGCTCATGCCGGAGCCGAGCGCTAGGGAGGTGGAGGCATGAGGGAGCGAAGCGACCGAACAATGATGCTGCCGAGTCCTCGGCTCATGCCGGAGCCGAGCGCCAGCGAGGTGGAGGCATGAGGCGAGGAACAGGGCTGCGGCGGCGGCCGCCGGTTTCGGCCCGGAACGCCAAGTCCACCACCACAACCAGCGATCCGAATGTCGATCCGCCCATCATCGCGCGGCTGGTGCAGCCGCTGCTGGCGCTGCGGGCCTCGCTCGGCACCGGCGCCGGCACCCCGAATCAGGCCATCGTCGCGGCGCTGACGAGGTCCACCACGCAGGCCGCCGACACCGAGGCTCCGCATCGCGAGGGCATGCAGGCGCTGGAATCGACCTGGTCCGGGCCCGCCGCCGACGCGGCCGTGCCCGCGCTGCGCACCACCCGCACCCAGATCGGTGACATCTCCGACCGCGGGCCGCAGTACGTCCAGGTGCTGTCCGAGGCGCAGGCCACCAGTGCACGGGCCGCGACCAAGGTCGACGGCATCATCGCCGACTTCCGCCAGGACGCGCGCACGATCCTGCACAACGCCAAGGCCGCGCCGGACACCGATGCGGTGATCACCCGTGCCTCCCAGGCGCTGCGCGAGGCGATTACCGCGGTCAACACCGCGAAGACCGAAATGGACGGGCACACGCGGAAATTGAATTCGATGGGTCCGCTGACCGTCACGACCCCGGCCGATCTGTCGTTGAACGACAACTCGAACAGCTCCGCCCCGACCTATTCGAGCAACTACTCGTCGAACAACAGCAGCTACGACTCGAATGGCAGCAACTACGGCTCGAACAACAGCTACAGCCCGGACAACAGCTACACCGGCGCGCCCAACGAGGTTGTCAACGGCAACAGCAAGCCGCTGGATCCGGCCACGGCCGCGCAGCTGCAGTTGCAGGAGCAGCTGCTGGCCGCGGGCGTGAACGTCGGCTCCGACGCGATCAACGCGGGCGTCAGCATCGGCAGCGAGCTGATCGACAAGATCGCCGAGGTCGGCGAGCACGCCATCGACCAGGGCGCCACGGTGGCCGAGCAGGCGATCCCGCAGCTGATCAATCCGAGCGGTAGCGGCAGTGGCAGTGGCAACGGTGCGGGCACCCAGCCCAGCCTGTTCAACTTCGGCGGTGGCCAGGCGGCGCAGTCGGCGCCCGCGCCGGCCGGCACCTCGACCTCGATCCTTCCGCCCACGCCGGGGGCGGCCGCGCCCAGCACGCCCGCGCCGTCGTCGAATACCGCGACGCCGGGCGCGAGTACGCCTGCGCCCGCGCACGATCCGCAGCCCGCGCCCGCATCGCCCGACACCTCCACTCCCGCCGCGCCCACCCACCCGGCTCCGCCGCCCGCGGCGGGGCTGGCACTGCCGCCCGCGCCGGGCTCGGGCGGCGGTGATTCCAAGCGCGACGGCCAGCTCGGGGTGACCGCGCCGGCCGCCGTCGAGGAGATGGTCCCGGCCGCCGTCATCGGCGATCTCGGCGATGACTCGTTCTGATCGGCGATGACACCACCTGACTCCGGTCCGCCGGATCCGGGCTCGGACAACCCGTTCGACCTGGGTCTGCCGATGCTGCGTCCTCCGGCCCGGCGCCGGCCGAGTCGTCGCGGCGCCCCTCGGCGCCGGCCGCCGCGGCGCGATCCGCTGCCCATCCCCGGATCGGGTGACCATTCCGGGGGGTGGGAGGAATGGCTGGATCAGGGTGTGCGGCAACCGAATCCGGAGCCGGCCGCCCCGCCGCCCCCGATGCCGGCGCGCGAGTACGACTACGGCGATCCCGACAATGCCGCCCTGGTTCCGAAGATCGTCGACCGGACCGGCGCCAGCGCGGGGTCGCGGCTGCGGCGCGCGCGCCCGCGGACCGGGAACGCGCCTCCGAGCCGCGACAAGATCATCAGCGTGCTGATCCTGGCCGGTATCGCGATTGTCGTCGTTTCGGTGATCCTGACCGTCCTGCACACCGGCAAACACCGTCATCCGGGAATGCTGAGCGCGCCCGCGCCAACGCTGGCGGGTGCGGCGGCCGCCTCGGCCGCCCCGTCGTCGTCAGCGTCGGATGTGCCGAGTGTGCCGGGTGTGATCGCGTCCGACGGGTGCGAGCAGCGCCACGACGCCGATGTCGTCTCGGGCACCGATCCGGGCGGCACCGGCTCCGCCCCCGATGCGATCCTCGCCTTCGAACGCGCCTACTACGTGCAGCGTTCGGGTTACGCGGCCCGCGCCGTCGTCGCGCCCGATGCGAAAGTTCCGGCCGCGGACCAGATTCAGCGCGGCATCAACAAGACTCCGGTGGGCACCCGCTACTGCGTCTCGATCACCCGCGGCAGCCCCGACGGCACCCAGTGGGAGGTCCGCCTCACCGAGCAGAAGCCCACGAAGGATCCGAAGACCTACACCCAGATCATCACCACCCAGACCGTCGGCGGCCGCACCCTGATCGCCGCCATCGCCGACGGCGGGTAGAGCACCCGTCAGTCGCGCGGCCGCGCGGCGAACAATCGCTGCCAGACGGCGTGATCGGTGCGCGGGCCACCCAGGGTGTCGGCGCCGTAGGTATCGATGAGCGCCGCGAGGTCCAGCGGCGCGGACGCGACTGTCTGGTTGGCGAGTTCGGTCTCGATGGCGGCATCGGGGACCAGCCAGCAGACCTCGAATTCGATGCCGTCGGGGTCGGCGGCGTACAGCGCCTTGGTGGATCCGTGATCGGACGCGCCGGTGAGAGCGCCCGCCGCCGTCAGCGCCTCGCGCACGCGCTGCAACTCCGCGAGCGTATTCACCTCCCAGGCCAGGTGATACAGACCGACCCGCCCGGTGCGATGCGGAGTCGAGGGATCCGGCGATTGGAACAGCCCGAGATCGTGATCGTTGGCCGAGCCCTCGGCCTGGAGAAAGACCGCGCCCGGGAAATTGCCCGGCAGCCGACGAAATCCGAGCACTTCGCTGTAGAAGGCCGCGGACCGCTCCACGTCGGAGACGAACAGCACGGCATGATTGAGACGTTGAATCGGCATATATCGACCATTCCCGACGCGTGCCGGGGACGCTACTCACTGTCTCGTGGCGTGAGATACGGGCGGCGTGATGGGGAACTATGGGCCATCGCTCGACCGGTTGAAGTGACGCAGTTCCTCGACCTCGAGGACGTACACGATCGCCCCGTTGCGAACCGTGGATTATGGATTGGGAGCAGCCGCATAGTCACGGGGTGCGGGAGCTGGCAGGGTGGGCTGATGCAACGGTTCTTGTGGGATCACAACGCGTTCTATCGGCGGTTGCTGCTGCGGCGGGTGCCGCCGGGGTGCGCGCGGGTGCTCGAGGTGGGGTGCGGGGCGGGGGCGCTCGCGGCGGAGTTGGGGCGGCGGGCCGGGCGGGTGGATGCGATCGATCGGTCGCCGGTCATGATCGAGCTTGCCGAGCGGCGGGTGCCGGACAATGTCATGTGCATTCTCGGCGATGTGCTGGAGCATCCGCTGCCCGCGGAGGGGTACGACGCCATCGTGTCGATGACTGCGCTGCACCATGTTCCGCTCGATGAGGTGCTACCGGTGCTGGATCGGGCACTGCGGCCGGGCGGCGTGCTGGCCGTCGTCGCGCTTCCACGCGTCGATCGGCGGGACCTGGGATACGAAGTGGTCGCACTGGTTGCTCAGCGGGTCTACGCGCTCGCGTTCTACCTGCTGCGCACGGTAACTCGACGACCATGGTTCGCACACGAGCCCAGCGATACTGCGATGCCGATGGTCGGCGACCCGCCGCTCAGCACGCACGACGTCCGGGGGATCGCCACGGACCGTCTTCCGGGAGTCAAGGTCCGCCGGCTAGTGTTCTGGCGCTACTTTCTATTGTGGCACAAGCCATTACGGTGATCCGGCACCGCGCTCTCAGCAGCTCCCGATACGGCGGCGCACCGACCGCCGATTCGCCGAGGCGGTAGCAGGGGCGGTGACGTGGGCCGTTGGCGGCTCGGTACCGCTGACACGCGGTTGGTTCAGTCCTCGACCAGCTTGCCTGCCTCCATGTGCCAGCGGCGGGTGGCGCGGACCGTGTCGAGCATGCGGCGGTCGTGGGTGACCAGAATCAGGGTGCCGGTGAAGGATTCGACGGCCTGCTCGAGCTGTTCGATGGCTGGGAGGTCCAGGTGGTTCGTGGGTTCGTCGAGGATGAGCAGGTTCACCCCGCGTGCCTGGAGCAGAGCCAGGGCCGCGCGGGTGCGCTCGCCGGGGGAGAGGGTGTCGTTGGCGCGCAGCACATGTGGGCCGCGCAGGCCGAACTTGGCCAGCAGCGTGCGCACCTCGGACTCCGGCCAGTCCGGCACCTCGGCGCCGAAAGTGTCCGCCAGCGTGGCGTTTCCGCGGAACAGCCCGCGCGCCTGATCGACCTCGCCGACGGCCACCGCCGACCCGAGCGTCGCGGTTCCGGTGTCGGGCACGATCTTTCCCAGCAGCAGCGCCAGCAGGGTGGACTTCCCGGAGCCGTTGGCGCCGGTGAGGACGATGCGATCACCCCAATCCACCTGTGCGGTCACCGGTCCCAGTGTGAAGTCGCCGCGGGTGAGGCTCGCGCCCGAGACGGTGGCGACCACCGAACCGCTGCGCGGGGCGGCGGCGATCTCCATCCGCAGCTCCCATTCCTTGCGCGGCTCCTCCACCACGTCGAGCCGCTCGATCCGGCGCTGCGTCTGACGCATCTTCGAGGCCTGCTTCTCGGTGGATTCGGCGCGCATCTTGCGACCGGCCTTGTCCGAGTCGTTCTTCGCCTTGCGGCGCGCGTTGCGCACGCCGTGCTCGAGCCAGTTGCGCTGCATCACCGCCCGCGCTTCGAGACCGGCTTTGGTGTCGGCGAACTCCTCGTAGGCCTCGCGGGCATGCCGGCGGGCGATCTCGCGCTCGGCCAGGTAGGACTCGTGGCCGCCGTCGTAGAGACCCACCTGCTGCTGCGCAAGGTCGAGCTCGAGGATGCGATTCACCGTGCGCGCCAAGAACTCCCGGTCGTGGCTGACCACCATCAGCGGCGCCCGCACCCCGGTGACGTATTGCTCCAGCCGTGCCAGGCCGTCCAGGTCCAGATCGTTGGTGGGCTCGTCGAGCAGCAGAATGTCGAAGCGGGACAACAACACCGAGGCCAGCCCCGCCCGTGCCGCCTGCCCACCGGACAACCCCGTCATCGGCGTGTCCAGCCCGTTGGGCAGGCTCTGCGCCAGCCCCAGCTCGACCGCCACCTCCTGCGCGCGCTGCTCGAGATCCGCGCCGCCCAGCGCCAGCCAGCGCTCCAGGGCGGGGGAGTAGTCGTCGTCCCCGCCCTCGCCCAGCCGCTCGGCGGCCTCGTCCATGATGCGTTGCGCCGCAGCCACTCCCGTGCGCCGCCCCAGAAACTGCAGCACGGTCTCCCCTGCCACCCGCTCGGGTTCCTGTGCGAGATACCCGACCGTCGCATCCGGCGGACTCAGCGCGATCTCGCCCTCGGGCGCGCGACCCTCGGCAAGTATCCGCAACAGTGTCGACTTCCCGGCGCCGTTCACCCCGACCAGCCCGATCACGTCCCCCGGCGCGAGCACCAGATCCAGATCGCTGAACAGGACCCGCTCACCGTGTCCGGCGGAGAGGTTCCGGGCGTGCAGGGTTGCGCTCACGACTGCGCCTCGCTGACGCTCGGCTCCGTCGTGCGCGCGGCGCCCTGTGCTGCTGGTTCGCTCGCAAGCTCGCTCACGACCGCGCCTCGCCCAGTGCCAGCATGCGCGCGGCGCGTTGTACTGATGGGCCGCTCGCTCGGTAAGACCTGCCGATCGGTCGTGTCGGATCGAAGGGGGCGGTGCGCTCGTTCACGGTAAGAGTGTGCCGTGCGTGGCGTGGCGGGCTGAGCCCGGCCCGCGTTGCCCCGGGCAGCGGCCGGTCGATCGAAGTGAACTGCGTGGGATATCGGTCAGACGGGGCCGCGCCGACAGGTACGGGCTGCTTGCGATCGGCCTCGGCGGGCGTGAGCCAGGTTCGTCGGGAGGACGCGGCGCTCCGGGTTGCACCCTGAGGCGCGGGGCGCGGAAATCAGGGTGCGGATCGGGTTCGCGCCCCGATGTGCGGGCGGCCGCGGGACCGCAGAGTAGAGGCATGACCAGTGAAATCCGCCGTCTCACCCGTTCGAACAACGACAAGTGGATCGCCGGCGTATGCGGTGGCATCGCCGAATACTTCGGCTGGGACGCGACTCTCGTGCGCCTGATCTTCGTGCTCTCGTGCCTGCTGCCCGGGCCTCAGTTCCTCATTTACGTTGCGTTGTGGATCGTGGTTCCGCAGGGCCCGAGCGTCTCTCCGGTCGCCGGGCCGACGAACGTGTACCCGTCCGAGGATTTTCCGCACGACTGAGTCGACTCTCCGCGCAACCGAGTCGAGTGCGGACGCGCAAGATGTGCGGGGCAGACTGCCTCGCACACTTTGCGTGTTGGGCGGCGCCTGTCGAGCGTGGGCGCAGTCCGTGGAGTTCGGGTGCAGTCGATGCTGCGACGGCGGAGGGTCCGGGGCAATAGCGGTCATCAGGCGCCGACATGCCCGGCGACGATCGGGGGAGTTATCCACAGTCCATCCGGCGCGACGCGCATATGATTCACCTCGCATTCGGCCGGTTATCCCCAGGAACGCCGATTAGTTGGTGCGCCGCGCCCCTCCGGGATGTCAGGATGGACCCTACTTCCGCAGCCCCGTCCCGAGGAGCCGTACATGATCAACTCAGGCGATCTGCCAGGCCTGGACATGCCGGACGTAGACTCCCACTCCGACCTCGGCCACCTGGGCTCGGTCGAAATGCACCACCCCACCCAGGACCTCACGGGCCACGGCCACCCCGACACCGAAACCGTCCAGGGCCCCCACTCCATGGACGTCTGGACCGACATGGACCACGACGGCTTCGCCGACCACCTCACCGTCGTCGACAATGATGGCGACTACTCCGCGTGGGAGTTCCACCACAATTCCGACGGGACGTCGGAGTGGGTGCGTACGGATCACGGGAAGATCGGGAAGTAGGGCGTCAGAGCCCTACCAACGAGCCGCCGACATTCCAGGCCGTCCAACCACCACGTGGCCTCGAGTAGCGGTGGCGCAGAGCTACTGCCACGGCATGGGGTTCGAGTTGCCCTCGGCGCGCAGACAGCCGGGCGCGGGGCCACGGACGTGGTCGGGATCGACTGTTGCTGGACGCTTCCCGCAACTTCTATGCTCTGACGGAACCGTTTGTGCCAGGCGTGCGTCCAACCAGGTAAGCAAGTCGAGCGAGTACGTCGACGACGCGATGGCAGGAAACAGTTCGGGGAGCGGAGGGACAGAGCAATGGCGACCGCGCCACTAGATGTCAGTGCGGATGACTTGGGCAAGTTGGCTGGTCACATGCAAGAATCGGCTGGCGTTATCACCACGCAGTCGAAGGCCATCAGCAGTCCCGATCACCTGTTCGGCACCGGACGTAACGGAGCCGAGTGTGAGGCGGGGCGTGCGTATACAGCTCAGGGGACGGCGGTTCACGACGGGCTGAAGCATATTGCCGATTGGCTCCAGCACTGGAGTGATGCGATCACGGCAACTTCTCTTGCGCTGGGCACGGCATCGATCTCGTACGGGTGGACCGATGGCTACAATGCAAGTCAACTATCAAATCTTGATCAGTAGTCCAGTACTATTTCAGGGGAGCATAGGGCGCGGTAATGGCAACCAGTGATGCGGATGAAAAGACCAATGCGGGAAAGTCGGTTGACGATATCCTGACCTGGGGTGCAAACGCTGGGATTCAGTACTTTATCGAGTTCTATCCTCTCTATCAGCAGATGTATAATGGCTCCTGCAAGACAGTTCAAGACCTGGAAGCTCGATACGACGAGCAGCGCGGAATGAACTTGGTCAAGCTTTCGACTACTCGTGACGCATTGAACGCGGCGCTGACGGAGGCGAAGACCCAACTGGAGACGCAGCAAAACTGCGGAATTCGTTTGCAGCAAGCCTGGAGCGGCGGTGCGGCCGCCCAGACTGCCCATAGCATGGTTGCGGACCAGATCAAACTGGCCGGGAACGACATCGAGGCGGCGCAGCATGCAGCAGACACGATCGGCAGCATGATCGATTCGACCCGTCAGGCGATCATCGACAAGGCTGCATTGGTGTACCATATTCCCGATTTCGACGGGGCCAATCCTAAGTTTGAGATCAGCGGGAGATCTCCCGCTGACGTTCAGATGATGATCGATATCTGTAAAGCTCGGGAGTGGGTCAGTGGGAAGCAGGTCGATTCGGTAGATTCATGGTTTCCCGATAGGAATATCTTGAAGATGCACGATAATGGGGAAACGGCATGGAAGGATGCATCGGACGCTGAAAACCCTCTATCGGAAGACAAGGGGCGGCTCACCCAGGTCGCTTCCCAATACTGGTTGGATGCAGTCTTCAAGCCCGAGTTCGAGAGTAAGCTCAAAATATTCGATGACGCCTGCACTCAAGCCGACAACAGTATAAATCAGTATTATAAGAATATTACCGATGCGATGAATGCCGTGCACGACACGCGGTATCCCCGCCCATCGGACGGAAAGGGGCCGTCGAACTCGAACTCGAACTCGGCTTCAGCATCCCTGAGTTCGACCAACCCCTCGAGCACGTCAGCCTCACCATCAGGCACCGGAACCGGATCCGGTAGCGATTCGTCGGGCTCAGGTACCAGCACCTCGGTTTCGGGGATGAGCACATCGCTGACCAGCACCTCGGGTATATCGACCATCACGTCCGCGTTCAACGCCGTGACATCGGGTCTCACCGGCCTCGGCACGCTGGTTCAGAGTGCCGAATCGGCGGTGTCGCAGGTGAGTGGTCTCGGCTCCACATTTGCGTCGCTGAGCCAGTCGGTGACGCAGGGGCTGGGTTCCCTGACGACGCAGATCCAGCAGGGGATCGACGGGCTCCTCGGCACCCACAATGCCAAGTCGACCGTGTCGGACACGACCGGAAAACCGGTGGCCGAGTTCGATATCGCGGGTAAGCAGTTGAAGCTGGAGCAGGGCAAGAACGGAGTTCTGGAGCTGGTCCTGGACGACTCCGACGGCAAGGGCAAGTCGTACACCCTCAAGCTCGACGAGCACGGGATCCCCGTCATCACCTCCCAGGACGAGAGCGGTAAGGGCAGCTCGACATCGGATTCGTCGTCGGCGTCGTCCGCTCATCATTCATCGACCGATGGCAAGTCCGACAATCAGTCGAACAGCAGCCAGAAGTCGACCGACCAATCGGCCGGAACTCATAAGTCGACCGATCAATCGACGAGTAACCAGGGCACGTCATCAAATTCGGGGAGTGGAAGCAGTTCGAATGTCGCGACCGCTCCGGTAGTGCCCCAGGCGCCGACAAACGCCGGCGGCACCGACAAATCGAAGACCACCACGCAGTCGCCACAAAAGCCCGACAGCGGCGCGGAGCTTGCCGAATCGGGACCGCTGTGATGTGCCGGAACCTCGTCGGACACAAGGAGATTCGAGATGGTGGACTACGCCGCTGAGATCGACCGTATCGCGGCGGAGAATCGCCGCCGTATGGCGCTGTTGTCGGACGAACTCGACGAGGTCAAACAACAGACAGTACGGAACGCCGCTGCGTGCGCTGAGTTCTTTGCGTCCGAAGCCCGCCGTGAGGAGCAAGAGCGGCTGGATGCCGAAGCCTCCCGACAGGAGTACGCGGACACCTCGGAGGAACGCGAGCGCCAGGAGGCCGAGGAACGTGCCCGGCGTGAGGCCGAAGCCCATGAACGCCGGGCGGCGGAGCTGCGCGCACAGCACGCAGTCACCGCTGTCCCGCGCGCAAATGAGCCAGCAGTCAGGCGAGTGGACGACGAGCCACGCAGCGAGTGGCAGCCGTCCGGCTCGATGACGGAGGCCGAGCGCCGAGAGGCCGAACTTCGTGAGCAGCGTGCCGCCATCGCGCGCGCAGCCGCCTTCCGCAAAGCCAACGAGGTGGTCCGGGCAGTTGATGATGTAGATCCGGACGACGAGTACTACAACCGCAAGAGCTGGCTCGTCTGAGGCGGGCAGGGCCGAGCCGTCATTGTCGGCTCGGCCACCAGAGCATCAGCGGAGCCAGGACTGCTGCTGCCCGCCCCCGTAATCGCCCATCTCATCGTCCCAATCCGACGGCCCGACAACCTGTTCCCCGGGCCGTCCGCTGATCGGATTCCAATTGGAAACCGCGGGACCGGCCGCCGGGGGAGGCGGAGTGTATGCGGGGGGCGGGGCCTGAACCGGGACCGCGGGCTCGGGTGCGACCGGCGTCGGGAAGAAGTCGTCCATATTCGGCATGTCCTCCACGCCGATTTCCGATTCGATTGTGCCTATGCGGGTCTCAAACATCTGCCGAGCGGCCAGTTCGGCAGCCTCCGTGATTGCGGCGGCCAACCGTGTAGTGGTTCCTCCGCGATATGCGTTGGGCGCGATATGAACCACCGCGACGATTCCCATCGCGTCGACGCCCACTCGAGCCGATCGATCAGTCGAGCTGGCTTCTGCGCCGATACCATCAATCTGTGCCGACTGCGTATGTGCTCGAGGCGCTTTGGGTTCCTCGACAGCTTCGGTCAACTCCTTGCCAACTGCTGCTATCGGAGTGACCGCCGCCCGGGTGGACTGCCTAACTTGTCGCGTGGCCTGTTGGGCCGCCTCTGCAACGGACTTCCCTAGATATTCTGGGGTGCTGCGACGAAACGTCTCGGGGGACAGGTGGATGGATGTCACTGCGCCGGTGGCACTTACCGTGACCTCGGCCAGGCCGTCAGCGGATCGCGCGGTGGCTGTGATGGCGGCCAGACGACGCCCGGCCGCCTCGAGGTCGGCTTCCTTCCGGTCGATCTCGGCCAGGATTGCGCCAAAGTTGATTGTTTCGTCATCCATCACGGCTCCCACACCCTTCATCGCTCCGGTCGATGATAGACCGAGGCACCCGCGTATGCAGCCGTCCCCCTGGGCTTTACACAATGTTGGAACCATCTGGTGGTCTCGTACGTCCAAGTTGAGGCGCCCCCCTGCGGTCGGACGATCGGTTGGGTAGCGTGCACGCAGAGTGGATCGACAATCGAAGGGGGTCACGTGGCCGGCCAAATAAAGGTGCCACCGAGCGACGATTTCACAGGCTTCTGTGGTCTTGTATCCAAGCAAGGCGACCACTTTGGACCGATGGTCGCATGGACCGGAAAGCAGTGTTCGGACGTCGATGGACTCGACGGGCTGTTGACGGTAATCATACCGACAGTCAAAGGCGAAGCCGAGCAAATCGGCGATCTTCTCAAGCAGTGCCAAAAAGGCATGGGTACCATCAAAGATAAAGTCACCACCGTTGACCAAGAACTGCGGACTGAGGACGAGAAGAACGCCGCTGCGTTGAAAACGGCCTTTCCGGATATGGTTTCCGGGGTCCCGGACATATCGACCCTGGGCACTCCGGCTGGTGAGCAGCTGAATTTTAATGATGAAGATATCAATTTGAAGGAGCCCTCCAGCGAGAAGGCTCCTTCCGGCAGCATTCTTACGGGGTTGATTGCGGGGCAGATTCCCGGCGCTAAAGACAAAGACGAAGAGTCGATGTTCAAAAAGATTTTCAGCGGCGAGGGGGTGAAAGGAAAGCTGAGTAATGCCAAAGACGCTTCGATCGATAAGACGAAGGGTGCTTTGGGAAAGCAGGTTACGGGCGCGGGTAATGATATCTGGATTGCGGACAAAGCGTTTCAGATGGTTACCGGGCACAGTTTCATTGATCTACTTCTGAAGCCTCTTCTGGGCGACTGGGATAGATTGATGTACCTGCACGATGCATACGATACGCTTGGCGATGCCTGTTATACCGTTGCTGGCACCCTCCGTAAGGGGTCGTGGAAGATTGGCAGCGAATGGCAGGGGGATACCGCCACCGCGTTCGACTCCTATATGTTCCGATGGACAAACGGTATCGGGGGTGTGGGAGATCGTGCAAAGGTTATCGCTGGCTATTATAAGGACGGATATGAGGCCATCCTCGCCTTGGTTCAGATCGTCGTCTCCTATGCCAGTAATGTCATCGACAACGAGGTAAAGGAGCTGGCAAAGGAAGCCGCCAAAGTGATAGCGGGTGATGCGATTATTGAAACGGTAGGCCTTGGCCCCGAGGATCCGGCTGCAGATGTTCTCGCGGCCGCCTGGACAGCGTGGCGAGGGGTAAAGATATACAAGCGGGTTCGGGAGGTTGTGAACTGCTTGGAGCAAATTCAAAACTATTATAATGATATTCGCCAGGCGGTCGAGCTCATTCAGTCGCTGATCGAGAAACTACAACAGGGCAACTCGGGAGCTTGGGGCGATCAGAGTGCGGGTGGGCTCATGCAGGACGTAGAGCAGCATGGATTCGACTTCGAAAAGCAGAGCGGATGGTCCGCGAAGGACGGGGCATCGCGCACCGGCTATCTGGCGGCTCTCTAGGGCCTGATTGGAGGTACTTTCACGTGCTGGAGAATGAAGCTGTGCTGGAGAATGCGACGGAGTTCAGTGTTGTGCCGCGGTGGAGCGGTGAACGTCGGCACGATGTACTCGTGTCGGGGCAGCGGCGTCCAATTGCGCGAATGCAACGAGTGCTACGTGACGCGAATGGAGGGAGAGTAATAACAGATATGCTTCGCGTCCTCGGTCCCGACCTTCGCTATTCGATCGGAATGGTCGATCCGAGTAACCCGGGCCGCGCATTCGGCATTGGAGAAAATCTTAAGGTTGGCCCTCAGATCGGACGTGTCTCCATGGCCAGTCGTGCTCGCAAGGGAGAGGCTAGCGGCGAATTCGAACAGTATGGACTGGGTTTATTGACTCGGGTGGAAGAACGTGGCACCCGACTGGTGCATTACAGCGGTCCCGATTCTCCAGGGTTTACCATCGCGAAACCAGGAGGTAGCTCGCGGTGTGAATTTACGATCCACGACGAACGGGTTGATCGAGTGCTCGTGCTCGCGGCTTACTGGCACGAACAGCGACTTCCAGTCGTGCTTACGGGAGTTGGGCTGGTGATTGCGGGCATCGCGCGGGTTCTATCCGGCAGGTAGATCCTCCGAGGCAGGGAGCCAAGCGTGAATTGCGCGGTATTGGACGGCGGATACGATTCATTCGCTCTGTATCGCAGACTGGTTTAGTCGGCATGCCGCTCGACTAGCGACCGTGAGTTTGGTGCCGGTCGAGCTGTTGCTGCGCGGGTTCATGCCTGAATGGCGGGACAGCTGACAGACTTGCTGATAGCGCGAGGTTCAGTGTTGTCAGTTTGGATTTTTTTATACGAATAGAGAGTATGCGACAGCGTGCCGGCACATCGAACGACGGGTTGAGCGTAAAGGGCCGTACGGCGTGCCGGTCGTAACTTTGATCGCCGCGGTTGTCGGCGTCGTCGCGGCGGTCGGTCTGCTGCTGGTCGAACGGCGTACAAACCCCTCGGGCGGGGTGTTCTGGCTGCCGGCCGCCGTGGCGGGCGCACGTTTGGCGCTTGTCGTGCTGATTGCCTACGGCCTGCGTCGCGACGGGACCGCTCGCCGGGGTGGGGGTGCGTACTTCGGGATATTGCTGGCGGAGATCGTCAATATATTCATGATAATCATCGACGGCCTGGCCGCTTTTTCCGCGGGGTTTGGGCAGACCTTCAAGGTACTCATTTCGATCGACGTCGGCGACCAGACGCCGCAGCGGTACCTTTCGGCTCTTCTCGCGACGGCCGTCATCGGCCTCCTGGCCGACCTGGTCATCGGCCTCGCATTGGCGATCCGGCGGACCATACTGGACTGAGCGGCGCGGCCCACTGTCCGTCGTCATCAAGCCCGGTAGCGTCGCCGAGCACGATGATGCTCAGCCAGAGCTCCACAGCGACAACAGGATTGAAGGTCGGATCGATATCGCTCCCATAGCGGACGCATAAGGACATCACGGTCGGCCCGACGGAGAACGTGGCTGTCGGCGTCCCGTTGCGACGTATACCCGTGCTCGGGCCGTCGGGTCGTAGGTTTCCGCTTGCGAGAGACGAACTCGCCCTTACTTACCGCTGGTGACATCCATCCGGCGAACAGCCGGCAAGACGAAATCGATTCCGTCCCTGTAGCCTCCACTGCCGCCGATATAATTGCCGATTGCGCTGATCGCGACGATGAGCCAGCTCAGCAAACCGAACAGCCACACCTTTACCAGCCTGCCATAGGTGGGACACCCGCCATCCTCGGGTCGGATCGCTACAAGGCCGAAGAGAGCCTTGCCGACGGTCGCGTGGAATATCCGCTGGACAATGGTGCGGTTCACGAACGACAGAATCGGCCAGGAGATAATCGCCCACAGCCGAGCCTGAGGAAACCTGTCGGCCAGCTCGCCATCCCGTGCCAATATGGCGAAAACGGCGATCATCGGCCCGGCATGCAGCAGCCAATCGACAACGAACGCCGATACCCATCGCAACAGTCTCGGTGACGGGTAGCGGGGGTCGACCCCCTCGCCGTAAGGTCGCGGCGTCTCAACCTGCTCGTCGAGCCGCGCGAAGGTCTCGATCCCCCGTATCTCCTGCCGCGGTGGATGATTCGCATCGTCGCCTCGACCTTTACTACGCGATCCGTAGCTCACCCGCGCGCCCGCAATGCTCTGCCGGTTGCTCTGACGTCCCGCCACCGAACCGCAGTCGGTACCCAGTCCTCGGGCCGGTCGGGGCCGATTCCGTCGCCGAAGAACGCGAACGGTAGGGAAACGTCGAACAGCCAGATTGCGACCAGGCGGCCGAATGATGGGTACCGACCGTTGTCGGGGCACAGGACAACCAAACCGAATACCGCCTTACCGACGGTTGTGTGGAAGATCGCCTGAATGATCACCCGATTGATGAAGGATGCGGCCAGGAAGTAGAGGACCGTGAGGACGGGGATGGTGTCCAGGTTGTTCCATTCTCTGTGCAGCAGAGCGTATCTCGCGGTCTCCGGCGCGGAGGCGACGCTGACGGCGGCACCGGCTGCGACGTGGATCATCACGTCCAGCGCAAAGGCCAAGATGCGCCGGAGCTTTCGCGGTGAGGGATAGTCGGGATCGTCGAGTGCGCCGTGTCGCTTCGGTTTCTGGTTTTCGCCCCGGGATTGGACGGCGTTCTCGGATGGCTGGGGAGGTGTCGATCCCAAGAACCTGGCCAACTCGAACCCCTTCATCATCTAGTGCGGCGACCGGACTTTGGCTGAATCGTCACAATCCGCTCGTCAGGATTGGACGGCCGGGACGTCCAACCGGTTCCATAGCTGAACGACATCATCGATGTGTAGCGGGCCTGCTGGGATCCATGCGGCACGGTGAAGCGATGCGATGGAGGCGGTCGGCCGGGTGCTGGTCGGATTGGCCGCGCCATCAAACACCCGCCCCCGGCCCCGGCAGCGTATCGATATTGTCCGCGTGCATCGGCTCCCCGCAGTGGGCGCACCGCATTTCGGGGGCGCTGACCTGACCGCAGGTGTGGTGGCGGTAGAGCACCGGCGGGCCGGCCGCGCCCGCCAGCCACTTGTCGCCCCAGCGGGTCATGACCATGAGCATGTCGACCAGTTCTATGCCCTTGGGGGTGAGGCGGTACTCGTACCGCGGTCGCTGGTCGTAGGGGTGGCGTTCGAGTACGCCGTGGTCGACGAGGTGGTTCAGGCGCTCGGTCAGGACCTTGCGGGAGATGCCCAGATCGGCCTGGAGCTGGTCGAAGCGGTTGATGCCCACCCAGACGTCGCGCAGGATCAGCGGCGACCATGGCTCCCCGATGACGTCGAGCGTCCGGGCGATCGAGCAGGCCATGCCGCTGAAGTCCGTTCTCTGCATGGATCCAGTTTAACGATTGGGGTTCCTTCAGGGAACTTCGCGAGCTACGGTTGTGGCGTCTCTTGAAGGAACTCCGAAGGGAATGATCGTCATGCTGAACCCCGAACTGCGCCAGGTGCTCGACGGCACCCCGATCGCCCACCTCGCCACGATCCTGCCCGACGGCGCACCCCACGCCGTCCCCCTCTGGATCAGCACTCACGGCGACTACATCGCGATCATCACCGGCCCCGGCTATCTCAAGACCGACAACATGCATCGCGACCCCCGGGTCGCACTGTCGCTGACCCCGGTCGACGACCCGTATCGGCCGATCGTCATCCGCGGCAAGGTCGTCCAATGGCTCGACGGCGAGCAGGGGTGGGAGATCGTCGACAAGATCTCGACGAAATACACCGGCAACTCCTACTCCCGGGAGGAGGAGCGTGTCATCGCGCTCATCGAACCGACCCGCCAGCGCATCGGCTGAATCGTCCTCTCCCGCCGCGATATGCGCCGAAATGGGATCGCGTCGGCCGCACTGCAAGAACGGGTGGCGCCGGGTTCGATTGCCCGGCAATGACACTCGTAGATGCGATGCCGTTGCCCAAGAGGCTCCCACGTACGCTCGCGCATGCGGTGCATGAAGCGCCCGGCTTCGTTGCCTCGCATCGGTATGCGCGGACGAAGCGCTGAACCCTACTTGCGCAGCATCTGAACCGCTTGCAGCAGTTGAAGTTTCGATGGCGGCTCCGGCTCGGGCACCTCGTGCGGATCCACGACGTGGGTACCGGGGATGATCTGGTCCGGGTCGGCGAAGGCCTTGTACTTCTTGTCGCCCAGGAGCCGGTAGGTGAGGTAGCCGACCAGCAGGGCGCGGGTGGTGCGCTCGGTGCGGGGCTCGAACTTGGTGGCGCCGAGGGCGGCCAGGGCGCGGCGGCCGCGGACGATGCCGTTCTGGGAGGCGCCGTCGACCGCGCGCAGCACGGCCTCCCCACCCCACGCGGCGGCCAGCGGGATGGCATTGCAGGACGTGGAGTCGATGTCGTCACCCGCCACGACGAGCGCCGGCGCCTCGATACCGGGGGCGAGGGATTCCGAACCGGGGGATGAATAGGCGGGGTAGAGGGCGGCGACCGCGGCGACCTTGCGCTGGGAGGCGGCGATCACGGCCGCGCCCGCACCCATACCGTGCCCGGCCAGGGCGAGCTTGTCGGGATGCACGCTGATCTTGCCGTCGCCCAGCCGCACCCCGGTGCAGATATCGAGGGTGGTGAGCAAGTCGGTGGCCAGGTTCAGGTGCGAGGGGACCGGGCCGCGCTCGGTATCCGGCGCCGCCGCGACGAAACCCCAGGACGCGAGGTGCTCGAGCAGCCTGCTGTAGTTGCCGACACCGGCCAGCCAGCCGTGCCCGAATGCGACCGCGGGCAGGTTGAGGCCCTGCTCGGGGGTGAATACCAGGCCCGGCTGCCCGGCGATGCCGAGATTGCCGCGCAGGACCCGATGCGGGCCCGGGCTGGCCAGGGTGCTCATGAGCGATTTCACAGACGCCGACACGATGACGAACTTATCCGATGCCCACCCGCATACGGCGTTTCGCCGGGTCGAGCCTCGTCGTCGCACCCGGTTGGGCCCCGGTGCCGACCGGAATTCGGCGCCGCGGCCCGCACCTGGTCGTCCGCCGTCGCTACCCCGGGTGGCCAGCGCCGATGCCGGGATTGCCGGCGCGAGAATCGAACGCCGAGTCGTGCGTTTCGGCGACCTCGGCCCGTCCGCTCGAGCGAACATGACGATTCTCCGTGCGGATCGAGCGCACCCGGGCACCGGCCGCATCCCCAGGTCGCGGCCCTGTCGCTGCCGCCTCCGGACCCCAGTAGGCTGGGACCCCATGTGCGGAATCGTGGGCTACGTCGGATACCGGGACGCGCTCGGCGTCGTCGTGGACGCGCTGCGTCGGATGGAGTACCGGGGGTACGACTCCGCGGGCGTGGCGATCCTCGACGGTGCGGGCACCATCGCGGTGGAGCGCAAGGCCGGTCGCCTGGCGAATCTGGAGGCCGAGCTCGCCGAGTCCGGGGCCGAGCACTTCGCCGGGACCACCGGCATGGGCCACACCCGCTGGGCCACCCACGGCGCGCCCACCGACCGCAACGCCCACCCGCACCGCGACGCCACCGGCGCGGTGGCAGTCGTGCACAACGGGATCATCGAGAACTTCGCCCCGCTGCGCCGTGAACTCGAGGACGCCGGGGTCGAGCTGCGCAGCGACACCGACACCGAGGTCGCGGTGCACCTGGTCGCCCGCGCCTACGCCGCGGGCCCGACGGCCGGGGATTTCGTCGCCAGTGCGCTGGCCGTGCTGCGCCGCCTCGAGGGCGCCTTCACGCTGGTGTTCACCCATGCCGCGCACCCGGACACGATCGTGGCCGCGCGGCGGTCGACCCCGCTGGTGGTCGGCGTCGGCGAGGGCGAGATGTTCATCGCCTCGGATGTGACCGCCTTCATCGAACACACCAGGGAGGCAGTCGAACTCGGGCAGGACCAGGCCGTGGTGATCACCCCGGGCGGGTACACCGTGACCGACTTCGACGGGAACACCGGCGTGCACACCCGCCCGTTCACGATCGACTGGGATCTGGCCGCCGCCGAGAAGGGCGGCCACGACTACTTCATGCTCAAGGAGATACAGGAGCAGCCGCGCGCGATCGCCGACACGCTGATCGGGCATTTCGCGCACGGCCGCATCGTGCTCGACGAGCAGCGACTCTCGGATCAGGAGCTGCGCGAGGTCGACAAGGTATTTGTCGTCGCCTGCGGCACCGCCTACCATTCGGGACTGCTCGCCAAGTACGCGATCGAGCACTGGACGCGGATTCCGGTCGAGGTCGAGCTGGCCAGCGAATTCCGTTACCGCGACCCGGTTCTGGATCGCTCCACGCTGGTGGTGGCGATCTCGCAGTCCGGTGAGACCGCAGACACGCTGGAGGCGGTCCGGCACGCGAAGGAGCAGAAGGCGCGGGTCCTGGCCATCTGCAACACCAATGGTGCGCAGATCCCGCGGGAGTCCGACGCGGTGCTGTACACGCGGACCGGGCCGGAGATCGGCGTCGCGGCCACCAAGACGTTCCTGGCTCAGGTCGCCGCGAATTACCTTGTGGGACTGGCGCTTGCACAGGCCCGCGGTACCAAGTACCCCGACGAGGTGGCGCGCGAATTCGCCGAGCTGGAGGGGATGCCGCGCCTGGTTGAGCAGGTCCTCGAGACCGCGCCGCGGGTGCGTGAGGTGGCCCGCGAGTTCGCGCACGCGTCCACGGTGCTGTTCCTGGGCCGGCACGTCGGGTATCCGGTCGCGCTGGAGGGCGCGCTCAAGCTGAAGGAACTGGCGTATATGCACGCCGAGGGCTTCGCCGCCGGCGAGCTCAAGCACGGCCCTATCGCGCTGATCGAGGAGGGCGTGCCGGTGATCGTGGTGATGCCCTCGCCGAAGGGGCGCGCGGTGCTGCACTCCAAGTTGCTCAGCAACATCCGGGAGATTCAGGCGCGTGGCGCCCGCACCATCGTCATTGCCGAGGAGGGCGATGACACGGTGCGTCCGTTCGCCGATTATCTGATCGAAATCCCCTCGGCGCCAACGCTTTTGCAGCCGTTGCTGTCGACGGTTCCGCTGCAGGTCTTCGCCGCCGAGGTGGCTCAGGCGCGCGGGTACGACGTCGACAAGCCGCGCAATCTGGCCAAGTCGGTCACCGTCGAGTAGGGCTGTCCGATCGAGGCCGATTCGATATCTTCTGAGTCTCTTTTGAGTCTCGAAACCCTGCGAAACCGGTACTTGTAAGAGGCGATCGGCCCCTCTGCATGTTACCTAGGTCACATTTGGGATCGATTGATAGATATATCACTCGCAAAAACACCCGCAGTTCACCTTTCGTTAGGTTTGCGTTCATTTGTCGCAACCAATCTGTGACTTGCTAGATCGCGCCCCGAGCCGACTTATCGAGCACGGAAACCACGCAGCGGCGAACGTCGGCTCCTGCCGCTCCGCTGCCCGTCGCCGAAGTTCGGCGTACCACGCCCCGCGTCACATCCGCGGATAACTGAATCTCCAATCCGCATAACAACCGACAAAGGAATTCTCAGCGCGTCGACGAACGCCGGCCGCAGTGCCGGACCGGCGCTCGCTGGATTCGTGCTGCCGAAAGACAACACCATGCATCTACGCAAACTGTTCCCCCTCGTCATTGCCGCCGCCGCGATCGCCATCCCGGCACAGGCCCACGCCTCCTCGTTCACCGCCGGTGTCCCCGCGCAGCTGCAGCAGCCCGCGACGCAGCTGCAGCAGTGGGAGCAAGGGCTGCCGCCGCTGCCACAGCCGCTCTCGCAGCTGCTGCCGGCCCCGACGCCGGTCTTCGCGAACAACCTGGACGGCTGGATCCGCAATGCGCAGTTCGTCCTGAACCAGAACCACATCCCCGGCAGCTACGGCGCGATTCACCGGAACATCATGCGCGAGTCCGGCGGCAACCCGCGGGCGATCAACCTGTACGACTCGAACGCCGCCCGCGGCATCCCGTCCAAGGGCTTGATGCAGGTCATCGACCCGACCTTCCGCGCCTACCACGTCGACGGCACGTCCTGGGACATCTACGACCCGGTCGCCAACATCACCGCCGCCTGCAATTACGCGGCGCATCGGTACGGAACGATCGACAACGTCAACTCGGCGTACTGAGTTTTCGGTCTTCCGCCCCTGGGTCGCGTGCGTCTGCCGCCGGCCCGGGGGCGGACGTCGCTCTCCGGGATGTTCTGCAAGATCCCCGAGGAGCTCACGCGCCCGAAGCGACCTACTGGACGGTCACGGTGCCGCGCATGTCCGGGTGCAGGGGGCACATGTAGCGGTAGGTGCCGGGGACGGTGAAGGTGTGGCTCCACTGGCCCTGGTTGAAGATGGGGCTGTCGATGCCCATCGCGGAGTCGCCGATGCCCTGCACTGCGTGGGGGTAGCGGTCCTCGAACTTCCAGGTCACGGTGCCGCCGGACGTGACGGTGATCGCGTAGGGGGAGAACTTCATGTCCTTGACCTCGACGGTGGCCGCGGCCACCGGGGCCGTGGCGGCTGACGTCGCCGCCCCGGAGGATGCCGGGCTCGGCGCGGATGTCTTCGCCCCCGAACCGCACCCGCTGACGGCCAAGGCGGCCAGCAATGCGACACAGCCCCCGAGACGCACCCATCGATTCCCACCGGCCGACATGTGGCCAGCCTAGTCCCGAGCGGTAGCCGCTCATTCGCCCTGGGTGGGCTCGATTGCGCGTCCACCGGCTCCGGCGCGGGTTGGGAGCACTCGTCGCTGCCGGGGCCGCGCAACCATTCGCGGCGCTCGAGTCGCCGACCCGGGCGGCGTAGTCTGCTGACGGTGTGATGCCGATGCGGTAGGAGGGCGGTCCATGACGATGCGCGGGTATTTCACGGTGGAGCAGGTGCGGGCGGCCGAGGCGGAGCTGTTCGGGCGGGTTCCCGCGGGGGTTCCGATGCAGCGGGCGGCCTACGGGTTGGCCCGCGTCGTCGCCGCGGAGCTGCGGGCGCGCACCGGCGGGGTGGCCGGGCGGGCGGTGACGCTGCTGATCGGCTCCGGGGACAACGGTGGCGATGCGCTGTGGGCGGGCTCGATGCTGCGGCGACGCGGGGTGGCGGTGACGGCGGTGCTGCTCTCCCCCGCGCGGGCGCACGCGGAAGGGCTTGCGGCACTACGCCGTTCGGGTGGGCGCGTCGCCGACGAACTCGGCGCGCCGGATCTGGTGGTCGACGGCATCGTGGGTATCTCGGGGCGCGGTCCGCTGCGCCCGCGAGCGGCTGAACTCGTTGCGGCAGTGGATGTTCCGATCGTCTCCGCGGACCTGCCCAGCGGGGTCGACCCCGATACCGGCGCGGTGGACGGCCCGGCCGTGCGAGCCGATGTCACGGTAACCTTCGGCGCGCACAAGCCGGTGCACGCGCTCGCTGCCCCATGGTGCGGGCGAATCGAGCTGGTGCCCATCGGTTTACGTCTCCCAGCGGCCGAACTCGCTGCGCTGGAACCGGCCTCGATCGGTGCGCATTGGCCGGTGCCGGGCCCCCACGACGACAAGTACACCCAGGGCGTCACGGGAATCTGCGCCGGGAGTGCGACCTACCCCGGGGCCGCGGTGCTGTGCACCGGAGCCGCGGTGGCCGCGACCTCGGGCATGGTCCGTTACGCCGGTACGGGCGCGGCCGAGGTGCTCGCCCACTTCCCGGAAGTGATTGCCGCCAAGACCGTTTCGTCTACCGGGCGGGTGGAGGCCTGGGTGTGCGGACCCGGCGGCGGCACCGATGACGCCGCCCGCGAGCGCCTTTCGGAAATCCTCGCCACCGACCTGCCGGTGGTGGTCGACGCCGACGCGCTGACGCTGCTGGCCGCCGACCCGGCCCCCGTCATCGGCCGCGCCGCGCCCACCGTGCTCACCCCGCACGCCGGCGAGTTTGCCCGTCTGACCGGCGCCGACCCCGGCCCCGACCGGTCGGCCGCGGTCCGTGATCTGGCCGAGAAGTGGCAGGTCACAGTCCTGCTCAAGGGCCGTGCCACCCTGGTCGCGACACCCGGCGCCCCCATCCTGGTCAACGAGGCGGGCGGTTCCTGGGCCGCCACCGCAGGTGCCGGCGACGTCCTGTCGGGCATCATCGGCGCCCTGCTCGCCGCGGGCCGTCCCCCGCAGTGGGCCGCCGCCGCGGCAGCCCGCACCCACGCCCTGGCCGCAAACCTGGCAGCCCACGCGGCACCGCCCGCCAACGCCCCCGGCGCCCCCATCTCCGCCACCCCACTCCTGCACCAGGTGCACTCCGCCATCCAGACCCTCCGTGCCCTCGCCACGCGCTGAAGCGCGGCGATGCACCCTGCCGCGCATTTGAATTCCGCACCGCCGTCCTCGGCGACCGGCTCGTCGCCGCTGCCGGTAGCGCTGACGGGATCCTGCGAGTGTGGGACGTTGCCACCGGGCAACTCACACACCGGTTCGCCTTCGGCGCTGAAGTCGGCGCGGTCTGCTTCGGGCCTGCGGGCGAACTCGTTGTCGCCGTTGGATGGGACGTCGTGGTCTTGGAACAGGGCGGCTGATCCGGCTTGCCCCTGGTCGGGCCATTGTGTACGGGCGCACCGTGGAGGAGGGTGGGTATGTCCGGGTGGCGCCGCCCAGGGCGCCGCCTCATTTCGCACTGGGAGGTGGCCCGTGTACGCACGTTCGAGCACGATTGTGGCCAGGCTGTCGGCGATCGACACCGGGACCGCGTACCTCCGCGATGTGGTGATGCCGAATCTGCCCGAGATGCCAGGCTGGGTGGGGCTGTCGTTGCTCGTCGACAGGACCTCGAGGCGTTGCGTCGCCACCACCGCGTGGGAATCGGAAGCCGCGATGCAGGACAGCAGACCGCAGGTGAAACCCCTGCGCGACGGCCTGTCCCTGGCCTTCGAGGGCCGGCTCGAGGTGATCGAGGAATGGGATATTCCGGTCATGCACCGCGATCACGCCGCCGGCGACGGCGCGAGCACCCGGTGCACCTGGATGCAGGGCAATCCGGGCGAGATCGATCGAGAGATCGAGACCTTCCGGACGGGCGTGCTGCCGGCACTCGAGACGATGGACGGATTCTGCAGCGCCAGCCTGTTCGTCAACCGGACGACCGGCCGCGCGGTCGGCGTGACCGCGTGGGCCGGTCTGCGGGCGCTCGAGGGCAGCCGGGTCCAGATCGATCAGATCAGAAGCACACTGACCCGGCGGGCGGGTGTCAGCGTCCAAGAGGTGACGGAGTTCGAGCTGATCTTGGCCCATCTCAGAGTGCCCGAGATGGCCTGAGTCCACCCGCCGGGGGCGCGCCCCTACTCGCCCTGAGCCAAACGCGATGTCGGCTCCCATTCGCGCCACAGCGCCAGCCGCGACTCGTAATCGGCGGTGGCGATGCCCAGCGGGTCGATGCCGAAGAAGATGCGCAGGGGCGGCTTCGGGGCGTCGACGACCTCCAGGATGGCCGCGCGGGTGCCGATGGGGTCGCCGGAATTGCGGGCGGCCCGCTGCCTGGCGCGCAGCTCGCGGATGTGGTCGTAGGCCGGGATCGGGGTGCTGTGCTTCGCCGATGGGCCCGCCCAGTCGGTGCTGAAGCCGCCCGGCTCGATGAGGGTCACGTGGATGCCGAAGCTCGCGACCTCCTGGGACAGCGACTGCGAGAAACCCTCCAGCGCCCACTTCGAGGCGTGGTACGCGCCGATCGAGGGGAACGCGCTGATGCCGCCGATGCTCGACACCTGGATGATGTGGCCGCTGCCCTGCGCCCGCATGATCGGCAGCGCCGCCTGCGTAACCCAGAGCGCGCCGAACACATTCGTCTCCAGCTGCGCGCGGAACTCGGCCTCGGTCAGCTCCTCGATCATGCCGAACTGGCCGTATCCGGCGTTGTTGACGACGATGTCGAGCCGCTCGAAATGCCGGGCGGCCCCCTGCACGGCGGCGAAGTCGGCGTCGCGATCGGTGACGTCCAGACGCACCGGCAGGAAGGTGTCGGGGTACTTGGCGACGATCTCGGCCAGGGTGGACACATCCCGCGCGGTCCCGGCGACCCGATCGCCGCGCTCCAGCGCGGCCAGCGCCCATTCGCGGCCGAACCCACGCGACACACCGGTGATGAACCAAACCTTGCTCATGAAAGGGCCTTCCATCTCGGGTAAAGGGGCCGGTAGTGCCCGTTGACCACGGTAGGCGCCTGGAGCGCACTCCAAGCAAGTACTTCCTCCCGCCCGATCTCGGCGATGCCCTCGATCGCGGCCGGGCGACCCACCGGCTCTCGGCCACATGCCGTGGCAATGGCAGGATCGGTGCGTATGAACAGCACCGACCCGCAGGTAGAAACCGTCGTCGACCTCGACGCCATCGCGCACAACACGCGCGTGCTCGCCGGGCACGCCGGTGACGCCGCGGTGATGGCGGTGGTGAAGGGCGACGGCTACAACCACGGCGCGGTGCGGGTGGCCCGGGCGGCGCTGGCCGCCGGCGCCGTCGAACTCGGCGTCACCACGATTCCGGAGGCGCTGGAGCTGCGCGCCGGGGGCATCGATGCCCCGATCCTGAGCTGGCTCAACGTCATCGACGCCGATTACGCCGCCGCCGTCGCGGCCGATATCGAGCTCGGGGTGTCCTCCGCGCGCCAGCTTCAGGTCGTCGCGGACGCGGCGCAGGCGACCGGACGGACGGCGACCGTCTCGGTGAAGGTCGACACCGGCCTGAACCGCAACGGCGCCTCGGACATCGAATATCCGCGGCTACTCGGGCTGCTGCGCGATCTGGCCGCCGAGCGCGCGGTGCGGTTGCGTGCGGTCTTCTCCCACCTCGCGCTGGGCGACACACCGCAGCATCCCGCGAACGATATGCAGCGCCAGCGCTTCCTCGACGCCATCGCCGCGGCGAAGGAGTTCGGCCTCGAGCCCGAAGTGGCGCACCTGGCCAATTCGGCGGCGGCGCTGACCCGGCCCGACCTCGCCTTCGACATGGTGCGCCCCGGCATCGCGCTCTACGGGTTGTCGCCGGTCCCGGAGATCTCCGACTTCGGCCTGCGCCCGGCGATGACCTTCCAGGCGCGGGTCGTACTGGTCAAGCGGGTCGCGGCCGGGGAGGGCGTGTCCTACGGGCACGAGTGGGTCGCCCCGCGCGACACCACGGTGGCGCTGATCCCGGCCGGATACGCCGACGGTGTGTTCCGGTCGCTGGGCGGCCGCATCGCGGTGCGGATCGGCGAGCGGAGCTATCCCAGCGTGGGGCGCGTCTGCATGGACCAGCTGGTGGTCGACCTCGGCGCCAACGCCGAGGGCGTCGGCGACGGTGACACCGCGGTGCTGTTCGGCGGAAACCCGGGGGATCCGCACGCCCAGCAGTGGGCCGATCTGCTCGGTACCATCCACTATGAGATCGTGTGCTCGCCCCGCGGGCGGGTCGTGCGGCGATATGTGGGCGAAGGGGCGTGTTGATGAGATCTGCTCGGCCACAGGGGTTTCGAATCGGCGCCTGGAGCGGTGGGATGGCAGCGGCGGGCGTGCTGGGCGGCCTGGCCGGTGCGCATGCGCTGCGCCGGGTCGGCGCCACGGTGCGCTGGCCCGCGCGCTGCGACGAGCTGCGCGAAGAGGATTTCACGCTGCTGGATCGGGACCGCGCACGCACCGTGGTCGCCGACGACGGTGTGGCACTGGCGGTTCGCGAATGCGGGGCCGAAGATGCGCGGGCCACGGTCGTTTTCGTGCACGGCCTCTGTAACAGCATGGAGTCCTTCCATTTTCAGCGCCGTGACCTCGAAAAACAGTGGGGCCCAGGGGTTCGCATGGTGTTCTTCGACCAGCGCGGGCACGGCAGGTCCGGTGAGCCGAGCGCCGGGAGCTGCACGGTGCCGCAGCTGGGCCGCGATCTGGCCGCAGTCGTGCGGGCCTGCGCGCCCACCGGCGCGCTGATGCTGGTCGGCCATTCCATGGGCGGCATGGCGATCCTGGCCGCGGCCGCGCAGTTCCCGGAGTTGTTCGCCGAGCGGGTGCGCGCGGTGGCGCTGCTGTCGACCGCCGCGGCCGAGGTCACCGAGACCGGCGTGGCCCAGCTGCTGCGCAGTCCGGCCATCGACGGATTCCGGGTGGCGGTGCACGCCGCGCCCGCCCTGATGCAGGCCGGGCGCGCGGCCGCGCGGCACGTCGTCGCCCCGATCCTGCACGTCAGCTCGTTCCACGGAGATGTGAGCCCGACCCTGTCGCGCATGACCACCTCGATGATCGACCGGACCCCGGTCGCCACCGTGGTGAAGTTCTTCCAGGCGCTGGAGCTGCACGACGAGTCCGCGGCGGTGCCCCTGCTGGCGCCGCGGCCCGCACTGGTCCTCGGCGGCGTGCACGATCTGGTGATTCCATTCCGCAATTCCGCGGCGCTGGCCCGGCACCTGCCCGACGCGGACGTGGTGCGGGTCACCGACGCCGCGCACATGGTGCACCTGCAGTGTCCGGACCTGGTGAATGCCGCCCTGGATCGCCTCCTGCTGCGCAGCGGGCTCGCGGCCACCGGTGCCGAGCGGGAGGTACTGCGTGGTTGAGGCGGGACGGGTGTTCGCGCCGCTTGTCCGAGCAGTGACGCGAATCACTTTATGTGAGTGGGTATCTCATGGCTGAGCAGCGCACATTGCCGACGGTCGAGGACACCGAGGCGCTGGGCCGGGAGCTGGCCCGCGACCTGGGCCCCGGCGATCTGGTCGTCCTCGACGGCCCACTGGGCGCGGGCAAGACCGCGCTGACCCGCGGGCTCGCGGCGGGCCTGGGCGTTCAGGGGAGGGTGAGCTCCCCGACCTTCGTCATCGCCCGCCAGCACCGCGCCGGGGGACATCCCGGCGCGATACCCATGGTCCACGTCGATGCCTACCGGCTCGGCGGCGATTTGGACGAGCTCGACGCCCTGGATCTGGACACCGAGCTGGACGACGCGGTCGTGGTCGTCGAGTGGGGGCTGGGCGTCGTGGAACATCTCGCCGACCGTCACCTGCGGGTCCTGCTGCGCCGGGAGCCCGACTCCGACGTGCGCACCGCCACCTGGGAATGGGTCGCCTCCAGCTGAACCGCACGCGGGCCGAAGGTGACCAACCGGTATCGTTGAGGCAATCATGCTTGTACTCGCCGTCGACACCGCGACGCCTGCCGTCACAGCAGGACTGGTGGTTTTGGACCAGGCCGCCCCCAGGCACCACGACCTGCAGACGCTCGCCTCCCGGGTGACCGTCGATGCCCGGGCGCACAACGAGGTGCTGGCGCCGCAAATCCTCGAATGCCTCGACGCGGCAGGCCGTTCCCGCGCCGAGCTCGACGCCGTCGTGGTCGGCCTCGGCCCGGGGCCCTTCACCGGCCTGCGTGTCGGCATGGCGACCGCCGCCGCATTCGGCGACGCGCTGGGGCTGCCGGTGTATGGGGTGTGCAGCCTCGATGCGATCGCGGCCGCCGCCTGGCGCGATATCACCGACGCCGAGGCCGAGCTGCTGGTCGTTACCGATGCCCGTCGACGCGAGGTGTATTGGGCCCGCTACCGGGCCGTGTCCGGGGCCGCGCCGGAGGGCGCGTTCGTGGTGGCCACCGTCGGCGATTGCCCGGGCGCGGGGCCCTCGGAGAGCGCGCGGGTCGACACGGTCGTGCGCGTGTCGGGGCCGCAGGTGTGCAAGCCGGGCGACCTGGAGTCGGGCGATTCCACGGTGATCGCCGGATCCGCCTCGCACGTAGACTTTTTCGATCTGCCTGTGCTGCCGGTGGAGACGCCGTCTCCCGAGGGCCTGGTCGTCTGCGCGGCCGCCGAACTGCTGGGCCGGGCGGACCCGGGCCCGCTGACACCGCTGTATCTGCGCCGGCCCGATGCGGTCGAGCGCAGCTATCAGGCGGTCCGCTCGTGACCGGCGAGGCGCCGTCGCCCGATACCGCGGCACGCGACATGGGCGACCAGGTCGACTTGCCGTTATCGGATCCCGTTGCGCCCGTAGGGATCCGGATCGAGCCGATGACGCCCGCCGATATCGCGCGCTGCGCCGAACTCGAGAAAGTGCTCTTCCCCGAGGACGATCCGTGGCCGGAGGTGGCCTTCCGGTCGGAGCTGGCCGGGGCGCACAACCGGTACCTGGTCGCGCGGGAGGAAGCCGGCCGCATGGTCGGCTACGGCGGCATCGCTCTGCTGGGCAACCTCGAGTATCCCGAGGCCGAGGTGCATACGATCGGCGTCGACCCGCACTGTCACCGCGGCGGGATCGGCACGCTGCTGCTGCGCGCGCTGCTGGCAGAGGCCGGGGGCCGCGGCGGTCCGGTCTTCCTCGAGGTCCGCACCGACAACGCGCCCGCGATCGCCCTGTACGAGAAGCACGGCTTCCACATCATCGGCCTGCGCAAGAGCTACTACCAGCCCAGCGGCGCGGACGCCTTCACCATGCGCCGCCCCGCGCTCAGCGGTGCCGACCAGCCGAACGAGGTGCTCATGTGAGCGGAGCGAACCGACAGGCCAGCGTGGCTCCACGCACGGCGGAGCCGAGCGCCGGCGAGGTGGAGTCGTGAGTGGAGCGAAGCGATGATCGTCATGGGCATCGAAAGCTCCTGCGACGAAACGGGAGTCGGCATCGTCCGGTGGCGTGCCGACGGCACCTGCGAGTTGCTCGCCGACGAGGTCGCCTCGAGCGTCGAACAGCACGCGCGGTTCGGCGGCGTGGTACCCGAGATCGCCTCGCGGGCACATCTGGAGGCGATCGTCCCGGCGATGCGGCGGGCGCTGGCCGCGGCTGGCATCGCCAAGCCCGACGCGCTGGCGGTGACGATCGGTCCCGGCCTCGCCGGTGCGTTGCTGGTCGGGGTCGCGGCCGCGAAAGCCTATGCGGCGGCGTGGGATATCCCGCTGTTCGCGCTGAACCATCTCGGCGGCCACGTCGCCGTCGACACCCTCGAACACGGCCCGATGCCGCCATGCGTGGCGCTGCTGGTCTCGGGTGGCCACACTCACCTGCTGCACGTGACCGATCTGGCCGAGCCGATCGTCGAGCTCGGCAGCACCGTCGACGACGCCGCCGGCGAGGCCTTCGACAAGGTGGCGCGGCTGCTGGACATGGGCTACCCCGGCGGCCCCGCGCTGGATGCCGCCGCGGCGCACGGTGATCCGAAGGCCATCGCGTTCCCGCGCGGCATGACCGGCCCGCGCGATGCCCGCTACGACTTCTCCTTCTCCGGGCTGAAGACCGCCGTCGCACGGTATGTCGAGGCCGCCCAGCGCGAGGGCCGGGAGCTGCCGATACCCGATATCGCGGCCTCGTTCCAGGAGGCGGTAGCGGATGTGCTGACCCTCAAGGCGATTCGCGCGACGCAGGACGTCGGCGTGGACACCCTTGTGCTCGGCGGCGGCGCCACCGCGAATTCCCGCATCCGGTCGATGGCGCAAGAACGCTGTGCCGCAGCCGGTGTCACCCTGCGGGTGCCCAAGCCCCGGCTGTGCACCGACAACGGCGTGATGATCGCGACCCTGGGCGCACACGTCATCGCGGGTGGGGCCAAGCCCTCAGCGCTCACCGTCGCAACGGATCCCGGTCTGCCGGTCTCCACCAGCCAGCTGTCGTAATCAGCCAGTGGCCAGCTCGGCCAGCTCGGCGATCTTCGGATAGTCGTTGGACGACAGCCAGATCAGGATCGCGCGCGCGTCCGGCATGCCGGTGAAAGGCACGAACATCACGCCGGGATGGGCGAAGTGCGAGGGCATGGCCGCCGTGGTCAGGAACGCCCCGTCCCCATGTGCGACGGCGCTGAGCATCTCGGGCTCGGTCCGCGCCTGGGGGCCGCGGCGGATCGGGCAGCCGGACGGGGTGGTCTCCGGCGGCCAGAAGTCGCGGGCGAATTCGGGCGTGACGGCCGGATCGGGTCCGATCACCGGGAGTTCGGCCAGATCCTCCAGATCCGCCGAGCCGCGCCCAGCCAGCGGATGGGTGCGTGCGACGGCCAGCATGCGCGGGTAGGTGGCCAGCACCGGGCCGATCGTCATATCCGGCTGCTGGATCGGCGCCAGGCACACCTGCACGTCGACCTCGCCGCGGCGCAGCGGGCCCAGGATGTCGATCCACGGGACCTGGATCCGCGTGATGGTGCAGTCCGGATGGCGTGCCCGGAACCGGGCCATTCCGGTGTCCAGCGCGGAGGCATACGGGCCCAGGAAGCCCACCCGGACGCCGCGCGCGGCCCGGCGGGTATCGATGATGGCCCGGCGCAGGTCGGCGAAGGCGGGCCGGACGCCGGCCAGTAGCTGCTCGCCGAAGGCATTGAGGGCGACGCGACGGCTGGTGCGGTGGAACAGCTGCCGCCCGATGCGGCGCTCCAGTGTCCGGATCAGCTGGCTCACCCGCGGCTGGGACAGCCCGAGCCGGGCCGCGGTACGGCCGAAGTGGAGCTCTTCCGCCAGTACCAGGAAGGCCTGCAGTTCGACGGGGTCGATACGGTCCGGATCGGAGTTCTCAACCATAAACATCGCTTATGGATTGTGCCGAATTTGCCCGTTGATGACGAGTCATGACGACGACGAAGCTGGTTCGGTGAGTGAGGAACGGCGATTGATAGTCGGGATCAGCGGCGCCACCGGCATCGCCTACGGGATCCGGGTGTTGGAGCTGGCCCGCAAGGCCGGGGTGCAGACCCACCTCGTGGTGACCCCGGCCGGGCAGCAGACCCGCGCCTACGAGACCGGACTGAGCGCGCGGGATCTCGCCGCCATGGCCGATGTGGTGCATCGGCCCGCCGATATCGGCGCGTCCATCGCGTCGGGTTCGTTCCGCACCGCCGGAATGATCGTGGCGCCGTGCTCGATCCGCAGCCTGTCGGCGATCGCCTACGCCAACAACGACAACCTGCTCACCCGCGCCGCCGACGTGACCCTGAAGGAACGCCGGCGGCTGGTGCTGATGGTGCGCGAGACCCCGCTCACGCTGGCGCATCTGCGCGCCATGACCGCGGTCACCGAGATGGGCGGCATCGTCATGCCCCCGGTCCCGGCCTTCTACCTGAACCCTGGCTCGGTCGCCGACATCGTCGATCACACCGCGGGCCGCGCGCTGGACCTGCTGGGGATCGACGTGCCGGACCTGCCGCGCTGGGGCGAGACCGCCGTTACCGCAAGCGAATAGAACGTCTCGGCGCGCCGTACGGCCGCCGATGCCCGAGTACGAGAAGGAAAGAGCCTGTGGCACATCTGAAGAGCCTTCGCGAGTTCATCGATGCGCTCACCGAGATCGGTGAGATCCAGCGCGTCGACGCCGAGGTCGACTGGAACCTGGAGTTGGGCGCGATCATTCGCCGCTCCTACGACCGCAAGGCCCCGGCCCCGCTGTTCACCAACATTACCGGCTATCAGGACAGCGGGTTCCGGGTGCTGGGTGCGCCGGGCGGACTGTCCGGGCCCAGCCATCCGCTGGCGCGAATCGCGTTGGCGCTCGGCCTGCCCGCGAACGCGCCGGGGCAGCAGATCGTCGAGACGATCGTCGAGGCCCGGCGCAAGCCGGGCATTCCGCCGGTCCAGGTCCCGGCCGCCACCGCGCCGTGCAAGCAGAACATCGTGCGCGGCGACGACATCGATCTGCTGGCGTTCCCGACCCCGCTCATCCACGGCAACGACGGCGGTCGATACATTCAGACCTACGGGATGAACATCGTCAAGACTCCGGACGGTTCGTGGACCAACTGGTCGATCAACCGCATGATGATTGCCGGTCGAAACACCTTGGCCTGCCTCATTCCCGGGCCGCAGCACCTGGGTATAATTCGCGCCAAGTGGGCCGAGCAGGGCAAGCCCATGCCGATCGCTCTGGCGCTGGGGGTCGAGCCCGGCCTGCCGTTCGTCGGGGCCATGCCGATGCCCGAGGGCGCGGACGAATCCCATTTCCTCGGGGCGCTGTTCGGCGAGGGCATCGAGGTGGTGCCCGCCGAAACCGTGGATGTGCTGGTCCCCGCCACCGCCGAGATCGTCATCGAGGGGCATATCGCCTTCGACGAGACGGTGCCGGAGGGGCCGATGAACGAATACCCCGGCTACAACGCCGTTGAATCCTCGGAGAAACCGGTCTTCCACGTCTCCGCCATCACCTACCGCGACGGCGCGATTCTCCCGGTGGTGGCCGCCGGGCCGCCGGTGGAGGAGGACCACACCGCCACCGGCACGATGCACGCCGCCGAGATCCTCTACCAGTTGCGCGAGGCCGGGCTGCCGATCGCCTCGACCTGGTTCTCGTACGAATCGGCGCTGCACTGGCTGATTGTCGCCGCTGATTCCGACTGGCACGACAAGCTGCCGGTGTCCTCGGGTGAGCTCGCGCAGCGGGTCGGCGAGATCGTCTTCGCGGGCAAGGCCGGTTTCGGGGTTCCGAAGGTGTTGTTGGTGGAGAACGACATCGACATCACCAATGTGGACGAGATCGTCTGGGCCTTCGCCACCCGCGCTCACCCCGAACACGGTGAGGTCCACTTCCCTGCCGAACTCACCGCCGCCCTCTCGGTCTATCTCTCCGAGGTCGAACAGCATTCGTACCGAGCGGGCAAGGTCATCTACAACTGCCTGTTGGCCGACCTCTTCGACGAATCCCAGCGCCCCATCAAGGGCAGCTTCGAAAACGGCTGGCCCACCGCGACTCAGGAGCGTGTCCTGGCCCGCTGGCAGGAATACGGCTACCGCTGACCTGCGATCGCTCGGACCAATCGGCACACCGTCCCGGGCGGTGGAGGTACGGTCCGGGCACCGAAACTCACTCTGTTGGGAGGACAATGATGAAGATCGGAATCATCGGCGCCGGGCGCATCGGCGGCAATGTCGCGCGTCAGGCCGTTCGCGCCGGGCACGAGGTCGTGCTGAGCTTTTCGCGAAATCCCCAGTCGCTGACGGACTTCGCCGCCGAGCTGGGTGAGCGGGCGCGGGCGGGATCGCCGCGCGAGGCGGTGACCGATACCGACCTGACCGTGCTGGCGGTGCCGTGGAGCACGATCGACAGCGCCGTGCAGCAGGCGGGCGCACTGGACGGCACGATCGTGGTCGACACCACCAACCAGTTCGGCCCCGGACCGGGATCGGCGGCCGGGCAGACGCAGGCGAGCTTCAACGCCTCCCGCATGCCCGGCGCCCGCTACACAAAGTCCTTCAACACGCTCACCTCCGCCTTCCAGGAGGAGGTGGTCGGCCGCCCGGTGGACGAGCGGGTCGTGCAGTGGATCTGCGGCGACGACGCCGATGCCAAGGCGGTGGTCGCGGACTTCGTCGCGAGTCTGGGCTACGTGCCGATCGACCTCGGCGGCATCGCCGGCTGCACGGTCATGGAGTCGCCTCGCCGCCCCGGCGCGGTGTACGGCGAGGAGTACCGCCGCAAGGACGCCGAGGCCGTCGTCGCCGCGGTCCGAGCGGGCGAGGCCATCCCCCCGACGCCCGAATACGGCTGACAGACTCGGGTATTACCGTCCATCCAGACGAAAGGCCCGGGCGCACCTGTGGTGTCGCCCGGGCCTTTCGTCGATGGCTGTGCGCTCAGTGCTTTTCGGTGCCGTCCGGGTTGAGGATCAGCTGGGCGCCCTTCGGGCTGGAGAAGTCGAACATGCCCGTCAGGTCGCCGGCGGTGGTCTCGGACGAGCCGTTGCCCAGGGCGGGCAGGGACCAGTTGCTCTCGATGAATTTCACGATCGAGGTCTCATCGGTCTGGGTATGGTCGACGAAGTTGGTCTTGGAGTACGGCGAGATGGCCAGCAGCGGCAGGCGCGGGCCGGTGCCGCAGCGGCCCTGGTGGTCGCCCAGCGCCGGTTTGGTCGCGCACGGGGCGTAGACGTCGGCGTCGCTCTTGGAGCCGTTGATCACCGGACCGGCCACGTGGTCGTACCAGCCGTCGGAGTCGTCGTAGGCGATGAAGACCGCGGTGGACTTCCAGTCGGGGGATTGCTGCAGCGTGTTGATCGTGTCGGTCACGAAGTGCTGCTCGTCGATCGGATCGGAGTATCCGGCGTGCCCGTCCTGGTATTCGGCGGCCTTGACGTAGCTCACCGCGGGCAGCTTCCCGGCCTTGGCGGCCTGCGCGAACCACTCCAGCCCGTACTGGTGGTTCGCCGCCCCGTTGTGGCCGACCTCGTCCAGCGAGGCGGGGGCGGTGTGGTGCTCGTTCGCGGTGGACTTGAAGTACTGGAACGGCTCGTGGTGCGGACTGTAGTCGGCGACCTGCTGGCCGCCGAGGTTCGCGTGCTTGGTGCCGCAGACGGCCTTCCCGGCGTTCTTCCCGGTCGGGGTGAATCCGCCCTGGAACCAGCCCCAGGTGATGTTCTTGTCGTTCAGCTCGTCACCGATGTTCTTGCCCTGCATGGACATCAGGTTGTCGGTGGTGGTGTGGCTCTTGTTCGAGCAGTCGTCGAAGGCCGGGTCGGCGTCGTCGATATCGGAGCCGACGCCGTTCGCGTCCGGCGCGGCCACCAGCTTCGGATCCTTCACCGGCTGACCGGATTTCGCGTCGACGGCCTGCGCGCCGTAGGTCTGCGCGGCGGTCACCTCCAGCGCGCCCGGCGTGGACGGACCGAAGGTGGTGCCGAAGGAGTTGTCGCTCATCGCATAGTGCTGGGCGTAGTTCCACATGGCGGTGACGGTGTTGCCGTCGTAGTAGTCCATGACGATCCCATTGGGGCCGTACTCGGCCGGGCACTCGTCCTTCTGGGTCTTCTGGACGAACTGATCCATCTTCCCGTTGTCGAACGCCTCTTGCTCCGCGGTGTAGGAGTGGTCCTGGTCGCAGGTCATGGCCTGCGTGGGGCCCAGACGCTGGGGCTGGAACAGATTCGGGTTGTGCTGCAGCAGATCCGGGGTCAGTCCGTTCACCGCCGGGGTGCCCGCCGCCGCGGTGAACGGCACGCCGTCGGCATTGGTCGCGTTCGGGTAGGTGCCGAAATAGTGGTCGAAGGAGATGTTCTCGTCGTACAGGACCACGATGTGCTTGATCGGGGTCGTGGTCGCGCCCGAGCCGTCGGCGGCGGGAGCCGACGAGGAGGAGCACCCGGCGGCCGCTAGCAGCCCGGCCGCCGCGACCGCGGTGATGACCGTGCGGCGCTTGCGCTGCCTGCCGCGGCCGAAGGCCCGCGTGTGCCACGCCTGGGAGCCTGTGCTCACATCTCCTCCTGAAGCATCGTGAGAAATTCCCGCTCGCCCCACGGCGATGGGAAGTCACACGATAGTCACGATATGAGATTTCCCGCGGATGAACACAGGGCAACGACCGCTTGTCAGCTGAGCGATGTCGCCGCGTCCGAGGCTCCCCGCGGTGACGCATGCCGCCGCGGCCGGGTGGGTGCCGCGATGCCGGTCACGTCAATAATCCGCGCGCGTAATAGTCCGCGTCGTCGCGCACACCGGGCAGCGCGAAGAAGTATCCGCCCCCGAACGGCGCGATGTAGTCGACCAGCGGCTCGTCCTTCAGCCGGTGCTGCACCGCCTCGAACTGGGCGCGCGGATCGCGCTGGTAGCACAGGAAGATCAGGCCCTGGTCGAGGTTGCCGGCCTGGTCGTTGCCGCGGTCGTAATTGAAGGCGCGGCGCAGGATCTGGCTGCTCGCCGTGTCCGGGGTGCGCGGATTGGCCAGGCGGATATGGGAATTGATCGGAATGACCAGGCCCTCGGGATCGTCGGAGTAGTCCGGGAGATCGGATTCGTGATCGCCGCTCAGCGGCGCACCGGTATCGCGCGCCCGGCCGAACATGTTCTCCTGCTCGGCGATGTCGACCCGATCCCAGAACTCGACCAGCATCCGGATCAGCCGGATCACCTGGTAGCTGCCACCGGCTGCCCAGGCGGGCTCGCCCGCCCCGGTCCACACCAACTGCTCGAGGTCGCCGCCGCCCGGGTTGGCGATGCCGTCCTTGAATCCGAACAGATTTCGCGGGGTTCCGGACGGGCGCGGTGGGCTGAGGAAACCGTTTGTCCGCCAACGCGGTTGCATCGCGCCGCGGGTGACGCGGGTGATGTCGCGCAGGGCGTGCACGCAGGTGTCGGCGTCGGGCGCGGTCAGCTGCAGGCTCAGATCGCCGTGGCACCAGGCGGATTGGAGGGCGTCGTTGGGGAAGACGGGCATCGGCGTCAGGCCCGCCGGGCGCCTGCCGGACAGCCCGAAGCGGTCGTCGAACAGCGACGATCCGACACCGACGGTGATCATCGGCCCGCCGGGCGGCACGTCGGGCCCGAGCACGCCGCTGTCGGCCGGGGGAGCGGTGATGCCGACCGCCGGTGGCGGGCCGCCGATGCTCAGGACGCGTGCCCGCTCGGTCAGCGTGCGAAACAGATCGGTGAGCTCGGCCCGGTCCTGCGCGATGACATCGAAGGCGGCGACGATCGTCTGCGAGCCGGGCGGGGGCGGATCGGCGATCCCGGCCTGGTGGATCCCGTGAAACGAGGGCGGCAGTCGATTCGCGATCGTGCCGGGCAGGGCGGACGCGCTGGTGACAGCGCCGCCCACCCCGGCGGCGCCGGCAACCAGTGCACTGCGCAGAAACCCGCGCCGGCTCGGCGGATTCGCGGTCACAGCCCCACCTCCCGGACGTCGAGCCTTCGCGCGGCCGGTGCTGTGCCGGGGATTCGTGGTTGCCCGCCTGCGGTTCGTTGCCCGTGCCCGGAGCCGCCCGAGCCCGGCCGATACGCCGTTGCGTTGACGCCGGACGATGCTGTTGCGAGCGTTCCTGCGTGGTGTCCGGTCGCGGTGCGGCGATTCCGACGCTCGGTCCTGGCTTCGCTTGGTCGGCAAGGGGTTCGGCTGGAGTCCGACGGTGCTGTTGCGGGTATTCCTGTGTGGTGTCCGGTCGCGGTGCGGCGATGTGGGCGTCGCGTGCTGTGCCCGTTCACTGGAACGTCTTTCGCGGCGTGCAGATGGTGGCGATCGGGGCCAGGTACTCGAGCGACTGGCTCAGGGTGCCGTTCAGGTGCTGCCGGTCGGCGAGGCTCAGCGCGGCCACCGGAGTCCACGTGCCGTTCGTATGGTGGCTGTTCACAAGGGATTCGAAGCGGTCGAGCCAAGTGGTGACCTGGGGCAATTGTGGGTAGCGGGAGCGCAGGAGCGGGTCCAGCACGGTCAGGAGTTCGCGGGTTCCGGCGACATTCGCTGTGGCCGTGGCCAAGCCGGTGCCGCTGCCGTAGTCGGCCTGGCCGGTCAGCTCGAATTGCAGTGTGTTCTCCAGGATTTCGTGGGTGCGCAGACCGAGGTCCAGCAGCGGGACCTGCATCGAGGGGAAGGCCGCGACGAGGGCGTGCACGGTGTCGTCCAGTTGGCCGGTGGGTCCGGCGAGCGCAGTGAGCGGCTCACCGTGCCAGAGGCCGTACTCGAGCCGGTGGAAGCCGGTGAACTGCGGGTCCGCGGTGCCGCCCGGCAGGCCGTCCGCCCGGCCGTCGAGCTTGTCGTCGAAATCGGCGAAGGCGCCGTAGGCGGCGCCGAGCCGCTCGTAGTCGAGGTGGGCGGTCAGCCAGGCGGTGCGGGCCGCGGCGGCGTCGCCGCCGTCGACCGCGGCGCGCAGCGCATCGGTATCGGTCGCCAGCGTGGACAGCCCCGCCGCGACGTAGTCCGTGTACTGCTTGTCGGGCCCGTACAGGTTCTCGGCGGTGACGGGCTGGATCGCGGCGGCCGTCCGGGATGGTGAGGAGGCGGAGCTTGCGGAGCCGACGGGGCGGGTAAGCGCAGGCTTACCTGGGATGGTGATCTTGGGCCCGGTGATCAGCGCGTTGTCCGATCCCTCCATCGCGCATCGGACCGCGAACGTCCCGCCGCCGAGGTTCACCCGCGTGCCGCGGGTGGTGTTCGGCCCGATATTGGGAATCTCGGCGTAGATCGCGCCGGTGCCCGCATCGATGAGATCGGCGGTGGTGGGATTGGACCCGGTATTGCGGAAGTACAGCGTCTGCTGCCCGGTATGCGGATCGGACCAGCCGGTGCCACAGGCGTTCTCGGACACCTGGATGACCTGCTGAGCGCGGACCGGGGCATGTCCGCAGGCACTCGCACCCATCGTCGCGGCGGCCACAACGAGGGCCGCGACAGTGCCGCGCGCCGGTCCCTTCCTGTCCATATCTCGCGAAAGCCTACGGGATCCGGACACCCCGCAGCCGGGCCGTATGAGCTGTACCGCCACTATTCACGCCCGCGTTGCCACCGCGCGAACATCGGTGGGGCGTAGGCAGAGCTGGACCCGGTGCCGAGTTGGTGCCGCACCGGCTCCCGTATCAGGCTCATGCACCAGGGGCATGAAGTGGCTCGTCGGCGGGACTGAGGATCACATCGTGGGCGACGCGCGACGGTGACATTCACGCGATCCCATGTACGTCGGGCCGTGGATGCGCCGTTCGCGACGGAGGTGTCAGTCGGCGGGCTCGAGGGTCGGCTCCGTACCTGCGGAACCCGAGTTGGCTCGCGGCATGATCTGGCCGCGGCTCGGGGTCGAATTCGGGATGGTCGGCGAGACGGTCGGCGGGACGGTCGAGGTGCCCAGCAGCGGGCCGAACAGCTTCGGCAGGTCCGGCAGCGGGATCTGCGGCAGGTTCGGGTCCGGGCGCAGCGGCACGCCGGTGGTCGTCGGGGTGTCGGCCGGTGTGGTGGTGGGCTGCGGGAAATCCGGTGTCGTGGTGGTCGGGGCCGTCGTGGCCGCGGTGTGGCGGCCGGGCTGGGTCTGGTCGGCCGTTGTGGTTGCCGGGGTGCCGGCCGACGGCGGCGCGGACGGGGTGAACTCCGCGCTGCGGCTGGTGCCGGCGGGGGAGATGTCGTGATTCACGGTGGGTGCCAGCTCGCGGACTCCGTAGCCGACAACGAGCCCGACGACGACCACCGCGCCGGCCAGGGTGCCGACCACCTTGGCGAAGGTGCTCGGGCTCGCGTCGGAGCCGATGCTGATCACGGGGAAGGCGGAGGGCTGGGCCGAATCCGCAACCAGCGCAGCGCCCTTCGCGGTGACGGCCTCGGGC
Source organism: Nocardia sp. GP40 (assembly GCF_050434125.1). Taxonomy (NCBI): domain Bacteria; kingdom Bacillati; phylum Actinomycetota; class Actinomycetes; order Mycobacteriales; family Nocardiaceae; genus Nocardia; species Nocardia sp. GP40. Next base: position 226,820 of record NZ_JBNPVW010000005.1, on the reverse strand, counting down.
TCGGGCACGCTGAACACCGGCACGTCGAGCAGCGCGGCCAGCCCGTCGACGACCGCCGTCATGTTGGCGCCGCCGCCGATCAGGGTGATCGCATCCGGATACTTGGGTGCCCGCGCGAAGACCGCGGCGGCGAAGACGGCGGCCTCGCGGAGCAGGTCGGCGATGAGCTCCTGGAAATCGGCGCGGGTGAGCTTGAGCGGCTGGCCCGCGACGTGGTCGATGGTGACGGCCGGGGCGATGGACAGGTGCTCCTTGGCGGCGCGGCTGCGGTTGATGAGCATGGTGCGGTTGGGCCGGGTGCCGCGCCGGGCGAAGTGGCAGTCGAGCAGGTGGTGGTAGATCAGCTCGTCGACGGCGTTACCGCTGATGGCGTTCGTGCGCTCCGAGTGCAGTACCGTCTCGTCGGCCGGGGCGGCCACCGTGACGGTCATGCCGCAGGCGCCGAGGTCGATCAGGGCGACGGTCTCGTACCGATCGAGCAGGCCGGTGTGGCTCAGGTAGGTCAGTGCGGCGGTGCTCTCGGGGATCAGCTGAACGTCGCGGCGCTGGCGGCCGATGGCCGAGCGGATGGCGACGGCCTGTTCGCGGTCGCGATACGCGACGGCGATGGCTCCGGGCGCGGTGACGGGTTCGGGATGTGCGCTCGCGGGGCGGACGGCGTGCGCGCCGAGCGGATGCAGGTAATCGCGGGGCATCGGGGTGGTCATCAGCTCGATCGAGGACGCCACCAGATCGCCGAGGTCCGAATGCGCGACGTCGGCCGAGACGACGCGGTAGTCGAAGTCCTGTGCGCCGTTGGGTGCGGTGGCGACCAACGCCGAGCAGACCACTTCGTTCCCGGCGGAGATACCGAGGGATGTTCGCATGTTCACCTCCCTTCGAGCGGATGGTCATCGTGTCGCCGACCATCTGATGCGGACGTCGCGGGCCTCCGCATGGATGGCGGAGAGCCGCACAGCGGGCCCGGCCGAACCCTGCGCCCGTTCGGGTGCGGGGACCGGCCGACGATCACTTGCGGTCTTGCTCTCGTATCAGGTGCGCGCCACGGACTCGCGCGGGTGAAGCGTTTGTTGTCACGCTCGGCGAGCCGAGCGACGGAGATCCCAATCGGCACTATGCCCCCTCTCGGCATGGCGCCTGCTGGCACAGCAACATCACAGAGCCGTCATCCATAGTGTCACATTCCGTTATCCGAACGTTACAGATTTTCCGGATCAATTACCACCATGTTGAAGATGTGACGAGAGTGACTCCTGAGAACAATGGTCAACGCGGGGCTTCGGGGCGAAATCGTCGGCGTGTCGCGCAACGTGTCGCGGCGTCCGGCGGGTCCGCGACCCCGAGCAGAACCCGACCTTGAGTGCTGGCACTCTGCTGTATAGAGTGCTAGGTGGCCCCGAATGGATGTTGCTCGGGGCCGGCACGACTTCTGCGCTGGGGTCCCGGCACCCGCGACGACGGGGCTATGCGCAGGATTTGGCACACGACCGAAACCGTGCGTCCGGGGAACAGCCCCGGACGAGTAGAAATCCCCTGAAAGTGGAGGGCTCAACGTGGCGAGCGTGAACATCAAGCCGCTCGAGGACAAGATCCTCGTCAAGGCCAACGAGGCCGAGACGACGACGGCCTCCGGCCTCGTCATCCCCGACACGGCGAAGGAGAAGCCCCAGGAGGGCACCGTCATCGCCGTCGGAGCGGGCCGGGTCAGCGACAACGGCGAACGCATCCCGGTGGACGTCCAGGAGGGCGACACCGTCATCTACAGCAAGTACGGCGGCACCGAGATCAAGTACGACGGCGAGGAGTACCTGATCCTGTCGGCGCGCGACGTGCTGGCTGTCGTCAGCAAGTGACCGAGCTGTGACGCACGCTGCCCCGGTGCCCCGTTCGGGTTCCGGGGCAGCGGTCGTTCGCCCCTCCTAAAAGGACGTAGACAAACCATGGCAAAGCAGATCGAGTTCGACGAGAAGGCTCGTCGGGCAATGGAACGCGGGGTCGACAAGCTCGCCGACGCCGTGAAGGTCACGCTCGGCCCGCGCGGCCGGCATGTCGTGCTGGCCAAGGCATTCGGCGGCCCGACGGTCACCAACGACGGCGTCACCATCGCGCGCGACATCGACCTCGAGGATCCCTTCGAGAACCTGGGCGCGCAGCTGGTCAAGAGCGTGGCCACCAAGACCAACGACGTCGCGGGTGACGGCACCACCACCGCCACCGTGCTGGCCCAGGCGCTGATCAAGAACGGCCTGAAGAACATCGCCGCCGGTGCCAACCCGATCGCCCTGGGCGCGGGCATGAGCAAGGCCGCCGACGCGGTCTCCGAGGCGCTGCTCGCGGCCGCGAAGCCGGTCTCCGGCGAGAAGGCCATCGCGCAGGTCGCCACCGTCTCCTCGCGCGATGAGGAGATCGGCGAGATGGTCGGCAAGGCGCTGACCGTCGTCGGCAAGGACGGCGTGGTCACCGTGGAGGAATCCTCCACGCTGAGCACCGAACTCGAGGTCACCGAGGGCGTGCAGTTCGACAAGGGCTACCTGTCGGCCTACTTCGTCACCGACCTGGACAAGCAGGAGGCGGTGCTCGAGGACGCGGTGGTGCTGCTGCACCGCGAGAAGATCAGCTCGCTGCCGGACCTGCTGCCGCTGCTCGAGAAGGTCGCCGAATCCGGCAAGGCCGTGCTGATCATCGCCGAGGACGTCGAGGGCGAGGCGCTGTCCACCCTGGTCGTCAACGCGATTCGCAAGACGCTCAAGGTCGTTGCGGTCAAGGCGCCGTTCTTCGGCGACCGCCGCAAGGCATTCCTGGACGACCTGGCCGTCGTCACCGGCGCCACCGTCGTCAACCCGGATCTGGGCATCAGCCTGCGCGAGGCGGGCCTGGACGTGCTGGGTTCGGCGCGCCGGGTGGTCGTCACCAAGGACGACACCACGATCGTCGACGGCGCGGGCACCCAGCAGGCCATCGAGGCCCGCGTGGCGCAGCTGCGCGGCGAGATCGAGGCCACCGATTCGGATTGGGACCGGGAGAAGCTCGAGGAGCGCCTGGCCAAGCTGTCCGGCGGCGTCGCGGTGATCAAGGTCGGCGCGGCCACCGAGACCGCGCTCAAGGAGCGCAAGTACCGCGTCGAGGACGCGGTCAGCGCGGCCAAGGCGGCGGTCGAGGAGGGCATAGTCCCCGGCGGCGGCACCGCACTCGTGCAGGCCGGCGCCAAGCTGGACGAGCTGCGCGACTCGCTGTCCGGTGATCAGGCCGTCGGCGTCGATGTGGTCCGCAAGGCCCTGCAGGCCCCGCTGTTCTGGATCGCCAGCAACGCCGGCGTCGACGGCGCGGTCGTGGTCAACAAGGTCACCGAGGGCAAGGACGGCTTCAACGCCGCCACCCTCACCTACGGCGACCTGGTGACCGACGGCGTCGTGGATCCGGTGAAGGTGACCCGCTCCGCGGTCCTGAACGCCGTCTCCGTGGCGCGCATGGTGCTCACCACCGAGGTCGGCATTGTCGACAAGCCGGCCGAGGACGAGGCCGACGACCACCACGGTCACTCGCACTAGAGTCGACCGCCGTGCACCGGCGGGCCCGGAGGCGGCAGCCTGCGTAACCACGTAGGGCCCTGAAGAAGCGGCGGCAACGAATACAGAAACGGGCCGTTCACATCCCCGGATGTGAACGGCCCGTTGGCTTTCGAATAGCTGGTCAGCAGTCGCGCACGTGGCGCCGGGTGTTTCCGGGGTGTACCGGGCCGCGCGGGCGGGACTGAGCGGGAACGGGAGCGGGCTCCTCCGCGATCCGGGCCAGCAGGCCTTCGCGGAGGGAGGCGGGCGGTGGGGTCGCCGACGCCGAGGCGAACAGGGTGAGAGCTTGTTTGGTCAGCTGCACTTCCTTGTTGAAGTCCGCGCGCAGCACCGGGTCGTTACCCTCGAGTATCTCCCGCACCGCGCGCTGGTCCTCGTCGCCGATCGACCCGAGCGCGACCGCGTGCGCGAGATCGATCTGGCTTTCGTTCATCTCACGTCACTCCCAAATTCTTTTTCAGTCTAGTCAAGCCGTCCCGAATACGGGACTTAACGGTCGGTAACCCGACGCCGAGATAGTCCGCTACCTCTGCATAAGTCCGCCCGCCGAAATAGGCGAGCGATATCGCCTCCCGCTGCGTCTCGGTCAGTGTGGCCAGGCCCGCACGCACGGCCTGCTGCTCGAGTCGTCTACCGACTTCTTCGGTCACCTCGTCGAACTCGTGACCGAGAGTGCTTGTGCCGTAAGCGACCTCGCGCAGGGCGTGGGCCTGTTCGGCGCGTACTCGATCGACCGCCCGCCGATGGGCGAGCGTCATGAGCCAGGTAACCGCCGATCCCTTGGTGGGATCGAAATTGGCTGCCGTGCGCCAGATCTGGAGGTAGACCTCCTGGGTGGTCTCCTCCGCGTAACCGGGGTCGTGCAGGACACGCAACACCAGCCCGAATACCCGGGCACAGGTGCGGTCGTACAGTTCGGCAAAGGCCTGCTGGTCGGACCGGCCGCAGCGTTCGAGAAGTGCGGCCAGTTCGATGCCTTCGGCTGCGCGTGCCGTGATCGCAGAGTCTGCGCTGGGGGTGTCAACCCGCCCGTCCCGAAACGCTCTGTGGAACGAGTCGCCCTCTGCGGCCGTCGGCCGCGTTGTCACAACTCTCCATTGTGTCTCATCGATCACTACCGTAGCGTGCCGCTATCACCTCCTCTCCGGTGGGGTATCGGCAAACCGCATGTGACTCAGCGAATTTCGGACATCACCGACATGTCGGGGAGTGTCGTCGAGCGACACGCCACAGGCACGCCGAAAACCTCCGGGCAAACGCTGCATCCGTGCATTATGTTGTTTCCGAATCGTCGCGCTCGCTGCGACGTGCAGGGCGCCGCGCGTTCGCGCGGTGTGCCCTACGCCCTGACCTGGCGGTGCGTGCCGGATCTCACATGGCACGGCGGCCCGCCGTTGCGCGGCGGCCGATCCGGGGTAGCCGGATCTGGGTGCGCGCCCTCCATCGCCGTTCGCTGGCCGTTTGCTTGATTGGCCGGGTGTTTGCTAGGAATTCGGCGCGCCCGGGCTTGCGGATGGGAGGAATTTATCCTCGGCCCGTCAAAGAGGATGGAGAGGTGTTCAGACGGCCATGCGGCGGCGGTTGCGGCGCGCATGCATCTCGCGTTCGGTCTCGGACAATCCGCCCCAGATGCCGTACGGCTCGCTCACCTTGAGAGCGTGGCTGCGGCACTGCATCAGCACCGGGCAACTGCGGCAGATCTCCTTGGCGCGCATCTCGCGCTGGGTGCGGGCGCGGCCGCGCTCGCCATCGGGATGAAAGAACACCGACGAGTCCACCCCGCGGCAGGAGCCGCGCATCTGCCAATCCCAGACGTCGGCGTTCGGACCGGGAAGGTGAGTGGGCATGGGCATGATGAACTCCTTATGGTGCGAGCTCGTCGGCGTTGTCGAGCGATGCGTGTAGCAGCGGTCTGCCCGGACCCGGGCGTGGCCGGTTCGGGCCCGCCGAGTCGCGGTTCGTGGCCCCGGGCATTTTCGCACGGCGCCAACGTCGGCGATGTCGTACGTTAGGACGGACAATGAAATCGAGTCAATAGTTTCCACATTGGGGATTTCAAAACGAGGGAATCGTAGATTTAACCTCCAAACTATGTACTTTTGCGCTCGTGATAGCGATACTGATCGGTTGGCCAAGTTCGAGGCCGAGGCCAGAGGGCCTGTGAACGCTCACATACTTGCAGGTGAAAGGTTCTTTTTGTGATCGAATCCGGCCCCTCCGGCCTGCTCGAGCGACCATCCGAGATGTGACAGACGTCATGGTTTGAACAAATCACGGCGAGGTTTCGGTCCGCATTGGATGGCGTGCAGGTTAAATGCCCGAAAAGCATACGAATTCTTGATGTGCGTGCTAGGCGGTAGCCCACCACAGATTTACGCGATGGAAACACCCGCGAGGCTTTCTGCATGCCGGATGGTTGCCCGCCGTTATGGTCCGATGCCGTGTCACATCGGCGGCGCGCCTCGATAGGGTGCGGCGGTGCACGAGTTGAGTCTGCCCGCCGGCCTGCCCTTCGCCCCGGGCCGCGCGCTATTCGCCGAGGCCGCATTCGGCGACCGGCCCGGCATTGCCGCCGCCGCGCTGCCCGCCGCCGACGATGCGGTCGAGTCGTGGCTGCGCGGGGTCGTTCTCGGTGGCCAGGGCCGCTATGCCGGCGCGCGCGCCGAACTGGGCCGCACGCGGCGGCTGACCCGCGATCCCGTGCTGTGGTCGCTGGCGGCGAGCACGGAGGCATCGCTCCTGCGCCAGCTCGGCTGGCACGCGCACGCCGCCGCGGTGGACGGCCGGGCGCTCGCGCTGGCGGCACGGGCGGCGGCCGCGCCGGGTGTGGACGCGGCCGCCGAACCGATGTGCGACGCGTTGACCGGATTGGCCGCCGACGCGCTCGGGACCGCGCGGCCGACGCTAGCGGCTCGGCTGCTGGAACGTTGCCGAGGTCCGGTTGAGGCGGCCGGGGGCTGGCGGCCGCGGTTGCGATGGCACTGGGTGTGCGCCGAGACCGCACTGGCCGCGCCCGGCTCGGGACTGATCGCGGCCCCCGCGCTCGAGCACGCCGAGGCCGCGGTGGAGATCTCGCGGCAGTGCCCCTCGATCCGGCACCGTGTCAAGTCGGCTCTACTACTGGCGGCCGCGACGGCAGCCGGTGCGCCCGATCGGTCCGCGGCGATGGCGACGGTGGTGGCGGAGCAGTGCGCCGAGTACGGCCTGCTGCCGCTGCGGTGGGCGACCGCGATGCTCCGCAGCGGGGTTGAAACCGGTTCCACCGCAAGGCATGCGGCGGCCGAGGCCGCGGAGTGTGCGCGGGAACTGGCCGTGCGCGGCGGCCGATTGCGTTCGGAGACCTGAGTTCTCGGCGCCGCCTGATGCCCCATGTTGCCGATCACGCCGTCCGGAACGGCTATTGTTGGATCGTTCCGCCGACCGGTGGAAGCACCGGTCGAAATTGACCCGTGCCACTTGTAACGCCAGGAATATCTCTGACGATGACGCACACGGGCGAGGAGTTGGACGCCGCCGTCGCTGCTGCAGCGCAGGGCGATCGTTCGGCTTTAGCCCAGGTACTGGAGATCGTCCGTCCGCTAGTGGTGCGCTATTGCCGCTCGCGGATCGGTTCCGCGGAGCGTGGGCAGCTCTCCGCGGATGACGTAGCGCAGGAGGTTTGCCTGGCCGTGATGACCGCCCTACCCCGATACCAGGATCAGGGGCGGCCGTTCATGGCCTTCGTTTACGGAATCGCTTCTCACAAGGTCGCCGACGCACATCGCAACGCCGCCCGTAACAAGTCGGACGCGATGGCCGAAGTACCAGATGTCATATCCACCGACCAGGGGCCGGAGCAGCGAGCTCTCGAGTCGGAGGCGAGTCGGCAGATGAACAGTCTGCTGGCCACGCTTCCGGAGAAGCATCGAGAGATCCTGATCCTGCGGCTGGTGATGGGTTTGTCAGCAGAAGAAACAGCCACCGCCGTGGGCAGTACGGCGGGGGCGGTACGCGTCGCCCAGCACCGGGCGCTCGCGAAACTGAAGTCACAAGTGGCGAGGGCAGGTGAAATGTATGGCTAGGGATGGCGAGCGCGGTCGGGGTGACTGGAAGGCGCGGCTTGGATCGCACAACAGCGGTCCCTATGCCGACGATTCCGGTGACACCGGACCGGTGGACATCGTCGCGGTGCGCCGCGATGATGCCCTGATCGACGCGATCGCCAGCGACGGGCCCATTGAGACGGGCAGCGACGAGGAGTTCGCGCTCGCGGCGTTGCTGGCCAACTGGCGTTCCGACATCGTGGACGAGCCACTACCGGCCGGCCCTGATCTGGACGACATCGTCGCGGCAGTCAATCAGGAAATCGGAGCTCGGCAGGTACGAACCGTCGCGAACAAGCGCGGGCATTTGCGGCTGGTGCGCCCACTCATGGGTGCGGCAGCGGCGATCGCGCTGATCGCGGGCGGCATGACGGCATTCTCCTACAGCGCCCAGCCGGGCGATCCGCTGTGGAAGGTCAAGGAGGTCGTGTTCAGCGAACAGGCCCAGACCACCATTGCGAACAATGCGACCAACGATCTTGCCAAGGCACAGGTCATGATCGAGCAGGGGGAGCCGCTACAGGCCAAGGCCCTGCTGCAGAGCGCGCAGACCAATGCGACCCAGCTCGACGATTCCAGTCGCAAGGAGACAGTGACCAGCAAGTGGAATCAGGTCTGGACGAGTCTGAACGCTCAGCACCCGGATATCGCTGCTTCCCTCCTACCGCCACCGGCGAACGGGACGGGCGAGTCGACGACCACGCCGTCCTCGCCGACGACGAGCCGGGGCGGTAACCCGGCAAGCGGCGGGACCACGTCGCCGACCTCTCGGCCGCCCAACACGCTGCCCGGCGGAATTCCGATTCCGACGCTGCCGCCGGTTGTCGTGCCGACGCTGCCGCCGGTGGTGATGCCTACCCTGCCGCCCATCGTGGTGCCGACCCTGCCGGGTCTGCCCGGGCAGCCGGGCCCGACGCATGCCGCGCCGCCGCCGGCCGGGGGAACCACTGTGCCACCGGCCAAGCCCGGCTCGACGACGGCCCATCCGTCGTCGATGCCCGGCACCCCGAGCACGATCGCCGTGGAACCCACGGTGTCGATACCGCAGCAGAAGCCGACCGCGCCCGGGGTGCCCAGTGCACACCCGGGCCCGGGGCCGATCCTGCCGACCGCCCTCCCCCTACCGACCAGCCTCCCCCAGTTGCCGCCGCTCCTGCCCGGCGCCAGGTAGGCCGCTCGACCCCCATATCGAACCGTACGTTCCGGACTTGGTCCCGGCGTGCGGTTTTCGTGCGTCAGCAACCGCACTCGCCACTGCGAAAGAGTGTGATTTTCATCCGTACATCCGCGGCGAACAGCCGACCGGAGGCGGGTGTCGTTGAGACGCAACTCATAGGGTGCTGCCACCGAAACCGGGCGGCGGCGTGACGTTGTGCGGGCGTCACCGAACGCCGGTGGTGGAAATGACGTAGCTGTCGCGGCTGGGCGGCAGGATCAGGCGTCGAACCCGTCGAATCCGTCGCCGTGCAGCGCCTCGTTCATCGAGGCGTCGGCGTACCCGCGGCAGTAGTCCCACGTGACGTAGGCCTCCGGGGTCGGATCGTAGGCGGGCTCGTGCGGGCGCACCGTGCCGTCGACCAGCAGCTGAAGCAGGTTGGCGCGCAACATGTCCCAGTCGTGATAATGATCCTGCCGGCAGTCCTCACAGCTGACCACGAGTCCGCGGATGCCGCGGTGCGCCAGTAGTGCTTCGTAGACGGCGAGGTCGGCGAGATCCTCTTCTACCGCTAGCCGCTCGTGAGGATCCAGCGGCTCCCCAGGCTCGATGGCATCCAGCGCAGCCGACGGGTCGGAGGGGTCTCCGGCGAATGGATCCGGCGGCAGGCCAGGTGGTAGGTCGTTACGCACATTCCCACGGTACGCAGAACCACCCCCTCCGCGCCAGCGCTGCGCGTATTTTGGAGCGCTTGTCGCAGCGTTTCGACGCCGGCGACGCGGTGCGCCGGACCGTCCCACCCGGGAAACTCTCAGCTACTCAGTGCCTCGCGCGGAATTTCCTTCGGTCCCGCGTTATCGGCGTCACCAGCAAACCCCCTGTGCCCCCACCCGCGCAACTCGGACAAAAGCCCCGACTCCGGGTGGGGTCCGGAGGCCGCGACCGCGCGGGGCCGAGCCGCCGCAATCGCGCCGAGTCCGGGCCGATACCATGTACGCACAGGCGCCGGGTAGCACTTCGGCTCGGCCATCCATCAACAGATGTTCGCGAACCCGGGCAAAACCCGGACCGATAAGCGTTCGATGTCCAGGAGGGGTCGATCCGATGAGTAGTCCCGTGATGGGCGAGCGCGCCGTCCGCCCGCATACGGGTGGTGACGATCCGAACAAGATCGCGATGCTCGGCCTCACATTCGACGATGTGCTGCTGCTGCCGGCCGCGTCGGATCTGATCCCGAGCTCGGTGGTCACGTCGAGCCGGTTGACGCGGGAGATCACCCTGCGCACCCCGCTGGTGAGTTCGGCGATGGACACCGTCACCGAGGCCCGCATGGCCATCGCCATGGCCCGTGCCGGCGGCATGGGCGTGCTGCACCGCAATCTCGCCGCCGCCGACCAGGCCGCGCAGGTGGAGACGGTGAAGCGCTCCGAGGCGGGCATGGTCACCGATCCGGTCACCTGCCGCCCCACCGATACCCTCGCCGAGGTCGACGCCATGTGTGCGCGCTTCCGCATCTCGGGTCTCCCGGTGGTCGACGAGACCGGCGAGCTGGTCGGCATCATCACCAACCGCGACATGCGCTTCGAGGTGGATCAGAACCGCCGCGTCGCCGACGTGATGACCAAGGCGCCGTTGATCACCGCGCAGGAGGGCGTCACCGCCGAGGCCGCGCTGGGCCTGCTGCGCCGGCACAAGGTGGAGAAGCTGCCGATCGTGGACGGCGAGGGCCGGCTGCGCGGGCTCATCACCGTCAAGGACTTCGTCAAGACCGATCAGTACCCGAACGCCACCAAGGATCGGGATGGCCGCCTGCTGGTCGGCGCCGCCGTGGGTGTGGGTGAGGATGCCTGGTCGCGCGCGATGACGCTCGCCGATGCCGGGGTCGACGTGCTCGTGGTCGACACCGCGCACGGGCATCAGACCCAGGTGCTCGAGATGGTCACCAAGGTCAAGACCGAGGTCGGCGACCGCATCCAGGTCGTCGGCGGCAACGTCGCGACCCGCGAGGGCGCCGCGGCCCTGGTGACCGCGGGTGTGGACGCGGTGAAGGTGGGCGTGGGCCCCGGCTCGATCTGCACCACCCGCGTCGTCGCCGGTGTCGGCGCGCCGCAGATCACCGCCATCCTCGAGGCCGTGGCCGTGTGCAAGCAGGCCGATGTGCCGGTGATCGCCGACGGCGGCATCCAGTTCTCCGGCGATATCGCCAAGGCCATCGCCGCGGGCGCGTCCACGGTGATGCTCGGCTCGCTGCTGGCGGGCACCGCCGAATCCCCGGGTGAGCTGATCCTGGTGGGCGGCAAGCAGTTCAAGAGCTACCGCGGCATGGGCTCGCTCGGCGCGATGCAGGGCCGTGGTCAGGCCAAGTCCTACTCCAAGGACCGCTACTTCCAGGACGACGTGCTGGCCGAGGACAAGCTGGTGCCCGAGGGCATCGAGGGCCGGGTGCCCTTCCGCGGCCCGGTCAACCAGGTGATCCATCAGCTGGTCGGCGGCCTGCGGGCGGCGATGGGCTACACCGGTTCGCAGTCGATCGCCGATCTGCAGGAGAAGCAGTTCGTGCAGATCACCGCGGCGGGCCTGAAGGAGAGCCACCCGCACGACATCACGATGACCGTCGAGGCGCCCAACTACACTGGTCGCGGCTGACGAGGTGAGTCACGCGCCCCGGACAGTCGGGGCGTGAACCGCCGGTTACGGGGTAACTAGGCTGAGATGCGATCGCGCCACGGGTCGTCACGAGCGAGGAACGCGGGCGCGATCGCCGCGGTGCGCGCCACGGCCCGCCCGTCGGCGGGTTCCTGTGCGGCGACGGAGTGCGCGGCGCCCACCGCGAGCCGAGGAGCGCCACGGTCCGGCGGGCGGGCCATCGGTTCCCACGGCCGATCGCCGTGAGCGCCGCAAGCCCGCGCCGCCCAGCCGACGCCACAGACACGCGCCCGTGCGGGCGCAATGAGACAAGGAGTAACCGTGCGCGACATGGTCGAGATCGGTATGGGCCGGACCGCCCGGCGTACCTATGAACTGGACGATGTCGACATCGTTCCGTCGCGGCGCACCCGCTCGTCCAAGCAGGTGTCGCTGGCTTGGCAGCTCGATGCCTACCGCTTCGACATCCCGCTGGTGACGCACCCGACCGATGCGCTGGTGTCGCCCGACTTCGCGATCGAGCTCGGCCGCCTGGGCGGGCTGGGCGTCATCAACGGCGAGGGCCTGTGGGCGCGGCACGCGGACGTGGCCGCCTGCATCGATCGGCTGATGGAGGTGGCCGAGAAGGAGGGCACCGAGGCATCGATCGCGCTGCTGCAGTCGCTGCACGCCGCGCCGATGCAGCCGGATCTGCTGGCCGCCGCGGTGGCGCAGGTGCGGGCCGCGGGCGTGACGGTGGCGGTGCGGGTGAGCCCGCAGAACGCCCGCGCGCTCACCCCGGCGCTGGTGCAGGCCGGGGTCGACCTGCTGGTCGTGCACGGCACCATCATCTCCGCCGAGCACGTGGGCGGCGATGAGCCGCTGAACATGAAGACCTTCATCGCCGATCTGGATGTTCCGGTCGTGGCCGGCGGGGTCAGCGACCATCGCACCGCGCTGCATCTGATGCGGACCGGCGCGGCCGGGGTCATCGTCGGCTACGGTTCCACGCCCGGCGCCACCACCACCGGCGAGGTGCTCGGCATCGGGGTGCCGATGGCGACCGCGATCGCCGACGCGGCCGCGGCGCGTCGGGACTACCTCGACGAGACCGGCGGCCGCTACGTGCACGTCATCGCCGACGGCGACATCGTGTCGTCCGGGCAGATCGCCAAGGCCATCGCCTGCGGCGCCGACGCCGCGATGCTGGGTGTGCCGTTGGCGCTGGCGCAGGAGGCTCCCGGACGCGGCTGGTTCTGGCCCTCGGCGGCCGCGCACCCGTCGGTGCCGCGCGGCGCCCTGCTGAAATTCGCCGACGAGGACGAGCGGCCCACGCTGCAGCAGCTGCTGTACGGTCCCTCCAGCGATCCGTGGGGCTCGGTGAATCTCGTTGGCGGTCTGCGCCGTTCGATGGCCAAGGCCGGATACAGCGAGCTCAAGGAGTTCCAGAAGGTCGGCCTCAGCGTCCGCGCCTGAGCCGCGGTGTGCTCATTGGGTGAGGATGGTTTCGCGGAGGAATTCGCGGATGGCCCCGTTGATCTGTTCCGGGTGGGTCATGTTCACTGCCTGGCGGGCGTCGGGAATCTCCAGGAAGTGTGAATTCGTCAGCGCCTGAGCCATTTCCAGGGCGTGGGAGCGGGCGACGCCGGCGCGGGTGGGGTGGATCACCAGGACGGGGCACGTGATCTCGTGCAGCCGGTCCAGGATGGAGTCGCGGCCGAGGACGCAGCCCGCGGCCACCTCCGTGGCGTGTGAGTCGCGCTCGACCCAGCGCTGGACCCATGCCGCGCGCGTCCGCGCGTCGTCGCCGATCAGCCACTGTGCCAACTGGTTCGACATCCCATGCCGCAGCCTCGGTTCGTGCCAGCGCTCCAGGAAGCGGCGGGAATTGTCCAGTTCGTGCTGGGTCGGGCCGTGCGCCTCGGCGGCGATCAGGACCAGCGCGGCCACCCGCTCAGGGGCCAGCAAGGCGGTGCGGATGGCGCTGAATCCGCCCTGGGAGGCGCCCCCGACGACGGCCCGCTCGACCCGGAGTTGATCGAGCACCGCGAGCGCGTCGCGCGCGGAGGTCCAGTACGTGAACGGCAGCCCCTGATCCCGGGTGTCGCCGTGCCCGCGCGCATCCCAGGTGACGATGCGGAATTCCGGCGACAGCGCCGCCGCCTGTGCGGCGAACATCGTTCGGTCCATGAAGAATTCGTGCCCCAGCAGTACCACGGGTCCACGACCGCCGCCGTCCTCGTAGTGGATCTCGGCGTCGATCGCGCGGGCGAATGGCACGAGCACGAGGATAGCTGCAACCGCCGACAAGCATCGGTGGGTTGTCCACCTTGACCGGTGGTGCTCGACAGTTGTCATGCGAATTGCAGGCTGCTCCCCATTCGCCCGCAGGACGTTGCGGCGCACCATAATTCGGCTTCACCTCGGCATCCGTACCGCCCGGGCGACGCGAACCGGACGGGTTGCGCCAATGACTCGTTCACGTCAAGCACTCCGGGCACGCTGCGGGATTGCGCCGGCCGCGCTGCGGTCCGGCGCCGGACGATCCGTGCTTCGCGGGCGTCGGCTCGCAGCGGTCGGGTCGCGACCCGGGACAGGCGAGCCGGAGTGGTAACCGGTGCGTTGTCGGCGGCCAGGGAACGAGGGGAGCGACCGGTGGTTGCGGCGGTATCGTCGGCTGCCGCATCGGGGCAGCTCACCCCGGGTTGCCAGCCGAGCGCGGTCGCGTCCGGGCGGCTTCGTAGACTGTGCCGGTGGCAGAAACCCAGCGACCGGTGCTTGTTGTCGACTTCGGTGCGCAGTACGCGCAGCTGATCGCGCGGCGGGTGCGCGAGGCGAGCGTGTATTCCGAGGTGGTTCCGCACACCGCGACCGTCGAGGAGATCGCCGAGCGCCGCCCGCTCGGGGTGATCCTTTCCGGCGGGCCGTCGAGCGTATACGCCGAGGGCGCACCGCAGTTGGATCCCCGCCTGTTCGACCTCGAGGTGCCCGTCTTCGGTATCTGCTACGGCTTCCAGGCCATGGCGCAGGCCCTCGGCGGCACGGTGGCAAACACCGGCACCCGGGAATACGGCCGCACCGAGCTGAGCGTGGACGGCGGCGTGCTGCACGGCGGACTGCCCACGCGCCAGCCGGTGTGGATGAGCCACGGTGACGCTGTCACCGACGCCCCGCCGGGATTCGAGGTCACCGGGACCAGCGCGGGCGCGCCGGTCGCGGCCTTCGAGAATCGGGCGCGGCGGCTGGCCGGTGTGCAGTATCACCCCGAGGTCCTGCACTCCCCGCACGGACAGCAGGTGCTGAGCCGATTCCTGCACGAGATCGCCGGGATCCCCGCATCCTGGACTCCGGCCAATATCGCCGAGGCGCTCATCGAGCAGGTGCGCGCGCAGGTCGGCACGGGCCACGCGATCTGCGGCCTGTCCGGCGGCGTGGACTCCGCGGTGGCCGCGGCGCTGGTGCAGCGGGCCATCGGCGACAAGCTCACCTGTGTGTTCGTCGATCACGGCCTGCTGCGGGCCGGCGAGCGCGAGCAGGTGCAGCGCGACTTCGTCGCCGCGACCGGGGCCAAGCTGGTGACCGTCGACGCGGTGGGCAAATTCCTCGGCGAGCTGAGCGGCGTCACCGATCCCGAGGAGAAGCGCAAGATCATCGGGCGCGAATTCATCCGCTCCTTCGAGGACGCGGTCGCGCAGGTGGTGAAAGAGACCGGGGTGCAGGACGATTCGGCCCCGTCCGTGGAATTCCTGGTGCAGGGCACGCTGTATCCGGACGTGGTGGAGTCCGGTGGCGGCACCGGCACCGCGAACATCAAGAGCCATCACAACGTCGGCGGCCTGCCGGACGATCTGGAGTTCTCCCTCGTCGAACCGCTGCGGCTGCTGTTCAAGGACGAGGTGCGCGCGGTCGGGCGCGAGCTCGGCCTGCCCGAGGAAATCGTTGCGCGCCAGCCCTTCCCGGGCCCGGGCCTGGCCATCCGCATCGTCGGCGCGGTCGACCGGGACCGGCTCGAGACGCTCCGCCAGGCCGATGCCATCGCCCGCGAGGAGCTGACCGCGGCGGGGCTGGACCGGCAGATCTGGCAGTGCCCGGTGGTGCTGCTGGCCGACGTGCGCAGCGTCGGCGTCCAGGGCGACGGGCGCACCTACGGCCATCCGATCGTGCTGCGCCCGGTGTCGAGCGAGGACGCCATGACCGCGGACTGGACGCGACTGCCGTTCGACGTGCTCGAGCGCATCTCCACCCGCATCACCAATGAGGTGGCAGAGGTCAACCGGGTGGTGCTGGATGTGACGAGTAAGCCCCCAGGCACCATCGAGTGGGAGTAGGACCAGGCCGAGCCCCGCGTGGGCACCGATAGTCCTACAGCACAGGGGCCCTGGATCCGATGCGGATCCAGGGCCCCTGCGATTTTTGCGGCTCAGCGCTTGCGCCGCCGCGGCGAGATCACCATCACGATCCCGACGATGCCGACGGCCGCGAGCACTATCCAGCCCCCGGGGAAGTTGTTGTGCACCGGCCAGGCGCCCGGGCCGAGGATGGCCCACACACTCACCAGCAGCGCCAGTACTCCTGCCAGTAGCAGCGAGAACGACGGTCCGCGCTTCCTATCCACGGGTCACCTCCGCATCTCCGGCGTGGACATCGACATCGAGGGTGAGCACCGGCCCGGTGGGTGGGCCGGACAGGCCCTGCGGGCAGGTGACATCGCCCATCCTGGCCCGGCATGTGGCGTCCAGGCGCATCGAATTCGGCACCAGGACATGGAAGTCGCCGGCGCGGACCTCCACCTTCACGGTGCGGTTCTCGGTCAGGCTCAGCGATCGCAGATCCAGCGTGCCGTCGCCGGCGTTCACCCGGTAGGACGGCTGCAGCTCGGCCACCGTGGCCGGGGTCCAGGTGTGGTCCCCCATCGCGCCGCGGTCGAAACGGACCGGACCGATCAGCGAGGCCAGGACCACGAATCCGGCCAGGGGCGCCAGCAGCGCCAGCAGTCCGTAGCCGCGGCGCAGGAACGCCCCGACGATCAGGCCGAGCCCGACCACCGCCAGCGCCACCGCGCCGATCCGGCCCGGGGTCATCCAGTCCACGCCGACCGCGGCCAGCACGCCGGCCGCGGTCGCCGCCACGATGGCCAGGCCGATCACCACCGGGGTGAGCCGGGAGCGGGCGCGGCGCGGAGGCAGGGGCGGCAGCACCGGGGCGGGCGGTGTGTTGGGGTCGGGCAGATCCCAGGCCGTCGGGCTCACGCCGAGCGGATCCCAGCCCGAGGCGTCCGGCCGGATCTTAGAGGGGTCCGGGATGGTTCGAAAGGGGGTGGCCGACGGGGTGATCCGCTGTGCCGCATCGTTGTCGGTGGAACGTCCGGGCGACGGGGCGGCACTCGAGGCGCCGGTGGCCACCGAATCCTGTTCTTCGACAGGGGCATCCATCGGGGCATCGTCCGGCAGCACGGCCGTGTCGTGCGACAGCACCGCGGTGTCACCTGCGCCCGGGGTCGTCTGCTGCGCGATCACCTCGGTCGGCTGCGGCGGAATATCGCTTGCCGCAGCGTCTTTCGGATGATCCGGTTCGTAGTGGTCGGGCAGCCTGGTGTACGGGCCGTAGGTGGTCCCACCCCACGGGGAACCACCCGGGAACATCGCGCCCGGATATCCGGTCGCGGCGAAACCGGCGTCCGGTGTCAGTGCCTCGAAATCGTCGGCGGGCGGCTGCGGCTGCCGCAGATACAGCAGCCACCACCCGGCCAGCATCAGTGCGAAGCTGATCAGCCCGGCTCCGCCCAGGCCGGCCCCCACCGGCCCCACGGTGCTGACCGCGATCAGCAGCGCCACGATCAGCACCACCGTCTTGGTCGGCGACTGCGTGCTGTGTCCGCGGCCGACCAGTCCCTCGGCCGCGGACACCTGGTCCTGAGCTGCGGGCAGCAGCAGCCAGCCCAGCAGATACAGCACGATGCCCGAGCCGCCGAAGATCGTCGACACCACGAAGGCGACCCGCACCAGCACCGGATCGACCCCGTAGCGCCGGCCGAATCCGGCCGCCACGCCCGCGCCCGGCCCGTGATGCGGCAGCCGCACGGGCCGTGTCTGCCACAGATGTTGGAGCTGTCCGTTGAATCCCGCCCGGCCGGTGCTGCCGGCCCAGCCGCTCGCTCTGGTCATGGTGTCCATGGTGGCCGTGGGGGACCTCGGGCCACATCGGGGATGACCCTGATTGGACGCCTGAATTCAGCCCAGTTCGGCGATCGCCTCGCGCAAGCGCGACAGCGCCGTGCGCATCAGCTCCGCGAGATCCTGCTGGTCGTCCCCGCGCACCCAGTCGGCGAAGGCATCCCGGAATGCGAGCATGCCGACCTCTCCCGCGATGGCCGCGACGGCTTCGGGCACGCCACGCGCGCGCAGCGCCTCGGCCATCGAGGCCGCCAGCCCGACGTGTTTGAGCTGGTCGCGCTCCTGCAGTTCGGTGCTCGTCGCGATGACCGCCCGCAGGCGGGGGGCGAGCTCCCGATTGAACGGCGTCATGCTCGCGGCGGCGGCCTCGAGCCCGTGCTCGACGGCGGTCAGAGGCGAGGCTTGCGCGGGCGCCGCGGCGATGCCCTCGGTGAACAGCCTCGACAACGTCTCCTGACCCGCGGCCAGGATCTCGCGCTTGTCGGAGAAGTGCCGGAAGAATGTGCTCCGCGTCAGCTCCGCGCGATCGGCGATCTCCGCGACCGTCGTCTTGTCGTAGCTCTGCTCGGAGAACAGCTGCAACGCCGCCGTGACCAGGCGTTGGCGCGCGTCGGGCTTCCATCGGGGCATCGTTCGATTCTAGTGATGGGATGGATGTCGCAACACTTTGGCACCGTGACGGGACAGATGTCGCATCACTCGGTAGGCTGATGGGACACTAGTCGCATCACAGTCAGGGGTCATCATGCGAATCTTCGTTACGGGTGCCACGGGCGGTATCGGTTCCGCGGTCGTTCCCGAGCTCATCGGCGCCGGGCACGAGGTGGTGGGCCTCGCCCGTTCCGATGGGTCGGCCGCCAAGCTGGCCGGCTTCGGCGCCGCCGCGATCCGGGGCGATCTGGACGACGCGGACGCGCTGCGGTCCGGCGCGCGGGACGCCGACGGGGTCATCCACCTCGCCTTCGGCAACGACTTCACCAACATCGAGGCGAACATGGCGCAGGAGGCCCTCGCTGTCGAGGTCTTCACGCAGACGCTGCGCGACACCGGGAAGGCGCTGGTGATCGCGTCGGGGACGCCGGTCGCGCCGGGCCGGGTGGCTACCGAGGAGGACGAGATGCCGATGCAGGGCCCGCTCGCCGGGCGGGCTCGAAACGCCAAGACGGTGCTCGCTTCGGGCAGGGACGGCATTCGCTCCGCTGTCGTTCGGCTGCCGCGGTCGGTCCACGGGCGCAACCCCGGTGACGGGTACGGCTTCGCCGGGATGCTCATCCGGGCGGCCCGGGCCACCGGGGTGTCCGGTTACGTCGGGGACGGCAGCCAGCGCTGGCCCGCGGTGCACCGCCTGGACGCCGCGCGCCTGTTCCGGCTCGTCACCGAGCAGGCCACCCCGGGATCGGTCGCACACGCCGTCGCCGACGAGGGCGACAGCATGCTCACCCTCGCCGAGACGATCGGAAGGGAGCTCGGCCTGCCGGTCGCGAGCGTGCCCGCCGAGAGCTTCGGATTCCTCGGGCAGGTGTTCTCTCTGGACCAGCCGTCCTCGAGCGTCCTGACTCGCAAGCAGTTCGGTTGGGAGCCAACCCATCCGAGCCTGCTGGAGGATCTGGCATCGGGCAACTATCCGGAGTGAGAGCTCGCCGCCACCTGGTTATCGCCCACCACCCTGAGCTGGGAATGGGGTGATTCCCCGATGGTCGGTGTCGGTGGCACGTGCCAGTATCGAAGGCATGTACCCGTCCATGCCTGCCTTCGATGCCCGCGGGGCCGGTCATCGTGGCGCGGCCGTCGCGCCCGAGGGCTCGGCGCCGTATCCGCGGATGCTGCGGCGTTCCGGCGGGCGGGTCGTCGGCGGGGTCGCGGGGGGTATCGCCGATCACCTCGGGGTCGACGTCCTGAAGGTGCGCATCGCATTCGTACTCCTGTCGGCGCTGATGGGAGCGGGCATCGTCGCCTACGGAATGCTGTGGATCTTCACCCCGTCCGGTGGGGAGGGCCCGCCGCCCACGGCCGCCGAGCGGCGGCAGGCGGCGGGGCTGGTGCTGCTGGGGGTCACGCTCGCGGTCTCGATGGCATGGCTGTTCAACGGCACCGCGGCGCGTGTGGTGGGGCCGATCATCGTGGTCGCGGTGGGCGCGGCCCTGGTGTGGCACGAATTCGATTCCGAGGGGCCGCGTTCGCTGCTCGGGCTGCCCGTGCGGCCGTCGGTCCTCACCTGGACGCGCGTGCTGGCCGGGGCAACACTGATCGTGGTCGGGCTGGGCGTGGTGTTCCTGGGCCGGATCAATCTCAGTTCGATGGGGTCGGCGCTGCTCGCGGTCGGGGTCACGCTGATCGGCGTCGGTCTGCTCACGGTGCCGCTGTGGTTGCGGATGATGCGCGCGCTCAATGCCGAACGAGCCGCGCGCATACGCAACGACGAGCGCGAGGAGATCGCCTCGCACCTGCACGATTCGGTGCTGCAGACCCTCGCGCTGATCCAGCGTCAGGCGCACGACGCGCAGGAGGTGGTGCGCCTGGCCCGCAGCCAGGAGCGCGAACTGCGCAAGTGGCTGTTCTCCGACGCCATGCCCGCGGAGTCGAGTCTGGCCGCCGCGCTGCGCACCATCGCGGGCGAGGTGGAGGATCAGCACGGTGTGAAGGTTGCCCCCGTGACGGTGGGCGATGTGTCGATGGACCCGGGCGAGACCGGAATCGGCCTGCCCCGTGAGCATTTCACCGCACTGCTCGGCGCCACCCGCGAGGCGCTGGTCAACGCCGCCAAGCACGCCGGGGTCCCCACCATCGACCTGTTCGCGGAGGTCGAGCCGCACCAGGTGAGCGTCTTCGTGCGCGACCGCGGCGCCGGTTTCGATCCCACCGACGTCCCCGCCGACCGCCAGGGCCTGTCCAAATCCATCCATGCCCGCATCGAGCGGCGGGGCGGGACGGTGGTGGTCGATTCCACCCCCGGCCGTGGGACCGAGGTTCGGATCACCATGCCCCGCAAGGATTCCGAGGGGGTGGATGCGCCAGGTAGCCAGGATGTCGTGGGCGGGGGGCTCGCGGACGATGATGCGGAGTGTGATGCCGCATCGCCCGAGCCGGACGCAGGGTCCAGTCCGGTTGGCGACCGGGACATGCCGGAGGACGTCGGCCGGAGGCGCGCATTTCCGCATCGATGACGGAGCCGACCAGGGACGTCGATCAGCGGTGCGCACACAGCTCAGCCAAGGCGGGGTGAACACGCTAGAATTCTGTACATGACGACGATTCCTGTGGTCGAGGCCCGACAGCAGTTCTCCGCGCTGGTCGACGACGCGGTGAAGACCCACAATCGGGTACATGTCACTCGCAACGGCAAGCCCGCGGTGGTGCTGCTGTCGAGCGAGGACTACGAGTCACTGATGGAGACCATCGACGTGCTGTCGGATCGTGCACTGGTCCGCGACATCATCCAGTCGACAGCGGACGAGGCCGCCGGACGTTATTTCACCGGCGAGGAGATGGCCGAGATCATGGCCGCGCGGGCGACGGGGATCGACCTCGGTGACCATGTCGACGTCATAGCGGACATGCACGCCGCCGGCGTTCCGGACGCCGTCTGCATGACGGCTTTGCGCGCCATGATCGCTGCTGCCGCAGCATGACGTATCGAATCGTCCTGCGACCAGCTGCCCAAAGGACGCTGTCTCGGATGCCGGAGAAGATCGCCGCGGCCTGCTGGGAATTCATTTCTGGACCGCTGGCCGAAAACCCCCACCGGGTCGGCAAGCCGTTCAACGAACCCCTCGCACCGCAGTACTCCGCCCGCCGCGGTGAATACCGTGTGCTCTATCTGATCGACGACGGTGAAGTCATCGTCGCGGTCACGGCAGTCTCGCACCGGGCCGATGCTTACCGAAGCGGCTGAGCAAGATCGAGACGCAGGACACTTCACGCCCAGTCCAGCAGACCCCGGCGGCATACGGCCTACCGCCAGCCGATCAACCGCACAGTCCCAGGCGGACAAGGGCTTGCAGGGCGGCGTCGATGGGGTGGGGTTGAGGGCTTCCGTTGGGGTCGAGTCGATTCCAGCGTTGCAGGTTGACCGCGAGCGATAGCTGGCGGCTCCCGTCGGCGCTGCTCATGGAGATCGCGCCGCCGCCCCAGACCGAGCCGTCGTGGCCCCAGAAGGTGCCGTGACCGGGGATGTCCATGCGATGCAGCCCGAGGCCGTAGTCGAGCGTCTTGCCTTCGAAGGAGATGACGGGTCCGGTGCGTTGCATCTGCTCCAGCGACGATCGGCTGACGATTTCTCCTGCCAGCAGCAGGCGGTAGAAGCGGTTGAGGTCCGCCACGGTCGAGATCAGCGCGGCCGCCGGGCCGACGAACGACATGTCGTAGACGCTGTAATCGCGCGGCGGATCGATCATGCCCAGCCACGCCTCGTAGTGGAGCGAGTGCGGTCCGTCGATATGCGGCCCGGCCGGGAGTACGGTGTCCCGCAGTCCGGCGCGTTCGATGACATTGCGGGTTATGCACTGCTCCGCGGAGATTCCGGTGACCAGCTCCAGAAGTTGGCACAGGAGCAGATAATTGGTGTTCGAATACACCCCCGGCGCGCCGCCCGGGATTGCTGCGGGGGGCGCAGCGACACCCATCCTGATCAGCTCGGCGCGATCGAACCGCGTAAATCGGTTGTCGTCCAGGCTTTTCGGCGTCGTCCTCGCCACGGCCGGGAAGGCCTCCAGCGACGAATAGGCATGCGGGAGATATTCGGCGAGGCCGCTGGTGTGGCCGATCAGCATCCGGACGGTGATCGCCGCGCCGCGCTCGCCCGGAACCAGTTGCGGCAGATAGTGACCGATGGGTGCGTCGAGTTCGATCTCGCCGCTCTCGACCAGTTTCAGCACGGCGGCGGCGGTGAACGTCTTGGTGATGCTGCCGACGCGGTGCCGCATATCGGGGGTGACGGGACGGCCCGTGGCGAGATCGGCGACTCCGGCCGCGCCGCGCCAGAGCTGGTCACCGTCGCGCACCTCGGCGAATATTCCGGGCATGCCCGCGCGGTGGACGGTGTCCAGGGCTCGCTGCAACTCGGCGGGATCCAGGGAGGTGGTCACGAAACGTGTCCTCTCGTAGTCGAATCGGTGTAGCGCTCGGGTGCGCCGTCGCGCCCGAGGCGGACACCACTATCGACCGGCAGGCCCCTCCCGATATTGGAAAAAAGTTTCCCATGCCCGGTAGCGGTGACGGGCGATAGTGGGCAGGTAGTGCGTTGTCAGCGCCCGCGGCGTACGGTCGGCGAAGATCGACACATCCCGGATCAGATGCGCCTGATCGGTGTATCCGCAGGAGGCGGCCACGTCGGCGGCGGGCCGTCCCGCCAGCAGGCCGTCGACCGCGTGCCGAAACCGGACCAGCATCGCCGCTCGCTTGGGCGGCAGCCCGATCTGCGCCTCGAACCTCGACAACAGCCGTTTGCGGCTCCAGCCGAATGAGTCGGCGAGCTCACCGATCCGCACCTGGCCGTGGGTGGTGAGTATGCGATTCCAGCCGGCGAGCACCTCGGGATCCGGCGCTCTCGTCGGCCGGTCACACTGTGCCAGAAATGATTTCGTCAGCGCGAAACGCTCGTCCCAGGTGTCGGCGCCCGCGAGTCGTTCACGCAGCAGCCGAGCGCGCGCTCCCCACAGGTCCTCCAGGTCGACGATGCCACGCCCCAGATCCGTTGGGGGAAGGCCCAATAACGAAGCCTGGATCGGAGTCAGCCGCACCTCGACGCACTCGGCCCGCTCGCTCCGAATCCGCATGGCCTCGATGGGAAGTCCCGCGACGAACCCGCCGACCGCGCGCCGCCCCTCGGCATCGTCGACGACAACAGCGCTGTCCCCGAACTGAATCAGCACGGTAACCTGTGGCGTCCCGGCAACCCGCAGATCCAGCCCGGCGCCACCGGCATCCCGATACCCGATGATCGCGGTGCCTGCCGCCCCGGCATCCGCGTGTCTCGCGAAGTCCCACTCGGCACCGGGCTCGCGACCGGGATCCTCAACTCTCACCCTTTCCAGGCTACGGCCGACGCGGCAGCGGAGCTCCCGTGCATCTCGATGGCGACCTGTCCCTCGGCCTGATGCTCGAACCCGTTGTCGCTGTGCAGCACCGGCCGACGCGGCATCGGGCGTATCGGGCGGTTGCGGTGCGCCCGGCTACTCGGAAATGTGGGTTGCATCGTCGAACGACACCGAGGTTCGGTCTTGCCGGATCGTGACGGTGGCGCAGAGGGTGCTTCGGTCCAGACCCCAGCCCGCGGGATGGCAGGCGCTCCACTTGTTTCGCTTCTCGTCGTATACGAACGGCCAGTTGTGCGCTTGCAGGTGCTGAACCATCAGATCGGCTACCTCCGTCGCCGGTGCCCCGCGGGTGCTGCCGATCTCGAACGATCGAGAGCAGACGGTCGAATCGTTGTCGGAGTCGTCGTAGTCGCGGCACCGGGTCTGGCTGCCGGTCGGTGTCAGTCCCGCGGGCAGTGGCGGCAGGATGCCGGCGGATGGGATCGAGGCCCGCTGTCCGTGCGTGATCAGGGCGATAGCCACCATGCCGCCCAGGCTCAGTACGCAGTACACGGCACCGAGGATCGTGCCGGCGATGGTGATGGCGGTGACGCGCCCGCCCGTCCACCCATCGACATACAACCCCGAGACGAAGACAACCACGTCCGCCACGATGAGTATCGCCAGGACGGTGGTCTTCTGCGCGGACAGTAGCCGGTCGTTGGCGACGGCGAACTCGCCCGCTGCCACGGCCACCAGAATCACCCCACCCCCCAGCACAATTCGCGGACTGCGTGCCGCCAGTAACCAGCACAGCAGCGGTACGAGAAAGATCAGCTGTACGGGCATGCTGTCAGCCTATGGCTCGCCGAAACACTTTCGTCGAAGCGGGATCACGCAAGGCCGAGAAAGCGGCCGGTCCGGACACCTCCGGCGGATGGGGTCGAGTGCCCGATCGGCGGCGGTGAGATCGTCGTCGCCGGCGCTGCGGTCTCGCGCCGGGCCGACGCCTACCGAAGCGGCCGAACGGGGCTGTCGAGGTGGATGCCGGGATGTGGTGCCGGTGGTGATGCTGTGCTCGGTAGCGTGGCATTCATCCGAGGTGAGGAGAACTGTGGCTATCCGGGTGTTTCTGGTCGATGACCATGCGGTGTTCCGGTCCGGGGTGCGGGCCGAGCTGAGCCGTGAGAACGACATGGAGGTGGTGGGGGAGGCCGGTGCGGTGGCCGAGGCCATCGCCGGTGTCGCGGCGACCCGCCCGGATGTGGTGCTGCTGGATGTGCACATGCCCGATGGTGGTGGGGTTGCGGTGCTGCAGGGGATCGAGAAGGGGGCGGGGAACGGACGGGGCGAGGGTGCGGGGCCGGTCTGCCTGGCGCTGAGCGTGTCCGACGCCGCCGAGGATGTGATCGCGGTGATCCGCGCGGGCGCGCGGGGCTATGTCACCAAGACCATTTCCGGACCCGAACTGGCCGACGGTATTCGTCGCGTCGCGGGCGGCGACGCGGTGTTCAGCCCGCGCCTGGCCGGATTCGTGCTGGACTCGTTCACCGGCCGGTCCCCGGCGCCCGAGCCGCCCCTGGATCCGGAACTGGATTCGCTGACCCCGCGCGAGCTGGAGGTGTTGCGCCTGCTCGCGCGCGGTTACACCTATCGCGAGATCGCCGAGTCCCTGTTCATCTCGGTCAAGACTGTCGAGACTCACGCCTCCAACGTGCTGCGCAAGACTCAGCAGTCCAATCGGAATGCGTTGACACGCTGGGCACACCGCCGCCGGATCGACTGACTCGGCTGGAGCGAACGGCGAACGGCGATCAGCGGGCCGCGGTTCGGCCCGATAGGATCAGTCGTCATTGTTCGTTCCAGGGGGGAGATCCCATGCAACAAATCGAATTCCGGCTTTCGCCCGCGCAGCGCGCGGCGAACGCCGGCTTCAGTCTCGTCGTGTTCGCCATCATCGGATTGCTGCGTTTGGTTACCCAGGGTCTTGCACTCGGGGTCGCCTTCTTCGTGCTCGGTATCGTGGTGTCGGCGCTGAACTTCGGGCTCGGTGCGCTGTGGTCGCTGACGCTCACTCCGGAAGGGGTGACGATCAAGCGATACGGCACCACGGTCATTGGGTGGGGTGAGCTCCAGTCCGTCGTCGAGCGGAACTGGCTCGGCACCAAGCAGGTGAAATTCATTCGACGCCAGGGCGGTGCGAAGATTTCGCTCGCACCCATGACGCACTGGCTGGTCAAGGATCCGGAGTTCGAGCAGAAGCTCGCGACGATTCGGCAGTGGCATGTGCAGTTCGGCGGCGGGGCCGGCGCTCCGCAGCAGCCTTATGGGCAGCAGCCCTACGGCCAGCAGGCGTATCCGGCGCAGCAGCCCTACGGTCAGCAGCAACCGTATGGTCAGCAGCAGCCCTACGGCCAGCAGCAGCCCTACGGCCAGCAGCCCTACGGCCAGCAGCAGGCCTACGCCCAGCAGCCGCAACAGAATTACGCGCAACAGCCCTACCCGGCGCCGAATCCCGCTGCGGCGCAGCAGCCTTATGGGCAGCCCCCGCAGCAGGCGTATCCCAATGGCGCACAGCAGGTTCCGAACCAGCAGCAGTATCCCAATGCGCAGCAGGGCCAGCCGCGCTGGTAGTGGTTGCCGTGCAGGCGTAACGCGGCCGTCATTCTCAACTCAGCGCGGACCCGGACTCGTGGATCTCCCGCCCTACATCACGGCGACGAGAATCACGATGAGGATGAGCAGTCCGATCAGCAGCCCCACCGCGATCGCGAGCGGCGCGGCATTCGGGCCCATGGAGTCCAGGCGCAGGCCCACTTTGCGTTGCGGCGCAGGGGCGCTCGGGGCGTTGGCGCGGGGAGCGCGGGGCAGCGGAACCGAGTGCGGGCTGCGGAGTCCGGCGGCGGAGTTGCGCGTGGCCCAGGCCGGGATGGTGCCGTCGTCGGTGCGGACCGGGGCGCCGAGAATGTAGGGCCCGGTGCCGGGACCGAATACGGCGGTGAGGATTTCGTTGCGGGCCTCGGCCATTGTGGGGCGGCGCTGCGGCGCGGGTTCCATCATGTGCAGCAGCGCCTCGGTGAGCGCGCCGCTGCGGGCGGGCGGGGTGATCTGCGCCATCGCGGCGCGATGCACGATGACGTCGTTGTCCTCGTCGAAGCCGTACGGCGGCCTTCCCTCGACCGCGGTGTATAGCGTTGCGCCAAGGGAATACACGTCGCTGGCGGTGGTCGGCTGGGCGCCGCGCGCCACCTCCGGAGGCATATAGGCCGGGGTGCCCGTGATGACGTCCTCCGGCTCGTCGGACAGCTCCCCGGCGCCGCGCGAGATGCCGAAATCGCTGAGTTTCACCGTGCCGACCTCCGCGCCGCGGTCGGCGACCAGGATATTGCCCGGCTTGATGTCGCGGTGCACGATGCCCGCGGCATGCGCGGCGGCCAGCGCGTCGGCGACCTGCGCGCCGATCTGTGCCACCTCGATCGGCGGCAGCGCATCGGCCAGGGCCAGCGCCTTGGCGACGCTGCGCGAGGGCAGGTACTCCATGACCAGCCACGGCTCGCCGGCCTCGAGGACCACGTCGTAGACGGCGATGGCGTGCTCGTGCGACAGCTTGGCCGCGACCCGGCCCTCGTGCACGATCTGGTCGCGGACCGCCTTGGCCACCTCTTCGCTCAGGCCCGCGGTGGTCAGCACCTGTTTGATGGCGACGTCGCGGTTCAGCAGCCGGTCGCGGGCCAGCCACACCGCACCCATTCCGCCACCGCCGAGCTTGGACTGCAGACGGTAGCGGCCGGCGACCAGATAGTCGGGGCCGACGATGGGGCGCGCGCGTTCGGTCACGGGCGCGAGAATAGCCGAAAACGATGCTGCCTGGCCTGCTTCGGAATCTCGAGATTCGTCAGTACGACTCGAACGGGTACGAGTCAAGTGGCCGAGAGCCGTTCCACTTCCTCGGCGAAGAGTAGCGCCGGGTCGAACCCCATGCCGGCGAAATGGCCCGCGAGTTCCAGGGATAGCACGCCGTGTACGCGGGTCCAGAAGGTCAGGGCCCGATGCAGAGCCGCGGCCGTCTCCGGTTCCCGGTCGGTGCGCTCGGCGAGGTGGGTGTCGAAAAAAGTTGCGGGCCTTGGTGGAACACTGCTCCACGCCGCGAGCAGCACGGTCATGATCTCGTCCGAGATTGCCGTGGTGTCCTCGGGCGCACGGTATCCGGGGACTGGCGTGCCGTAGATCAGGAAGTATCGCTGCGGATCCTGTAGCGCCCAGTCCCGCACGGTGTGGGCGAGCTGGGCCACGTCGGCGCCGTCGTCGGAGGCGGCCCGGACCGCGTCGGCGAGGCTGCGGTACGCATCGCCGATGAGTTCGGTGATCAGCTCGTCGCGGCCGGCGTAGTACCGGTAGAGGGCGGGGCCGCTCATGCCCACCTGTTTGGCGATCGCGTTGAGCGACAACGCGGACGCGCCCGACTCGGCGATCTGCTCCCAGGCGTGCTGCTTGATCTCCGCGCGCATCTGCTCGCGATACCGTTCGCGCGGACTCCGCACGTGCGTCATGGGCCACTCCTCGACTCCTCGGTTAGTTAGAGGCTATCACTTTTTCTATTGACTCTAACGACAGAAGAGTTATAGCCTCTAACTCAAGCAAGGGATGCTAACGATCCGGCTCTCGGATCGGCCTCGAAAATCAGGAGTAGAGCCATGACCGACACCCGCTCGTCCCGCGCCCCGAAACAGGCCTCCCGCGGTGGTCGCAGGGCGCTGCTCGGCATCGCGCTGACCGCCGGAATCCTCGGCGCCACAACGGCGCCCGCGCTCGCCGACGGCCCGGTGACCGATCCGGCGCCGCTGTCCTGCGAGGGGCAGACCATCGATCGCACCGCCCCGATCCACTACCGGACCGAGGCGCTGATCAAGGCGCCGCTGGAGAAGATCTGGAACATTCAGACCGATGTGGCGCACTGGCCCGCCTGGCAGAAGCCGGTCACGAGCATGCGCCGCCTGGATTCGGGGCCGCTGCGGCCGGGCTCGCAGTTCCGCTGGACCACCCCGGCTCCCGCCACCGCCACGACCCCCGCGACCACCCTGAGCATCACCTCGACCGTCCAGCAGATTCGTGAGCATCAGTGCATTCGCTGGACCGGTCCGGCGATCGGTGACGGAATGCGCATCGACGGCGGCACCCACGTCTGGACCTTCACCCCGGTCCACGACGGCGTCCTGGTGCGGACCCAGGAGAACTGGCGAGGAGCGCAGGTCGAGTCCGACGTCCCGACCTCCACCCGATTTCTCGGCGCCGGCCTCGAGGCCTGGCTGACTGATCTGCGGAACGCCGCCGAGCGTTGAGTCGGAGGCCTCATCGCGCTGGGCGGCCACGTAATCCGTTGCCGCCCAGTCGGATCGCTAGACCTCGGCTGCCTCGGCGCGGGCGCGGGCACGGCGGACGACCGCCAGAGTGACGGCGATCAGCACGCCGAAGGTGGTCACCATCATGACGTTGGACAACCACACCATGGTCGGGATGGACAGGTGGTAGACGAGCACCACCCGCAGCGCCGCCTCGGCACACAGTCCCGCGCCCCAGACGACGCTCAGGGTGGCGAGTGTGCGCCGCATCCGCGGGTTGGTGCGGTACCGCTCCCGGAATGCGGCCGCGGCCTCGGCGGACATGCCGCGCTGTGCGCTCACGTAGATCAGGGGCCGGCCGATCGCGGTACTGAGCAGGAAGGCCGCTCCGATCAGGGCGGTGGTGAAGGAGTCCTTGGCGACCACGAAGCGGGCATCGCCGGAGGTGAAGGTCAGCGCGAGCCCGAGCGCGAAGCTGGCCAGGATCACCGCCGCGAACGGATCGAGCTGGCGCTTGCGCACGATCTCGGCGACCAGGAACATCCCCGACAGCACCGTCCCGGCGCCGAGGGCGACCAGATTGCTCGCACCCGCGGCGTGCAGCCCGTAGTAGGCGGCCATCGGTACCCCGACATCGCGGAGCAACTGCCGGGCCAGGGCCTTGCGGTCCACTCCGGGTGCGGCGGTGCTCGCCTGTGGCACTTGGATGGGCGCCTCGGCTCGGCTCGGCTCGGATTGTGTTGTACCCAGGCCGTTCTGCGCGTCTGCGAATGCCATGGTGTGTCCCTCTCGATCTGATGGTCGCCCGGGGTGCTCGCCGAAACCGCAGTTCCGGCACCGGCTTCCATCTTCCGCGCCGACCCGCTCGCCCGCATCAGCCGAGCGGTCGAGAAGGGTGGAGTAGCTCGCTCCATCCTCGTCCACCCGACTCGGTATTCACCGTGACTAGGTGTTGATCAATGTGCCATTGACAACTGGCACATTGGTTGCGATGCTGAGCCTCATGAGGACAGGGTCAATGGCGACCCACCCGCCGTCGGCGATCCCCACCCGGGCGACGCCGCGGACGCGACTCGCGGCCGCGGCGTCGGTGGTGGGGTTGCGCCAGGTCAATGGGTGGTTGCCGAACAATCGGATCGGAATCGAGGCCGGGCGGGGACTCATTGCCGCGGTCATGGCGCTCGGCGGGCCGGTCCCGCCGGGGACCGCAGTCGAGCCGGTCCGATCGGGCGGCGTGCGCGGCGAATGGGTCCGGGCGGCCGGGGTGCGGCACGGGAATCGGGCCGTCTACTATCTCCACGGCAGCGGATATGTGGTGTGCTCGGCGCGCACGCATCGGGGACTGGCCGCACGCATCTCGAAGGCGACCGGGCTGCCGGTATTCGTGCTGGACTACCGGCTCGCGCCCGAGCATCCGTTTCCGGCGGCCGCGCAGGACACCGCGGCGGGATACCGCTGGCTGCTCGAACATGGTTACCGCGCCGGGGATCTGGTGATCGGCGGGGATTCGGCCGGCGGCCACCTCGCGCTGGATCTGCTGCTGCAGAACGCGATTGCCGGGATCGAACAGCCTGCGGGGACGTTCATGTTCTCGCCGTTGATCGATACCACGCTGACCCTCGCGCGGCGGCGCGATCGGGTGCTGCCGGACCCCATGGCCCCGGCGGCGGCGGGGCGACGGCTCATCGAGCTGTATACCGCCACCGCGCCGGCGGATTCGCCGCGGCTGCGGCTCACGATTCCGCCCGGCGCGCCCCTGCCGCCGCTGTTCGTGCAGGCCAGCGCGGGGGAGATGCTGGCCGATGACGCTCGCCACCTGCGGGACATGGCCGTGGCGGCGGGGGTGCCGTGCGAGCTGGAGCTGTGGCCCGGGCGGATCCATGTCTTCCAGGCGCTGCCGTTGCTGGTTCCCGAGGCCACGCCCGCTCTGCGACGTGTCGCGGCATTCGCGGCTTCGGTACTGGCGCAGGTCGATTCGAATTCCGGAAAGCAGGTGGGCTGATATGTGGCCGATCGATGAGCTCGTGTTCGCACTCGGCGGCAAGCGCCGCACGCACGACG
The DNA here is from genome assembly GCF_050434125.1 of Nocardia sp. GP40. Classification (NCBI taxonomy): domain Bacteria; kingdom Bacillati; phylum Actinomycetota; class Actinomycetes; order Mycobacteriales; family Nocardiaceae; genus Nocardia; species Nocardia sp. GP40. Next base: position 195,801 of record NZ_JBNPVW010000005.1, on the reverse strand, counting down.
CGAAGGCCGTGGTAACCGGTGCGGGCAGCGGGATCGGGCGGGCCTTCGCCCTCGAAATCGCCGCGCGCGGTGGCGAAGTGGTGTGTGCGGACATCGACAAGGACCGTGCGGATGAGACCGTGCGGCAGATCGAGCGCACCCACGGCCGGACCGCGCACGCGGTGTTCTGCGACGTCTCCCGTCGTGAGGACGTGGAGAGCCTGGCCGAGCACGCGGCGCTGCTGTTCGGTGGCGCGCCGACCCTCGTGATCAACAATGCCGGTGTCGGCATCGGCGGAAAACCGGTGGGCGACATCGGTTTCGGCGACTGGGAATGGGCGCTGGGCATCAACCTGTGGGGTGTGGTGTACGGGTGCGAGATCTTCGCGCCGCAGCTGCGGGCGGCCGGGCGCGGCGGGATCATCAATGTGGCCTCGGCCGCGGGCTTCGCGGCCGCGCCCGGCATGGCCGCCTACAACGTGTCCAAGGCCGCGGTCGTGTCGCTGTCGGAGACCATGGCGGCAGAGCTGGCGGGCAGCGGGGTGGCGGTCACCGCGCTGTGCCCGACCTTCGTGCGGACCAATGTCGTCGCCGACGGCCGGATCACCTCCGGCCCCTCGCGATTGGCGGACGAGCTCATGCGCTGGACGGGATTCTCGCCCGACCGGGTCGCCCGCGCCGCCCTGGACGCGCACGACCGCGGCACGCTGTACGTGCTGCCCCAGCTGGACGCCCGCGTGCTCTGGCATCTCAAGCGGCACTTCCCGGCCCTCTACACCCAGGCCCTGGGTGTCATGAATCGCGCCCTGCCGCAGCAGGATTCGACTACCACCACCCCGAAGACGGGAGTCTGACATGTCCTTCGACTTCGACACCATGCTGGCAAAGATCAAGTCCCGGCAGTGGGCGCTGGCCGACATCGACTGGGACGCACCGGGAGCCGAGCTCGTCGACCCGGCGCTACACGCCAAGCTGAAGCCGTTCATGGCCGATCTGATGTGGATCGAGAACGTCGGTGCGCGCGGCTTCGCGGCAATGGCCAGGAAGGCCCCGACGCCGGTGCTGGCCGAGATCTATCGCTACTTCCACGCCGAGGAGCAGCGGCACGCCAATGCCGAACTGGCCCTGATGCGCCGGTGGGGCATGCTCGAGGGTGACGAGATCCCCGAGCCCAATATCAATGTCAAGCTGGTCATCGACTTCCTGGACAAGTATTCCGACGGCATGTCGCTGTCGTTCCTGGGCACCGTCATCCCCATGCTCGAGGTGGCCTTGGACGGCGCGCTGATCAAGTTCATCACCGACGAGATCGCCGACCCGGTGGCGCAGGAGGTCTTCAAGAAGATCAACAACGACGAATCCCGGCACCTGGCCACCGATTACGCGGTCATGGAGCTGCTGGGCAACGCGAGCGCGCGCAAGCTGGCCATCGATCTGGTCGGCGGCTGGATCAAGCCCTCGCTGCTCATCGGACTGCTCAGTTATATTCCGCTGCTGAACAAGATGCGCGACAACATCGTCGAGATGGGGGTGAGCGAGGAGAAGCTCTATGCCGCCATGGCCCGGTTCAAGCAGGTCGGCGAGCGCGCCCCGGTCGTCAACCGGCTGCCCATGTACCGGTTCGTCAAGATGCACTCCGACTGGGTCGTCAACCGCGAGCACCCGTATCACCTGTTCGCGGACGCGATGGTCAAGGTGACCGGGGTGATCCCGGACCGCCTGCTGCCCGGACAGCCGACCTGGTCCAAGGAACTCACCTACGAGCCGGTCGCATGAGTGCGGCGAGCAAGCCACTGAACGTGGCGATCATCGGGGCCGGATTCGCGGGGATCGGCGCGGCCATTCGGTTGCGGCAGAAGGGCATCGGCGACTTCGCCGTCTTCGAGCGCGGCGACCGGGTGGGCGGGACCTGGCGGGACAACACCTATCCCGGTGCGGCCTGCGACATTCCGTCGCGGCTGTACTCCTACAGTTTCGCCCCGAATCCCGACTGGTCCCGAACCTATTCCGGCAGCGCGGAAATCCTCGGGTACATCGACTCCATGGTGGCGGAGTTCGGTATCGCGCCGCATATCCGGTTCGGGCACAACGTGACCGGGGTGGTGTTCGACGAGGACTCCGGGCTGTGGACGCTCTCGTTCACAGACGGCCGAAAAGTGCGGGCGCGCACGGTGGTTCTCGCCTCGGGACCGCTCTCGAATGCCGGATGGCCCGACATCCCGGGCATCGACGCCTACGAGGGCCACAAGATCCACAGCGCCCGTTGGGATCACGACTACGACTTCACCGGCAGGAAGGTGGCCGTGGTCGGCACCGGCGCCAGCGCCGTACAGATCATTCCCGAACTGGTGAAACGGGCCGCCGCGGTGAAGGTCTTCCAGCGCACCCCGGGCTGGGTGCTGCCCCGGGTGAACCGGCGCACCAACGGCCTGACCAAGCAGGTGTACCGGCAGTTGCCGCTCACCCAGGCGCTGGCGCGCGAGGCCTGGTTCTGGGGACACGAGTCGGTGGCGCTGGGCGTGGTGTGGAATACGCCGCTGACCCGCGTCGTCGAATCGGTGGCGCTCCTGCATCTGCGGTCCCAGGTGCACGATCCGTGGCTGCGCCGCCAGCTCACCCCCGACTTCCGGGCCGGATGCAAGCGGCTGCTGATGAGCAGCGACTACTATCCGGCGCTGCAGCGCGACAACTGCAAGCTCATCACCTGGCCCATCGCGGAGATCTCGCCGCACGGCATCCGCACCGCCGAGGGCATCGAGCACCGGGCCGACTGCATCGTCTTCGCCACCGGGTTCGAAGTGTCCAAGCAGGGCGCGCCGATTCCGGTGACCGGCCGCGACGGTCGGGTACTGGGAGACGAATGGAGCAGGGGCGCTTACGCATTCAAGAGCGTGACGGTGGCGGGGTACCCGAATCTGTTCCTCACCTTCGGGCCGAACTCGGGGCCGGGGCACAATTCGGCGCTGGTTTATATGGAGGCGCAGATCGAGTACATCACCGACGCCATCGGGATCGTGCTCGACCGCGGCCTGCGCACCCTGGAGGCCCGGCAGGACCGGCAGGACCGCTACAACCGCCGCCTGCAGCACCGGTTGACCGCCACCACCTGGAACTCCGGTTGCCGCAGTTGGTATCTCACCGAGGACGGCTTCAACGCCACCATGTACCCCGGTTTCGGGACCCAATACACGCGTCAGCTGGCCAGGGTGGATCTGGCGGACTTCCACCTGAGCTAAGGTCGTGGGCGGACTAGGGTGGCCGGCGGACGGGATGGGAGCGAGACGGATGGCGGACTACCGCATCGACGATCTCGCCCAGGCCGCCGGCACCACCGCCCGCAATGTGCGGGCCTACCAGGAGAAGGGGCTGCTGCCCACGCCCACCCGTCGTAGCGGGCGGGCGCTGCTGTACGACGACACCCACCTGGCCCGGCTGCGCATCATCGACTCGCTGCTGCAGCGCGGGTTCACCATCGCGCATATCGCCGACTTCATCACCAGTTGGGAGACCGGCAAGGATCTCACCGAGATCCTCGGGCTGCAGAGCGCGGTCACCGCGACCTGGGGCAGCGCCGAAGAGCCGGTGGAGGTACCGCGGGAGCTGGTGGACACCTTCTTCGGCGAGGCTGGCGCGCCCGGGATCGACCAGGACCAGCTGGCCCGCCTGGAGCAGCTCGGGCTGGTGCGCCTGCACGGCGACACCGTCGAGCTGACCCGGCCCCACGTGCTCGAGATCTTCGCCGGCCTCAGCGCCTACGGCCTGAGCCTGAGTGCCCTCATCGACCTGCACGCCGCGCTGTTCGAGCGGCTCGAGGACATCGCCCGCCTGATGGTGGTGACGGCCAAGGACCACATCGTCGCCCAGCACGGCCCCGGCTGGCTCCCCGAATCCAACGCCGAGATCGCCGAGACCACCGGCATGCTCAACCACTTCCGCGAACTCGGCACCCGCTCGGTGCGCGACGCCCTCGATCAGGCCCTGGACAAGGTGCTGCAGGCCGAGCTCGGCGCATATCTGGAGACGGCGGCGCGTCAGCGCGCGGGGGAGTGATCACCGCTGTGCCGCCCGGTTCAACACGGCGTAATCCGCTGGGCGGGCCCACCCGACCTTGCAATCGCCGGGATATCGCGACGTCTCTATGAAGGGGCGGATTGTGGCTCGGTAGCAGGTATCACCGTGTCGAGTATTCGTTCGAGGGTGAGGTCGAACAGGTCGTCGTCGGACCACGCTCTGTCGAGGAAGCTGGACGCGCTGAGTGTGGGATAGAGCCCGCGCAGGCCGGTGATGTGGTCCCGCGCCTTGGCGAGGACGGCCGAATCGTTCAGCTTGCGCCAGGTGGCATCGGCCATCGCCGTGCCGATGACGAAATCGGCCAGCAGGCGGGCGGCGGAGGCGAGGTCGATACCGGATAGGCCGGCACGGGTCAGCGTCGCGTGCAGGAATTCGGTGCGCGCCAGCACATTCGGGCCCAGCAGAGGCCGCCCCATCAGGCTGGGCGACCAGGGGTGCGCGAGCATCGCGGCGCGCCAGCCGGGCAGCAGTACGCGCAGCGCGGAGCGGGGGTCGAGGCCGGGCTCGGGGATCGGGACTTCGCCGATGACATGGTCGACCGCAAGGTCGAGCAAGTCCTCCTTGGTCGAGACGTGCCAGTAGAGCGCCGTCGAGGACACATCGAGACGCTGGGCGAGGCGCCGCATGGTCAGTTGTTCCGCCCCGAGCGCGTCGAGCTCGTCGACGGCCGTGGCGACGATCCGCTCCCGGGTGAGCGGGGTAGCACGGCGTGCGGGACGTTCCTCGGCGTGACGAAGCCACAGCACGCTGTCGGCCTCCGGCACCGCGCCCTCGCCTGCTCGGGGTTCTTCTGTGGTCACGGTCATCCAGCCTACTCATGGTAAGGCTATTTATCTCTGGTAAGTTGAACTTATCAATGATAAGTTAACTTTCCGACGGTAAATAAGTGCTGATCCCTCAGCTGACGAATCGCAGGTTGAAATGAGTTTTGACGTGTATGAAGCCGATCGGCGGGCTGCCTTCGGCAGGTTCCGCGGCCGAGGCGCGGGGGGTAGCCGACCCCGGACTGCGAATCGATGGATCGCCCTCGTCGTACTGAGCTTCGCCCAGCTGATGGTCGTTCTCGACTCCACGATCGTGAATATCGCACTGCCCAGCGCCCAGCACGACCTGGGGTTTTCTACCGACGATCGGCAGTGGATCGTGACCGGGTACGCACTCGCGTTCGGCAGTCTGTTGCTCCTCGGCGGGCGGCTTGCGGACTTCTACGGACGCCGGAGACTGTTCATCATCGGGCTGGTCGGCTTCGCGATCGCCTCGGCTGTCGGCGGCGCCGCGAACGGGTTCGAGATGTTGCTGCTCGCCCGAATCGTCCAGGGTGCGTTCGGTGCGATGCTCGCACCGGCGGCACTGTCGATGTTGTCGGTGACATTTGCAGACGATCCGAACGAGCGTGGTCGCGCGTTCGGGATCTTTGGTGCGATCTCCGGCGCCGGCGGTGCGCTGGGACTGTTGCTGGGCGGCATCCTCACCCAGGACCTGTCGTGGCGGTGGTGCCTGTACGTCAATCTGATCATCGCCGTTGCCGCGCTCGTCGGCGCGTTCGGATTCCTCGCCGCCGGCGGCCGGCCCGAACGCACCCGGCTCGACGTCTCGGGGACGGTCACCGCGGTACTCGGCCTGGTCGGCATCGCCTACGGGCTCGGCGATGCGGCATCGAAGGGCTGGAACGACTTTCGGACGCTGGGGCCGGTGGTCGCCGGTGTGCTGCTCGTGATCGTCTTCGTGCTGATCGAGCGCCGTGTCAGTCGGCCGTTGCTCCCGCTGTCGGTGCTGCTGGACCGAGTCCGCGGCGCGGCCTATCTATCGATCGGGATCTCGGGAATCGGCGGCTTCGCGGTGTTCCTGTTCCTCACCTACTACCTGCAGGACACCCTGAAGTTCACCCCCATCCAGGCCGGTGCGGCCTTCCTGCCGATGGTCGGATCGGTGATGGTGGGTGCGATCGTCTCGGGGGCGGTGCTCATGCCGCGTACCGGACCGCGCCCGATCATGGCCGCCGGCGGCCTGCTCGCCGCGATCGGAATGGCGATGCTCACCGGGATCGGTGTGGGATCCAGCTACGCCGGGGGCGTGCTGCCGGCCCTGCTCGCTATCGGATCGGGGCTGGGATTGATCTTCGGGCCGGGCCAGAACGCGGCGACCAGCGGAGTGCGGCCGCACGAGTCCGGTGTGGCGTCGGCCATGGTGAACATCGCCCAGCAGATCGGCGGGTCCATCGGGCTGGCCGTGTTCAGCTCGCTGAGCGCGACGGCCACCACGAACTACCTCGACCGGCACGCCGCGACGGCGACGCGCCCGGCCACGATCGCCGAGGCAACTCTCACCAGTTACCACTTCGTCTTCTGGCTCGCGGCGGCGCTGTTCCTGGCCGGCGCCGTACTGGCCGCCCTCCTGTTGCGCCGTGGCCCCTTAGCGGCCGACACCGAAACAGCAACCGTCGCAGTGCATTGAGAACCCGGGAGAACATCTCGCGGTTTCCGTCGAAAGTGAGGATCACAATGAAAGCAGCACAATTCAGCCGGTTCGGAGGTCCCGAGGTTCTCGAGATCGTGGAACTTCCCGATCCACATCCGGGCCCCGGTCAGGTCCGAGTCATCGTGCACGCGGCCGGAATCAACGCCACGGAGTGGAAGCTGCGCAAGGGGGTGCTGAGCTTCGGCGCGCAGCTTCCTCAGACCACCGGGCGCGACGTCGCGGGGGTGGTCGACGAGATCGGCGAGGGCGTCACCGACGTCGCCGTCGGCGATCGCGTCTTCGGTGTCTCCGACGACGGCGCCGGTGCGGCCGAGTTGGCGCTGCTGACGTACCGTGCGATCATCCCGCCGTCGCTCGGGTTCGTCGACGCCGCCGGCCTGCCCTGCGCGCTCGAAACGGCGACGCGCAGCCTCGATCAGCTCCACATCACCACCGCCAGAACGCTTTTCATCAACGGTGCCACCGGCGGGATCGGCAGCACCGCCGTCCAGCTCGCCGTCGCTCGCGGCGCCCGCGTGATCGGCGCCGCGAGCGCTGCCAACCAGCATTACCTGAGCCTGCTGGGCGCAGAGCCCGTGACATACGGCGAAGGCATGTCCGAGCGGGTTCGCGCACTTGCCCCCGATGGCGTCGATGCCGCACTCGATGTCGCCGGAAGCGGCGTTCTACCCGAGCTCATCGACCTGGCCGGCGGCGCACAGCACGTGCTGACCCTCGCCGACTTCGAAGGCGCAGCAGAGCACGGCGTGCATTTCAGCAACGGATTCGCCGACGGCCCTGCTTACCACGCGCTGGCCGAGATCGGTCAGCTGATCGCCGCCGGGCGATTCTGGCTCCCCGTCGACCGGACCTTCCCACTCGCCGAGATCGCCGAAGCACACCGCGCCGGCGAGCGCGGCCACCTCCGCGGCAGACTCGTACTGATCACCAAGTGAAGATCGCATTACCGATGTGGACGAGCGGGCGAACGGTCCGCTCGTTCCGCGCGTTCGACGGATCGACCGCCATCCTGACACCGGTCTCCCGAGCAGCCTCTGCGGCACTCATCTCCTGAGCGAGCACAAACAACACCGCTCGAGCCGCGTCCTCGACCGGCATCTTCCCCTGTGACCTGGCTCGATGTGCGCAGAGCGTTAACCGAGTGCCCCTGCCGGAAAGCGCTACGCATTAGACTGACAGTGTATCGAACATATATTCGACTACTATCGATAGCTGGATCGGTGCTGGGGTCCATTCGATGGAGGTAGGTGGTCGAGAATGGGTTCGCCCGACGAGGTGCAGCGCGAGCGGCTGGAGGAGCTGCGGCGGCGGATGGCCGCGATTCCGGCGCGCGGGGCGGGGGCGTCGGCGCGGGTGCCGCTGGGGGATGCGTCCGGGGGTGCGCACGGTGCGCCGCTGCCGGTGCCGTCCCCGCTGGCCGCGCTGCTGCCCGAGGGGGGGCTGGTCAAGGGGGCGGTGGTCGAATATTCGGGCGCGGGCTCGTTGCTGACCGGGCTGCTGGCGGCGGTGACCGCCGCCGGTGGGCATGCCGCGGCGGTCGCCCTGCCCCGGCTCGGCCTGCTCGCCGCGGCCGAGATGGGCGCCCATCTGGGCCGGTTGGCCGTGGTGCCCGACCCGGGGCCTGATCCGCTGGAGATTGCCTCGGTGTTGCTCGATGGTCTGGATCTGGTGGTGCTCGGCCTCGGCGGCCGCGCGGTGCCGCCCAGCCGCGCCAAGGTGCTCGCCGCGCGCGCCCGCAGCAAGGGCGCCGTGCTCGTGGTGACCGGGGGCGCCTGGAGCGGGTCGGTGCTGCGGATCGATGCGCGGGTCGCCGGTTACGACGGCCTGGGCCGCGGCCGCGGCCGCCTCCGCACCGTGCGCCTGGACGTGTGCGTACGTGGCCGCTCGGCCCCGCCCCGCACCGGCCAACTCGCCCTCACTCCCCGCGAGGGTCGCGTCGAATGGGTTGCCGGGCAATCCGATTCGGTATATGCGACGGCGACCGAGGCGGTCGGATGATGGGGGGCGATTCGGTATCGCGGTGGAAGCCGGAGCGTCGCAAGTCTTCGGATGCGTCGAGGGGGTTGCGGCGCATCACGAGCAGGCGGTGGTGCACGCTTATCGGGCAGCGGCGCGCCGGAGTGGGCGGTGGTGCACGCCGATCGGGGATATGTGGCCCTCCGGTGCCGGCATCCGATCCGTCACCTCGGTGGAAGACCAAGTGTTGCAAGGCTTCCAGGGTTGGGCTGCCGATGCCCGGTCGGCTGCTGTGGCCTGTGTCGCCCGCGGATCGCGGCCGATCTGCTGGCCATCCGTGTGCGGAGGGCGGCCGCATGGCCACTCCCTTCGTGGCCGCGCCCGTGTGCGGGGCGGTCGGACGACGTCCGGATTCGGCGGCGTGCCTCCTCGACCGGTCGATCACCGGACGGCTGCGCCGATGAGGGCGCGGGGCGGATCCCGGGTGCTGGCGGTGTGGTGCCAGGACTGGCCCGCGGTGGCCGCGGGCGCGGCGGCGAATATCTCGCCGTCGCGGCCGGTGGTGGTGCTGCACGCCAATCGGGTGGTGGCGTGCTCGGAGGCGGCTCGGGCGCAGGGGGTGCGGCGCGGGTTGCGGCGGCGGGAGGCGCAGGCCCGGTGTCCCGATCTGTATGTGGCGCAGTCGGATCCGGATCGCGATGCGCGGCTGTTCGAGCCGGTGGTGGCCGCGGTGGATGCGACGGTGCCGGGGGTGGAGGTGCTGCGGCCGGGGCTGCTGGTGCTGGCCGCGCGGGGCGCCGCGCGGTTCTTCGGCTCGGAGGAGTCCGCGGCCGAACGCCTGGTCGATGCGGTGGCGGTGACCGGAATCGAATGCCGGATCGGGATCGCCGACGAGTTGTCCACCGCGGTGCTCGCCGCGCGCCGCGCCGCGCTGGTGCCGCCGGGTGAGGGGGCGCGATTCCTGGCGCCGCGGCCGGTGTCCGAGCTCGCCGTCGAGCCGAGCCTGGCCGGTCCGGGGCGCGACGATCTGGTGGACCTGTTGCACCGCTTGGGATTACGGCGCATCGGCGATTTCGCCGCGCTGACACCGGCCGAGGTCGCCTCCCGCTTCGGCGCCGATGCGATCGCGGCGCACCGCTGCGCCCGCGCCGAACCCGAACGCCCACCCTCGGCCGCCGCGCCCGCACCCGACCTGGCCGTGGAATACCCCTGCGATCCCCCGATCGAGCGCGTCGATGCCGCCGCCTTCGCTGGTCGCCTGCTGGCCGCCCGGCTGCACGAGCGACTGGCCGCCGCGTCGTCGGCCTGCACCCGGCTGACCGTGATCGCGCACACCGCCGCCGGAGAACGCCTCGCGCGCACCTGGCGCTGTGCCGAACCGCTCACCCCGGAGACCACCGCCGACCGCATCCGCTGGCAGCTCGACGGCTGGCTCACCCACCGCGCCCTGCACGGCGCGGCCGCGGACGACTGGGCCGGTATCGCGACGGTCGGTAGTGCGCCGGAGGGTGGGGTATCGAGGCCCAGGGGAGATTCGGGTGGCGGTATAGCGACGGTCGGTGCACCAGGTGCCGAGGCGCCGATACTCGGGGTATCCGAGGGGGGCGCAAGGGGTTCCGGCGAGGAAGAGTGGACCGGCCCAGCCGCGATTGGTGGCGGGCCGCGGACCGGGGGAGGCGGTGTGCCGCAGTCCGGGGTATCGAAGCCGCGAGGATCTGGTGCTGAGACAGGCTCGGAGACAAGGGATCCCGGCGAGGGCGAATGGGCCGGTCCCGCGACGATCGGCGGCGGTGCGGAGCTGAGGGGGGATATCCGTCGGCGGGGTGCCGGAAACGGTGGTGGGGCGTCGCCGGCTGGGGAGGCTGTGCGGCGGACAGAGGGAGGGGGGAGGGACGGAAACGGTGGGGGCCGAGGTGATTCCGATACCGATGCCGAGGAGTTGCGAACGCCGGAGAGCGAGCGTTGGGGGGCGAGAAGGAATGCCGGGGCGGATGGCCGATCGCAGATGCGTCGAGGAGGGGCGGTCGGTGGTGCGCCGGCGGCGCCGATCGTGCTGCTGCGCCTGGAACCGGTCGAGGTGGTGGCGGCCGGAGCTCTGCAGCTGGGACTGTGGGGTGGGGTCGGCGAGGAGCAGGAGCGGGCGCGGCGGGCGCTGGTGCGGGTGCAGGGGCTGCTGGGCGGGGAGGCCGTGCAGGTCGGCATGCTCAGTGGTGGTCGCGGTCCCCTCGATCGCATCACGCTGATCGCGCTCGGCGACGAGCAGAACCCCGCCGCCGATCCGGCATTGCCCTGGCCCGGCCGGCTCCCCGAGCCCGCCCCCGCCGTCGTGCTGATCAACCATCCCCCGGTGTCGCTGGAAACGGTTGCCGGAGAACAGGTCTGGGTCACCGATCGCGGCGTTTTCACCGCCGAGCCGGGCCTCCTGCGCTGGGGCAGCAAGCAGTGGGAAGTGACCGGATGGGCCGGGCCCTGGCTTCTGGACGAACGCTGGTGGGCCGGTGAACATCCTGGTGGCTACGCCGTGCGCGCCCAGGTCCTGCTGGACGCCGCGGTGCGTGCCCTGCTACTTCTCGGCTATGACAACGCCTGGCATGTGGAGGGCCTCTACGAATAACCCGGGATCACTCGGGCAGCGTCCAGACCAGCGCCATGCTGAACGGATGCCCGAGCAGGTTCGCCCATTTCGGCTTGGTCGCCAGCCAGGCTTGCTCGACCAGGGCCTCGGCAGCCTCGTCCAGGCGCCAGCCCGCCTCGACCCCGGCGGCGACGTGCTCGCTGAGCAGGTGCAGATGGGTGCTGATCGCCAGCGGTTCGCCCGACTCGCCTGTGTAGTGCGTGGGCATTCCGGTCACCATGAGGAACTGCGGGTGGTAGCTGACCAGGACGAAGATGCCGCCCGGCGCGGCCAGCCGCCGGGCCTCGGCGTAGAGCGGGGCGAGTTCGGGCAGGTGCTCATCGATCAGGGACGAGATCACCAGATCGTAGGCGCCGCCGGGTAATCCGCTCTCGCGCGCGTCAGCCCGGGTGAGCGTGGCGTGTGCGCCGCGCTCGCGGGCCACGCCGAGCATGCCCTCGCTCAGATCCACCCCGTCGATCCGGTCGATTCCCCGTTCGCGCAGCCAGTGGCCGGTCCGTCCGGTCCCGCAGCCCAGGTCCGCGGCCCGGCGGACGCGACCCCAGGTCGGTCGCCGCAGCCGGTCCAGCAGCGCGATGTCCATCTCGTCCATGACGGTCTGCTCGTAGGTGGGGGCCCATCCGTCGTATCCGGTGGCGACATCGACGGTGGGGTAGTTACGGCGATCGAAATCCGCGAAAGTCGGCATGGGGCAGTATTGCCGGTCGGAGCGGGCGGCGGCCAGGGGATTTCCGCACAGTTCGCCGCGGTCGATGCGCCCGGGAGGATCGTCGTCGTTTGCGGCCCGGGCTGCGTCCATCACCGCGAACGACCGCTGCGCCGTACACATCGGCATGTGCGTGAACGCCGGCGTTCGGGCGCTGGTGTCCTGGTGGGCAGGGATGCGCGGGGTCGCAACGGTCGCGCTCGTGCTGGCTGTGCCGCCGACCACCCAGGCCGGTTCGCGGGCATGCATGTACGGACCCCGGCGGTTGAGGTGACGGCAGTCTCAATAGCCTGGCCACTGCTATGACTCCCGGCACATTCGGCGGCGTGGGCCCCGACGGGGCACGTATTCTGGCTGATCGTGGAGTTGACGGTTGCCGGGGTCTCGCTGCGCGGCGCCCGTATCGCCTATCGCGATACGGGTGCGACGGACTCGGCCCCCGGTCCCGAGGCGCCGGTGGTGGTGCACGGCATGGGCGGGGACGGGCACACCTGGGATCGGTTCGTGCACCGGCTGGTGCGGCTGGGCCGCCGCGTGATCATCCCGGATCTGCGCGGCCATGGCCGCAGCGCGCACACCGGCTCCTATCAATTCGACGAGTTCGGCGCGGACATCCTGCAGCTGTGCGAGCGGCTGGGGCTGACGTCGGTGGATCTGGTCGGGCATTCGCTCGGCGGCTACGCGGTGTCGTGCGTCGCGATCGAGCGGCCCGGCCTGGTGCGGCGCTTGGTGATCGAGGAGCAGCCGCTGCCGATGCGCCAGGGTGACGAGCAGATGGCCCTCACCCGTCGCCTGCCGACGGCGCCGGAGCTGTGGCACGCCACCACCAGCCTGCTGCGGCATCCGCGCGCGGTGCTGGCCTTCGACCGATCGATGACCAGGGCCGCGCTGGAACAGTTCCGCAGGCCCAATCCGCAGTGGTGGGACCGGCTCGGCGAGATCACCGCACCCACCCTGATGCTGCGCGGCGGCCCGGGGGGGCATGGTCGACCCGGACAAACTGGAGCACTTCCGCGCCCGCGTCCGGGATTGCACGATCGAATCCTTCGACTGCGGCCACAGCATCCACCGCGACCGCTACCACGAGTTCTCCGCCACGGTCCTGCCGTTCCTCGGGCACTGACGCCCTTCTCTATTGTGAAACCGTGTTCGAAGGAATGTCGTGCTCGGCCGCTGCCGCGGTGGATATTCCCCTGCCGGGTAGCGCCACGCGGGTGACCGGATGGCTGTGCGTCGAACAGCCCGGGGCCTGGGGACGCGATGTGATCGGCGACGAAGTGCTCGGGAGCCGGATCACCGCTGAACTTGCCGCCCATACGAAGGCCGCCGGGGTGCGCCCGACCCTGATCCGGCGGCCGGGGCGGAGCGAATTCACCGGTGCGCGAACGGTTCTGATCGCCTCGACCGGCCCGCGGGATCCCTGGTGCGAGCGGCTGGAGATCAGCGACCTCGAGCAGCTACTGGACCTGGACCTGCAACTGCTGAACGGTCCCGCGCCCGGAATCGGTGCGCGCGTGACGGATCCGGTGGTGCTGGTATGCGCGCACGGCAAGCGCGATCAGTGCTGCGCGCTGCTGGGGCGTCCGATCGCGGCGGGGCTGGCCGGGGTGTATCCCGAACAGGTCTGGGAGTGCTCGCATACCGGCGGTCATCGGTTCGCGCCCGCGATGGTGCTGCTGCCCGGCGGGCTGACCTATGGGCGCGTCGGCGAGGACGCGGCGCTCGATGCGGTGGCCGCTTATAGTCGGAATGATCTGTCGCTCAATGGATTCCGTGGACGCAGCTGTTACACGCCCGTCGAGCAGGTGGCGGAAATCGCTGTGCTCGAGCAGCTTTCGCCGGATCGATCATCGACGGATATCGAACTTTCCGTCGCCTCGATATCCGATGCGATTGTCTCCGGTGATCCCGCGACCTTCGCCGGAGCCGCCCTGGTCACTCACCTCGATGGCCGCCGATGGCTGGTCACCGCGCATACCGTCGCGCACGCGCCGCGCCAGGCCAGTTGCGGCGCCGCCCCGAAGCCCGCTACCGCCATCGTTGCGGACCCACCCCGGCCCCTGCCCTGAACGAGGTTGTCTCACTCGGGCATCGGCAACTGGAATCAGCCCGCAACTGCTGATCGCTCATGCCCTGGACTCGGCCGGTTACTCCATGGCGCCCGCGCCCGATGAGCAGATCGCGATGGACTCCGGCCGCATGTGGTGACGACGAGACCCATGACGCCTATATCGGCAGAGCGACGCAGATGCGCCGGGTCGTGAAATTGCGTTGCTGTTCCGTGCCGGTGGCGGCACGATCGGACGATGGACACCGAACGACCGCAGGCGCTGGCACCCGGTGTTGCCCCGCCCGAACGAATCGAACTCGACGGCTTGGTGATCCGGCGCTGGCTGCTGAGCGACGCCGAGGCGCAGTTGCAGGCGATCGAGGCGTCGTACGACGAACTGCACAGCTGGTTGTCCTGGTTGGCTGAGCCGCTGACGGTGGAGAAGCAGCAGGAATACTTCCGGATGAACGTCGCGGACTGGCCCGTCAACGGGAACTGCAACTACGGCGTATTCGATTCCGGTGGAACCCTGCTCGCCTCCCTCGGTCTGCACGATCAGGTCGGGCGCAGGACGCTGGAGATCGGATACTGGTGTCACACCGAGCACACCGGCCGCGGCGTCATCACCCGTGCCGCGGGCGCGGTGACCGAGATCGGGTTGTCCTTGCCGGGTATCGATCACATCGAAATCCATTGCGACGTAACCAATGAGCGCAGCGCGGCGGTGCCTCGCCGCCTCGGCTACCGACTCGATCGCATCCAGGAGCGCGCACCCCGCGCCCCAGCCGAATCCGGGCGGGAGATGATCTGGGTACGTGACCGTTAGCGTCCGTTCATGGTGAAGGCTCAGGCCTTCCTACCAGTAGGTGCCCGGTACCAGGCGGGCCGCCCGGCGCAGGGCCGTGCGGGTGACGCGCCCGGCCGGTGATTGCGGGCGTCGCGGCTTGCGTTGCGGCGCCAGGGATTCGGGGCTCACCTCGGGATCCGGGGCGGATTCGCCCTTGGCGGCGGGGGAGTCGGGCAGCGCGCGATAGTAGCGGTGCAGCACCCGGTCCTTGATACGCGGGGCGAACAGCGTGCCGTATTCGGCCAGGGTGCCCAGCGGGACGTCGATGCGCTTGGGGCGCTCGGTCAGTGCGCGCACGATGGTCGCCGCGGCCCACTCCGGGGATTCCGAGGGGCCCTGGTTGCCGCTGGGGGTGATCATCGGGGTGCGCACCAGCGGCATGTGGATCGTGGTGAATGTGACGTTGTCTGCGAGCATTTCGGCCGCGGTCACCTCGGCGAACTTGTCCAGTGCGGCCTTGGAGGCCAGGTAGGCCGCGAAACGCGGGGTGGCGACCTGCACGCCGGCGCTGGAGATGTTGACGATGTGCCCGAACTTGCGCTCGCGCATCTGCGGCAGCAGCGCCAGCGTCATCCGCACCGCGCCGAAGTAGTTGACCGCCATGGTGCGCTCGAAGTCGTGCATCCGGTCGGTGGAGCGGTGCACCGCGCGGCGGATGGAACGTCCGGCGTTGTTGACCAGCATGTCGACGTGGTCGTGCTCGGCGAGGATGGTCTTGACGGTCTGGTCGACCGATTCGGCATCGGTGACATCGCAGCGGTATCCGTATGCCCGCCCGCCCGCGGCGTCGACCTCCCGCACCACCTCGGCCAGTTCGTCCTCGCGCCGGGCCAGCAGCAGCACCACCGCGCCCTTCGCGGCGACCGCGAGGGCGGCGGACCGCCCGATGCCGGAGGAGGCGCCGGTGATGAGCACATGCTTGCCGGTCAGATCCCGGCGGGCGCGCCGGCGGTCCACGTAGTTCCCGGCAGCGTGGTTGTCCGTCATCAGTGCTCCCTTGCAGGTCGATTTGCCATTAACTTACTCCAGAGTAAGTTCCGGTGCCACTAGGGGTTCGTCACAGTTTCGATCCGCGTCGGCCGCGTCCACGGTCGAGCACTTGACATATCAGGCAACCGGATATCGAATATTTGTTCGATACGAGATGGTTCGCGGAGGTGCGCATGGGCTGGGGCAGTGGCCCGCCGACCTGGTCGGAGATGGAGCGGGTGCTCTCCGGGCGGCCCGGCCGCGCCCCCGAACCTCCCGGCGACGGCGGCGACAGCCCGGCCTGGTCGCGCAGGCGCGGGGAGTATCGGGCGGGCGAGCGGCCGCGGCCCGGCGGACCGGTGGTGCCGTATGCAGAGCTGCACACCCATTCGGCCTACAGCTTTCTCGACGGCGCCTGCCAGCCCGAGGAACTCGTGGAGGAGGCGGTGCGACTCGGACTCGAGGCGCTCGCGCTGACCGATCACGACGGGTTCTACGGCGTGGTGCGGTTCGCGGAGGCCGCGGCCGAATGGGGGCTGCCGACGGTGTTCGGCGCGGAATTGTCGCTGGGTGCGGACGCAATGACCGCACGCCGGGGAGACGAGGGTGCGGTGCGGCGCGATAGCGAAGCCGGTCGCCGGAACGCCGGGGAGGGTGCGATGCGGGCGCCGCGGAGGGCGGGCGCGGGATCGGCCGATTCCGAACCGCGTGCGGGCGCACCGGATCCCGCGGGCCCGCATCTGCTGGTGCTGGCGCGTGGGCAGGAGGGCTACCGTCGGTTATCACGTGAGATCTCGGCCGCGCACATGGCGGGCGGGGAGAAGGGGATCCTGCGCTACGACCTGGACCGGCTCACCGCGGCGGCGGGCGGGCACTGGCAGATCCTCACCGGATGCCGCAAAGGTCATGTGCGTCAGGCGCTTGCCGACGGCGACGC
Source organism: Nocardia sp. GP40 (assembly GCF_050434125.1). Taxonomy (NCBI): domain Bacteria; kingdom Bacillati; phylum Actinomycetota; class Actinomycetes; order Mycobacteriales; family Nocardiaceae; genus Nocardia; species Nocardia sp. GP40. The sequence continues at coordinate 179,173 of NZ_JBNPVW010000005.1, read as the reverse complement.
GGCGGCCGAGGCGGCGCTGCGGGAGCTGATGGAGCGATTCGGCTCCGACCGGGTGAGCGTGGAACTCACCCAGCACGGCATTCCGCAGGACGACGAGCGCAATGCCCGGCTCATCGCCCTGGCCGACCGGGTGGGCCTGCCGGTCGTCGCCACCACCGCGGCGCATTTCGCGACCCCCGGCCAGCGGCGGCTGGCGATGGCGCTGGCGGCGGTGCGGGCCCGCCACAGCCTGGACGATATGGACGGCTGGCTCGCGCCCGCGGGCGGGGCACATCTGCGCTCCGGCGCGGAGATGGCGCGGCTGTTCGCGGATTGCCCGCGGGCGGTCGCCGATGCGGCTGCCCTGGCCCGCGAATGCGCCTTCGATCTGCAGCTGATCGCGCCGAAATTGCCGCCGTTCGAGGTCGAGTCCGGGTACGACGAGAGTTCCTGGCTGCGCAGGCTTACCTATGAGGGTGCGGTGCGGCGCTACGGCCCGCCGTGGGAATACCCGAAGGCGTACAAGCAGATCGAACATGAGCTGCGGGTGATCCAGGAGCTGAATTTTCCCGGCTACTTCCTGGTGGTGCACGATATCGTCACCTTCTGCCGCGACAACGACATCCTGTGCCAGGGACGGGGTTCGGCGGCCAATTCCGCAGTCTGCTACGCGATCGGTATCACGAATGTCGATCCCGTGGCCAATGATCTGTTGTTCGAACGATTTCTGTCGCCCGAGCGCGACGGTCCGCCCGATATCGATATCGACATCGAATCCGATCGCCGCGAGGAGGCGATCCAGTACGTCTACGCCCGCTACGGCCGCGAATACGCCGCCCAGGTGGCCAACGTAATCACCTATCGCGGCAAGTCCGCGGTCCGCGATGCCGCACGGGCACTGGGGTTTTCGACCGGCCAGCAGGATGCGTGGAGTAAACAGGTGAGCCGCTGGCACGGGGTCGCGCAGGAGGTCGATTCCGATATTCCCGCCGAGGTGCTGGAGCTGGCCGGCCGGATCGAGGGACTGCCACGGCATCTGGGCATCCATTCCGGCGGCATGGTGATCTGTGATCGGCCCATCGCGGACGTCTGCCCGGTGGAATGGGCCCGGATGCCCGGCCGCAGCGTGCTGCAGTGGGACAAGGACGACTGCGCCGCGGTGAAATTGGTGAAATTCGACCTGCTCGGCCTCGGGATGCTCTCGGCGCTGCATTACATGATCGATCTCGTGCACGAGCACAAGGGGCATCGCGTCGACCTGTACCGGCTCGACCTCGCCGAAGCCGGTGTCTACGAGATGCTTTCGCGCGCCGATTCGGTGGGGGTCTTCCAGGTGGAATCCCGGGCCCAGATGGCCACCCTGCCGCGGCTCAAACCGAAGAAATTCTACGATCTCGTCGTCGAGGTGGCCCTGATCCGGCCCGGTCCCATTCAGGGCGGTTCGGTGCATCCCTATATTCGCCGCTACAACGGGAAGGAGGAGATCACCTACGATCATGACGCCCTGCGTAATTCGCTGTCCCGGACGCTCGGCGTGCCGCTGTTCCAGGAGCAGCTCATGCAGATGGCCGTGGACGTGGCCGGTTTCACCGCGGCCGAGGCGGATCAGCTGCGCCGGGCCATGGGTTCCAAGCGATCGCCCGAGCGGATGGAACGACTACGCGAGCGGTTCTACCGCGGCATGCGTGAATTGCACGGTATCGAGGGAGAATTGGCGGACCGGATCTACGAAAAGATCTATGCCTTCGCGAATTTCGGTTTTCCGGAGAGTCATTCGCAGAGTTTCGCCTCGTTGGTCTTCTATTCGGCGTGGTTCAAACTGCATCATCCGGCGGCGTTCTGCGCGGGCCTGCTGAACGCTCAGCCGATGGGATTCTATTCACCCCAATCGCTGGTTGCGGACGCCCGGCGGCACGGGGTGGTGGTGCACGGTCCCGATATCAACCACAGCCTCGCCGCGGCCACGCTGGAACCGGGCGGTACGAGCGAGTCAGGGCCGGAGGCGGCAGCGGAGCCCAATGGAGACAGCACACAGGTGCGGCTGGGGCTGGCCGCGATCCGGCACATCGGCGCCGAACTGGCCGAGCGTATCGTGGCCGCCCGGGGGAGCGGGCCCTACACCTCGTTCCTGGATCTGACCGGCCGCGTGGAACTCACTGTGCCGCAGGCCGAATCGCTGGCCACCGCTGGTGCACTGGACAGTCTCGGGATCGGCCGTCGCGAGGCGCTGTGGGCCGCGGGCGCGGCGGCGGGGGAGCGGGCGGACCGGTTGCCCGGCACGGGTGCGGCCACCGCCGCCCCCGCACTGCCCGGCATGAGCGAACTGGAGCTGGCTGCGGCCGACGTCTGGGCGACCGGGGTCTCGCCCGGCAGCTATCCGACCGAATTCCTGCGCCCGCACCTGGATGCGCTCGGGGTGATCCCGGCGGCGAGACTGCTCGAGGTGCCGGATGGCTCGAAAGTGCTGGTGGGCGGAGCCGTCACGCATCGGCAGCGCCCGGCCACCGCGGGCGGGGTCACCTTCCTGAATCTGGAGGACGAGACCGGCATGGTGAACGTGGTGTGCTCGGTGGGGCTGTGGCAGCGCTATCGCCGCATCGCCCAGGGGGCGTCCGCGCTGCTGGTGCGCGGGCGCGTGCAGAACGCCGAGGGAGCGGTCACAGTCGTCGCGGAACATCTGCAGCGCATGGATTTACGCGTCGCGTCGCGTTCGCGCGACTTCCGCTGAGTGGCCGCCCTCCTCGCCGGGCCGCCGAGTCAGAAGCTGCTGTCGCCTCCGCCACCGCCGCCGTCGAATCCGCCACCGCCACCGTCGAATCCGCCGCCGCTGTCGCCGCCGAAGTAGGAGTCGCCGCCCCCGCCGCCGAACTGCTGGTCGCCCTGGTAGCCGCCCTGGTCGTAGCCGCCGCGGTCGTAATCGCGGTCGCGCTCCTCGTCCCGGCCCTCCATCTTGCCCAGCTCGTAGCCGAGCAGGCCGCCGCCGACCGCGCCGATGCCACCGGCCATGCCCGGGCCGATGCCGCCACCCCGGCCGTAGCCGGGACCGTAACCGCCGCCGCCGTAGCCGGGGTCGCCGTAGCCCGGGCCGCCGGGGCCGTAGCCGCCGGGGGCGCCGCCGCCGAAGCCGCCGCCACCCCGGCCGCGCCGCCGGAACACCGCCACCACGGCCGCCACGATCAGCCCGATGATGATCACCGGGCACAGGATGCCGAACAGTCCGATGTGGCCGCGGCTGCTGGAGTGCGAGGCCTGCGGGCCGGTCGCATTCGTGCCGCCCGCCTGGTTGAGGGTGGTGGCCAGCGATTGCAGCGCGGCTACCGTCGCGCCGGTGTAGTTACCGGTGCCGTAGCCGCTCTTGAACGCGGAGATCGCGGCCGAGGTATCGCGGATGTGGGAGTTCGAGCCGGTCCTTATCGCGATTTCGTGGGGCTTGGTATTGATGGCGATGACCACGTCGGTCGCGCCCGTGACGTGCTTGCGCGCCTCGTTGTCGAACGCCGTTGAGCCGCCCGGGAATGCATTGACGGTGTAGATCTTCACCGGGTCGGACAGCGCGTTGCCCGCGGTGGTGACCTGCCCGCTGTCGAGGATGTTCGCGGCGTCGTCGATCGTGACCGGACCGGCCGTCGCCACACCCGTGGTCGTCAGAAACGTCGCCGCTGCCATCGCCAGCAGGACTGCAAGTCGTTTGGCCATACCGCACTCTCTGGGTTGTACAGGGACACTGCCGCCCCGTCCGTATGCGAGCCTACCGAACCGGTCGGACAAGACCATGCGGTCCGGATTCGGCACGCGCATCCCGTGAGTTCCCAGACTTCGCGGAGATATTCGTCCGGGCCGTTCCGGCGGGTGCGTTTGGCGACTAATGGGGTGCGTTTCAGGAGTGAGGGTGCGGATGTGGCCTTGTTCGTGACAAGGCCGTCGACGCTGATTACGGTGCCGGATATCGGTGGGAAATCATTCGGGCAAGGGGGATGGATGATGTCGAATTCGTGTGTTGTCGATTCCGATGCCGTGCGGCGGTTCGGGGCCGTCGCACGCCGGGCATGCCGGGAGATCGATGGCTCCCCGGGCGCGGAACTCGGAACCGTCGGGCTGTTCGCGCGGCTGGTTCCGCACAGCGTGGTGGTGCACGCGTGGTGCGAATCGGCAAGTACCGCGGCCGATCTCGTGCAACGCAGCGCCGATCGTTTCGGGCGCCTGGCCGAGCACACCGACCGCGCGCTGAGTGCGTACCTCGAGGCCGATCTCGCGCACGCGGGGCTGTTCGCCGGGCTGGAGGTCCGGATATGACCCCGCCGCGGTCGGTGCTGGAGAACTGGCGCGCCCTGGAGGCGGCCGATCGGGTACGCGCCGAATTCGACCGGCGCATCGGGGATCTGGAGGCACTGTCCGCGGCGGTGCGCGCGGAATGTCATCGGCTCGACGGCGCCGGCTGGCGCGGTGCGGCCTTCGAGGCGGTGCTCGCCACCGTCGAGGCCTCGCACCGGCACAACCGGATGCTGTGTGATCACGCCGAGGGCCTGCGCGATGCGGGTGTACGAGCCCTGTCCGATCTGCACTATACGGCGCTGGCGCTGTTGGACTACGTCGCCGATGCCGAGGCGGACGGTTGCACGGTCGCGCAGGACTGGACCGTCACCGCCGAATCCGCGGCCGGAGCGGAATGGAGCGAGGTCATCGGTGAGGCCCTGGCCGCCGTCGAGCGCGCCGAACAGCGAGGCAGACAGGCGATTTTGGCCGTGGGCCACGAATTGCGGCACCTGGCCGGCGCGTTCGGCGGCGATCTCGGGCCGCGGTCCTCGGACCCCCATGTGCCCGGCCCGACCGGCGACGATTCGCCCGAGCAGACCGGCCATGGTTTGCCCGAGCAGTCCGGCGACGATTCGCCCGCGCGGACCGACGACGATTTGCCTGGGTGGGCCAGCGATGCGAGCAGACTCGCGGCCTTGAACGGTCGACCGGGCTGCGCGATGTCGAACGGTACCGGGGCCGATTCGTCGATGCTGCCCGCCGTGGGGGCCGATGCGGCATCGAACTCCGAACCCGCAGTCCTGGACGAGTCTTCGGCTACGGAAGTCGCCGCTGCGGTAGACAGCGGTCGAACGGAATCTGCCATGGAATTGGCTGCCGCGCAGCATTTTCCGCTGTCGGGGACCGATGTCGCCCCGACACCCGGTCCGGGGGTTTCCGCCGAACAGCTCATCGCGATCATGCCGGATCTGCCGATGGATCAGGCGCGGGAGTATCTGCCCGCGCTAAACGCTGCCATGCAGGAGGGCGGGATCACCACACCGCAACGACAGGCGGCATTTCTGGCACAGCTGGCCCACGAGAGCTGCCAGCTCCGGTATTTCCAGGAGCTCGGCGACGACGATTATTTTCACCAGTACGACCTGGGCCGGCCCAATGCCGCGGCCGGCAACACCGAGCCGGGTGACGGCCCGCGCTACCACGGGCGCGGTCCCATTCAGTTGACCGGTCGTGCCAACTACCGTGCCGCGGGGCAGGCCCTGGGCCTGGATCTCGAGGGTGATCCCGAGATTGCGGCCCGTCCGGATGTTGGCTTCCGAATCGCCCAGTGGTACTGGACATCTCGCGATATCAACGCGCTGGCCGACGCGGGTGATTTCGCCGCGGTCACTCGCGCGATCAACGGCGGCTACAACGGCATGGAATCCCGGGAGGCGTTCTACCGGCGGGCGCTGGGGGTGCTGGGATGAGCCCGGGCGGCATCCCGGCCGCTCCGCCGCGCCCTGCGCGCCCGCGCCCTGGCCTTATGGGGATCTGCCGCCTGCCCGCGCTGGCGCTGATGGTGTGGGTTCTCGTTGCCTCGGGATGTGCAGGCGGGGTATCCGGGTCGGCGGCGGTCCAAGCGCCCGCACTGATGAGCAATTCGGCGCCTGCGGCCGCGGCGGGTCGCCCGTTCGTCTTCCGCTCCCGGACCGAACTGGTCCTGGCCACCGCCGAGCGGGTCCTCGCGCGGTACCCGGGCGTCTACGTCGATGCCGGTTTCGCGCAGGACAATTCGCATATTTACGCACTCGACGAATCGGGTGTGCTCACCGCGATCCGGGTGGCCGACGGCATACGGCTGCCGTGGCGGGTTGATTGCGGTTGCGATCGGGTCTTCCCGCTGCACGACTCGGAGGTCGGCTGGTGGCAGGAGCCGGGCCGGCTTATGCAGGCCGATCTGCGCGATCCGGATCCCGCTGTGCGGGCGGCGGTTTCGCTCCCGTTGCCGATGCCGGTCGTACCCGGTGCAGCGGTGTCGGGGCCGCGGCTGCTCGCGGCCGGGGAGCGGATACTGATTCTCGACCAGCTGGAATCGCCGCCCGGTGCATCCTGGGGTGTCAATCACCTGTCCCTCGTCGACATCGGGACGGGATCGGTGCGGGCACTGGGGCCGGTCGAGGGCGTCAACACCGCGCTGGATCGGGCAGTGCTGCGTCCCGACGGGCAGGCCGTCGCCCTGTCCGGTCGGGTGCGGGACGGAATTGCCTGCGGCACAACGCGTCTGCTACGCATCGACCTGTACCGTGAGCGGCTCGAGGCAGTCGAGCTTCCGGCGAGCCACAGCTGCTCGGAGCTGGCCGATCTGCGCTGGGACGACGCCGAGCTGACCGTCACGGATACAACGTGGGAGTCACGATCCCCGGACCGGCTCGCCACCGCGGTCTGGAGCAGATCCGGCACGCGCTGGGATCGGCGCGGTGACGACCGCACCGTCAGATACGGTGCGCTGACATCGGAGGTGGCGCTCGAGATCCGCCGCACCGGTCACGACCGGCCCCACGGATCCCACTCGGGCGATCTGGTTCTCGCCGCCGCCGGAGACTCCCTCGTCCTCGCGCACGACGTCCTGGACCTGAGGCTTTCCCATGGGTGAGCCCACTGTGCGTACCTCCGCCTTCGCTCCGGCGGTGCGCGGTGTACCAACGGCTGCGCAGGCAGCGCCGATTAGGCTGCGGTCACCCCGCCGAGCCAGGAGCATCGCATGCCGACCGTGGTCCGGGCGACCGTCACGCCCAACAGCCGCAAGGGCCCCGTCGTCGAGACCCTCGACGACGGCACCCTGCGACTGTACGTGCGCGCGCCCGCGGTCGAAGGAAAGGCGAACAAGGCGGCGATCGAGCTGCTGGCCAGGCACCTCGGCGTGTCCAAGGGCTCGGTCCGCCTCACCGGCGGCGCCACCTCGCGCTTCAAGCGCTTCGAGATCGACGCCTGAGGCACCCTCCGAGACAGGGCAGCCCGCCGACTCACACCCCGCCGGGAAATCCCAGCTGTCGCCACGCCTCGTACACCGCGACCGCCGCGGCATTCGACAGGTTCATCGAGCGCCGGCCCGGCAGCATCGGGATCCGCACCTGGTCGGTGATGTGCGGATCGGCGAGCACCTCCGGTGGCAGCCCTGTCGGCTCGGGACCGAACAGCAGCACGTCGTCGGGGCGGTACACGATATCGGTGTTGCGCGTGGCGCCGCCGGTGGTGAAGGCGAACACTCGGTCCGGGCGAATGGCTTTCCAGGCGGCGGCGAGATTTTCGTGCACCGACACCGAGGCGAGGTCGTGATAGTCCAGCCCGGCGCGACGCAGCTTCGGCTCGGACAGATCGAACCCCAGCGGCTCGATCAGATGCAACGAACATCCCGTCCCCGCGGACAGCCTGATCGCATTGCCGGTGTTCGGCGGGATGCGCGGCTCGAAGAACATCAGCTTCAACACAGCAGGAGACAGCCTCTCGTCACGTCCGGCTGCGAGAACTCTACGCGTGGTCCGGGCCGTCCTGCGGCGTCGGCCTGGTCACCGCCGAGCGCTCCCGTCCTAGGATCGGCACCATGATCAGCGCCGACGACCACACCTACCTCGCACGCTGCGTCGAACTCGCCGCGCGCGCACTCGACCTGGGGCACGAACCGTTCGGCTCGCTGCTCCTGGCAGGCGATGCGATCGTCGCCGAGGCCATCAACGAGGTCGGCGGCGGTGATGCGACGCAACATCCGGAGTTCGAGTTGGCGCGCTGGGCCGCGGGCAATCTGCCCGCCGATCGGCGCGCCGAGGCGACCGTCTACACCTCCGGCGAGCATTGCCCGATGTGCTCGGCCGCGCACGCTTGGGTGGGGCTCGGGCGCATCGTCTATGCCAGCTCCACCACCCAGTTGACCGCCTGGCGCGCCGAACTCGGGCTGCCGTCCGGCCCGGTCCGGCCACTGCCGATCAACGAGGTCGCACCCGGAATTCCCGTCGCGGGTCCAGATCCCGAACTCGCCGACCAGGTTCGCCGGCTGCACGTCCGGCACGCCGAGCGGAGCCGGGGCGACTGACGTCCGAGCCGACTGACCACCGCGCCGCCGCCGGGTGAATGCGAGAATCTGGGGGTGACCGATGCGCCCGCGACCACTCCGCCCACCCGCCCGCTCGGATTCCTCGGGTCACTGCGCAACCAGCTGCCGATACTGCTGGTGGCGGTGGTGCTGCTGGTGGCCGTGGTGTTCATGGCGCAGGACCGATGGCGGCGCGGTGCCCTCTTCATCGGCGGCGCACCGCTGCTCGCGGCGGTACTGCGGCTGGTACTGCCCGAGGCGCGGGTCGGGTTGCTGGCGGTGCGCAGCAGACCGTTCGACGTCGGCGCCTACGCGGTGCTGGGCGGCACGATCATTGCCCTGGCGGTCACCATCAGCACCCTCGGCATCGGCTGAGGCACTACGGCGCCAAGGCACTGCGGCCCGGTGCCCCGCCGAGCCTCGGCTGACCCCGCTACAGCGAGTTGCGCGCCAGATCCATCGTCTGAACCAGCAACTTGCCGACCGCCTCGGTCTCGGTCAGGAATCCGTCGTGCCCGTCGCGCGAGCGCACGATCTCGAGCCGCCGGCATCCGGGGAGCAGATCGGCCAGCTCCTGCTGGGTGTGCAGCGGATACAGCCGGTCCGAGTCGACACCGCCGACCACGCAGGGCACCGCGGTCGCGGCCAGCGCCGCGGCCACCCCGCCCCGGTCGCGGCCCACGTCGTGACGATTCATGGCGTCGGTCAGGAGCACGTAGCTGGCCGCGTCGAAGCGCGCGGTCAGCTTCGCGGCCTGATGGTCCAGATAGCTCTGCACCGCGTAGCGGCCGCCGTCGCGGGGGTTCTCCTCGCCCTGGGCGCGGTTCTCGAAGCGGTGGTCCAGCTCGAAATCGGTGCGATAGGTCAGGTGCGCGATGCGACGGGCGATGCCCAGACCGCTCGTCGGCGTGCGGCCGGTGCCGTGATAATTGCCACCCTGCCAGTCCGGATCGGCCGTAATGGCCGCGATCTGCGTTGTCTGGGTGCCGATCTGGTCCGCGGTGGCGCGGGCTCCGACGGCCAGCACCAGCGCGGCTCCCACCCGCTCCGGGTGCCCGACCATCCACTCCAGCACCCGCATACCGCCCATCGACCCGCCGACCACCGCGGCGAGCCGGTCGACGCCGAGCAGATCGAACAGCGCCCCCTCCGCACTCACCTGGTCGCGGATGGATATGCCGGGGAACCGGGCTCCCCAGGGCCGCCCGTCCGCGGTGATGGACGCCGGGCCGGTGCTGCCCTTGCATCCGCCCAGCACGTTGGTGGCGATCACGCACCACTCGTCGGTGTCGAGCGGTGCGCCGGGCCCCACCACGCCGTCCCACCAGCCGGGCAGCGGGTGCAGCGCATCGGGCGCGCCGACCACATGCGAGTCGCCGGTCAGCGCGTGCTCGACCAGCACGATGTTGTCCGCCGCGGGGGACAGCTCACCCCAGCGCTGCACGGCGAGCTCCACACCGGGGATCACCTCGCCGCTCTCGAGGCGGATATCGCCCACGCCGATGGTGCCCAGCCGCCCATCCGGTGGCGGCAGCAGCCGTGCTGCCCGGGTACGGGACGCGCTCCGTTCGATGCTCACGGTCACCGTGCCACCGCCGCGCGGGGCGGCGTGGTCCGCCGGACCACGAAATCGGTCACGGACGCGAAAGAATTACTCATGTCGTGGCTCTTTCCAGAGGTCTGCCGGTGAGCGTTATCGGAGTCCGGATAGCGGACGGCTACAACACATTTCGGAAACCCTCCTGATGGTCGCGCTTGCTCTCGGCCTTCGAGAGCCCGGTCATCACCCGGAGCACCCCACCGCGACAGGAGGGTTGCCGGCCAGCGAGCCGGGGCTTGGCGCTGGCGCTCATGACCTTCCCGCCATGGTAGCGGGCCGCGGCGCGAGGGAGAAAGCAGGTGTGCAATGGCGGCGCCGCGGACCCGGCGCGAACGCCGGGCGAGCAATTGCCTGCATACCGGGGGTGTGACGGAGGTATCACTCACCGGGAGGTCGGCGCGCGTGAGACTCAGCGCACCAGTATGCTTGTACTGTTTGGCACCTCGGAGTCCCGTGGCCAACACGGGACGTATACGTTGTCTGTTGAACAGCCGGGTCCGCTCACAAGCGTGTTCACCTGGCCGAGTTAATGGGAGCATCATTCCTAGGAGGACACGAAGATCCATGTCCAAGATCAAGGTTGAAGGCACTGTCGTCGAACTCGACGGCGACGAGATGACCCGGATCATCTGGCAGTTCATCAAAGACAAGTTGATTCACCCGTACCTGGATGTGAATCTCGATTACTACGACCTCGGTATCGAATACCGCGACAAGACCGACGACCAGGTGACCATCGACGCCGCCAACGCCATCAAGGAACACGGCGTGGGCGTCAAGTGCGCGACCATCACCCCGGACGAGGCGCGCGTCGAGGAGTTCGGCCTCAAGAAGATGTACCGGTCGCCCAACGGCACCATCCGCAACATCCTCGGCGGCACGATCTTCCGCGCGCCGATCATCATCTCGAACGTTCCGCGCCTGGTTCCCGGCTGGACCAAGCCGATCATCATCGGCCGTCACGCCTTCGGTGACCAGTACCGCGCCACCGACTTCAAGGTGTACCAGGCCGGCACCGTCACGCTGACCTTTACCCCGGAGGACGGCAGCGAGCCGATCCAGCACGAGGTCGTGAAGATGCCCGAGGACGGCGGCGTCATCATGGGCATGTACAACTTCAAGAAGTCCATCCAGGACTTCGCGCGGGCCTCGCTGAACTACGGCCTGCAGCAGAACTACCCGGTGTATCTGTCGACGAAGAACACCATCCTGAAGGCCTACGACGGCATGTTCAAGGACACCTTCCAGGAGGTGTTCGAGACGGAGTTCAAGCCGCAGTTCGACGCCGCGGGCCTGACCTACGAGCACCGGCTCATCGACGATATGGTCGCCTCCTCGCTCAAGTGGGAGGGCGGTTACGTCTGGGCGTGCAAGAACTACGACGGTGACGTGCAGTCCGACACGGTCGCGCAGGGCTTCGGCTCGCTGGGCCTGATGACCTCGGTGCTGCTGACCCCGGACGGCCGGACCTGTGAGGCCGAGGCGGCGCACGGCACCGTGACTCGGCACTACCGGATGCACCAGCAGGGCAAGCCCACCTCCACCAACCCGATCGCCTCGATCTTCGCGTGGACCCGTGGCTTGGCGCATCGCGGCAAGCTGGACAACACCCCCGAGGTGATCGGCTTCGCCCAGACCCTCGAGGACGTGGTCATCAAGACCGTCGAGGAGGGGCAGATGACCAAGGATCTGGCACTGCTGGTCGGCGGCGATCAGGGCTACCTGACCACCGAGGAATTCCTCGGCGTGCTGGATGCCAACCTGGCGCGCGAGCTGCGCTGAGATCGTGCCGTCGTCGCGGCGTGCGGCCGCGATGACCTGATGAAAGCCCGGGCACCCGCCCCCACCGTTCTCCCGGTGGCCGCGGGTGCCCGAACTGTTTCGGCTGACGGTCAGCGTGACTGCAAGAGCTGGACGATCTCGCCGAGCTGATTGTCGAGCCGGTTGAATCGTTCGAAGGTTTCGTTGAAGCGTTCGGTGGTCTGGTGTTCGAGTTGGTCGAATCGCTGGGTGGTTTCGTTGAAGCGTTCGGTGGTCTGGTGTTCGAGTTGGTCGAATCGCTGGGTGGTTTCGTTGAAGCGCTCGGCGGTCTGGTGCTCGAGTCTCTCGAACCGCTTGTTGTGCTGACGCAGCGTCGCCAGGACGACTCCGAACTGATGACCGCTGGTCCGCTGGAAGCGGCGTAGTCGCAGGTCGACCCCGCGGACAGCGGCCTGCGTGGTGTGGGCCGTGCGGTTGGTGTCGTCGAGCAGCTCGTAGATGTCGTCGACGTCATGTCGCAACCGATCGATGCTTGGGTCTCGCTGCGGCTTGGTCATGCCGACCACGCTAAAGGCCGTGACATCGCCCGGAAAGGCACATTTTTCGATCTGGGGATAACTTTCGACCGACGCGATGGTTGTGAATAGCGACCGGTTGACTCTGTGCTCGGCTGGAATCGCCGGGCCGGTGATTCCAGTTACACCGCGACCGACATGCGCCGTCGTTGCGCACTCGAAAGCCGGTGACCCCCAAGGGATTCCGATAGATCCTCGAACCGGGCGCCGTGGTGGTGAGTGAGATCACCGGCGTCTCGGGTATCGGGGCTGGTCGTGGTCGTGTTGCGCTTGGTCGTGCCCAATTCTTCCGTCGCGCCCGCCGTTCCTGCGCAGTCCGTGCCCGTCCGATCGGATGCGCGCGTCACGGTGCATTCGGGTGATTCCACCCCACCACGCACCGGCTGGCACATTCCCGCCATGCTGGCGTTGGCGCTGGGCGGATTCGGCATCGGCACTACGGAATTCGTCACCATGGGTTTGCTGCCGAATATCTCGCGGGCCTTCGGGGTGTCCGAGCCGACCGCCGGGTATGGGGTGTCGGCCTATGCGCTCGGCGTGGTTGTCGGCGCGCCGGTGATCGCCGCGCTGTGTGCCCGGGTGCCGCGCAAGCGGCTGCTCATCGCCCTGATGGCCGCGTTCACGCTGGGTAATCTCGCGACGGTCTTCGCGCCGTCCTTCGCCACGATGGTGCTCGCTCGATTCGTCTCCGGCTTGCCGCACGGCGCGTACTTCGGCGTCGCCTCCCTGGCCGCGGCGAGTCTGGCCCCTGCCGGGCAGCGGGCAAAGGCGATTGCCGCGGTTATGCTGGGACTGAGCGCCGCCAATGTTGTCGGCGTTCCCGCTGCCACCTGGCTGGGCCAGAATCTCGGGTGGCGGGACGCCTACCTGGTGGTCACCGTGATCGGGCTGCTGACCGTCGTGGCCATCGCGCGATTCGTGCCCCAGCTGTCTGGCATCCGGGTCACCGATCCGCGCACCGAGCTGGGCGCGCTGCGTCGCTCGCAGGTGCTGCTCACGCTGCTGGTGGGTGCGGTCGGCTTCGGCGGCATGTTCGCGGTCTACACCTACATCACCACCACGCTCACCACGGTCGCCGGGATGTCCCTGGGTGCGGTTCCGATGGTGCTGGCGCTGTTCGGGTTCGGCATGATCGCCGGAAATATCGCCGGGGGTGTGCTGGCCGATCGCGGGGTGGACATGTCGGTATTCGCGGCGCTCCTGGCGATGGTGGTCATCCTGGCGGGATTCGTTGCCGCGGCGCACAATCCGTACACCGCGGGCGTGGGCGCCTTTCTGGTCGGAGCATCGGGCGCGGCGCTGTCGCCGGGGCTGCAGACCCGATTGATGGACGTCGCGCACGACGCCCAGACCCTGGCCGCCGCCCTCAACCACGCCGCGCTGAACATCGCCAACGCGGCCGGGGCATGGCTGGGCGGATGCGTGATCGCGGCGGGCCTGGGCTACACAGCTCCGGCCGCCCTGGGCTCGGGACTGGCGGTAGCGGGTGTGCTGCTGTTCACGGTCACCGTGTGGTCGAGCCGTCGGGCAGCCCCGGCGCACTGAGGTTTTCGTCGCCGTGGCACGCGCGACCGGCCGGTCATCCGCGGCCGGTCGGTGACACTCCGCCCGACAGTTCCATTCAGATCTGCATGTAAGTGTACAATTCGTGAGATGACCAGGCCTGCACCCTCGAAGCCGCGGCGCCGAACCCAGGAGCAGCGCAGCAGCGAGATGCGGGTGCGGCTGCTCGATGCCACGATCGATTGCCTGGTCGAGTTCGGTTACGCGGGCACGACCACGCCGCGGGTCGCCGAGCGTGCCGGGGTCACCCGCGGCGCCCAGGTGCATCACTTCAAATCCAAGACCGATCTGGTCGTGGCCGCGATCAGCCATCTCGCCCAGCGGCGCACCGAGGCGGCCATGCAGGAGCTCGGACGCGCGCGGGCCGGCGGCGATCCGGTCGGCGCCATGCTCGACTCGCTGTGGACGCTGCATCAGGGGCCGCTGTTCGTCGCGGCCATCGAGCTGTGGGTGGCCGGCCGGACCGACCCGGTGCTGGCCGCCGAGATGGAGAAGGTCGAGCCCTTCGTCAACAACGCGGTGCTGCTGTCGGTCGCGCGGGCCGTGCCCGATGAGGTGCAGCGCAAGGAAGTTCGGGACTTCGTCTACACCGCGATGGATGTCCTGCGCGGCATTCTGGTGACCGGTTTCATCTCTCCCGATCCCGAGCGTGCGCACCGCCGCTGGCGCCGGGCGTCGGTTCACCTGCGCGCCGCGGCCGCCGCCGTGCCGGGGTTGCGTCCAGTCGCCGGCTGACCCGGCCGCGAGCTCGTTCTCTTACGCCGTACGGCGGTCCCGATTTCTCGAGCGACAGCCCCTTGTGGCCTTACATACATGTCTGTATGTTTGTTTCTATTCGGCCCCATCGGGGCCGCCATTACCGCCGCCGGAGGCGACCGGTGGTGCCGATGTGAGGAGTTCGATGGCGAACAAGGTCTACGTCGTCGGCGTCGGTATGACGAAATTCGAGAAGCCGGGTCGACGCAAGAACGAGGACGGCAGCGCCTGGGACTACCCCGACATGGCGCGCGAATCGGGCACGAAAGCGCTTGCGGATGCTGGGATTTCGTACGACGAGGTGCAGCAGGCGTACGTCGGCTACGTCTACGGGGAGTCCACCTCGGGGCAGCGCGCGGTCTACGAACTGGGTATGACCGGCATTCCCGTAGTCAACGTCAACAACAACTGCTCCACCGGATCGACCGCGCTCTACCTTGCCGCACAGGCGATTCGGGGCGGCCTGGCCGACTGCACCCTGGCCCTGGGGTTCGAGAAGATGCAGCCCGGCTCGCTCGGATCCACCTGGGACGACCGCGAACAGCCGATGGCCAAGCACATCATGGCGCTGGCCGAGATCTCCGAGGTGCTCTTCCCCGTGGCGCCCTGGATGTTCGGCGCCGCGGGCCGCGAGCACATGAAGCAATACGGCACCACCGCAGAGCATTTCGCGAAGATCGGCTACAAGAACCACAGGCATTCGGTCAACAACCCGTATTCGCAGTTCCAGGACGAGTACACCCTCGAGGACATCCTGGCCTCACGAATGATCTACGACCCGCTGACCAAGCTGCAGTGCTCACCGACCTCCGACGGCTCGGGCGCGGTGATCCTGGCCTCCGAGGCGTTCGTGGACCGGCACGATCTGACCGGGCAGGCGGTGGAGATCGTGGGGCAGGCGATGACCACCGATTTCCGGTCCACCTTCGACGGCACCGCCAAGAACCTGATCGGTTACGACATGAATGTCCAGGCCGCACGCCAGGTTTACGCGCAGTCCGGCCTGGGGCCGGAGGACTTCCAGGTGATCGAGCTGCACGACTGCTTCTCCGCGAACGAACTGCTCACCTACGAGGCGCTGGGACTGTGCGGCGCGGGCGAGGCCGGACGGCTCGTGGACGACGGGCTGACGACCTACGGCGGCACCTGGGTCGTCAATCCATCCGGCGGCCTGATCTCCAAGGGGCATCCTCTGGGCGCAACGGGTTTGGCGCAATGCTCGGAGCTGACCTGGCAGCTGCGCGGGCAGGCCGAGCGCCGTCAGGTGCCGAATGTGACCGCCGCACTGCAGCACAACATCGGCCTGGGCGGGGCGACGGTCGTCACGGCATATCAGCGCGCGGACCGCTGATCGGCCGCAGGCACGCCGGACAACGGTGCGAATGACGTTGTCCGGCCACCGAACTCACGTCAGGAGCAATACATGGGGCACATCGAGTACACCCGGAAGATGACCGCGACCCCCGAGGCGCTGTGGGCCGTGGTCGGCAACCCGAACACCTGGGGCGACTGGTTCTCCATTCACCAGCGGTGGATGGAGGAACCGCCCGCGACGCTCACGGTCGGCGGCACGCTCGTGGCGAAGGTCGTGATGCTGGGTATGGCGAACAAGTTCGAATGGAACGTGCTCGCGGTCCAGGAGCCGAGCACGCTGACCCTCGGCGCGACCGGAATGGCCGGTGTGAAGGTCGAATTCACCTTCGATATCTCCGGTGACGGCGAGGGCAGCGAACTGTCGCTGCGGGGCGATTTCGAGGGCGCCCTGATCAAGGGCGCGCTGGGCAAGGCCGTGGAGAAGGACGGTATGAAGCAGCTCGAGACCTCCCTCGAGGCTCTCGACAACCTGGCCTCGGCGTCGTGAGCGGGCCATCGACACGGCGCGCATCGGGCACGACGGAGCCGATCGCCGGCGAGGTCGAGTCGTGACCGGGGCCGACGCCCGGGTAGTCGAATTCGACGACGCGGGACTGGGGAGCTGGTCCGAGGAGGAGCAATTCCAGGTCACCCAGGACCGGATCGTGGAGTACGCGGCCGCGACCAATGATCCGATCGCCGCGCATCGCGCGGGCGAGGTTGCCCCGCCGGTCTTCGCCATCGTTCCGGTCTTCGACGCGATGCTGGTCCCGGTCCTGGATGTGGCGCCTACGGACATCTTCGGCCGGGTGGTGCACGGGGAGCAGGACTTTCACTTCCACCGCCCGATCCGGCCGGGGGAGACCCTCACCGCACGGGCCCGCGCGATCGGTTACGCCGGCCGCGCCAACGGCAGCACCATCACCATCCACATCGAAACCCGTTCCGCCGATGGGGAGTTGGTCAACGAGCAGTACCTCACCGCCTTCTTCCGCAATATCGACGCAGGCCGAACGGTCGGCGCGGCGGCGCCCGGCCACAAACTCGACCAGGCCCTGCGGAGCGGCGATCCGATCGCGGAGGTGCCCCAGCACGTCGACGACGACCAGACCTTCCGTTACGCACCGGCCTCCGGCGATCCCGTACCGCTGCACCTGGACGAGGAGGTCGCCAAGGAGGCTGGGCTGCCCGGCATCATCGCGCACGGGCTGTGCACCATGGCATTCGCGTCCTGGGCGGTGCTGACCGAGGTCGGTGGATCGGACGTGCACCGGCTGCGGCGCTTCGCGGTCCGATTCGCGAAATTGGTCTTCCCCGGCGATGATCTGCAGACCCGAATCTGGAAGGTGAACTCCGGCAACGGAATCACCACCTACGCATTCGAAACCGTGCGCGGTGCGGACGTCGTGCTCAGCGACGGCCTGGCCGAGATCGCGGACTGATTCCCGCGCCCGGCGCGGCACGAACCCGCCGGGTGCACAACCTTTCGACAGGAGAGACGATGGGCGCATTGGAAGGCCGGGTCGCCGTGATCACCGGCGCCGGCCGCGGGATCGGGCGCGAGCATGCCCTGCTGTTCGCCCGCGAGGGCGCGAGCGTTGTGGTCAACGATCTCGGCGGCAGCAATGCCGGTGAGGGCGCCGATTCCGGTCCGGCCCACGAGGTGGTCGCGGAAATCGTCGCCGCGGGCGGGCGCGCGGTGGCCGACACCGGCAACGTCGCCGAGTGGGACGGCGCGAAGAGCCTGGTGGACCGGGCCGTTTCGGAGTTCGGCAGCCTCGATGTCGTGGTCAACAACGCGGGCATCCTGCGCGACGGATTCCTCGCGGGCCTGGACGAGTCGCAATGGGACGCGGTGATCGCCGTGCATCTCAAGGGACATTTCAACGTCCTGCGCCACGCGGCCTCGTACTGGAAGGAACAGTCCAAGGCCGGCAACAGGCCCAACGCGGCGGTCATCAACACCGCTTCGGCCTCGGGCGTCACGATTCCCAATGCCGGACAGGCGAATTACGGCGCCGCGAAGGCCGGCATCGCCGCGCTGACCCTGGTCGCCGCGGAGGAACTGGAACGATATGGCGTGCGGGTCAACGCGATCGCCCCGATGGCCCGCACCCGGCTGACCCTGGCCACCCCCGGAATGGGTGCGATCTTCGCCGCCGAGGTCCCCGAGGGCGAATTCGATGCGTTCAGCCCGGCCAACATCTCCCCGCTGGTGGCGTACCTGGCCGGCGCCGAATGCCCGATCACCGGCAAGGTGTTCGCGGTGCAGGGCGGGGCGATCTCCGAGCTGGCGGGCTGGCACGACGTGAAGACCATCGAGACCGAGGGGCCCTGGCTGATCGACGATATCGCCGCCCGGCTGCCGTGAACCGAAAGGTATGGGATAACAACGATGTTCGAATGGTCCGAGACCGATGAGCTGATCCGCGACGCGGTGCGCGGCTTCATCGCCAAGGAGATCCGCCCGCATCTGAACGAATTGGACAGCGGCGAGATGTCGCCGTACCCGATCATCCGGAAGCTGTTCAGTCAGTTCGGCATCGATGCGCTCGGTGCGGAATCGGCCGAGAAGATGCTGGCGCGAGAGCGTGCCCGGGCAGCCGGTGCGGCCGATACGGGCACGGAGAAGTCCTCCGACGGAGGCGCTTTCGGCGGTGGTCAGCAGTCGCTGATGGCGGTGCTGATCGGCGAGTTGTCCGGGGTCTGTATGGGGTTGGTCTCCGCCATGGGCGTGAGCATCGGCCTCGGCGCGACCACCATCGCCTCCCGCGGCACGCTCGCGCAGAAGGAACGCTGGCTCGCGGACATCCTGACGATGAAAAAGGTTGCGGCGTGGGCGATCACCGAGCCGGATTCCGGCTCGGACGCCTTCGGTGGCATGAAGACCCACGTGCGCCGCGACGGTGAGGACTACATCCTCAACGGGCAGAAGACCTTCATCACCAACGGCCCGTACGCCGACGTCGTGATCGTCTACGCCAAGCTCGACGAGGGCGACGGCGCCGACAAGCGCGAGCGCAAGGTCCTGACCTTCGTGCTCGACAAGGGCATGGAGGGCTTCACCCAGGGCAAGCCGTTCCGGAAGATGGGCCTGCACGCCTCGCCCACCGGCGAGCTGTTCTTCGACAACGTCCGCCTCGGCCGCGACCGGCTGCTGGGGGAGACCGAGGAGCACAGGGGTGGCGACGGCCGCGAGAGCGCCCGCTCCAGCTTCACCGCCGAACGGGTGGGCGTGGCGTTCATGTCGCTGGGCATCATCAACGAATGTCACCGGCTGTGCGTGGATTACGCCAAGAACCGGACGCTGTGGGGCCAGGAGATCGGCCGCTTCCAGCTGATCCAGCTCAAGCTGGCGAAGATGGAGATCGCGCGAATGAACGTGCAGAACATGGTGTTCAACGCGTTGGAGCGCACGCGCGCCGGAAAGCCGCTCACCCTCGCCGAGGCATCGGCGATGAAGCTGTACTCCTCCGAGGCCGCGACCGACGTAGCGATGGAGGCGGTCCAATTGTTCGGCGGCAACGGATACATGACCGAATACCGCGTGGAACAGCTTGCGCGCGACGCGAAATCGCTGATGATCTACGCGGGCAGCAACGAGATCCAGGTGACCCACGTCGCCAAGGGGCTGCTCGGCGCCGACTAGGTGGTGCGGGGCCGCCCGCGCGGCCCTGTCACACGGCGTGCAGGTGGGTACGGCTGGCGTAGACGTGCTCGGCGATCAGGGTGGCGATGCGGTCGGGCGCCTCGAGCATCGGGACGTGCCCGACGCCGTGCACCAGGATTCGGTCGGCGGATTCGGGTAGCTCGCGCAGGAAACGCTGGGCATAGGGATTGTTCGGGATGACCCGGTCGTGTTCACACATCAGCAGGCGCACGGGCGTGCGCAGCGTGGAGATGCCCTCGAGTGATGGCATGCGCAGTCCGCTGGCCAGCAGCGGCAGCATCGCCGGGCAGTTCAGCGCCGAGGTGATCGCCGCCTCCAGGCCGCGCCGCGGCACCGCCGAGGTGTTCTTGCTCAACACCAGCGCCGCGAACTGCCGGGCGGGAGCGCTCAATCCGAGCTCCGGACCGATCTTGCTGCCGACCTTGACCACCGGCACCAGCGACAGGAATTTCAGCCCGACCAGCAGCTGGGCCAGAGACGGATTCGACCAGCCGCCGGCCGGTGCGATGGCGGTCAGGGTGCGCGCGCGGCCACGGCGGGCCAGCTCGAAACCCACCCAGCCCCCGAGGGAATTGCCCGCGATATGGCAGGTGCGCCAGCCCAGTTCGTCGAGCTGATTCTCGATCTGGTCGGCCAGCGCGGCGACATCGAGGTACCAACCGTCGAGGTCGGGGCCGCCCCAGTGCCCGCGGAAGGCGGGGGCGTACACCTCGCACGTGCTCGACATCCGCTCGGCCACCTGTTCCCAGCAGTGCGGGGAGAGCATGAATCCGTGCAGCAGCATGAGGGGATCGCCGGAGCCCGTGTGCAGGGCCTTCGTCGGTGTAAGCGGAGCGGTGCCTGACTTCAACGTCATCACCCCTTTCAGGACGGCGGTGTCCGCAGGGAGTGTGTGTTACCAGCATTGTACGGTTTTCCGGTGGCCTTCATCATCAGCTCGATCAATGTGAACGGGATTCGTGCCGCGACCGGCAAGACGGGCAAGGGCATGCTCGAGTGGCTGGCCGGCACGGAGGCCGACGTCATCTGCCTGCAGGAGACGCGCGCCACCGACGAGCAGACCCGCACCGCATTGGCACCCGCGCTGGCGTCGGGATGGCACCTGTCGCCCGCCGAGCCGGGCGCCAAGGGCCGCGCCGGGGTCGCGATCCTGTCCCGCCGCGCGCCGCGTGCAGTGCGCATCGGTTTCGGCAGCGCCGAATTCGACGGCATGGGCCGGTACATCGAGGCCGAGTTCGACGACCTCACCGTCGCCAGCGTGTATGTCCACACCGGCGAGGCCGACACCCCGATGCAGGACGAGAAGTACCGGTTCCTGTCCGAGCTCGGCGCCCACATGAAGGCGCAGACCCGCGACTTCGTGATCACCGGCGACTGGAACGTCGCGCACACCGAGCTGGACATCAAGAACTGGAAGGGCAATGTGAAGAATGCCGGATTCCTGCCCGGCGAGCGCGCCTGGATCGACGAGCTGATCGCCGCCGGGTACGTCGACGTCGTGCGCATGCTGCATCCCGGCGTGCCGGGCCCGTACAGCTGGTGGTCCTATCGCGGTCGCGCCTTCGACAACGACGCGGGCTGGCGCATCGACTATCAACTCGCGCGTGGCGAAATCGCCGGGCGCGCGAAGCAGGCCGTCGTCGAGCGCGCGGACGATTACCACCTGCGCTGGTCGGACCACGCCCCGGTGACGGTGCAGTACCGATGAACAAGCGAATGCAGGGCGGGCTCGGGCTCGTCGTCGTGGTGATCGTCGTCGTGGTCGGGCTGCTGGTCTCGCGCGGCCACTCGACCCATTCGGCCGCTCCGTCCTCCAAGGCGGTGGCCGCGGCCAGGGTCTCGGCCGCACCGGTCACCGGCCATGCGGCGGGCGTGCCGGATCGTGCCTATCAGACCCTGGCCCTGATCGACGCGGGCAAGTGGCCGGCGGCGGCCAACTCGCCCGGCACCCACGGCGGTGACCAGTGGATGAATCGCGGCGGCTCGCTGCCGAAGACCGATTCCTCCGGCAAGGCGATCAGCTACCGGGAGTGGGACGTCAATCCGAAGAAGCAGGGGCAGACCCGCGATGCCCAGCGCATCATCACCGGCAGCGACGGCTCGGCCTACTACACCGGCGATCACTACCAGACCTTCACCAGGATGCGCTGACGGTGCCGGGGCGGGACGTACCGGCCGAGAGGGGAAGTTCCGATGGGTAGCACGATGACGCTGTCGCAGTTCCTGGCCGGTACCGACCCGAGCGATGCGGAGAGTTCGACGCCCGCGGTGCTGGGGTCGCTGGCGATGGCAGCCGCCGAGTTCAGCGGCGTGCGTTTCCAGATCCCCGACGGCTATCTGGCCCGGGAGCTGCGGGGCGCCAAGATGCGAACGGTCGCGGGCGTTTTCGACGAGTTCGCCGCGGCCTTCCAGTTCCCGTACTACTTCGGGCAGAACAAGGACGCTTTCGACGAATGCCTGCGGGACCTGGACGAATTCGTCGGCGCCGCGCCGGGATACGTTGCGATCGTTCGTGATTCGGCGCAGCTGCTGGCGGACGAGCCCGCCGCGCGGGAGTGGTTCACCGCCGCGATGACCGACTGCGCGGTGCGCTGGTCCCGGCGCGGCGTGCGGTTCCGCGTCGTGCTGCAGCATGCGCCCAGGGATCTGTCCGCTGCGGTGCTCACGCTGTGATATCGAGACCCATCCATCGGCACGACTCGGACCGGGAGGCGATCGCGGCGGCTCTGGCGCACCATGTCGGGCTGTCGGTGTGCGACGTGCGTGCCGACGGCTGAGCTGTCCAGCCGCACAGGACGAACCGTCTGTTCGCGGCTCGGGCGATTCAGCGCAGGCGTTCCGCCAGATCCTCGCCCAGCAGCACGAAGACGTCGGTGGTGTGGTCAATCAGCTCGTCGCGGGTCATCGGCAGGTCGCCCTGCAGCCAGCTGGCGAGCGTCTGGACCAGCCCGCCCACCAGATAGGTGGCGCGGAAGCTGATCGCCGGATCGGGATCGGGCCGGGCCAGCGCGTAGAAGTCGATGCCCTCGGTGGCGACCAGGCCCGCGAAGCCGCGGATCGTGTGCATGGTCCGGGTGCGCAGTTCCGGGGTCGCGGCGCTGATGATCAGGGCGACCTGCGCCTTGCGCGGGTCGTCGGTGAGCACGTGGATGCCGGCGCCGATCGCCGCGTGCGCCCGGCCGCGGGTGTCGGCGGGCGCGTGCTGGGACGCGCGCAGCACGGCCGTCGCGAGTTCCTCTGCGATGCCGTCGAACAGGGCGATCAGCACCGCGTCGCGGCCGTCGAAGTTCTCGTAGTAGTAGCGCTCGTTCAACCCCGCCCGGGCGCACAACCCGGCGACGGTCAGCTTGTCCGGGCCCTCGGCGCCGATGATGCCCAGTGCCGCCTCGAGCAGCGCGGCCCGGCGCTGGGCGCGGCGTTCCTGCGCGGAGACTCCGCCGTAGGTCCGTTGGGCTGCCACAGGTCGATTCTGTCACGAGGGGGTCGCGGTTCAGGGCGAGCTCACCCACCCGTCGCCTCGCTGTCCTCCGCCCTCGCGGAATTCTGGGGGATGACATTGCCAGTTTCTCAATTCTGGCGGATGCTGTTGCCAGATGCACTCGACGAGGAGGCAACCGTGTCCGAACCCGGCTATTTCACCGATGATTCGATGATCCGGCGCGTCATGCGCAAGCGTGTGGTCGGACTCACCTATGGCCAGCGGGCGCTGGTCATCGGCGCGGTCCATCCGCTGCTGTACGTCGGCACGGCCGAGCACACCGAGCACCGCACCACGCCGTACACCCGCCTCGCGCTGACCGGCCGGTTGTTCGAGGCCGTGGCGCTGGGCAGCCGCGAGGAGGCCGATCGCGCGCTGGCGTTCACCCACAAGAAGCACGCCACCGTGCGGGGCGCGCTGCCCGAGGACGCGGGGGCGCATCATCCCGCGGGCACCCGGTATGCCGCGCACGATCCGCAGCTGATGTTCATGACCATGGCCTTCACCTTCGATTCGGCCGAGGTCATGCACGACCTGCTGGTCCGCCGGCTGAGCGCGACCGAACGCGAGGACCTGTACCAGGACTACGTGCGCTGGGGCGAGCTGTTCGGCATGCCGCGCGAGGCCGCGCCCGCGAGCTATCCACGGTTCCGTCGCTACTTCGACGACTACCTGGCCTCCGAGGAGCTGTTCCTGACCGACGAGGCGCGTCTGGTCGGCACGTACCTGTCCGGGCAGCGGGTGCCCTATCCGCTGCCGCTGCCGCTGAATCAGGTCGTCAACAGCGTGTATCTGCTGATTCAGGGCAGCCTGCCGCCGCGCATCCGCGAGATGTACGCGATGCCCTGGGGGCGCAGGGAGGAGATCGCCTTCCGCACCCTGGCCCAGGCGGTCCGCGCCGCGCACCGCACCCCGCCGCTGGCGCCCCGGGTCCTGCACGGCACCCTGGCGGGCCCGAGCGCCCCGGTCTACCGCCTGCTCACTCGCCGCGAGCACCGGCTGGTCGACTCCGGACACGCCAGCATGCCGGGCATCGACCCCCGCAACTACGCCGAGCGGCACGCGGTCTAGAACGTCCGCTCCGCCGTCGGAAGGGCGATTCGTGTCGCAATCGGCGCCGTGAACGCCGGGCGCCGTGGCCGCTGCTCGCTGCCGCGCGCGTCGTACGAATGCCGGGTCGGAGCAGGTGTACGGGGCGTCCCGGTGCACGGGCCCGGCCTCGATCGCCGGACGATCGAAACCGGCGGGCTCGATCCGGCAGTCGAGGATCTGCTCGTGGTAGTCCCATGGCCGGTGCGTTCCCGCACCCTAGGGCTACGCGCTGTGGTTCGTGTCCGGCCTGCTGAAAAGGGGTGCGAATAATTGGCCGGGGTGCGGCTGCGGTGGGCGCGATACGACCGGGACCGGGGCATGCGAAGATCTGGGTATGTCCAGTCCTGCCCCGGCCGACGACCGCAAGCAGCGGATCCTGTCCGGCATCCAGCCGACCAGCGATTCCTTCCACCTCGGCAACTACCTTGGGGCGCTGCAGTACTGGGTGAAGCTGCAGGACGACTACGACGCCCTCTACTTCATCCCCGACATGCACGCCATCACCGTCCCGCAGGATCCCAAGGAGCTGCGCACCCGCACCAAGCGGGCCGCCGCGCAGCTGCTCGCGCTGGGCATCGACCCGAAGCGCGCGACGCTGTTCGTGCAGAGCCAGGTGCCCGAGCACGCCGAGCTGACCTGGGTGCTGAGCTGCATCACCGGCTTCGGCGAGGCCAGCCGGATGACGCAGTTCAAGGACAAGTCGGTCAAGCAGGGCGCCGAGAACGCCACCGTGGGCCTGTTCACCTATCCGGTGCTGATGGCCGCGGACATCCTGCTCTACCGCGCGCATCTGGTGCCGGTCGGCGAGGATCAGCGCCAGCATCTGGAGCTGACCCGAAATCTGGCGCAGCGGTTCAACACTCGCTACAAGAAGACGTTCGTGGTCCCCGATGCGCACATCGTCTCCGGCACCGCCAAGATCTACGACCTGCAGGACCCCACCGCGAAGATGAGCAAGTCCGCGGCCACCGACGCGGGCCTGCTCAACCTGCTCGACGATCCGAAGATCTCGGCGAAGAAGATCCGCTCCGCGGTCACCGACACCGAGCGCGAGATCCGGTACGACCCGGAGACCAAGGCGGGCGTCAGCAATCTGCTGGTGATCCTGTCCTCGCTCACCGACACCCCCATCGTGACCCTCGAAAAGGACTACGCCGGTAAGGGATACGGCGACCTCAAGGGCGATGTGGCCGACGCGCTGGTGGAGTTCGTCACCCCGCTGCAGGCCAGGGTGCAGGAGTACATGGACGATCAGGGCGAGCTCGACCGCATCCTGAATGCCGGGGCCGAGCGGGCCCGGGAAATCGCGGGGAACACCCTGGCCCAGGTTTACGACAGGGTCGGCTTCCTGCACCGCTGACCGGGCGACCGAATCGGACGTTCGGAACAGTCTCGGAGCGCTGCGTTTTCGGTCCGCGCTCCGGCGGAACCGGCCTGCACGTGCGGTTTTCGCGCCTGTCGTGCCACTCGTGACAGGCGCGAACCGGTTCGTCCGGTCGTCCTGTGGTGCCCGAACCGGCCGCCGACAGCGTCAACAGCGAACGACATAACCGACGTGCTGGGGGAATCGGCCTCCGGGCGGCCGGTGAAGGTGCGAGAGTATCGGCGGATGTCCGCCTCGTGTCCGGAGGCTGCGGGATCGCATCCGATCGGTGCGAAATCAGTGCGGGAGGACGGGTGTTCGACGGGATCAAGGCAAGGATCGGTCGCGAGGTCCAGGCGCGGCCGTGGCTGGACCATCTGGTGCGCGCCGGCGGCAGCTATCAGCGACAGCGCGGGAACTACTACGCGGCCGGGATCACCTACTTCACCGTGCTGGCGCTGTTTCCGCTGCTGATGGTCGGATTCGCGGTCGCCGGATTCGTCCTCTCGCGCAATCCGCATCTGCTGACCGAGCTGCAGTCCAAGATCGTGGAGAACATCCCCGGCTCGCTGGGCGGGCAGGTGAACGATCTGATCAACGAGGCGGTCCGGTCGCGGACCAGCGTCGGCGTGATCGGTTTGATCGGCGCCTTCTACGCCGGGCTCGGCTGGATCTCCAATCTCCGCGCCGCGCTCACCGAGCAGTGGGAAGGGCAAGCGCCGCAGGGTAATTGGTTCCGCGACAAGATCTCCGACATCTTCTCGCTGATCGGCCTGGGGGTGGCGATCGCGATCTCGGTGGCGCTGTCGGCGCTGTCGTCCAGCAGCCTGGGGCACGAGCTGCTGCGGCTGGTCGGCCTCGAGCGGGCGCCCGGGGTGGACGTGCTGCTCACCCTGGTGTCGCTGGCGCTGGCGATTGCGGCGTCGTGGGCGGTGTTCGTCTGGATCATCGCGAGGCTGCCGCGGCAGCCGGTGACGCTGCCGAGCGCGGGCAAGGCGGCGCTGATGGCCGCGATCGCCTTCGAGATCTGGAAGCAGGTCGCCTCGCTCTTTCTGAAGAAAGTGCTGACCAGCCCGGCTGGGGTCACCTTCGGCCCGATCCTGGGCCTGATGGTCTTCGCCTACATCACTGCCCGGATCATCCTGTTCGCCACCGCGTGGGCGGCCACGTCCCGCGAGAACATGATCGAGGCGACCGTGTGCCCGCCCGGCTCGGCGGTCATCGAACCCCGGGTCGTCGCGGGGATGTCGGCGCGGACCGGGGTTGTCCTGTTCGGCGCGGGCGCTGTCACGGGTGCTCTGCTCACCCGGGCGCGGGACCGCCGCCGCTGAGCGGACACGTCTCGCGGAACATGATCGGCGCGACCGTGTCCCGCCCGGCTCGGTGGTGATCGGGCGCTGGGGCGTCGCGGGGATATCGGCGGACTGGGGTGCGGGCCTGTCGCGGGCGCGCTGCTCGCCCGGGCGCGGGACCACCGAGGCTGGGCGGCGAGTATGCGGGGGGTGTCCCTATCTCCGATGTCAAGTCGATCTGGCGGGGCGTGTCTTTCGCGGGAGATGGGCGGTCAGTGGGTTCTGGCTGCCCGGTAAGTAGCCGGGTTGCGATCGTTCTTGGTTGGTCATGATGGTGGTTGGGGCGTGGCGTGGGATCGCAGTCCTGTGCGGACCACGTCGATGACTCGGTCCGGGTCAGGGCCGTCGTAGGACAGACAGCCGGCCATCAGGGCCTTGATGTCGGCGAAGGTGATTGCGGATCGGACTGCTCCGGATTGCTGGGCATCGGACAGTAGGCGACGGAGACGGTCCGAGACGTTGCAGTCAGCGGTCGCGGCGGCGGCTTCGATGTCGAATCCCGAGCCTGCTAGGGCTTCTGCCAGGCCGCGGTGGGCGGCACCCTCGTGGATCAAGCGCGTGAAGAGAGTGAAAAAGGCTGTACCAGGGTCGTTGTCGATGGCCAGGGTCTCGGCGTAGGCGGTGAGATCCCGCATCCGGTCGAGCAGGACCGCAGCATAAAGGGATTCCTTGGTGGGGAAGTGGCGGCTGACCGTGCCGGTGCCCACGCCGGCGCGGCGAGCGATTTCATGCACCGGTACCGAGAGGCCTTCGGTGGCAAAGATTTCCGCTGCGGTACGCAGCACGCGCTCGCGATTGCGCTGTGCGTCGGCCCGGCGCGGTCGATCCGCGGGTTCGGTCACGGTGCCCTCTCGATCCATTGACAAGCGGGATGGGCATCCCGGATAGTTTAACCGGGATGACTATCCCGATTATGCCTTAAGGAGGGTGCGATGACTCGGTGGACCACAGCGAATGTCGGGGACCAGCGCGGCCGGACGG
The DNA here is from genome assembly GCF_050434125.1 of Nocardia sp. GP40. NCBI lineage: Bacteria > Bacillati > Actinomycetota > Actinomycetes > Mycobacteriales > Nocardiaceae > Nocardia > Nocardia sp. GP40. Next base: position 151,327 of record NZ_JBNPVW010000005.1, on the reverse strand, counting down.
TGGTGATCACGGGCGCGAACACGGGGATCGGATTCGAGACTGCGAGGGTCCTGGCCGAGCACGGGGCCACCGTGGTGCTCGCGTGCCGCGACGAACACAAGGCCGAGCGGGCGGCAGCCGCGATCGGGGGATCGGTGGTCGCCTGCCGACTCGATCTCGCTTCTCTGGACTCGATCCGCACCGCAGCGCAACGGATCCGGGACCAGTTCCCGCGGGTGGACCTGCTCATCGACAACGCTGGAGTGATGATGACGCCAGCCGCGGTCACCGCCGACGGCTTCGAATTGCAGTTCGGCACAAACCATCTCGGCCACTTCGCGTTCACCGGCCCCCTGCTGGAACGGATGGTGGACCTGCCCGGTTCGCGTGTGGTCGTGGTCAGCAGCTCGGCCCACCGGCAGGGCGTGATCGACATGGCGGACCTGCATTTCCGGCAACGCAAATATCGGCCGATCCCGGCCTACGCGCAATCCAAGCTCGCCAACCTGCTGTACACCCTGGAACTGAACGAACGGCTGGCCACAGCCGGCGCGGAAACCATCGCGGTGGCACTGGAGCCCGGTGTCACACCGACCGACTTGGTCCGCCACGTCCGCGGCGCGACCCGGCTGGCGACGCTGGTGATCACCAAGCTGCTCGGCCAACCGGACGCGGGCGCGGGCGCCCGGGTAGTGCTGCGCGCCGCAACCGATCCGCAGGCCCGCGGCGGCGACTACTACGCGCCCGACGGCCGACCACCACTGCATGCGCGCGGGTACCCGATCCGCATCGCGCCCCCGGCCACCGACGGCGAGATCCGCCGTGCCCTGTGGGCCGAATCCGAGCGGCTCACCGGCGTCGACTACGCCGCCCTGCGTCGGCCGGTCCGATGAAAGCCCGCCTGCTGCTGCGAGGTTCGGCGGTCTACCTGGGCACCGTCGGCGCCCTGGCTCTGCTGGCTCCACGCTCGGCGGTCTCCGGTCTGAAGCCTGATCCCGCCGCCTTCGACCTCTTCACCACCCGCACCGTTGGTGCCACCCTCATCACCCTGGCGATCGCGAACTGGTCAGCCACCCCCGACCGCGGCATCCTGCTCGCCAACCTCGTCCTGAATGCGGTACTGGGCGGTGTCGACGCCACTGCCATCGCCGACGGCACCATCGATGGCGGCGCCTGGCAGGGCGTGGCCGTGCACGGCGGCCTGATCGCGGCCTTCGGCTGGGCGCTGCAAGCACAGCGGCCAACCCGGGACAGCTGATCTCGCACGGACCGTCGGCCGGGAACCAGGCCAGCCCTCGCAACACACTCTTGCGCCGCGTATCGGGCGTTCGGGGTGGAGGCTCGAGCCGGTGTATCGGTTGGAACGTGCCCGGGCGTCGGCCGGTTCAGGCAGGCCGAGCCGCTGGTGACCGGTACGGCTGTTTGTTCTCGAGCATGGCGTAGAGGACATCGCAGCGGCGGCGGGACAGGCAGATCAAGGCTGCATTGTGTCTCTTGCCCTCGCTGCGTTTGCGGGTGTAGTAGGCGCGGCTGGCGGGGTCGCTGAGCGAAGCAAACGCCGAAAGGAACAGCGCCCGTTCGAGTTTGCGGTTCCCGGAGCGGGACAGGTGCTCGCCGGCGATAGAGGTGCCCGAGCGGTGGGTGACCGGCGCGATGCCGGCGTAGGCGGCCAGGTGCCCAGGTGAGGCGAACGCGGAGACGTCGCCGATCTCGAGCAGAATGCGGGCACCGGTCCTGACTCCGACGCCGGGCATCGAGGTCAGGACCTTGGCAAGAGGGTGCGCATCCAACATCCTCTCGACATCGGCGGCGATGTCCTTGCGTTGCTGGACAACCGATTTCAGTGAATCGGCCAGGCGGGGTAGCACAATGTCGGCCGCAGCGGTGCCGGGCACGGTGACCGTCTGCGCGTCCAGGGCATCGAAGATGTCGGCGGCCAGGCGGGTGCCGATGCGGGGCGCGTGGCGGACCGCGACGGTGGTGACGCGCTTGCGACCGGCCTTGGCGATACCGGCCGGGCCGCCGAAACGGGACATGATCTCCAGGACCGCCGGGTGGGCGATGCGTGGGCCCAGGTCGGTGCGTGGGGGCGCGGGGGTGCGGGTCGCGCGCGAGGGAGTGAGGTCGTCGGTCAGCGTGCCGAATTGTCCTCGGACTCGGCGAGTTCGGGGTCGGGGAAGCGGCGGGCGTACTGATCCATGACGGCGGTGCCGGTGTCGTCGTCGCCGACCGTGTCCAGGACCATCGCCTGGACCTCGCGGCGCAGGGTGGCCTGCGCGCGGCGTAGGCAGTCCATGATCTGCGTGGCCAGCTGGGCGCGGGCGCGGCCGCGGGCGCCCTCGGCCAGGTACAGATCGGTGGGTACGCCGGTGTGGTCGATGGTGACGGTGATCGCGTCATCCCGTGAGGTCTCGGTTACGCTCAAGCCCGCCATGCGCCCGTGCAGGTCCTGATACAGCTCGGCCCTGCCCTCGAGATCCTGCGCCCAGGCCGTCATCTCCTGGGCTGCCGCATCCGGATTGTCGCTCATCGCATCTCCGATTCCCCTGGTGCCCTGCGGATTTGCTGCATCGTCCGCGCCGAAGGTACCCGCGGGCGGGGGTGCGCCGCAACCGGTTGCCGGAATCGCCGACCGCCACGCGGGCAACCGATTACCGGCGCGCCCTACCGCCGATCCGCCAGGCGAGGACGACGAGGATCAGCACCACCACGATGCCGCCGACGATCGTGCCCGCGCGCAACGTGTCGTGGCTGTGGCCGGCATCCGGTGCGGCGGAAGGGCTTTGCGTCGGGGGAGTGGCCAGTGCCACGGAGGGGTTCGTGGCCTGGGCGGGCGTGCTGCCTGGTAGCGAGCCGACGGTCGCGTCCGCGGGCAACGCGAAGCCGTAGTCCAGCAGGCGAGCGGCCTGCTCGGGCGGGCGCAGCGGCCGCACGTCCGCCTTGAGCAGGGTGACGACCAGGCGGTGGCCGCCGCGCTGGGCGGCGGTGACGAAGGTCTGGCGGGCGTCGTCGGTGTAGCCGGTCTTGCCGCCAAGATCGCCCTCGTAGTCGTAGAGCAGGTGATTGTCGTTGGCGATGGCGAACCCGAGGTGGTCCTTGTCGCCCTCGATCTTCGGATTGGCGGGGAAGCCCGGGAAGTCGAACTGCTCGGTGTGCACGATGCCGGCGAACGCCGGATTCGTCATGTCGTGGCGGAAGATCGCGGCCAGATCGAAGGCCGAGATGCTCTGGCCGGGACCGTCCAGCCCGGACGGCGTCGCCGCGCGGGTATCCAGGGCCTGCAGCTGCTTGGCCGTCTCGTTCATCTGCGCGACGGTCTCGTCCACGCCGCCGAGCTCCGTGGCGATGGCGTGGGCGGCGTCATTGCCCGAGCACATCAGCAGGGCGTGCAGCAGCTGATCGTTGGTATAGCGGCCGCCCGCGCCGATGCCGACGCGGGTGCCGTCGGCATTCGCGTCGTCCTGGGTGCCGATGACCACCTGGTTCAGGTCGAGTTTGGGCAGCGCGTACGCGGCGAGCAGGGTCTTGAGTGTCGACGCGGGCCGGTAGCGGCCGTGTGGATCCTTCGCCGCCAGCACGCGGCCGGTGTCCAGGTCGGCGATGACCCAGGCGGTGGCGGAGATGTCCTTCGGGACGGGCGGCGCGCCGGTGGGCAGGACGAGTCCGCAGGAGCCGAGCTTCGCGCCGCCCACCGGGGTCGAGGGGACCGGCAGCGGTGCGGGCGGGCGCTGGCCGGGCTCGGGTACCTCGGAGTCGTCGACCGGCGGCGGCGGGGCCGTCCTGTCCGGGCAGGTGTCGGTCTTCGGCGTGGCGAACGGCGGCGCGATGGTGGCCACCGGTTCGGCCGTGGCCGCGGGGGCAAGCATGGCATCGAGGCCGGTCAGGGCGCTCGCGCCGAGCAGTCCGGCGGCCAGCGCGCCGGCGAATCCGGCGCGCCGGATTCGGGCCGCCCGGGGGGAGTCGTGGCGGCCGGTCGAGCGGTGGTTTCGAGTGCGCATCGCCGTCGAGCTTAAGCGGAACCCGCGCGGCCGTAGCTATGAGTTGGGCGGGCGTCTGACTCGCGGGTATTGACATAGACAACAAAATGAGAGTTACTATCAAAAGGTAGAAAACCTCAAATGATCGGATCTGTCATGAATGGAACGGATGCACGCGGCCGGACCCCGGCCGCCGCCGCGCCGGGAGCGCTGACTTCGCCCACCTCGGCCGCCGACGATGCCCGGGTGACCCCCGCGGCGGCGAAGACCCGCTGGCTGGCCCTGAGCGCCCTGGTGGTGGCAATGCTCACCATCGGTCTCGACACCACCGTGCTGGTGGTTGCCCTTCCCACCATCGCGGTCGATCTGCACGCGAGTACTTCTGCGCTGCAATGGTTCACGACCGCCTACACGCTCGCGCTGGCCGCGCTCATGCTGCCCGCGGGCGCCCTCGGAGATCGCTACGGCCGCAAGCGCTTCCTGGTCGGCGCGCTCGCGCTGTTCGGGGCGGCGTCGGTGTGGTGCACGCTGGCGGCCTCGTCCGGCCAGCTCATCGCCGCCCGCGCGCTGCTTGGCATCGCGGCGGCGGCCATGATGCCGCTGTCCATGGCGGTGCTCCCGGCGCTGTTCCCCGACAAGGGCGAACGGCAACGGGCACTGACGATCTGGGTCACCTCCACCGCTATCGGCATGCCGCTGGGCCCGATCGTCGGTGGCTGGCTCCTGCAGCACTTCTGGTGGGGTTCGGTGTTCCTCATCAACGTCCCGATGGCGCTGGTCGGCCTGCTGGCCGTCGCGGTCCTGGTGCCGGAGTCACGCAGCGCGAACGCCTTCCGGATCGATCTGCCGGGCGTGGTGCTGTCCGCCGCCGGAATGCTGGGTCTCACCTACGGTTTCATCCGCCTGGGCGGCCAGGGCTGGGGTGACGGCGCGGGCTGGGTGAGTGTCGCCGCGGGCGTGGTGATGCTGGCGCTGTTCATCGGCCGGCAGCGCCGCACCGCGCATCCGCTGGTGGACCTCGGACTGTTCGGTGCGCGCGGATTCCGCTGGGGCACGGTCTATTCCGTCCTGGTCAACTTCGCGATGTTCGGCATGTTCTTCACCGTGCCGCAGTACTTCCAGGCGGTGCTGGGCGTCGACTCGCTGGGCAGCGGGCTGCGGCTGCTCCCGCTGATCGGCGGGCTGCTGGTCGGCACCCGGCTGGTGGACAAGCTGCTGCCGCGCCTGGGCCTGCGCATCGTGCTGGTCGCCGGATTCCTGCTGCTGGCAGGCGGTTTGGTGATCGGCGCGCTGACCCGGGTGAGCAGCGGCTACGGCCACACCGCGCTGTGGCTCACGGTGCTGGGCATCGGCATGGGCTTCGTGATGCCCGCGGCGATGGGCATGGCGATGGGCGAACTCGATGCCGAGCGGTCCGGCTCCGGCTCGGCGCTCATGCAGGCGTTGCGGCAGGCCGGTGGCACCATCGGCGTCGCGGTGCTGGGCACGGTCCTGGCGACGCAGTATCGTGCGGGCCTGGGCGGTTACGATCGCGCGCCGATCTCCGACGGGGTCAACGGCGGCGTCGCGGTCGCGCACAAGCTCGGTGATCACGCGATGCTCGCGCAGGTGCAGTCCGCGTTCGTCGGCGGTATGGGCGCGATGCTCTGGGTGTGTGCCGGGATCTGCGTGATCGCCGCGCTGGTTGCCGCGATTCTCACTCGCGGTCACGGGTCGGGTGCGCAGGATGCCGCTGAGGATGGCGGGGATCCGGCCGAGCCGAACTCCGCGGCCGCGGTGGACGCGGGCATGACGGTCGGTGGCGGGGGCGCGACCGCCGTCGACACCGCGCCTGATGCTGCGGACCCGGTCGCGAGTGCGGGAGAATCGGACCATGCCGGCTGATTCCATCCCCGCCACGGAGCCTCCTCCAGTCCGGGCCCATCCGGGGGCTGCCTCGCCCCGGATGGGCCTGCGGGAGCGCAAGAAGGAGCGCACCCGCCGTACCATCCGCACCGAGGCCATGCGGTTGTTCCGGGAGCAGGGCTACGCGGAGACCACGGTCGAGCAGATCGCCGACGCGGCGGAGGTCTCGCCCAGCACGTTCTTCCGCTACTTCCCGTCCAAGGAGCAGGTCGCCATGGCCGACGACCTGGACCCGCTGATGATCGAGGCCATTCGCGCGCAGCCCGCGGACCTGTCGCCGCTGCGCGCGTTCGTGCGGGCCACCATGGAGGTCTTCGACTCGCTCAGCCCGGAGGAGATGGAGTTCGAGCAGCACCGGATGCGCCTGATCGCGTCGGTGCCCGAACTCAGCAGCGTGATCGCTCAGGAGACCGACCGCAACATCCGGCTGCTGGCCATGCTGGCCGCCGAACGGGCGGGCCGCGACGAGGACGAACTCGAGGTCCGCGCCTTCGCCGGCGCGTTGATCGGCGCGATGATGACCGCGTTCGACCCCATGCCGGGCGGCGGCCTCGACATCGACAAGATCGGGCGAATCGCCGACTTTCTCGAGGCGGGAATGCCGCTGTAGCTAGGCCGCCCGGTGCCGGGCCACGACGTCGTCGTTCACCGTGGCGAAGAATCCGCCCACCACGTCCTCGATCTCGGAAATCGACTCGGCGCAATACAATACGGGCTGATAGTGCGTGATGTCGTAGACCGCCGTGCCCATCTCGTGGATGTTCAGTGGATGCAACTCGGCCTCGCGGAACTCCTCGATCTCGCCATAGGACGACAGCAGCCCGGCCCCGTAGCAGCGCACTTCGCCCCGCTCGCGCACCACGCCGAATTCCATCGAGAACCAGAACACATCGGCCAGGAACTTCAGTGCCGCATCGGTTTCCAGCCGGGCCACCGCCGCGCCCACCTCGGCGTAGATCGCCGCGAAGCGGGGGCTCGCCAATTGATTGGCGTGGCCGATGATTTCGTGCACCGCGTCGGGTTCCGGCGTGTAGAGCGGGGCCGAATGATGGCGAATGTACTGGGTGGAATGGAAAATACGGTCTGCGAAGGAGCCGAAGAACTCCCGCAGCGGCACCAGCCCCGCCGCGGGCACGTAGCGGAATCCGCTGAGCGGCACCAGTCGTGCGGATACCTCGTCCAGCTGGGGGATGTGGTCGACCGGCAGGGCCAGGCGCCCGGCCGCGGCCACGACCTCCGCGGAGGCATACCGTTCGTGCTTGCGGGCCAGCTCGGTGGACACGATCCGCCAGACCTGCTGCTCCTCGTCGGTGTAACCGATGCGTGGTGTCGGAGATCCCGGTCGATACGCCAGTGCCCGGGCGGCAATCGCGTTGCGGCGGGCCCGGTAGTCGGGATCGTTCACGCCGGGGTGCTCCTCGCTCAGGTGCACGGTCACATCACCTTGGGTGCTCGTGGTCACCGGCGAGTACAGCTGAGCTTCAGTGAACATGCCTTGATGCAAGCACTGCTGGGCGCATCCGACAACAAATACTCAGTTAACTTGACAAAATGCCTAGTTGATCGGGTCGGGGCTGCGGATGGCCGATCCGGAAGATCGACGGGTTCGGCCGGATTCGGCCCTGTCCCAGGCGAGTGGCGGACAGTCGCTGGATTCCTCGTCTGCGTCCAGCGTCCTGGAGCACCGCATGCAAGTTTCCGGCTACCAAGGCGCTCCGGCGTGCCTGTGACGACGCCAGATCATGCGGGCCCCTGGGGTACTCGGTGCGGGCCCGTTGCGGCGTCGGCGGAGGTGAATATCTGCCGGATTTCAGGCCGGGGAGTGGTCGTTGAGAGTAAAACTTCCCGGAACGGGCTGTGCGGTTGGCCCGTTGTCGGAGGTTTGGCATGTATCACCAAGTACTCGATCCACTCGCCCATTCCCTGGCGTGGAGTTCGCTCATCGCCGCCCTGCCCCTACTGGTCCTGTTCATCCTGCTCGGGGCGCTGCGCTGGGCCGCCTGGATCGCCTCGCTGGTCTCGCTGCTCGTCGCGCTGTTCGTGGCTGTCTGGCTCTACGGGATGCCGGTGGGGCAGGCGCTGCTGTCGGGCACCGAGGGCGCCGCATTCGGGTTCTTCCCGATTCTGTGGATCGTGATCAACGCGATCTGGGTGTACAACATGACCGTCGCCACCGGCCATTTCGATGTGTTGCGCCGCTCCTTCGCCGGGGTCAGCCCCGATCAGCGGGTACAGGCCATCCTCATCGCCTTCTCGTTCGGCGCCCTGCTCGAGGCCCTGGCCGGATTCGGCACGCCCGTCGCGGTGACCGCGGTCATGCTGATCGCGCTCGGATTCGCACCGCTGAAGGCGGCGGTGCTGGCACTGACCGCCAATACCGCGCCGGTCGCGTTCGGCGCGATGGCCACGCCGATCCTCACCCTGGGCGCGGTCACCGGGCACTCCTCCGACACGCTCGGCGCGATGGTCGGCCGCCAGACCCCGGTGCTGTCGCTGTTCGTTCCGCTGGTGCTGGTCTTCATCGTCGACCGCAGGAACGGGCTCCGGCAGACCTGGCCCGCGGCGGTCGTCTGCGGGGTGAGCTTCGCGATCGCACAGTACGTGACCTCGAACTTCATCTCGGTGCCGCTGGCCGACGTGGTGGCGGCGCTGGTCTCCGCGGCGGGGGTCGTGCTGCTGGTGCGGGTGTGGCGTCCGTCCGCGACCTACACCGAAGGCAGCGGTCCCGCGCCGGTGATCGCCGGTGGCGCGGCCGCCGAGCCCTCGCCCGAATTCGCCCGTCGCGTAGAGCATCCCGACTCGCCACGCGATATCGTCCGGGCCTACGCGCCGTACCTGATCGTGATCGCGGTCTTCGTGCTCGGGCAGATCGGCCCGATCAAGCGGCTGATCGGGCACGCGACATACACCTTCGCGTGGCCGGGGCTGCACGTGGTCAATGCCAAGGGCGCCCGGCTCGGTTCCATCACCTTCACCCTGAACCTGCTGACCTCGCCCGGAACTCAGATGCTGATCGCGGGATTGCTGACGATGATCGCGCTGTCGGTGTCGATTCCCAGGGCCGTGCGGGCGTACGGAACAACGTTGTACCAGTTGCGATTCGCGATCGTGACGGTGATGGCGGTGCTGGCCCTGGCCTATGTCATGAACACCTCGGGCCAGACCATCACCCTGGGCACCTGGATGGCCGGCGCCGGCGGGCTTTTCGCGCTGTTGTCCCCGGTCCTCGGCTGGATCGGCACCGCGGTCACCGGATCCGATACCTCGTCCAATTCACTGTTCGGCGCGCTGCAGGTGACCGCCGCGGGCAAGGCGGGCCTGTCGCAGACCCTGATGGCCGCGGCCAACAGCTCCGGCGGCGTGCTGGGCAAGATGATCTCCCCGCAGAACCTCGCCATCGCCGCTGCCGCAGTGGGTTTGGACGGCAAGGAGGGCGACATCTTCCGCCGGGTCTTCGGCTGGACGCTGCTGTTCCTGGCGGCGATGTGCGTGCTGGTCGTGCTGCAGTCGACGTCGGTGCTGTCCTGGATGGTGCCGTAGACAAGCCGAGGGCCGCCTTCAGCCAGTGCGGAAGGCGGCCTTGGGGAATCTCGGCTCAGAAGAAGCCGTCGTCGTCGCGATCGTTCCGGTCGTCGCGGTACTCGGCATCCTCGTAACCGCGCTCGTAGGAGCGGTTCTCGTCGCGCTCGTCGTCGTCCGACAGCATGTCGCCGATCAGCATCCCGCCGACGACGCCCGCCGCGCCGGCACCCAGCATCGCGGCGGTGCTATGGCCCTGACGGGGCGGCTGGCCCTGGTAACCCGGTTGCGGGTACCCCGGCTGGGGGTAACCCTGTTGCGGATAGCCCTGCTGGGGATAACCCTGCTGCGGGTACCCCTGCATGGGCTGGTAATACGGCGGCTGGGTGGTCTGGATCCGCTGCGCGCAGAACTGGCAGACCTCGACGGGCCGCGGCACACCCCACTGCGGCTGCCAGTTCACGGACATGGCCGCCGGGCCGTGGGAGGGGTCGAAGAAGCAGATCACGGGAATTTCCTTCTGGTGCGTCCGGTTCCGTTGCGGGAGCCTGACTTCGAGCCTATCTGGACTGCCAACGCCTGGCGCGGGAGGACGGGTTCCCGGCGGCCGACGGCTGTGACGACCGTCATTCGAACATAGGTATTCGTGAATGTGGAAGCGGTGGCGACGATCTGCATTGCTGCAGGACACCTGCGAATCGCTCGAGGTTCGACGCGTGGGCGTGATGTACGAAGGCCGCCCTCATCGGATGATGAAGGCGGCCTTCGTATTCAGGCGCTGGGAGAACCTAGCGGGCGAAGAGCAACGCGCGCTTGACTTCCTGGATGGCCTTGGTGACCTCGATGCCGCGGGGGCAGGCGTCGGTGCAGTTGAAGGTGGTGCGGCAGCGCCAGACGCCCTCGACGTCGTTGAGGATGTCCAGGCGTTCCCGGGCGCCCTCGTCGCGGCTGTCGAAGATGAAGCGGTGCGCGTTCACGATCGCGGCCGGGCCGAAGTAGCTGCCGTCGCTCCAGTACACCGGGCACGAGGTGGTGCAGCAGGCGCACAGGATGCACTTGGTGGTGTCGTCGAAACGATGGCGGTCGGTCTGGGACTGGATGCGCTCGCGGGTGGGCTCGTTACCCGAGGTGATCAGGTACGGCTTGACCGCGCGGAAGGCGTCGAAGAACGGCTCCATGTTGACCACGAGGTCCTTCTCCACGGGCAGGCCGCGGATGGGTTCGACGGTCATGGTGAGGGTCTTGCCGCTCTTGGGCAGCATGTCCCGCATCAGCACCTTGCACGCCAGCCGGTTCACACCGTTGATGCGCATGGCATCCGAACCGCAGACGCCGTGGGCGCAGGAGCGGCGGAAGGTGAGCGTGCCGTCCAGGTAGGACTTGATGTAGATGAGCACGTTCAGGAAGCGGTCGGTGGGCAGCACCGGTACCTGGAACGAATCCCAGTACGCGCCCTGCCCGTTCTCCGGGTTGAACCGGGCCACCTTGACGGTGACCATGACCGACCCGTCCGGAACGGGGGCCGGCTTCTGCGGAGTCTCGGCGACAGCAGTCATCAGTACTTACGCTCCATCGGCTCGTAGCGGGTCTGCACGACCGGCTTGAAATCGAGGCGGATGTCGGCGATCAGCTTCGCCGGCTCACCGGGCTCGACCTCCTTGTACGCCATGGTGTGGCGCATGAAGTTGGTGTCGTCGCGGTTGGGGTAGTCCTCGCGGGCGTGGCCGCCGCGCGACTCCTTGCGGTTCAGCGCGCCGACCACGGTGACCTCGGCCAGCTCCAGCAGGAAGCCGAGCTCGACGGCCTCGAGCAGGTCGCTGTTGTAGCGCTTGCCCTTGTCCTGGACCGTGATCCGCTCGTAGCGCTCCTTGAACCCGTGGATGTCGGTGAGCACCTTCTTCAGCGTGTCCTCGGTGCGGAACACACCGGCGTTGGCGTCCATGGTCGCCTGCAGCTCGCCGCGGATGTCCGCGACGCGCTCGTTGCCGTGCTCGGACAGCAGGTTGGCCAGCCAGTTCTGCACCATCGTCGCGGGGTTCTCCGGCAGCGCCACAAAATCGTGGCGCTGGGCGTACTCGGCGGCGGCAATGCCCGCGCGGCGGCCGAACACGTTGATGTCCAGCAGCGAGTTGGTGCCCAGGCGGTTCGAGCCGTGCACCGAGACACAGGCGCACTCGCCGGCGGCGTAGAGGCCAGGCACCACGTCGGTGTTGTTGCGCAGCACCTCGCCGCGGATGCGGGTCGGGATGCCGCCCATCACGTAGTGGCAGGTCGGCATGACCGGCACCGGCTCCTTGACCGGGTCGACGCCCAGATAGGTGCGGGAGAACTCGGTGATGTCGGGCAGCTTCTCCTCGAGCACGTCCTCACCGAGGTGGGTCACGTCGATGAAGACGTAGTCCTTGTTCGGACCGCCGCCGCGGCCCTCGGCCACCTCGAGCACCATCGACCGGGCGACGATGTCGCGCGGGGCGAGGTCCTTGATGGTGGGGGCGTAGCGCTCCATGAACCGCTCGCCCGAGGCGTTGCGCAGGATGCCGCCCTCGCCACGGACCGCCTCGGAGATGAGGATGCCAAGACCGGCCAGGCCCGTCGGATGGAACTGGTGGAACTCCATGTCCTCCAGGGGAAGACCCTTGCGGAACACGATCGCCATGCCGTCGCCGGTCAGCGTGTGCGCGTTGGAGGTGGTCTTGTACATCCGGCCCGAACCGCCGGTGGCGAAGATGATCGCCTTGCCGTGGAACACGTGCAGCTTGCCGGTGGCCAGCTCGTAGGCGACGACGCCGGTCGCGACCGGGCCGCGGTCGGTGTCGGTGAGCAGCAGGTCCAGCACGTAGAACTCGTTGTAGAACTCCACGTCGTGCTTGACGCAGTTCTGATAGAGCGTCTGCAGGATCATGTGACCGGTGCGGTCGGCGGCGTAGCATGCGCGACGCACCGGCGCCTTGCCGTGGTCGCGAGTGTGACCGCCGAAGCGGCGCTGGTCGATCCGGCCCTCGGGGGTCCGGTTGAACGGCAGGCCCATCTTCTCCAGGTCGAGCACGGCGTCGATGGCCTCCTTGGCCATGATCTCCGCGGCGTCCTGGTCGACGAGGTAGTCACCACCCTTGACGGTGTCGAAGGTGTGCCACTCCCAGTTGTCTTCCTCCACGTTCGCCAGCGCGGCGCACATGCCGCCCTGGGCCGCGCCGGTGTGGCTGCGGGTGGGGTAGAGCTTGGTCAGGACCGCCGTGCGCACCCGGGGGCCGGCCTCGATAGCCGCGCGCATACCGGCACCACCGGCACCGACGATCACCACGTCGTAGCGGTGCTCCTCAATCGGGTTTTCAGTCATCGCTGGTGGCGTTCCTAACTGATGTTGGGGTCGAAGGTGAAGATGACGTAGGTGCCCACGCCCATGATCAAAATCATCGAGATGACCAACAGGGTCTTGAGCCAGAAGCGGGTGGCGTCCTTGCGGGCGTAATCGTCGATGACCGTGCGCAGGCCGTTGCCGCCGTGCAGCTGGGCCAGCCACAGCATGGTCAGGTCCCAGAGCTGCCAGAACGGGCTGGACCAGCGTCCGGCCACGAAGGCGAAGTTCACGCGCTTCACGCCGCCGTCGAGCATCAGCATGATCGTCATGTGGCCGAGCACGAGCACGACCAGCAGCAGGCCGGAGAAGCGCATGAACAGCCACGCGTACTTCTCGAAGTTGTTGCCCCCAGCGCGCCGCGGCGCGCGGGGGGAGTCCAGGCTGGCGGGGCGGTCGTAGGACTTGCCCAGAACAGGTGCAGTCATTGTCACAGCTCCGTCGTGATCATGTAGAAGAGCTCACGGCCCACGCCCGCGCCGGCCACGATGACCCAGACCGCGAGCACGATCCAGAGCATCAGGCGCTGGTACTTGACTCCCTTGGACCAGAAGTCGACCAGGATGACCCGGATGCCGTTGAGCGCATGGAACAGCACGCACACGACCAGGCCCATCTCCATCAGGGCGACGATCGGGTTCTTGTAGGTCTCGATCGCCCGGTTGTACGTGTCGGGGCTGACCCGCACCAGCGCGGTGTCGAGCACGTGGACGAAGAGGAAGAAGAAGATCGTGACACCGGTGATCCGGTGCATCGCCCAGGACCACATACCCGGGTCGCCGCGGTACAGGGTCTTCCGCTTCGGCTGAGCCGGAGCTTCCAGCGTGGTGGTCATAGAGTGCGGTGCCTCCAACGTCGTTGATGGACAGGCCGGCGAGCCGGCAAGTCGTGATCCGGCGCAGATTCGGCGCGCGGACACAGAGCCGATTGGATGGAAAACACCAGCTCGTGTCCGGAGCCGACACCCCAGAGGCGGTGGCCGTCTGTGCAACGCCAAACCTGAACCGATCTGCCGAGAACTGTAATCCCCGGAGATTCGCGGAACTAATTCGGCGTGCCGCGCGTTGCGGCGAAATTCACTGAGTTAGGTTTGCCTTGCCTGACGTTCGAATGTGGCTGCGGTACCGTTCTTTCGGCCCGGTGCGGCCCATTCGGACGGAGGTTCCATATGTCGGAAATTGACTGGAATATGTTGCGCCACAGTGCGTTCGATGTTATGCAGAATGCCTATGCGCCCTATTCGCGGTTTCCGGTTGGGGCTGCCGCGAGCACCCTCGACGGACGAATTGTGCGCGGGTGCAATGTGGAGAATGTCTCATACGGGTTGGGGCTGTGTGCCGAGTGTGTACTGGTCGGTAACCTCTGCGCGTCCGGCGGGGGCCGGTTGCTGGCGGTAGCTGTGTGCGACTCGCGCGGGGCGATCCTGATGCCGTGCGGGCGGTGCCGCCAGCTGCTCTACGAGCACGGAGGCGGCGATCTACTCGTCGATCACGCGAGCGGTCCGATGCCGCTGAGTAGTTTGCTGCCGTTTGCCTTCGGGCCGGATGATCTTGCGGCGGGGCAGAAATGATGTGAGGTTTCGCACGCTCGGAGCGTGCGGCCCAACTCTGGGGCGCCCGTCGCGGCGCCACCGCACGAGCTATCTGAGGCCGAAGGTGTTGTCCGGCAATGGATTACGATCCCGATCCGTCGCGGACTCTGAGATGTCTCCCCCGAACGAGGCGTCGACTTCGTCCTCGCTTCACGCCTCGTCCTCGAAAGATTGGTCGATCTCGGCATCGTCGGCCGGGGTGATCTCCTCGAACGGGATCGGCGGTATGCCGAGATGCTTCATGATCAGGGTGAGGCTTCGGCCCACGGAGTTCGCATGGGAGACGAGCCGGCGATTGTCGATCTTGAGCCCGCGAACGTCTCGTGTGAGCGCGTATATCGAGTTGCCGTGGCTCTCCTCGATATCGGTGACCCGGTGCTCCAGCTTCGCCACCCGGACATCCAGTCCCACGTGCGTCATAACGTCCCCCTAGCTCTCGATCGGTTGGTGGCCGCGACAGTACACGCGGAAATCGACCCCTTCCGCATGTCGCCCGAAATTTCTCGCAGACGCACCCTTTACCGTCAATGTGCAGGCGTTTCTTGGCGATACGCGCCGGGGATGCGTGCGCCGGGCGAGGTTCTCTGGGAGGCTGGCGGCCATGGTGAGCGTGCATTCGGCGGTGTCGGTGATCACGACCAAGCGGGACGGCGGCGAGCTGTCCGACGAGCAGATCGACTGGGTCCTGGACGCGTTCACCCGCGGCGAGGTGGCCGACGAGCAGATGTCGGCCCTGGCCATGGCGATCCTGCTGCGCGGCATGACCCGGCGCGAGCTCTCCCGCTGGACGCGGGCGATGATCGAGTCCGGCAGGCGCATGGACTTCACCGATCTGCCGCGGCCCACCGTGGACAAGCACTCCACCGGCGGCGTCGGGGACAAGATCACCCTGCCGCTGGCGCCGCTGGTCGCCGCCTGCGGCGCCGCCGTGCCGCAGCTGTCCGGTCGCGGCCTGGGCCATACCGGCGGCACCCTGGACAAGCTCGAGTCGATACCCGGCTGGCGGGCCGAGGTGCCGGTGTCGCGGATGCGTGCCATGCTCGCGGATCCGAGGATCGGTGCGGTCGTCTGTGCCGCCGGGGCCGATCTGGCACCGGCCGACAAGCGCCTGTATGCCCTGCGCGATGTCACCGGCACCGTCGAGTCGATTCCGCTGATCGCCAGCTCGATCATGAGCAAGAAGATCGCCGAGGGCACCGCGGCGCTGGTGCTGGATGTCAAGGTGGGTTCCGGTGCCTTCATGAAGTCCCTGGAATCGGCCCGCGAACTGGCCACGGCCATGGTCGAATTGGGCGCGGACGCCGGCGTGCGCACGGTCGCGCTGCTGACCGCCATGGACGCCCCCCTCGGCCGTGCCGCGGGCAATGCCCTCGAGGTCACCGAATCGGTCGAGGTGCTGGCCGGCGGCGGGCCCGCCGATGTGGTCGAGCTCACCGTGGCGCTGGCGCGGGAGATGCTGTCCCAGGCCGGAATTCACGACGCGGACCCCGCGGCCGCCCTGGCCGACGGCCGGGCGATGGACCACTGGCGCGCGATGATCCGGGCCCAGGGCGGCGATCCGCTCGCGCCACTGCCGGTCGCGGCGCACACCGAGGTCGTGACCGCGGCCGAGACCGGCACCCTGGCCCGGCTGGATGCGATGGGTGTGGGTCTGGCCGCCTGGCGCCTGGGCGCCGGGCGGGCCCGTCAGGGGGAACCGGTGCAGTTCGGTGCGGGGGTCGAAATGCATGCCAAGCCGGGCGATTCCGTTGTCGCCGGCCAGCCGCTGCTCACCCTGCACACCGACACCCCCGAGGCATTCGCGCCGGCGCTCGAGGCCCTGCGGGATGCCTACGAGATCGGCTCCACCCCACCCACGCCGACTCCGCTCGTGCTGGACCGCGTCGCGCCCTGACACGGGGCGCATCCATCGGCGGCAGCCGAGAGTACTGGTCACCAGCACCGTCGCCTACACCACGGGCACGACCGAACCACTCCTCCGCGGCCCGGTGCTCGACGCCATCGCCGCCAAGCTCGACTGCGGATCCCGAACCGAATCCGATGGGACCGGCGGCGTTCATCACCCTGCCCAGCAGCCGGGCATTCGGCTCGGGACCGGGTGGCCGGGCTCGGCATCCGATCCGCACGCGACACGCGGGCGACCGGCAGGCGTCGACATGCCAGCTATCGAATGGATACACCGAAGGTTTCCTGCGGAACGCCGCGGATGCGGCTAGCGTCGATACATGACTGGACCGATGCCTATAACCCTTGCCTCGATCCGCCAGGCCCCCAAGGCCGTGCTGCACGACCATCTCGACGGGGGGCTACGGCCCGCGACGGTGCTCGAGCTGGCCGCGCAATGCGGATACGACCAGCTGCCGGCCCACGACGCCGTCACGCTGGGGCACTGGTTCCGCGATGCCGCCGACAGCGGATCGCTCGAGCGATACCTGGAAACCTTCGCGCACACCGTCGCGGTGATGCAGACCCCCGAGGGGCTGCGGCGGGTGGCGAGCGAGTGCGCACAGGACCTCGCGGCCGACGGCGTGGTGTACGCCGAGGTGCGTTTCGCCCCTGAACAGCACCTCGAGCGCGGCCTCACCCTCGACGAGGTGGTCGAACACACCCTGGCCGGCTTCCGCGAGGGTGAACAGCTGGCCGCCGCGGCGGGGACGCCCATCCGGATGGTGTGCCTGCTGACCGCGATGCGGCACGCGGCGCGCTCGCTGGAGATCGCGGAGCTGACCGTGCGGTGGCGCGAGCGCGGTGTCGGCGGATTCGACATCGCGGGTGCGGAGGCGGGATATCCCCCCAGCCGTCACCTGGACGCCTTCGAATACCTGCGGGCCAACTGCGCGCACTTCACCATTCACGCGGGCGAGGCGTTCGGCCTGCCGTCGATTCACGAGGCGGTCGCGTTCTGCGGCTGCGAACGGCTCGGGCACGGGGTGCGGATCACCGACGACATCTCGGAGGCCGACGCCGGTTCCGAGGCGCGCCTGGGCCTGGTCGCGAATTACGTTCGCGACCAGCGGATTCCGCTGGAGCTGTGCCCGTCCTCGAACGTGCAGACCGGTGCGGTGCCCTCGCTGGACAAGCATCCCTTCGATCTGCTTGCCCGCCTGCGTTTCCGGGTCACGGTCAATACCGACAACCGGCTGATGAGCGATACCAGCATGAGTCAGGAGATGCTCAAGCTGGTGGAGACGTTCGGCTACGGCTGGAGCGATCTCGAGCGCTTCACCATCAACGCCATGAAGTCCGCGTTCATCCCGTTCCCGGACCGATTGCGCATCATCGACGAGGTGATCAAGCCCGGTTACGCGGTCCTGCTCGGCTGATCCGGAGCGGCTCCCGATGTCCCGTTCCCGGCGCTGGAGTCGGGAACGGCGCTGGGACAACGGATCTCGTGTCATCGCCGACGCACGAGCCGCGCTCGGACAGCACCGGCGTCGGGGTGTTCGGGCTGGTGGAGTTCGTGCGCGCCGGTCGCGGAGCGGATCGTACGCGTGCCAAGAAGTGTGGTGTCCCGCCGCCATCGGAAGACCCGGTCAGCCGGCGCAGCGGGCCGTCGATGCCGAGTTCGCTCAGCCGGGGATCGATGAGGCGGTGCAGGATGAGCCCGTCCAGCACCGCGACGACCACGGCCGCAGTCGCTTCCGGGTCCGCTACCGTGCTCGCATCGCGCAGCCAGGAGGCCACCGCGCCCCGGAAGTCGTCCAGCACCTCCCGCAGCCCCCGCCGCAGGCGGTCGTATCGCGTTGCGGCCAAAAGCATTTCGGTGAACACGCGGGTATCGGTGGTTGTGTTGGCGTAGGCGCCGACGGTCGCGAGTAGAAACTCCAGCCCCGCCGCCCCCTGCTCGGTCAACGCCTCCCCGAGCACGCCCTCGCCCAATTGCCGGGCCATCCCCAGCGAGGCGTCGATGAGCAGGTCGTTGACCGAGCTGAAGTGGTAATGCACCAGCCCGGGGCGCAGCCCGGCGCGTTCGGCCACCAACCGGGTGGTCACCGCACTCCAGCCGCGCTCGGCAATCAACTCCAGCGCCGCGTCCGTGAGTCGGGCGCGCGTCTCACGGCCCTGCTCTGCGGAAGTCGCCATACGAACCCGTTTCGATCGGAGAATCCCCTTGGGCAAACGTCTTGGGCATTTGCCCAAGGCTACACCGAATCGGGCCCTGCGCAACAGTTGCCAATGGCATGAATCACGACGGAATCTCAGCGTGCTCTCAGCGCCGGCCGGGAACACTGTCGATGTCCTGTGCCCGGATTCGGGGCCGTGCCGGTAGCCGGTATCCGTATCCGTCCTTCACTACCGCAAAGGTTGCTCGTTGAATTCCGCATCCGGCAGTCCGAATTCGTCCTCTTCCGCGCTGACCCGAATCGGCGCGTTGCGTGTTCCCGAAGTCGCCGCCGCGTTCTGGATCATCAAGGGATTGTCCACGGCGATGGGCGAATCCACCTCCGACTTGCTGGTCACCACCATCGACCCGCAGATCGCGGTCGTGCTCGGCTTCGTGGCCTTCCTCGCGGCGCTGATCCTGCAGCTGCGTCTGGGCCGCTACAACGCGTGGGCGTACTGGCTCGCGGTGGTCATGGTCGGCGTCTTCGGCACTATGGCCGCCGACGTGATGCACGTCGTGCTCGGCGTCCCATATCCCGTTTCCACCCTGTTCTACGCGGTGGTCTTGGTGGCGGTGTTCTTCCTCTGGTATCGCACCGAGCGCACCCTGTCGATCCACGAGGTGAACACCACCCGGCGCGAACTGTTCTACTGGGCCGCGGTCATGGCCACCTTCGCCATGGGCACCGCGCTCGGCGACTTCACCGCCTACACACTGCATTGGGGATACGCGGCCTCCGCGGCGGTCTTCACGGCCGGCATCCTCGTCCCCGCCGCCGGCTACCGCTGGCTCGGCTGGAATCCGATCCTGTGCTTCTGGGGCGCCTACGTCATCACCCGGCCGCTGGGGGCCTCGGTCGCCGACTGGCTCGGCAAGCCGGCCGACACCAGCGGCCTGGGCCTCGGCGACGGTCCCGTCGTCGCGGTGCTCGGCCTGGCGATTCTCGCGCTGGTCGCCTACCTCGCCGTCACCAAATCCGATGTGCAGCGGCCCGGCGCCGACGATGCGCCGGATCGTGCGGACACCGCGCTGCGCCGGTGATCCGATCCGGCCGCCGCGTCCGGGGTGATCCGGATGCGGCGGCCGGGTGCGGTTGCTACCCCTTCTGCAGGCGGGTCTCGAAATTGTGCTCGAGGGTGCGCCAGGCCTCGGCCTCGGCCGCGAACGGCGGGCTCGGCGCCAGCCGGCTCGGGTCCGGCTCGAGCAGATAGGAGACGTACCAGCCGAGCGGGGTGGACTTGGCCAGCGCCTGCTCGACGGTGTCGTCGTCGGCGTAATCGGCCGCGTCGGTGAACAGTTCGAAGGCCAGATCCAGCTGGTCGATGTCGACCGCCTTCGGGCCCTGGGTCAGGTCGTCGGCCAGGCCCGGCAGCACGTAGACGTTCTCGTCGGAGACCTCGATCTCGAGCGAGCCGTCCATCGCCGCGGTGTGTACCTCGTCGTAGGTGCTCACGGCGGCGAGGTCGTGATCGTGGTCGTCGGCCAGGTAGCGCGCCAGCGCGCGCTCGGAGGAGAACACCGTGATCGTGCCGCCGCTGCCCAGGAATACCGGCTCGTCGTCGAGATAACAACGCAGCGTGTAGAACTCGCCCTCGGAGGTGACGATGCGGATCGGGTCGATGCCGACGCCGTGCCAGAACGTCTCGTCCTCGGCGTCTTCCTCGTCGTCCTCGTCGAGGTCGACCTGTTCGATCTCGTCGTCGTCATCGGTCTCCGCCGCGTCCTCGGCATCGACGATGTTCTCGTCCGCCGCAAGCAGTTCGGCCTCCGCGAGGGCGACCGCGTCGGCATCGACGGCCGGGGACTTCACGACCGAATCGATCGCGTCGACGACCTTGTCCCAGTCCTTGACGATGGCCGCCCCGATCTGGCTCCAGAGCTCCTGGCCCTCGCGCCCGTAGAAGGCGCTGACCCCCGCGGGCAGCGCACCCAGCACGGGGTGCGAGCCGAAGAACTTGGTCACCACCTCGAGCTCGCACACCTCGCCGATGGTGCGGGCCATGTCCAGCGTCTCCTCGAGCTCGCCGACCGAATCCGGATCCGGATCGCCCGCCGCCAGCTCCGGCACCCCGACCAGATCGAAGATGTGCTCTTCCTCCGGCTCCAGTTCGGCCGCGGACAACCCGGCCACGACCTTCCATGCCGGATGGTCGACGAGGTCGTTGTCGTCGTTCGTCCGGATGAACGCGGCCAGCTCCGCGACGGAGTCGAAGCCGTACAGCGCGTCGTCGTGCCCGAGGAATGCCTCCCACTCGTCGTCACCGTCGCGCCAGCGCGGTGCCCACAGTGTGACGAGATCGCCATCGGTCAGGCCGAGCTCGATCGGGACGATGTCTCCAGAAGCCATGACCGTGAGCCTATCGAGCCGCCGCGTGCGGCACTATTCGGCCCGCCCCCCAACAGTTCCGGACTCCGCGCCAGTGAAGGTGGAATTCAGGTTCGACACCACCTCCGAACGCTGTGCACCCGCGTCCTGGGCCGCCTGGGTGCAGGCCCAGATGATGGCCTGGCTCACCTCGGCGGGCGTGCGCGAGGTGATCGACTCGGCCAGCCGCAGCCCGACCAGGGCGCCGTTGCTGTCGACCTCGACGCTCACCTGACCGTCCTCGGTGGTGAACCGCCCGCGTACCTGCCCGAGCCCGTACAGCGCCGCCTCGAGCGCCTCGAGCTTCTCGGTCGCCGCCGCGACCAGGGCGTCCATCTCTGCGCTCATGGCTGCGCCTCGCTGGCGCTCGGCTGCGCCATGAGCGCATTGGCGGCTGTGTCCATGGTTCGTTCGCTTCGCTCTCTCACTAGACTGGCCTCATCCAGCTCGTGGGTCCGGTGTCCTCGTCGTCCATGCGGTCCAGTTCGTCCACCGCGGCCTGGCGGGTGGGCAGGCCGAGCTTGTCCAGGATCTCGACCGGCATCCCGGATTCGGCCAGCACCTCGCGCCGACGGGCCTTGGCCACGATCGCCGAGCGCTTGGTCAGGCGCAGGATCTCCGCGGCCAGGGCCTGTGCACCGTAGCGATACTCGCTGCGCTCGAACTTGATCTCGACCGGCATGCCCTGGTCGGTGGCCCGCACGCTGATGGTGCCCGAGCGGTTCGTGCTGGCGGCAACCGTGACGTTCGGTATCTGCTGCTGCTTGGGATCAGTCATGGGTGGGCCTGTAGAAGCCGTGGAAGTTCATATCCATGTTGGTAGTCCTTATCGGATCTATCTGGACCGGATCGCCGGCCTCGATCATCTTTCCGTTGCCGACGACCATCGCGACGTGGCCGTCCCAGATGGCCAGATCGCCGGGCTCCACATCGCCCGCGTTGATCTTCGTCGCGCCCTGGCTCTGATCGCACGCCAGGCGCGGCAGATCGACCCCGGCCTGGCCGTAGGCGTATTTCGTCAGCCCGCTGCAGTCCAGGCCCTGGCCCGGGGTGTTGCCGCCCCAGACATAGGGCGTGCCGAGGCACTTGATCGCCGACTTGACCGCCGTGGCGGCCTTCTGATTGGGCGCCTCGACCTGGGTGCCGTCGGGCAGGGTGATCATGACGCCGCCGTGCTTACCGGGCTTGTCGCTGGTATTCGAGGCCGCTGCCACCTGGGTCGCCGACTTCGAGCCGTTGCTCGCCAGCGAGGTGAGGGCCGAGCCGCCGCTGGAGGTGACCCCGCTCAGCAGCGAGGAGGCCGTGTCGACGCCGCTGCCGAGCTGGGAGACCAGCGAGGCGGTATTCACCGGGGTGCCGACCGTGGACGGGGTCGACGGTGCGGGGGTGAGCTGGGTCATCGCGGAAGTGTGCGTATCCAGATCCGAGCGCACCTGCCCGACCACGCCGACCGCCTGGCCGAAGTGGTCGATCGCGGTGCCGACCACCGTCGTCAGACCCATCGGGGTGGTGGCGGCGGGACCGAGCACGTTCACCTGGTGCACGAAGTCCTTCAGGATGCCGGCCAGCTTCTGCTGCCCGGTCTGCACCGTGGAGGCGGCCTGGGTGACCACGTCGGCCATGCTGTTGCCGCGATCGGAGATGGTGGCCGTGGACGTCTGCACCTGCATCGCCTTGTCCATGGCGGCATCGCCGGCGCCGCCGTTCCAGGCGTTGGTCATCTGGTTGATGCCGGAACTGCCGGCCTTGTGGATGCCGTCCATCGTGTTGGAGGTCTGCCGCAGCGCATCGGACGGGCCGCCATTCGGCAGCACCCCGGTACCGAAGCTGGCCACCAGATCGACCAGCGGCTTCGCCAGCGCGTCGAGATCAATCCCCATCACGCTCATGCCTCCACCTCGCTGGCGCTCGGCTCCGGCATGAGCATGATCACGGCTGCATCTACTGGTCGCTCGCTGCGCTCGCTCATGCCTCCACCTCGCTGGCGCTCGGCTCCGGCATGAGCGTGATCACGGCTGCATCTACTGGTCGCTCGCTGCGCTCGCTCATGCCTCCACCTCGCTGGCGCTCGGCTCCGGCATGAGCGTGATCACGGCTGCGTCTATCGGTCGCTCGCTCATGCCTGCAGCCTCTCCTGCGCCTTCTGCATCGCCGCGACGCGATCGGCATCGGATTCGGAGTAGCTGACCGCGGCGCCCGCGGCGGCGGTGCCGAGCGTGCCCATGACGGCGGACAGCTGGCTGATCGAGGCGACGTGTCCGGCATGGGCGGCGGAATATGCGGTGACGAAATCGCCGCCGACGAGGCCGAAGATGGGGCCCAGCAGCACCGGGTCCGCGGCGACCGCGGCGGCCGCTGCGGAAGCGAACTCTCCGGCCAGGCCGCCGGCCGTCGCGCTGTAGGCGCCGACGCCCTCGGTGTCGACCGAGATCTTGGTCATCACATCCCCCATCGTGCTCGTCTGCTGGCAGATTACGTCATCCGAGTACTTGGACGCAGGCACCGCGAGTACGGTTCCACCCCTCGGACGAGAAAATCACCCGCGGGTGCGGATTACGAACCCCTACAGACCTTATCGTTCCCTCATGCGAACGCACATCGTAGACCATCCGCTCGCCGCCGCCCTGCTGACGACCATGCGCGACGCGCGCACGCCCAACCCGGCGTTCCGCGGCGCCCTGCGCGATCTCACCGGAATCCTGATCTACGAGGCACTGCGGGAGGCGCCGCTGGCGACGTTCGAGGTCACCACGCCGGTTGCGATCACCCAGGGCGCGCGGCTGGCGCACCCGCCGCTGCTGGTGCCGGTGCTGCGGGCCGGGCTCGGCATGGTGGACGCGGCCAGCGAGCTCATCCCCGAATCGCGCGTGGGATTCGTCGGCATCGCCCGCGACGAGCAGACCCACCAGCCGGTCCCGTACATGGAGTCGCTGCCCGAAAGCCTCGCCGGGCTACCGGTTTTCGTGCTGGACCCGATGTTGGCCACGGGCGGCTCGATGCGGCACACACTGGAGCTGCTGGCCGCGCGCGAGGCCACCGACATCACCGCGGTCTGCGTCGTCGCCGCGCCCGAGGGAGTGGCCGCGCTGGAGCGGTCGGGGCTGCCGGTGCGCCTGGTTACCGCGGCCGTGGATGCCGGACTGAATGCGGACGCCTACATCGTCCCGGGTCTGGGGGACGCGGGCGATCGCCAGTTCGGGCCGCGCTGAGCGTTCCCACCCCGAGGTGTCCGGTCCGGATGGACAGGCGGGCCGCCACGTGGCGATACGGGCGTGTCCCGCAGCAGTGCGTCGGGAGGCGCAGCGGCAGCTCAGAGGTTCTCGAAATACTTGCGGAGCTCCGATAAGCGCTGAGCGGCAATTCGTTTCGCCTCGGACAGCGCCTCCCGTGACGAAACCTGTTCCACCACTTCCAGATAGCACTTGAGCTTGGGCTCGGTGCCCGAGGAGCGGACCACGATCCGCTGTGCGGCACCCTCGAAGATCAGTGCGTCCGTGCGCATCGCGCCGCGCACCTGCCCCATATCGGTGCAGGTGACCGGCTCACCGGCGATGCTCTCCGGCGGGGTCTGTCGCAGCCGTGCGACCACGGCCGCGGCGGCGGCCTGATCCGCCAGCCGCAACGCGACCTGATCGCCCGCGTGCAGGCCGAATTCGAGGGCATAGTCGTCGAGCAGGTCCAGCGGGCCCCGGCCCTGCGCGCGCAGCCGGGCGACGAGCTCGGCCACCGCGACGGCCGCGGAGATGCCGTCCTTGTCCCGCACCGCGGCTGGGTCGACGCAGTGGCCGATCGCCTCCTCGTACGCGTACACGAGCCCATCGCCCGCTCGCGCAAGCCATTTGAAGCCGGTGAGTGTTTCCGCGTAGCGGGCGCCGCGCGCCGGGGCCAGCTTGCTCAGCAGCCGCGACGAGACGATCGTCGTGGCCGCCAGCGCGTCCGCGGGCGCGCCGCGCAGCACGAAATCGCCCAGCAGCGCGCCGGTTTCGTCGCCGCGCAACATCCGCCACCCGTGCGGGCCGCGCACGCCCAGCGCGCACCGGTCGGCATCGGGGTCCAGCGCGATCGCCAGGTCGGCCCCGGTCCGCTCGGCCAGTGCCAGCAGCAGATCCGACGCCCCGGGTTCCTCCGGATTCGGGAACGCGACCGTCGGAAAGTCCGGATCCGGCGCGAACTGCTCGCTCACCACGTGCACGTCCCCGAATCCGGCCGCGGCCAGCGCCGCCACGGCGAGCTCGCCGCCGACACCGTGCATCGCGGTGAGCGCGATCCTGAGATCGTTGCGCCGCACGGTCGCCTCCCGACCGCCCAGACGCTCGGGAAGCGAGGCGACGCGGGCGAGGTACCGGCGCACGATCTCCTCGCCGAGATCGTCCACGGAGGCATCGGCGGGCAGCGCGAGCGCGCTCGGAGCGGGCGCGGTGGGCAGGGGATCGGCGCGCGGAATCGGTTCGCGCACAGCCTCGATGCACTTCTCGATCTCGGCGTCGGCGGGCGGGATCAGCTGCGATCCGCCGTCGAGGTACACCTTGTATCCGTTATCGGTGGCGGGATTGTGCGAGGCGGTGATCTGCACCCCGGCCACCGCGCCCAGCTCGCGCACGGCGAACGCGACGACGGGTGTCGGCAGCGGGCGCGGCAGCGGCAGCACCGAGAATCCGGCCGCGGCAAGCACTTCCGCCGCGGCGTCGGCGAAATCCACCGAGCCGTGCCGGGCGTCGCGCCCGACGATCACCAGCCCCCCGCCCAGGCAACGTCCCCGCAGCCATTCGGCCAGCCCCGCGGTCGCCCGCGACACCGTCTCCACGTTCATCCCGTCCGGACCATCCCGCAGCGGACCCCGCAGACCGGCCGTCCCGAATCGCAGCATCGGTATCTCCTTTCGACGAGAACAGCTTCCGGCGGTCGCATCCCGGCCGGAGATCCGCACTCGCGGAATTCCGACGTCTCGCTCCGATGAGAACGCGGCCGGTCCGGACGACCTGGCGAACCGGACGCGCGTCGCGTCAGATGCGTTCCAGCACACCGCGCAGCAGCTTGCCCAGCCGCGGTGCGGCCGCGTGCCCCTCGGCGAGTACCTCCGCGTGCGAGAGGTGGGCGCCGGTGACCCCGGCGGCCAGGTTCGTGACCAGCGAGATGCCCAGCACCCGGGCGCCCAGGGCGCGGCAGGCGATCGCCTCGAGGACCGTGGACATGCCAACCAGATCTGCCCCCATGACGCCGAGCATGCGGATCTCGGCGGGCGTCTCGTACTGCGGTCCGGTCAGGCCCGCGTAGACGCCCTCGGTCAGCGCCGGGTCGACTTCCCGTGCGAGCGCGCGCAGTTCGGGATCCCACGCGTCGACCAGGTCGACGAAGGTCGCGCCGGTGAGCGGGGTGCGCCCGGTCAGATTGATGTGATCGCCGATCAGCACCGGCTCACCGACGCGCAGGCCGGGACGGATCCCTCCGGCCGCGTTGGTCAGCACCACGGTGTCCGCGCCGGCCGCGATGGCGGTGCGCACCCCATGCACCACCTGCGCCGGCTCATGACCCTCGTAGAGATGCTGACGGCCCATCATCAGCAATACGGGCGAATCGTCCACCGGCACCGAGTGCACGGTGCCCAGATGCCCCTGGGCGGTCGGCGTGTCGAAGCCCGGCAGCTCGGCCATCGGCACCGTCGCCACCGGATTGCCGATCTCGGCGGCCGCCTCCTGCCAGCCCGAGCCGAGCACCACCGCGATCCGGTGGCGTGCAACTCCCGTACGTTCGGCGATCGCCGCGGCGGCCTGTTCGGCAAGCATGCGGCCAACGATAGTGCGCCCGCGCCCGTCCCGCGCGCCCGGCCGACCCCGTGCACGGCTTACGACACGGCCCGGCCGAGCGTCCGTGCCGGGCCTGCGACACGCTCCGGCCGAGCACCCACGCCCGGCCTGCGACATGGGCCAGGCCGAGCACCCGTGTCCGGCCTGCGACTCTGCCCGGCCTGCGACTCTGCCCGGCTTGCGGCCGGGCCCGGCCGAGCGCCCGTGCCCGGCTTGCGGCCGGGCCCGGCCGAGCGCCCGTGCCCGGCTTGCGGCACGGCCCGCCCGGCCGCGTGTCCGGCCTGCGACGCCACTCGACCGCGTGCCCGGCCTGTGGCACGGCCCGGCCGAGCGCCCGTGCCCGGCCTGCGACATAGCCCCGCCGCGCGCCCGTGCCCGCCTCGACACCGCGCGGCCGAGCGCCCGTGCGGTGCGCAGGCCGGTTCGCGTCGCCCCGGCCTGGTACCGTCGCGCTGGCCCGGATGGACCGCGAGCGAAAGCACTACCGGAATGCGGGGGAGAACAATGAGATCGACACCCGCGCTACGGTGCACGGAGCGCGCCGTCCGGGCCGGGATGTCCGGCTCGGTCCGTATCGTGCGGGCGCTCCACCCCGGCGCGCGCCCGGCCGCCCGGCGTCGATCGGTCGCGCGCGGGAGCGACAGGTGAATGCGGCGCGGGAGCTCGTCGTGCTGGGAACGGCGAGCCAGGTGCCCACCCGCGAGCGCAACCACAACGGCTATCTGCTGCGCTGGGATTCGGAGGGGGTGCTGTTCGATCCCGGTGAGGGCACCCAGCGGCAGATGTCTTTCGCGGGCGTCGCCGCCAATTCCGTCACCCGGATCTGCCTGACCCACTTCCACGGCGATCACTGTCTCGGCCTGCCCGGGGTGCTCGCCAGGCTGAATCTGGATCAGGTCGCGCACCCGGTCGACGTGTGCTTCCCGGAGTCGGGCCGCGAGTTCTACCTTCGCCTGCGCGACGTGGTGCCGTGGTTTCCGGGCCTGCGGGAGGGGCCGGTCGCGGCCCCGGGCCCGATTCCGCTGCCCGGCATGCCGTTCGAGCTCGAGGCGGTGCGGCTCGATCACCGCATCGATACCTTCGGCTACCGGATCGTCGAACCGGACGGCCGCCGGATGCTGCCACGCCGGCTCGCCGAATTCGGCATCGCCGGCCCGGATATCGGCCGCCTGCAACGCGAGGGCGCGCTGGTCGCTGGAGGCCGGACCATCACCCTCGACGACGTCTCCACCGTGCGCCGCGGCCAGCGCTTCGCCTTCGTGATGGATACCCGGATGTGCGGCGGCGTAGAGGAATTGGCGCAGGACGCGGACATGCTGGTGATCGAGGCGACCTTCCTGGACCGCGATGCCGGGCTGGCCCGGGACTATGGCCACCTCACCGCGGCCGAGGCCGCCCGGGCGGCGCAGGCCGCGGGCGTGCGCACCCTGGTGCTGACGCACTTCTCCCAGCGCTACGCCGACCTGGAGGGGCACCGGCTCGAGGCCGCGAAATACTTCGACGGAGAGCTGGTGATCGCGCGGGATCTGATGCGCGTCCCGGTACCGACCCGTCGGTAACTTATCCTCGGGCTATGCCGCATTTGGAACGTGACGGGGACGTATTCGTCCTCTACCTCGGCAACGAGGGTCAGACCGACACCGAGAACCGCTTCCACCCCGACTGGATCGACACCTTCCACGCCCTGCTGGACGAGGTCGAGGCCAGCGAGGGCCCGGCCGCGCTGGTAACCGTCTCGACGGGCAAGTTCTACAGCAACGGCCTGGACACCGACTGGCTGTTCGGCAACTTCGACAGGAACTGCTGGTACCTGGACCGGGTGCACAGCATGTACAGCCGCCTGCTGACCTTCCCCATGGCGACCGTCGCCGCGGTGAACGGCCACGCCTTCGGCGCGGGTGCCATGCTGGCCACCTCGCACGACTTCCGGGTCATGCGCGCGGACCGCGGCTACTGGTGCCTGCCGGAGGTGCATCTGGGCATGCCCTTCACGGTCGCGATGAACGCGCTGGTCACCGAGCGCCTGACGAATCAGGTGGCGGTCGAGGCGATGACCACCGGCCGCCGCTACGCCGCGAACGACGCGATCGCCGCCGGCATCGTCGACGCGAAGGCGGACGCGGACGCGTTGCTGGGCACCGCGGTGGAGCGGGCCGCCGCGCTGGCGGCCAACCGCAAGCCGAACCTGCCGGTCATCAAGCGCGCCTTGCACGGCCGGGCGCTGGCGGGCCTGGCGGTGGAGACCACGCCGGAGAATCTCGCGTTCGCCCCCTGATCGCCCGCCGCCCTTCTCACCGTTTCCGGTGGTTGGTGCCAGACTGGGTGCCATGTCCAGCAACGGCGACGACCGACAGCCGGATCTCGCGGGTCCGCCGACCGGGGAGTCCGTCCGGGCGGCGGACCCGGCGCTGACCGCCACCGCCGACGCGGGAATCACCGCGGCCGCCGCGGAACTGATCGATCTGTCGCACTCGATTCACGCCGAGCCCGAACTCGCCTTCGCCGAGACCCGCAGCGCCGCCAAGGCCCTGGCGCCGCTGCGGGCGCGCGGCTTCGCGATCGAGGCGGGCATCGCCGGTCTGGACACCGCGTTCGTGGCGACCTACGGCAGCGGTGAGCTCGTGGTGGGAATCTGTGCCGAATACGACGCGTTGCCAGAGATAGGCCACGCCTGCGGGCACAACATCATCGCCGCCGCGGCGGTGGGCGCCGGACTGGGCCTGGCCGAGGTGGCCGATGCGTGCGGGATCACGGTGAAGGTGTTCGGCACACCAGCCGAGGAGAGCGGCGGAGGCAAGGTGCTCATGCTCGAGCGCGGCGTATTCGACGGGGTTGGGATGGCGATGATGGTCCATCCCGGCCCGTTCGACATCGTCGGCGCCCGCTCGCTGGCGCTGGCCGATCTGTCCATCACCTACCGCGGCCGCGCGGCGCACGCCAGCGCCGCCCCCGAGCAGGGCCGTAACGCGGGCGATGCGGTCACCGTCGCGCAGGTTGCCCTGGGATTGCTGCGTCAGCATCTCGCTCCCGGACAGCAGCTGCACGGTATAGTCAACTCCGGCGGCGTAGCCCCCAATATCGTGCCCGACCACGCGGAACTGCTGTATTACCTACGGGCAGCCGACTCCGCATCCCTCGGCGATCTGATGCAACGCGCATCGGCTTGTTTCGAGGCTGGAGCACTGGCGACCGGCACCACCCACGACATCCGGACGCTCGCGCCCACGTATACCGAGCTCACGCCGGATTCGGCGGTACTGTCTGCCTACCGGGAGCAAATCCAGGGCATCGGGCGAGTGCCGCTGTCCCCGGAGCTGGAGGCGGTTCGGCCGCTGGGCAGCACTGATATGGGTAACGTCACCAATGCCATTCCGGGCATCCACCCGGTTATCGGCATAGATGCCGCGGGAGCGGTCACTCATCAGCCGGAATTTGCCGCGGCATGCATTACCGCGTCGGCGGATCTGGCGGTGATCGACGGCGCGACGGCATTGGCTCGTACCGCAATACAGATCGCGGGCGATCAATTGCAGAGGGAACGGTTGTTGGAACGCAGCGTTCAGCGACAGGAGGAATTTCGGTGAGTGCACAGGGCCGGGTCCCGGCGTCTTCCACGGAGGACGCCGCGGGTGAGCCGTCGCCGGAGGCGGCGGATACCGGGCGTAAGGCTGTGGAGGCGTGGCTTCGCGAGAATTCGGACGACCTCATCAGCTGGCGGCGCCACCTGCACGCCAACCCCGAGCTGTCCCGCATCGAGTTCGCGACGACGGAATTCGTCGAGACCTGGCTGGTCAAGGCCGGGCTGCAACCGCGCAAGCTCCCCACCGGCACCGGCCTGATCTGTGACATCGGCCCCGAGGGCCCGCGCATCGGGCTGCGCGCGGACATGGACGCGCTGCCGCTGCAGGAGTTCACCGGCCTCGAGTTCGCCTCGAACGTCCCGGGCGTGGCACACGCCTGCGGGCACGACGCGCACACCGCCGTGCTGCTCGGCACGGCCTCCGCGCTGGCGCAGGTGCCTGATCTGCCGGTCGGCGTGCGGCTGGTGTTCCAGCACGCCGAGGAGGTCATGCCCGGCGGCGCCATCGACATGGTCGCCGCGGGCGCGATGGAGGACGTGTCGCGGATGTTCGCGCTGCACTGCGACCCGCGGCTCGAGGTCGGCCGGGTCGGCGTGCGGGTGGGCGCCATCACCTCGGCCGCCGATACCGTGGAGCTGGTGCTGGATTCGCCGGGCGGGCACACCTCGCGCCCGCATCTGACCAGCGATCTGGTGTACGCCATCGGCACCGTCATCACCGGGCTGCCCGGCCTGCTGACCCGCCGGATCGATCCGCGCACCGGCACCGTCATGGTGTGGGGTGCGGTGTCGGCGGGCAAGGCGCCCAACGCGATTCCGCAGACCGGGATGCTCACCGGCACGATCCGCACCGGCGACCATGCCACCTGGTCGATGCTGGAGCCGCTGGTGCGCGAGATCGTCGAGGGTCTGCTCGCGCCGACCGGCGTGCGGTATCAGCTCAACTACAAGCGCGGCGTGCCCCCGGTGGTCAACGACGAGCACGCCACCCGCATGTTCGAGGATGCGATCCGGCTCCTGGGCCCCGACGCGCTGGCCGACACCCCGCAGTCCGGCGGCGGCGAGGACTTCTCCTGGTACCTGGAAGAGGTGCCGGGCGCGATGGCGCGCCTGGGCGTGTGGCCGGGCCGGGGCGATCAGCTCGACCTGCACCAGCCGACCTTCGACATCGACGAGCGCGCCCTCGCGACGGGCGTGCGCGTCATGACGAACCTGGTCCTGAACGCGCGCTAGTCCGAGTGTCCGGCGGCCACATCCCTGGAGGTGCGGCCGCCGTTCTATACCGCGCCCGGTCCGACGTTGCGGGAGTTGCGGGTACGCAGGGCGTGCACGTATTCGGCTGGGGCTCCGGCCTTTTCGGCGGCGTCGGCGATGACGCCGATGTACCGGGCCGAGGGCAGCCCGCCCTCGTAGGCGTCCAGCACGTACAGCCAGGCCAGCACCGGCTGGGTACCGGTACCCGAACCCGGGGTCACGCGCAGCCGGATCTTCTTGTGGATGCCGAAATCCGAGCCCTCCCAGCGGTCCAGGCTCACCTCGTCCTCGTCGGGCACGTCGTACAGCACGACGAACACCCGGGCTCCGGGATCCTCGACCACCGTCGCCAGCGGTCCCTCCCAGCCGATGTCGTCTCCGGCGAAGGTCAGGCGCCAGCCCTCCAACCAACCGGTTCCATACACGGGGGAGTGCGGACAGCGCTTGAGCATCTGCTCCGGATCCATATTGGATCCGTAGGCGGCGTATATCGGCACCAGGCAAGAGTATCGAATGACCGCGCGGACTCACCCCCATCCCGCCCATTAGATGCGCAACACTCGGCGGAATGCCGCTTCACCGCCCGCGCGCGCCCTGGACAATCGGGTCCGACGCGATTCATCACGGCAATCCGGCACCGTTAGGCTTTGCCAGTACCGGAGATCCCGGTTCGACTGCATGACAGCGGAGGTATCCATGACCCGCATCGCAATCATCGGCGGCGGCCCGGCCGGGTACGAGGCCGCGCTGGTGGCCGCCCAGCACGGCGCGTCGGTCACCGTGATCGACAGCGACGGTGTCGGCGGTGCGTGCGTGCTGTGGGACTGTGTGCCGTCCAAGACCTTCATCGCCTCCACGGGTGTGCGCACCGACCTGCGCCGGGCTCGGGATCTGGGCATCACCCTGCATCAGGCCCAGGCGCAGGTGCGGCTGTCCGAGGTCAACTCCCGGGTGAAGGCGCTGGCGCATGCGCAGTCCTCCGATATCCGGTCCAAGCTGCAGGCCGCGGGTGTGGAAATCCTCAACGGCACCGGTGAGCTGATCGACCAGATCCCCGGCCTGGCCACACATCTGGTGCGGGCCAAGCTGCACGACGGCGGCGAGCGGGTGCTCGAGGCCGAGGTGGTGCTGATCGCGACCGGCGCGAGCCCGCGCGTGTTGCCCGGCTCCGAGCCCGACGGTGAGCGCATTCTGAACTGGCGTCAGCTCTACGACCTCGAGAAGCTCCCGGAATCCCTGGTGGTCGTCGGTTCTGGCGTCACCGGCGCGGAATTCGTCTCCGCCTATACCGAGCTGGGCGTGAAGGTCAAGGTGCTCTCCAGCCGCGATCGCATCATGCCGAGCGAGGACGCCGACGCCGCGCTGGTGCTCGAGGATGCCCTCGCCGAACGCGGTGTGGAACTGGTCAAGAAGGCGCGCGCGGACAAGGTGGAGCGCACCGCCGATGGCATCGTGGTCAAGCTGTCCGACGGACGCACGGTCACCGCCTCGCACGCCCTGATCACGGTCGGCGCCACGCCCAACACCCAGAACCTGGGCCTGGAGCGGGTCGGCATCGAACTGGACAAGGGCGGCTACCTGCGCGTGGACCGCGTCTCGCGCACCGCGGTGGCGGGGGTGTACGCCGCGGGCGACTGCACCGGCCTGCTGCCGCTGGCCTCGGTGGCGGCGATGCAGGGCCGCATCGCGATGTACCACGCACTCGGCGAGGGCGTGCAGCCCATCCGGCTCAAGACGGTGGCCTCGGCGGTGTTCACCCGTCCGGAGATCGCCACGGTCGGGGTGAGCCAGACCGCGATCGACGCCGGCGAGGTGCCCGCGCGCACGGTGATGCTGCCGCTGAACACCAATCCGCGCGCGAAGATGTCGGGGCTGCGTCGCGGCTTCGTGAAGATCTTCTGCCGCCCGGCCACCGGCGTGGTGATCGGCGGCGTCGTGGTCGCACCCATCGCCTCGGAGCTGATCCTGCCCATCGCGTTGGCGGTGCAGAACAATCTGACCGTCAACGATCTCGCCCAGACCTTCTCGGTGTACCCGTCGCTGTCCGGTTCGGTCACCGAGGCCGCGCGTCAGCTGATGCGGCACGACGACCTCGGGTAGCGGTGTGCACCGGGGGGCGGAGCGTCACCACGCGGGCCCTCGGAACGCCGCCGTGAAATTGCCGCTCGAGTTGCACTGACCCGGGATCGCCCGCACTCTCGAACACGACCGTCCGGAACGCTGAGTATCGATGCGGCGGTGAGTGTTCGATACGTGTTGCCTGAATCCTGTTCGTGTGGTTCACTTCCGGCAGAGATGCGAGTGGCGGGTGGTTGGTCGGTTTCGTGTGCGGGGGGATTTGCCTTTCCCGGACCGGAATTCGCTGGCGGTCCGTCAGGGTCGGTCGTGAGTTCGATCCGGCATCGATGAGGGACAACTGGAGAGCGGCCGCCATCACACGATGCGTGGCGGTCGGGCTCGGGAAAGGGAACGAGCAGTGAAACATCGTCAGCCGAATCGTGTCCAGCGAGCGGTGGTCACCACATCGCTGCCGTTGGCCACCGCCGCCGCCGTCGCAACACTTCTGGCCGCGCCCGCGGGTGCCGCCCCGGTGCCGGTGGATGTGCCCACCACCCCGGTCGCGCCGCCGCCCGCACAAGCGCCCGCGCCGGCCAACGACAACACCGGTCCCACGACCCAGAGCCCCGCTCCGGCCAAGCCGGGCAGCACGACGCAGCCCGGTGTCACACAGCCTCAGCCCGGTGTCACCACCCCGAACACCGGTGCGCCGCAACCGGATCAGAACCTCGCCGGTCCGGTGCAGCCGGGTGTCACCGTTCCGCGCGTGGCGCCGCTGCCGGTGCCGGGTGAGGGACCCGCCCAGCCGGTCATCATGCCGCAGCCGGGCCCGACCCCGAACCAGCCCGTCCCGCCGCAGGCCGGCCCGGACACCTCCCAGCCCGGCCAGAGCAACAACTCGCAGGCCCAGATGGGCACCGGCCCCACCCAGCCGGTGCAGCCGACGCAGCCGAGCTGGAGTTCGCCGAGCCTGCGGTCCGCGCCGGCCGCGCCGATCATCCACATGACCGGCCCGCACACCGAGGTCGGCGCGAACATCGACGGCGGCCCGCTGGCGCCGGGCTACGTGGCGAACACGCACCACTTCAACAACGCCCAGGGCTACGTCGGCACCGTCGGCTACCGCACCCCCACGGGCACGGGCGATGCCGGTGTGTCGGTCGAGTACATCGAGCCCAACCGGATCAAGGTCACCACCTACACCCACACCACGGGCATCGATGACCTGAAGGCCAAGACCGGCTTCAACGACATCAAGAACACGACCTACGTCGACACCACTCAGGCCAATGCCGCCAAGGCGGCGGTCGAGGGCTGGATCCGGATGCAGCCGGGTGGTGTCGCCGCGCTCGATGCGGCCGCCCACGTTGGTAGGCTGCCTCAGGGGAACTACGCCCCGCAGACGGTGAATGTCGCCGGCGCCACCGCCCAGGTGAGTGGTTCGGTCCAGGGCTGAGTCGATTCGGAACCGATACGAATTCGGCGCTGGCGGACCCGATGCCGTCGGCACAGGCTGATTCGACGCGTGGGGCGGTCGTTGGAGACCGCCCCACGCGTGTGTCATGGGGAAGGATTGGGTGATGGCCTCCATGGACGATGCGAACCACGACGAATCCGGAGAGGCTGCGCCCTCGCACGGCGGATCGGACTTCGGTCCGCCGGTGTCCGAATTCGGTCCGCCGGTGGACGCATTCGGTCCGCCGACCGGGGAGAGCGGGCCGGTCGGCTGGCAGCCGGCGGATGCGCCGGATCGTCCGAGCGTGGGCTGGCAGCCCGCCGATGCCCCGGACCGCCCGAGCGTGGGCTGGCAGCCCGCCGACGGTCAGGATCGCCCCAGCGTCGGGTGGCAGCCCGCGGATGCACCGGCGACTCCGGCCCCGCCCGCGCAGTACCGCGCCCCGGATTCGACGGGTTCGCGCGAGACGGTGCGCGCCCCGGCGCCCGACCCTCGGCGCGCCCCCGCGCCCGAGACGGTGCGATACACCGATCAGGGGCAGCAGGGCTCGGATCAGGGGACGTGGTGGCAGCAGGGCGCCACACCGCAGGCGCCTGGCCCGCAGCCGCACGGACAGGCCTCCCAGGGGCATCAGCAGGTCTCGCAGCGCCCGCTGACCGGGCCGCGACCGGTCGCCGGACAGTCCACCGCCCCGCGCGAGACTCCTCGCTCCCTGTGGGACGACGACGATCTGGCCAAGAAGCTGCAGGCGCCCCGGGAGCCCGCCCAGGCCGCGAAGGGGTCGCCCGGCGGTTCGCTCTGGGACGACGACGATCTGGCCGAACAGTTCGGCCCGGCGCGCACGGCGGCACCGTCGTCCGATCGGGGCGGTCGCGGACGCGGTGTGCTAATCGGTGGCGTGATCGCGGTCGTGCTGGTCATCGCGGCGATCGCGGCGATTGTGGTGTTTGTCATGCACGGCAAGAACAATCCACAACCCGCAACCACTTCACTCCCGGCGACGACTCCGTCCGCGTTCGGTTGTGTGGCCAGCTCCACGGCCGAATTGGCGGTCGGAAACGGGCCGGGCGATACAAACAGCGGTAGGGGGGCGATCTTCGGTTACTGGCATTCGTACCTCATCGACCGCAGCGCCGAGAGGATGCACAGTTTTGTCGGGCCGAGCGCGAACATCCAATCGACCGCGGACCTGCAGCAGACCATCAACGCCAATGTCCCGACCTCGGGTGTGAATTACTGCGCGAAGGTCACGACGTTGGCTCCTGACCAATTCAACGTCGATGTCACCGAGCATGATCCCAACGGCAAGCTGACTGTGTACAAGCAGCTCATCACGACTGGAAACGTGAACGGAAAGAGTGTGATCATGCAGATCAACTCCCTCTAACGTCTCAATATTTGAGACAGAGATTTCACGATTTGGTTCCATTGTGCGATGGTGGATTTTTCGTGCCTGCTCTCGGAGGTGTCCATGTCGCCGATCGTTCCCTCGTTGTCGCACCGTCTCGACGGTCTGCAGAGCTCGGCGATTCGCGACCTGCTGAAGCTGACCGAGCGCCCGGACGTCATCGGCCTGGCCGGTGGCCTGCCCGATGAGCAGCTGATGCCGCGCGACCGGATTGCGCAGGCCGCGGAGTCGGCGCTCGCAGACAGGTCCCGGTTGCAGTACACGCAGTCGGCGGGCTGGGGTCCGCTGCGCGAGGTGCTGGCCGGGCGCGAGTCGGCGCGGCTGGGCCGTACGGTGCCGATCGAGGAGGTCTTCGTCACCCATGGCTCGCAGCAGGCGCTGTCGCTGCTGGGGGAGGTGCTGCTGGATCCCGGTGCGCTGGTCGTGGTCGAGGATCCGGCGTATGTGGGTGCGCTGCAGGTGTTCCGGGCGGCCGGCGCGCGAATCGTGGCGGTGCCGTTGGATGCCGAGGGGATGCGCGTCGAGGTGCTGCGCGAGCTGCTCGATCGCGGCGAACGCCCGACGGTCGTGCATACGGTCAGCAACTTTCACAACCCGCGCGGGGTGACGATGAGTCCGGCGCGCCGCCGGGAGCTGGCCGAGCTCGCCGACCGGTACGGCTTCTGGGTGCTCGAGGACGATCCCTACGGCGAGCTGTGGTTCGACCGCCCGTCGCCCGATCCCGTCGCGACCTACTCGCCCAACGTGATTCGGCTCTCCAGCGCCTCGAAGATCCTGGCCCCGTCGCTGCGCGCGGGCTGGATGGTCGCGCCCGACGCGGTCTGCCGCGGCGTGGAACTGCTCAAGCAGGGTGCGGATCTGTGCGGCTCGGCGCTGACCCAGCAGATCGCCGCCGAGCTGCTCGCCGACACGGATTGGCTTGCCGCGCACGTGGACAAGGTGCGCCGCAGCTACGGCGAACGGGCCGGGGCCCTGGTGGGCGCCCTGCGGGAGCGCCTCGGGCATCGGGTGGTCAGCACCGAGGCCGCGGGCGGAATGTTCGTGTGGGCCGACTTCACCGATGGCACCCGCACCACCGAATTGCTGCCGCGCGCAGTCGATCATGGTGTCGCCTACGTCCCCGGCTCGGCATTCGCCGTCGGCGAGGACTACGGTCACTCGATGCGCCTGTGCTTCACGACCTCCGACGGGCCCGTGCTGCGGGAAGCCGTCGACCGGCTCGCCCGGGCGGTCGGTGAATAGCGCACTGCAGCAGTCGCTTTCCGTCCGCACCGGACGATATTGCCGTTGTCCGAACTCGCCGTGTCCCGTAGCGTTTTCCGTGCGGGTGTAATGCTCGGTCGACTTTTGTAGCGCGATCGTCGATTCGTAGCGTTCGCGGCGGGCTCGGGTCCGCGCTGGGCCGCCGGGTGCTCTCGAGGGTAGGACCGATCCATTCGGTCGTCGGGGCGCTCGGTGGCCCTGCCGCACGGGGGAGTCGTTCGGGCCGCGGGTCGTATATCTCGCCGATGTTAGGGCGGTGCATTACTGTGGCTGCTAGCTATTTATCAGCGTCACCAACGAGCGGTTCAGAACCGGCCGGAGGAGTGGAGGATGACGGAGCAATCGCGAGTGCAGTCCCAGCCGTCCGGTGATCTGAGCCCGGAGCAGCGGGCCGCGGCCTGGGAGCGGCTCGGGCGGGATCATTTCGACGTCGTGGTCATCGGCGGCGGCGTGGTCGGTGCGGGCATCGCTCTGGACGCGGCGACCCGGGGGCTGGAGGTCGCCCTCGTCGAGGCGCGCGATCTGGCCTCGGGGACCTCGAGCCGCTCGTCGAAGATGTTCCACGGCGGCCTGCGGTATCTCGAGCAGCTCGATTTCGGGCTGGTGCGCGAGGCCCTGCGCGAGCGCGAGCTGAGCCTGAAAACCCTTGCGCCGCATCTGGTCAAGCCGCTGCGGTTTCTCTACCCGCTCACCCATCGGGTGTGGGAGCGGCCCTACGTCGCCTCGGGCCTGGTGCTGTACGACAGCATGGGTGGCGCGAAATCGGTACCGGGCCAACATCATCTGACCAGGTCGGCCGCGCTGCGACTGGCGCCGGGGCTGCGCCGCACCGCACTCGTCGGCGGGGTCACCTATTACGACACCGTCGTCGACGACGCCCGCCACACCATGACCGTGGCCCGCACGGCCGCACACTACGGCGCGGTCATCCGCACCTCCACCCAGGTCGTGGGGTTCGTGCGCGAGGCCGATCGGGTCGTCGGGGTGAGCGTGCGCGACAGCGAGGACGGGCGCACCACCGACGTCCGCGGCCACGTGGTGATCAATGCGACCGGGGTGTGGACCGACGAGATCCAGGCGCTCTCGCGCCAGCGCGGCCGCTTTCACGTGCGCGCGTCCAAGGGCGTGCACGTGGTCGTTCCGCGCGACCGCATCGCCAGCGACACCGCACTGATCCTGCGGACGCCGACCTCGGTGCTGTTCGTGATCCCCTGGGGCTCGAGCCACTGGATCATCGGCACCACCGACACCGACTGGAATCTGGATCTGGCCCATCCCGCGGCGACCAAGGCCGACATCGCCTACCTGCTGGAGCGGGTGAACCAGGTGCTGGTCACCCCGCTCACCCACGACGACATCCAGGGCGTCTACGCCGGGCTGCGCCCGCTGCTCGCGGGCGAGAGCGACGAGACCTCCAAGCTCTCGCGCGAGCATGCCGTCACGCGGATCGCGCCGGGCCTGGTGGCCATCGCGGGCGGCAAGTACACCACCTACCGGGTGATGGCCTACGACGCGGTCGACGCCGCGGCGCAGGACATTCCGCAGCGGGTGTCGCCCTCGATCACCGAGAAGGTGCCGCTGCTGGGTGCGGACGGCTACTTCGCCCTGCTCAATCAGGCCCAGCAGCTGGCGCAGAGCTACGGCGTGCATCCGTACCGGATCGAACATTTGCTCAACCGGTACGGCTCGCTGGTCACCGACGTGCTCGACCTGGCCGCGGGCAAACCCGAACTGCTGCAACCGATCACCACCGCCCCCACCTATCTGCGGGTGGAGGCGGTCTACGCGGTCGCGGCCGAGGGTGCCCTGCACCTCGACGACGTCCTGGCCCGCCGCACCCGCATCTCCATCGAGTATTCGCACCGCGGCGCGGGCTGTTCGGACGAGGTCGCGCGGCTGATCGCGCCGATCCTGGGCTGGAGCACCGAGCAGGCCGACTGGGAGGTCGCCACCTACAACGCCCGCGTCGACGCCGAAATCCACTCGCAGACACAGCCTGACGACATTTCGGCCGACGCCCTGCGGGTCGCCGCCCCGGAGCCGCGCCCGGAGATCCTGGAGCCGGTCCCGCTCGACTGATGCGGGCGCTGCACCCCGGTGCAGCGGACGATCCTGTTGTTGTTCCGGGGGTGCCGAACCGCCGGACGGGTTCCCTATCGGGTCGAGTAATGGTCGGCGCCGGATACGGCCACGTGGGCCGCGGGCGTGGTGCTGGCGACCGGTTCGGTGGTTCTGGTGACGGCGGTGTGCGGGGGTGTTGCCGGTGCGGGGCCGGACCAGGTGTGGAACAGCAGGTAGCTCAGGACGACGGTGATCGCGGCGGCAACCAGCGCGTTCAGCAGTTGCCGCGCTATGCGCGGGAACCGGCGCATGGTGGTCGTCACCGTAGTCATCTGCCTGCTTCCTGCGCGTCGTGAACTGCCCTCGCAGGAGGAGTCGTTCGCGAGGGGCGCGATGTTAGCTATTGAGTGGCAAATTACATCGATTCACACCTGACAGCCGGTGCAGAAGTAGATCCCGCGCTCGCGGTCCGGTCCCTCGCCGATCAGCGTGAGCGTCAGATTCGTGCCGCAGCGACGGCAGGGGCGGCGGTGGCGGCCGTAGGCGAAGGGGCGCCACGGCGGATTGTGCGCGGCGGAATGCAGCACGGTATGCGCGCGATCGACCAGCGCGCGCAGGTCCGGGACGGACCCGACCGGAATGCGCGGATCCACCCGCTCGACGAAGCAGATCTCGCTACGAAAGATATTGCCGATTCCGGCCAGATTCGTCTGATCGAGCAGCGCCAGCGCGATCGGCCGGTCCGGATCCGCGGCCAGGCGCCGCACCGCCTCGGCGGCATCCCAATTCGGCCCGAGCAGATCCGGGCCGAGGTGGTCGACGGCGGTGTGCTCCTGCTCGATCGGCAGCACCTCGACCGTGCCGAGGGAGAACCCGACGGCCTCGGCGTCGTCGGTGGCCAGGACCAGTCGCGCGGTGAACCCCGGCTTGCGCCACCG
Source organism: Nocardia sp. GP40 (assembly GCF_050434125.1). Lineage (NCBI taxonomy): Bacteria > Bacillati > Actinomycetota > Actinomycetes > Mycobacteriales > Nocardiaceae > Nocardia > Nocardia sp. GP40. The sequence goes on along the minus strand of NZ_JBNPVW010000005.1, from coordinate 110,709 downwards.
CTCGCCCGGCGCGTGCACCCGCCACTCACCCTCCATCTTCAGATGGGTGTGGATGCTGAGCGCGGGGGTGCGGACGAACAGGTGTTTGCCGTAACTGCCCACGCTCTCCACGGGCTGCCCGCTCAGGTCCAGCGTTGCATATCGCGGCACCCGAAAATCGCTGTGGGTCAGCGTCTTCCCGGCCAACGCCGCCCGCAGCCGGGCGGCGGTGCGGAATACCGTGTCACCCTCGGGCATGGGCCAACGGTAGTCCTCGGGCTCGCCCGCGCTGGTATCGGCCGTGATTCGCGCCCGCGGTCGTCATCACCGAGCCGGCGAGCCGGGCATTCAGCGCCGGTGCACCTCGAGCGAGGTGCGCACACCTCCAACGCGCCCTCGATCCAGGCGGGCTCGAGGCTGGTGTGGTCGCCCGCGAAATGCACCCGGCCCTCGACCGATCGGGTCGCGGCGTGGTGCTCGTGCAGCTGGCCTGGGGTGGGGATGGCCGACGGCCGCGGTTCAGGCGCGAAAATGCAGCGTCCATTCGCCGCGGTAGTTCAGGCGCGTGATGCCGACCGGAGGAATGTCGATGCGCCAGAACGATTTTGCCGGGGCGTCGAGGGTGAGCAGCAGGGCCGAGCGGATCACCGCGGGATGGGTGACCGCGATGGTCGGCAGGCCCTCCGCGGCGATGTCGAACAGCCACTGCCTGGTCCGATCGATCACATCGATGACCGCCTCGCCGCCGTGACCACGGAATTTCGGATCCGTGAGCCAGGCGTACAACTCCTCCTGCGGCACCGACATCAGCTCGCCGCCCCGCCAGGCGCCCGCGTCCAGGTCGCGCAGGCGATCGTCCTGCTCGCCCAGCAGGCCCAGCAGCGCCGCGGTCTCGACGGCGCGGCGCTCGGGCGCGGTCAGGACGCGGGCGGCGTGCAGGCGGCCGCACTCGGCGACCGCGCGGCGTCCGGCTTCGGTCAGGGGCTCGTCCACCGGGAATCGTGCCTTGCGCATCGCCTCGGTCATGCCATGGCTGACAAGGTCGAGTCGGAGCACCTTCTGCACGTTCCGAAGCCTACGGCGCGGCCTCGCTGGCTGTGTCGCGATTGCTCCGCCTCCGGGCGACACGCCCCGGCCCGCCCCGCCAGGTGTGCCCGGCATGAACCGTGCGTCCGGATTCGGGCGCAGGCGGTCCTGGACTTTCTGTCGGTGCCTCGGTGCAGACTGATGCCATGGACCAGTTCTCCCGCCCGACCCAGGAGTGGTTCGAGGGCGCGTTCCCCGCGCCGACGGCCGCCCAGTTGGGGGCGTGGGGTGCCATTGCGGCGGGTGAGCACACGCTGGTCATCGCGCCCACCGGATCGGGCAAGACGCTCTCGGCCTTCCTGTGGGCCATCGACCGGCTGGCCGCACGCGGGCCGCGGAAAGCCCCGCCGGGCACGTCGGTGCTCTACGTCTCCCCGCTCAAGGCGCTGGCCGTGGATGTCGAGCGCAATCTGCGCGCACCGCTGGTCGGGGTGACGCAGACCGCCAAGCGGCTCGGGCTGCCCGCGCCGGATATCACCGTCGGCGTCCGGTCCGGGGATACGCCCGCGGCCACGCGCAGAGCGATGCAGCGCACCCCGCCCGACATTCTCATCACCACCCCCGAATCGCTGTTTCTCATGCTCACCTCGGCCGCGCGCGAAACGCTGCGCACGGTGCACACCGTCATCGTCGACGAGGTGCATGCCATTGCTGGATCCAAACGCGGTGCGCACCTTGCCCTTTCGCTGGCCCGGCTGGATGTGCTGGCGCAGACGCCCGGGCTGGACGGGTCGATAGGGCAGGCACGGCCCGCGCAACGGATCGGACTGTCGGCCACGGTGCGTCCGCCCGAGGAGGTCGGCCGCTTCCTGGTGGGCGCGGCGCCGATCACCATCGTCGCCCCGCCCGCGCCGAAGACCTTCGATCTGTCGGTCCGGGTGCCGGTCGCGGATATGACAGAGCCCGATCCGGTGGGCGAATTCGACGAGGACCAGTCCCGCACGCCCTCCATCTGGCCGCATGTCGATGCGGCCATCGTGGATCTGGTTGTGCGGCACCGGTCCTCGATCGTCTTCGCCAACTCGCGGCGGCTGGCCGAGCGACTCACCGCCCGGCTGAACGAGACGTATGCCGAGCGGCTGGGCGACTCGGTCGACCTCGATTCGGGTGACTCCGCCGCGCCGGGGGCGTCGGCGGTCGCGGCGGGCGACGGGCACTCCGCGGGGCCGGCGCTGGGCCGGCGGGTCGCCGAATCCGGGGATCCGACACCGGCATTCGCGGGCCCGCCGCCGGTGTCGCCGGGCCGGACCCCCTCCGAGTACGGCGCGACCGGCGAGGTGAATCACGGCGCGGCGGCGCTGCTGGCCCGGGCCCACCACGGCTCGGTCAGCAAGGAACAGCGCGCGATCATCGAGGACGACCTCAAGACCGGGCGGCTGCGATGCGTGGTGGCGACCAGCAGCCTCGAGCTCGGAATCGACATGGGCGCGGTCGATCTCGTGGTCCAGGTGGAGGCACCGCCGTCGGTGGCCAGCGGCCTGCAGCGGGTGGGCCGGGCCGGGCATCAGGTGGGTGAGATCTCCCGGGGCGTGATCTTCCCCAAGCATCGCACCGATGTGATCCACTGCGCGGTCGCCTCGATGCGCATGACCGCCGGGCAGATCGAGCAGTTGCGCATTCCCGCGCACCCACTCGACATCCTGGCTCAGCAGACCGTCGCTGCCTGCGCGCTCGAGCCGATCGATGCGGACGCCTGGTTCGAGACCGTCAGGGGCACGGGCAGTTACGCGGAGCTGCCGCGCTCGGCGTTCGAGGCGGTGCTGGACCTGCTGTCCGGGCGCTATCCGTCGGACGAGTTCGCCGAACTGCGGCCGCGCGTGGTGTGGGATCGCGATGCGGGCACGCTCACCGGGCGCCCCGGAGCGCAGCGGCTCGCGGTCACCTCGGGCGGGGCGATCCCCGACCGCGGGTTGTTCCCGGTGTTCATGGTGGGCGAGAAGGCCTCGCGCGTAGGCGAGCTCGACGAGGAGATGGTCTACGAGTCCCGCGTGGGTGATGTGTTCGCGCTCGGCGCCACGAGCTGGCGCATCGAGGACATCACGCACGACCGCGTGCTCGTCACGCCGGCCTTCGGCCTGCCCGGGCGGCTTCCGTTCTGGCACGGGGATTCGCTCGGCCGCCCGGCCGAATTGGGTGCGGCGCTGGGAGAATTCGTCCGCACGGCCGGACAGGCGATCGAGCACGCACCGGCGGCGCAGCTCGATGCGCTGGTTCGCTCGGCGGAGTCGCCCGGATCGCGCGCGTCCGGGGATCTCGATGCAGCGCCGGACCGAGTCGGATCGACCGCATCCGACGACTCCGATGCGGGCACGCCCCGGAGTCTTGCCGCGAGCTCCCGCGGCAGGCGCCGTAAATCCGGTGATTCCCTCGCCGCAGCCGCGGATGTGGCGACGTCCGCACCGGGCGAAAGCGCTGCGACGGTGGCGAAATCCGGCTCGACGGCGAGCAAATCCCCGGCGGCAGGCACGCCCGCGTCGGCAGCCAGATCCGGTGCGGCCCGGCACAAGTCCAGCGGCGCCGCAACGGCTGGAGCCGAGCTCTCGGCGCTCGAGCAGATCGTGCACGCCGCGGGCCTGGACGACTTCGCGACCGCGAATCTCGTTGCGCTGCTGCGGGAGCAGAGCTCGGCGACGGGGCACCTGCCGACCGATCGGACGCTGCTGGTCGAGCGGTTTCGCGATGAGCTCGGCGACTGGCGGCTGGTGCTGCATTCGCCGTACGGTCAGCCGGTGCACGCGCCGTGGGCGCTCGCGGTGGGCGCGCGGCTGCGCGAGCGCTTCGGGGTCGACGCGGTGCCCACGGCCGCCGACGACGGGATCGTCGTGCGCCTGCCGGACACCACCGACGATCCGCCGGGTGCGGATCTGTTCGTCTTCGAACCCGAGGAGATCGACGAGCTGGTGACCGAACAGGTCGGCGGCTCCGCGCTTTTCGCGTCCCGGTTCCGCGAGTGTTCCGCGCGCGCCCTGTTGCTGCCGCGCCGCGATCCGGGCCGGCGGGCGCCGCTGTGGCAGCAGCGCCAGCGCGCGGCCCAGCTGCTGGATGTGGCGCGCAAGTTTCCCGACTTCCCGATGCTGCTCGAGACGGTGCGCGAATGCCTGCAGGACGTCTACGATCTGCCCGCGCTGCGCGAGCTCCAGTCCGGGATCGCCCGGCGCAAGCTGCGGCTGGTGGAGGTCGAGACGGCCACGCCGTCGCCCTTCGCCAATGCGCTGCTGTTCGACTACATCGGGCAGTTCATGTACGAGGGCGATAGCCCGCTGGCCGAACGCCGCGCCGCCGCGCTCTCGCTGGATTCGAGCCTGCTCGCCGAACTGCTCGGGCGGGTGGAGCTGCGCGAGCTGCTCGATCCTGCCGTGCTCGAGCTGACCGAGCGGGAACTGCAGCGCCTCACCGACGAACGCCACGCCCGCGACGCCGAGGGCCTGGCCGACCTGCTGCGCCTGCTGGGTCCGTTGACCGCGCAGGAGGCGGCCCAGCGCTGCACCGCCGATCCCGGCCCGTGGTTCGCCGGGCTCGCCGTGGCCCGCCGCGCGCTGGAGGTGTCCTTCGCCGGGCAGCGCTGGTGGGCCGCGGTCGAGGACGCGGCTCGTCTGCGCGACGCCCTGGGCGTGCCGCTGCCGATCGGGACGCCCGCGGCGTTCATCGAGCCGGTCGCGGACCCCCTCGGCGACCTGGTCGGGCGCTATGCCCGCACGCACGGCCCGTTCGGACTGGAGGCGCTGGCGCACCGGTTCGGCATCGGTACGGCGGTGGCCGCCACCGCGCTGCATCGCCTGGCCGCCGAAAAACGCGTCGTGGAGGGCGAATTCACCCCGGGTGCCGCGGGCGCGGAGTGGTGCGACACCCAGGTGCTGCGCCGATTGCGGCGGCGATCGCTGGCCGCGGCCCGCAAGGACGTCGAGCCGGTCGCCACCGCCGCCTTCGCCCGGTTCCTGCCCGCCTGGCAGCATGTCGGCACCGCCGAGCTACGCGGCGTGGACGGGGTCTTCGCGGTCGTGGAACAGCTTGCGGGCGTACCGATTCCGGCCTCGGCGTGGGAGACGCTCGTCCTGCCCGCCCGAGTACGCGACTACACCCCCGCAATGCTCGACGAGCTGATGGCTACGGGCGAGGTCGTCTGGTCCGGCCACGGATCCATCACCGCCAAGGACGGCTGGATCGCCCTGCACCCCGCCGACCAGGCCCCCCTGACCCTGCCCCCACCCGACGACATCGACCTCACCGAAACCCAGATCCAACTGCTGCTGGCGCTGGGCGCGACCGTTATTCCGACGTCGCCGGCAGTAGGGGATTCATCACCGCTCGCCGGTGCCGCCCGGTCTGCATCAGGGTCTGGCGCGGCCAAGTCACCGGCTGCCGGCAAGGCGGCTCGAGACCGGCAATCGCCGGACACGCCGACGGTGGGCGATGCCCCACGAGCCGTGGAAATACACAGTTGGGCAGCAGATTTCCCCGACTCGATCGGTACCCGAACATCCGATCGGGCCGTCCGGTCGGTCGATACGGCTGAAGCGGCCGATACCGAGCGAGGCGAGCCGTGGGGCGATGCGGCCGAAGCGGCGGACGATGCCACAGAGCGCGCGAAGGGTCGCCACCTGCAGGCAGATTCCGCGGCTGCGCCCCTCGTCGGAATGGCCGGGTCAGGGGATTTCGCCACGACGGATGAGGGCGCGCATGGCGTAGCGCCGCCGGAGCCGGGGGCTACTGCCTCCGAGCGGGCCGATGCCTTGTCGTCCGGGGGCCCGGCCGATGGTAGTGACACCGTGGCCGGCGAGCCGAAAACCGCACGGGTGCAGGTGATTCCGTCGTCCGGGGGCGCATACTTCTTCCGGCAGCTATCCGATTCCACCGGGCTGCTCGACGATGCGGCGGTCGCGGCGGCGTTGTGGGAGCTGGTGTGGGCCGGGTACGTCGGGGGCGACACCTTCGCGCCGGTGCGGGCGCTGCTGTCCGGGACGACGCGCACCACCACCGCGCATCGCTCGCCGCGGCGCACCCCGCGGGGGCGGGCGTATCTGCCGCGGCCGAACATGCCGGTCCGGTCGGGTCCGCCGACCGTGGCCGGACGCTGGTCGCTGCTGCCGGAACGCGTGTCCGACAACACGATTCGCGCGCACGCGACCGCCGATCAGCTGCTGGAGCGGTACGGCGTACTGACCCGGGGCGCCGTGCAGGGCGAGGGGATTCCGGGTGGATTCGCGCTGATGTACCGCGTGCTCACCGAATTCGAGGACCGCGGGCGTTGCCGCCGCGGCTATTTCATCGATTCCCTGGGCGGCGCCCAGTTCTCTACGACCGATGTCGTGGATCGGCTGCGGTCGTTCGACACCGATCGCGACGACCGGGTCATCGGTTCAGCGGTCGTCCTCGCGGCCTGCGATCCCGCCAACCCCTACGGTGCGGCGCTGCCCTGGCCGAAGGGGGCGGCCGAGGGCGCGGGCCATCGCCCGGGCCGCAAGGCGGGCGCGCTGGTCGTCCTCATCGACGGCGATCTCACCCTCTACCTCGAACGCGGCGGCAAGACCCTGCTCACCTTCACCGAGGATCCCGAACGCCGCACCCGGGCGGCCGCGGCCCTGGCCGCCCTGGTCCACGACCGTCGCGTCGACTCCCTGGTCGTCGAGCGCGTCGACGGCGACTCGGTGCACGGCAACACCTTCGCCACCTTCCTCACCGACGCGGGCTTCGCCCCCACCCCGCGCGGCTTCCGGCTGCGCGGCCGGCCGTAGGTCCGTGCGGACGGTTCGACCGTCGGCGTCGGGAGTGGATCGGCACGACGTTGGCCGGTTTCGTCCCGCTGGCGTCGATCCGGATGTCAGCGCGTGCTGCGGCGCCGGTGCGGTCAGCGACGCGGCCACCGTGATCGGATTATCCGACGCGGCTATGGGCACCGAGGCGATGCCCATCGACCGCGTCCGTCGCACCCGTATCACGACAGGCGATACGGGCGACGCGCGGACAACCGGCCCGGGCAGTCCTCAGGTCAGCTTGATCTGGCGGTTGACGTCCTTGTACAGCAGGTAGCGGAACTTGCCGGGGCCGCCCGCGTAGCAGGCCTGCGGGCAGAAGGCACGCAGCCAGAGGAAGTCGCCGGCCTGGACCTCGACCCAGTCGTCGTTGAGGCGGTACACCGCCTTGCCCTCGAGAATGTAGATCCCGTGCTCCATCACGTGCGTCTCCGCGAACGGGATCACCGCGCCCGGCTCGAAGGTCACGATGTTGACGTGCATATCGTGCGCGAGGTCGCTGGGGTCGACGAACCGGGTGGTGGCCCAGGCGCCGTCGGTGTCCGGCATCGGCGACGGATCGACGTCCTGCTCCTGCACGGCGAACGCCTTGGGTGCGGGCTGGCCGTCGACGGCCTCGTAGGCCTTGCGGACCCACGTGAAGGTGGCGGCCGAGTCCGACTCGTTGGCCACCGACCACTCGCTGCCCGCCGGGAGATAGGCGTATCCACCGGGCGTCAGGGCGTGCGTGCTGCCCCCGATGACGACGGTCAGCGCGCCGCTCAGCAGGAACAGCACCGACTCCACGCCGCGTTCCGGCTCTGGTGCGGTGCTGCCGCCGCCGGGGGACACCTCGACGATGTACTGCGCGAAGGTGGTGGCGAATCCGGAAACCGGCTTGGCGAGAATCCACGAGCGGGTCTTCTTCCAGCCCGGCAGGTTGCTGGTGACGATGTCACGAAGCACACCGCGCGGTATGACCGTGTATGCCTCCTTCACGATGGCGCGGTCGGTCAGCAGCATGGTCTGCGACGGCAGCCCGCCGTCGGGTGCGTAATACGTCGGCTTGCTCAATGTTTGCAACTCCTGATCTGTGCTAGCCGTCTCAACCCGGCCATGCGGCACATGGCACCCGCTGACCGGATATTTCGAGAGATTACGCCGCCCGAATACTTTGCCAAACGATAGGAAATACCGATAACTGGTGGGTGTCTCGCCGCCGGTATGGGGGCTCGTCCGATAGGACCCGGTTGGTGCCGGACGGGCCGGGCACGGGCCGGAGGCCTTGTGGGTCGCGTCGTTCGCGCGTCCGGCACCGACGCGGTTGGTCCCGAAGCACCGGGCACGGGTTGTGAGTCCCTTTGGCGCGCGCCGTCCGGGTACCGAACCGGTTGTTGCCGGACGAGCTGAGGGGCCGGGCACGGGCGCTGTTCGGCGCGGGGTGATACCGGCTCGTGCGGCCCCGCAGCCTCAGCCGAACTGAATCCCCTGCGCGAGCGGCAGATCCGTGGAGTAGTTGACGGTGTTGGTGGCCCGGCGCATATACGCCTTCCAGGAGTCCGACCCCGATTCGCGGCCGCCGCCGGTCTGCTTCTCCCCGCCGAACGCGCCGCCGATCTCCGCCCCCGACGTACCGATGTTCACGTTGGCGATGCCGCAGTCCGAGCCGTCGGCGGCCAGGAAGCGCTCGGCCTCGCGCTGGTCGCGGGTGAACACGGCCGAGGACAGGCCCTGGGGTACCGCGTTGTGCAGGGCGATGGCCTCGTCGAAGTCGTCGTAGGTGAGCACGTACAGGATCGGCGCGAAGGTTTCCTCGCGGACGACCTCGGTCTGTGCGGGCATGCGGACCAGGGCCGGGTGCACGTAGTACGAATCCTCGCCGTGCACCATGACTCGCTCACCGCCGCACAGCAATTCGCCGCCGTCGGCGACCGCGCGGGTCAGCGCCTCCTGCATCGCGGTGTAGGCCCGGCTGTTGATCAGCGGGCCGACCAGCACCCCGTCCTCGAGCGGACTGCCCACCCGAAGCTGGCGATACGCGGCCTCGATCCGGTCGGTCAGCGGACCGACGACGTCGGTGTGCGCGATCAGGCGGCGCAGCGAGGTGCAGCGCTGCCCGGCGGTACCGGCGGCCGCGAAAACCACACCGCGCGTGGCCAATTCGAGATCCGCCGAGGGAGTGACGATCGCCGCGTTGTTGCCGCCCAGCTCCAGCAGGCAGCGCCCGAACCGCGCGGCCACCCGCGGGCCCACGGTGCGGCCCATCCGCACCGATCCGGTCGCGCTGACCAGCGCGATGCGCTCGTCGTCGACCAGCCGTGCCCCGGCGTCTGCGGCGCCCTGGATCAGCTGGTGGATCTCCGGATCCGCACCGACCTCCGCCGCCGCGCGCCGCAGCAGGCCGTGACAGGCCAGCGCGGTCAAAGGCGTTGTCTCCGACGGCTTCCAGACCACGGTGTCGCCGCACACCAGCGCCACCGCGGTGTTCCACGCCCACACCGCCACCGGGAAGTTGAACGCCGAGAGCACCCCCACGACGCCGAGCGGATGCCAGGTCTCCATGAGCCGATGCCCGGGCCGCTCCGAGGCCATGGTGCGCCCGTACAACTGCCGCGACAACCCCACCGCGAACTCGCAGATGTCGATCATCTCCTGCACCTCGCCGCGCGCCTCGGCGCCGATCTTGCCCGCCTCGAGGGTGACCAGCTCGCCGAGTTCGTGCTGATGCGCGGTCAGCAGCTCGCCCAGCCGTCGCACCACGGCGGCCCGCTGCGGCGCGGGCACCGTGCGCCAATCGCGGAATGCGGTGGCCGCCTTGCCGATCGCGGCGTCGATCTCCGCGTCCGAACTCGGCGACAGGGTCGTCAGCTCGCCGCCGGTAATCGGGGTGCGTGCGGGCAGCAGCCCCGGCGCGGGCGGCGTGGTGCCCAGCGTGCGCAGCAACTGTTCGGCGCGGGCGGCCAGTTCGCGGGTGTCGGGGGCGGCAATGGTCATGGGTGTCTCCGTATCTGCTGGCTGGGACGGTTTCGGCCACGATGTCGGTCGGCTGCGTTAGCCTTCGCTGATGGCGGATGCACCGGCGAAACCTGTTCTGGACGACATCGATCGACTACTGATTCGCGAGCTGATGGACGATGGCCGGGCCACGCTGTCCAATCTCGCGGAGAAGGCGAATCTGTCGGTGTCCGCGGTGCAGTCGCGGGTGCGCAGGCTCGAGGCGCGGGGTGTGATCCGCGGGTACACCGCGCAGATCGATCCCGAGGCGCTGGGGCAAATGCTCTCGGCATTTGTCGCGATCACTCCTCTCGACCCGTCGCAGCCCGACGAGGCTCCGGCGCTCCTGCGGCACGTCCCCGGCATCGAAGCTTGCCATTCGGTGGCGGGCGAGGACAGCTACGTGCTGATGGTGCGCGTCGCCTCGCCGCGGCACCTGGAACAGTTGCTGCAGGAGATCCGCGTCACCGCAAATGTTCAGACGCGCAGCACCATCATCCTGCAGACATTCTATGACAGATGATGCCTGATCGTAACTTTGTTTGTAAAGGCGTAGAAAAAGCGTAAATGTTTGCGTAGCCTCGTGGTGTGACCCTCGAAATGGAGCGCCCCGGGGTGATGGCAGATGCGCCGCAGGTCACCCCCGCCACGGTGCATGAGATTCTGTCCGCGAGCATCCTCGCCGACGGCTTCGATCTGGTGCTCGACCTAGCCAGATCCCGAGGCCGCCGGCTCGTCGACGCCCGCGACGGCACCCCGTATCTGGACATGTTCGGCTTCTTCGCCTCCTCGGCGCTGGGCATGAACCATCCGGACCTGGCCGACGACGCGGAGTTCCGCGACGAGCTGGTGGTCGCGGCGCTGAACAAGCCCAGCAACTCCGACATCTACACCGTCGAGATGGCCCGCTTCGTGGAGACCTTCGCCCGCGTCCTGGGCGATCCCGCGCTGCCGCATCTGTTCTTCATCGACGGCGGCGCCCTCGCGGTGGAGAACGCGCTCAAGGCGGCCTTCGACTGGAAGAGCCGCCACAACGAAATGCACGGCCGCCCCGCCGAACTCGGCACCAAGGTGTTGCACCTGACCGGTGCCTTCCACGGCCGCAGCGGCTACACCCTGTCGCTGACGAACACCGATCCGGTCAAGACCGCCCGCTTCCCGAAATTCGACTGGCCGCGCATCGAAACGCCCTATCTGGCAAGCGAAGTCGACATCGAGGCCGCCGAGGCTTACGCCCTCGCGCAGGCCCGCGCAGCCTTCGCCGAAAACCCGCATGACATAGCGTGTTTCATCGCCGAACCCATCCAGGGCGAGGGCGGCGACCGGCACCTGCGGCCGGAATTCCTGCGCGCGGTGCAGGCGCTGTGCCGCGAGCACGACGCGCTGTTCGTGCTCGACGAGGTGCAGACCGGCGTCGCCTCGACCGGCACCCGGTGGGCATACGAGCAGCTGGGCGTAGAGCCGGACATCGTTGCCTTCGGCAAGAAGACGCAGGTGTGCGGGATCATGGCGGGCGGGCGGCTCGACGAGGTGCCCGGCAACGTCTTCGCCGTGAGCTCGCGGCTGAACTCCACCTGGGGCGGCAACCTCGCGGACATGGTGCGCGCGCGGCGCATCCTCGAGGTGATCGAGCGCGACGAGCTGCCCGCCCGCGCCGCCGAGCTCGGCGCCCACCTGCTCGAGCGGCTCACGGACCTGGCCGCGCGGCATCCGGAGGTCACCGATCCGCGCGGGCGCGGGCTGTTCTGCGCGATCACGCTGGAATCGGCGGCCCTGCGGGACGCGGTGGTCACGGCCATGCGCGAACGCGAGCGGGTGCTGCTGCTGGGCACGGGCGAGCGAGGCATCCGGTTCCGCCCGCCGCTGACGGTCACCGTCGCGGAACTGGACGAGGCTATCGACGCGCTCGACCGCGTCCTGGGCTGAGCCGGCTCCGGGGGCGGGCCCGTCGGCCGTCCGCCCCGGATGCCGTCCGCCGCACATTTCGCACCAGGCTCGGACAGTGTCGGCCCGGTCCCGTGCCGCGCCACGGTCTGGCGCGCGATGCTGCGCCCGAATGCGGTGAAAGAACTTGTCGGAACTCGATATTCGCGGTGTCACGCACCGATTCCGGGTGCCCGAGGCGTCGCGGCGGCCACATGCTCGCCCGCGCCGGCCGCACCCGGCGCGGCCCGGCGCGCCGAAGTCCGTTCCCGACGGCGTTTTCCGGTCCGCCCGAGGCGGTTTCGGCTCGGCCGCATCGCATTTGACCAGCGCTTTTCTGCTGGCAAGGGGTCAATAGGGTACTCGCGAGTAGCCCCCTCGGAGGTTCCCCGTGTCCCTGCTACTGGTTACACTCCGGGCATGACGAGTGTCCAGCAGCAGCCAGTGCCGGGGTCGGCTGGCGCCCCCGATATCCACACCACCGCCGGCAAGCTTGCTGATCTGCGCAATCGGCTGGAAGAGGCCAAGCACCCGATGGGTGAGGCCGCCGTCGACAAGGTGCACGCCAAGGGCAAGATGACCGCGCGTGAGCGCATCCTGGCCCTGCTGGACGAGGGCTCGTTCGTCGAGATGGATGCGCTGGCCCGGCACCGCAGCGTGAATTTCGGCCTGGAGAACAACCGCCCGCTCGGTGACGGCGTGGTCACCGGCTACGGCACCATCGACGGCCGCGACGTGTGCATCTTCTCCCAGGACTCCACCGTCTTCGGCGGCAGCCTCGGCGAGGTGTACGGCGAGAAGATCGTCAAAGTCATGGATCTGGCGATCAAGACCGGCCGCCCGCTCATCGGCATCAACGACGGCGCGGGCGCGCGCATTCAGGAGGGCGTGGTCTCCCTCGGCCTGTACGGCGAGATCTTCCACCGCAACATCCAGGCCTCGGGCGTCATCCCGCAGATCTCGCTGATCCTGGGCGCGGCCGCGGGCGGGCACGTGTACTCCCCGGCGCTGACCGACTTCGTCATCATGGTCGACGAGACCAGCCAGATGTTCATCACCGGCCCGGACGTCATCAAGACCGTCACCGGCGAAGAGGTCACCATGGAGGAGCTGGGCGGCGCCCACACCCACATGGTGAAGTCCGGCACCGCGCACTACGTCGCCTCCGGCGAGCAGGACGCCCTGGACTACGTGCGCGATCTGCTGAGCTACCTGCCCAGCAACAACCGCGCCGAGGCCCCGCGCTTCCCCGCGACGGACCCGATCACCGGCTCGATCGAGGAGTCGCTGACCGAGGAGGATCGCGAGCTCGACTCGCTGATCCCGGACTCGGCGAACCAGCCGTACGACATGCACGAGGTGATCCGTCGCCTCGTCGACGACGACGAGTTCTTCGAGGTGCAGGCCGAGCGCGCGCGGAACATCATCATCGGCTTCGCCCGGATCGACGGTCGCAGTGTGGGATTCGTGGCCAACCAGCCCATGCAGTTCGCCGGCTGCCTGGACATCGACGCCTCGGAGAAGGCCGCGCGCTTTGTGCGCACCTGCGACGCGTTCAACATTCCGATCATCACCCTGGTGGACGTGCCGGGCTTCCTGCCGGGCACCGATCAGGAGTACAACGGCATCATCCGCCGTGGCGCCAAGCTGCTGTACGCGTACGGCGAGGCGACCGTGGGGAAGATCACCATCATCACCCGCAAGGCCTACGGCGGCGCCTACGACGTCATGGGCTCCAAGCACATGGGCGCGGATGTGAACCTGGCCTGGCCGACGGCGCAGATCGCGGTCATGGGCGCCTCGGGCGCGGTCGGCTTCGTCTACCGCAAGCAGCTCAAGGAGGCCGCCGCCGAGGGCGCCGACGTGGATGCGCTGCGCCTGGAGCTGCAGAACGAGTACGAGGACACCCTCGTGAACCCGTACGTGGCCGCCGAGCGCGGCTATGTCGACGCCGTCATCCCGCCCTCGCACACTCGCGGCCAGATCGTCTCGGCGCTGCGGCTGCTCGAGCGCAAGATGGTCAGCCTGCCGCCGAAGAAGCACGGCAACATTCCGCTCTGATTCAGCGATATTCCGCGTGTCGGGAGCTGACTCGAGTGTGACACCACAGACAGTTGCGCGCGAGAGTGCATGATCCGAGCGAAGATGGTAGGACGGCCTGAGTACTTCAGGGCCGTACGAAGACCGTTCGCGGGGTTCGTCGAAGACCCTGGGGACGCCGTGACCCACCGGGCCGCGGCACACGAACAGGAGGAACTGGCGCTGTGACGGCTGTAGCTGATGAAGAGGTACTGCGGGCCGCCGAGCTGGCGCTGTCGGTCGACGAACTCGTCGAGACGATGGAGCCGGTCGTGGCCGATGCCGAATCGACTGCCGGGCCGGTCATCCGGATCCTGAAGGGCTCTCCCACGGACGAGGAGATCGCCGCACTGGTGTGCGTGTTCGCGAGCGCGGGCGCCTCGGCCAGCGCGTCCAGCGGGCCCGTGGATCTGTGGGGCATCCCGACCCTGATGCACCGCGGCGCGGCGCCGTTCTCCCCGTACGCATTCCCCTTCCTGTCGCACCTGCGCGACTGACGTGACGGGATTCGTACTCGGTTCCGCCTCACCCGCGCGCCTGCAGGTCCTGCGATCCGCGGGCCTGGCGCCCATCGTCCGGGTCTCCGACGTGGACGAGGACGCGGTGGCCGCGGCGCTGCCCGCCGGCACCCCACCCGAGGGGGTGGTCACCGCCCTGGCGCGGGCCAAGGCGGAATCCGTCGCCGCCGCGCTGATCGCCGATGCCGCGCCGGTCGTGGCCGATTGCGTTGTGGTCGGCTGCGATTCGATGCTGCTGGTGGACGGGCAGCTGCAGGGCAAGCCGCACACCCCGGAGGTGGCCAAGGCGCGCTGGGCCGAGATGGCCGGGCGCAGCGCCGATCTGCTGACCGGACACTGCGTGCTGCGCCTGCGCGAGGGCCGGATCGTGGCCGCGGCCGCTGATTGCAGCAGCACCACCGTGCATTTCGCCGATCCCGGACCCGAGGAACTCGACGCTTACATCGCCTCGGGCGAGCCGCTGCAGGTCGCGGGCGCGTTCACCCTGGACGGGCGCGGCGGCTGGTTCGTGGACCGCATCGACGGCGATCCCTCCAGCGTCATCGGGATCGGGCTACCGCTGGTTCGTCGACTGCTTGGCGACGTGGGTGTCGGCATTGCGCAGCTGTGGGCCGTCGGAGCGCAGCTGGGGGCCGACGCGGCTCGCTGACGGCGCGGTCGCGGCTAATCGCGGCTCGGTGCCGTCCTGGGCCTGCGCGTCCGGCATGGTGCCCGGATCCGGCACGAGCGAACTCTTCAGGGCATCGAGCCGGGCCACGCACAGTTCGGGCTCCACGAACGGGTGCAGGCGCACATTCACCGTGTCCCGGCCGCCGCTGCGGTCCAGCGCCTCTCGCAGCAGCCCCAGATGCACGCCGCACACCACCTCCGAATGGGTGCGTGCCAAATCGCGCAGCGGGCACGCCGTCAGCCGGATCAGCGCCTGCTCGTCGGTTTCGGAGGCGGGATCGCGCTCGGGTGCGAAACCCAGCTCCGACATCATCGTGACGGTCAGGTCGCGCGCGTCGTCCAGGCTCTCGATCTGCTGCTCGAACGCCTCGATCTTGGCGCCCCAGGCCCGTCCGGCCGCGACCGCGGCCTCGGAGCGGCGTCGCGGGTCACTGCCGAGCTGATCGGCGAGCACCTGCGCGAGGTCCTGATAGCCGACCGATCGCTGGACGGCGCTGTACCCGATGCGCGGGCGGCCTCGCCCGCGCGGCGGCTGCTGGAACTGCCGCACCAGCGACTCCCGGGTGAGCACGTCCAGGTGGAATCGCACCGTGGTGACGTGCTGCCCGGTCACTCTGGCGAGTTGCTGAGCATCGAGAGGCTCGCTGGCGCCGCGCAGGATCGCGAGCAGGCGCCGTCGCGGCCAAGAATCGGACATAGCTCACCCCTCCTCCCGGGAGACTTTATCGGATGGGGCTGCGACTTATTCGCTCATTCATCCGATTCATGAATTCATGATCTGCAACCAGTTGCTGTAAGGATTCGCCCCTACCATCGGAGTGGAACCGTCGACCACCGTCTATCACGCGTGAAGGACCAACTACCGTGCCCGTCGCTCCGGACCCTCATCCTTCGTTCGGCTCCCACGCAGACCCTCACCGACTAGTAACCACGGAGTGGCTGTCGGCAAACATCGGCGCTCCCGGCCTCAAGATTGTCGAGTCCGACGACGATGTTCTGTTGTACGACATCGGGCACATACCCGGTGCCATCAAGATCGACTGGCGCGCCGAGCTTACCGACCCGCTGTCCCGGGACGTTGTCGACGGCACGCGTTTCGCCGAACTGATGCGGGCGAAAGGTATTTTGCGCGACGATACCGTGGTTGTCTACGGAGACAAGGCGAACGGCACGGCCGCGGCCACCCTGTGGGTGTTCCGGCTGTTCGGTCATCGCGACGTGCGCTTGCTGGACGGGGGCCGCGAGGCATGGATCTCCGAGGCGCGCCACACCGCGTTCGAGGTGCCCGATGCGGGCCTGGGGGAGTATCCGGTGGTCGAGCGCGACGACTCGCAGTCGCGGGCCTTCCTGGACGAGGTGCGTGCTCACCTGGGGCGGCCGCTGATCGATGTGCGCACACCCGAGGAGTATTCCGGGGAGCAGGACAGGATCCTCGACCGGCCGGACGAACAGTCCCTGCGCGCCGGGCACATCCCCACGGCGGTGAACATCCCGTGGACCGCGGCGGTCGGCGCCGACGGGCGCTTCCGCTCGCGCGCCGAGCTGGACCGGATCTACGAGGCGATTCCGGCCGCCGCCGAGACGATCGTCTACTGCCGGGTCGGCGAGCGGGCCGCGCACACCTGGTTCGTGCTCACTGCGCTGCTGGGTCACGAGCGAGTGCGCGTCTACGACGGCTCGTGGACCGAGTGGGGGAATTCGGTGCGGACTCCCATGGTCAAGGGGACTGAACCGGGCGCGGCGAGAGCGTCGCAGGGCCCGGCCGCGATACCTGCGGTGTGAGTGGCGAAACCCGCTCCGGGAACGCCCCTCCTACCCCTCGGTAAGCGTGGCCGGGTTCGGGTTCTATTGGCAGACTGCCTACACTCGCCGGAGAAGTAAGAATTCAGAGCACAGGAGGCTCAGTGCCCAACCATGCCAACGCGCAGATCACGAAGGTCCTCGTAGCCAACCGAGGCGAGATCGCCGTGCGCGTGATCCGGGCCGCCAAGGATGCCGGTATCGCCAGTGTCGCCGTGTACGCGGAGCCGGACGCGGATGCGCCCTTCGTGAAGCTGGCCGATGAGGCGTTCGCCCTGGGTGGGCACACCTCGGCGGAGTCGTATCTGGTGTTCGACAAGATTTTGGATGCCGCGCGCAAGGCGGGCGCGGACGCGATTCACCCGGGGTACGGGTTCCTGTCCGAGAACGCGGATTTCGCGCAGGCCGTGCTCGACGCCAGGCTGATCTGGATCGGTCCCTCGCCGCAGTCGATCCGGGATCTGGGTGACAAGGTCACCGCTCGGCACATCGCCCAGCGCGCCGACGCGCCGATGGCCGCGGGCACCAAGGATCCGGTCAAGAACGCCGAGGAGGTCGTGGCGTTCGCGAAGCAGTACGGGGTTCCGGTCGCGATCAAGGCCGCGTTCGGTGGTGGCGGTCGCGGCATGAAGGTCGCGCACACCATCGAGGAGATCCCGGAGCTGTTCGAGTCCGCCACCCGCGAGGCGGTCTCCGCCTTCGGTCGCGGTGAGTGCTTCGTGGAGCAGTACCTGGACAAGGCCCGCCACGTCGAGGCGCAGGTCATCGCGGACAAGCACGGCAACGTGGTCGTCGCGGGCACCCGCGACTGCTCGCTGCAGCGCCGCTTCCAGAAGCTCGTCGAGGAGGCCCCCGCGCCGTTCCTGTCCGACGAGGTGCGCGCGAAGATCCACGAGTCCGCCAAGCGGATCTGCCGGGAGGCCGGATACTACGGCGCCGGCACGGTGGAGTACCTCGTGCAGGGCGAGACGGTGTCGTTCCTCGAGGTGAACACCCGCCTGCAGGTCGAGCACCCGGTGACCGAGGAGACCGCGGGCATCGACCTGGTGCGCCAGCAGTTCCGCATCGCCGAGGGCCACGAGCTGTCGATCACCGAGGATCCCGCCCCGCGCGGCCACGCGTTCGAGTTCAGGATCAACGGCGAGGACGCGGGCCGCAACTTCCTGCCCGCCCCCGGACCGGTCGTGGTCTACCGCGAGCCCGCGGGCCCGGGTGTGCGTGTGGATTCCGGCGTGGTCGAGGGCTCGGTGATCGGAGGTCAGTTCGATTCGATGCTGGCCAAGCTGATCGTGTACGGGGAGAACCGCGAGCAGGCCCTGCAGCGCGCCGCGCGCGCCTTGGCCGAATACCAGATCGAGGGCCTGGCCACCGTGCTGCCGTTCCACCGGCACATCGTGGAGAACCCGGCGTTCATCGGCGACGGTGAGAAGTTCGACGTCTACACCAAGTGGATCGAGAACGAGTGGGACAACCCGATCGAGCCGTACACCGGCGGCCAGCCGATCGAGGGTGAGGACGAGCCGCGCCAGAAGGTCGTGGTCGAGGTCGGCGGACGCCGCGTCGAGGTGTCGCTGCCCGGACAGTTCACCGTCGGCGCCGGGGTCGCGGGCGTGGCCGGAAACGGCACGGGCGTGGTCCGCAAGAAGCCCAAGCCGCGCACGCGTGGCGGTGGCGCCGGGGCCGCGGCCTCGGGCGATTCGGTGACGGCGCCGATGCAGGGCACCGTGGTCAAGGTCGCCGTCACCGAGGGCCAGACCGTGGAGGCCGGTGACCTGATCGTGGTCCTCGAGGCCATGAAGATGGAGAACCCGGTCAACGCCCACAAGTCCGGCGTGGTCACCGGCCTGGCGGTGGAGGCCGGTGCGGCCATCACCCAGGGCACCGTGCTCGCCGAAATCAAGTAGGCAGGCTCAGCGCTTTTCACCGAAGTCCCGCCCGCTCATGGTGAGCGAGCGGGACTTCGGCGTTCCGGCCGGCCGCGCCTCAGTGGAGGGGCACCCTCGATCCGGTGCCCCAGCTGTTCGTCAGCAGATGATCGGGGCTACTGACCGAGCCGCTGGTCGGCGTAGACAACCATCGCGTCTCGCTGATACTCGGCCAGGCCCTCGGCGATCTTCAGGTAGCTCGCCTTGTACCGCTCGTCGTCCACGAACATCCGACCCATGCACTTGTACGCATCCCGGTTCGGGGTCCAGAACCGGCATATGCCCTGGTAGTGAGTGTGGATCTCGGCCTGTACCGCCGAGTTGTCGACTGGTGCGCCCGCGGCCATGAACTCGGCCATGCGGATCATCGCAGCGGTCGCTTCCCGCTGCATGCGCTCGACGTCCTCGGGAGATATGTTCGCGGCGTTGCGCTGGGACTGCTCGAACTCCTCCGGCCAGCGTTCGCGGGCCTCATCGTCGTACTGCGAGTGGTCGAACCCCTCGAACAGGTTCTCCGGGCGGTTGATCTTGACTGCCATCTCTGTCTTCCCTTCGAGTTCGGCGATGGTGCGCGCCACCGTGTTCGCCATCCGGTCCAGGCGATTGCGCTCGGTGAGCAGACGGACGTGATGCTGCCGGAGAGCCGCGAGCGTGTCCGGCTCGGAATCGACCGACTCGGCGATCTCGGCGAGACTCAGGCCCAGCTCACGCAGGACGAGGATCTGCTGCAGGCGCAGCAGTTGCTCCTCCTCGTAGTAGCGATAGCTGTTGGCACCCACCCATGCCGGCTCGAGCAGCCCGATCTGGTCGTAGTGCCGCAGAGTGCGGGCAGTGACGCCCGACATCCTCGCCACTTCCGCGATCGACCAGCTCATAGCGCTCTCCACCATTTCCGTTGAGCCGGTCCATCCGACTTCGCCTTCGACCGTAGAAGTTGCCGTTACGGCAAGGTCAAGCGCAAACGCGAGTCATACGCCGGGGCCGGAGCGCCGGGCGGGCTCATTGGTTGCCCGGTGCGGGCGGGATGCTCATGCCCGAGGGGACCGGGATCTGGAACGTCAGGGTGAAGCCCGGCGCGACCGGGATGCTCAGCGGCGCCTGGCTCAGTCCCGGCGGAGTAGATTCGGTTGTCGGCGTGGGGGTTTCGGTGGTGGTCGGCGCCGCCGATATCGTGGTCGTCACCTCGGGCTGCGTCGGGGCCTGGCCGCCGCTGGACAGCAGCGCCGTGAAGGCCGCCACGACCACGAAGACGAGGATCGCCAGGATGATCGCTCCGGCGACAATCCCGAGGGCCCGGGCGGTCAGCAGCGGATGGCGCCGGGCGGCGGGCGCTGAGACCAGGACCGCGGGGGCTCCGGTCGGGGGCGGCGGATCCGGGTTCGCGAGCACCCGTGTCGGGAGTGGGCCCGCCTGCCAGGGGTGCGCGCGGGTCGGAGCGGGTCCCCGTGGCACCGGCCCGTCCATGACGGTCATGGTCCTCGTTCGTGCCGGTCCGGCTGCGGGAGGGACGGTCTGGTTCGGCTGCGCCCCCGGCGAGCCGGTATCCGGCTCGGTTTCCACGGGGTATCCGGTGGCGGCCGCGGCCCGGCCGGTCGCCGCGGTGGCCGGCAGTCTCCGCGTCGCCGACGGTTGCTCGAGTACCGGCGGTGTGCGCGAAATCGGTTGCGCCATACCGATGGCGGCCAGGGCCGCCGCGGCCAGCTCGCCGGCGCTGCGGTACCGATCGGCGGGCTGCTTGGCCATGCCGCGCGCGATCACGTCGTTCAGCGCCGCGGGGGCCGAATCCGCCCGCGGCGGATCCTCCTTCAGGTGGGCATGCAGTTGCTGCACCGGGTCCGTATCGCCGAACGGCCTTTGCGCGGTGAGGCATTCGTACAGTACGCAGGCGAGCGAATAGATGTCCGAGCGGGCGTCGGCACTGCCGGTGAACCGCTCGGGCGCCATGTACGCCATCGTGCCGACCGTGAAACCCGTTGCGGTGATATTGGTTTGGTTCGAGACGTGCGCGATGCCGAAGTCGATCAGGTACGCGAAACCGCTCGCGTGCACAATGATGTTGGCGGGCTTGACATCCCGGTGCACGAGCCCGGCCGCGTGCGCGGCGTCCAGAGCCTGCGCGACCTGCGCGACGAGATCCACCGCCCGCGCCGCATCCATCGGGCCGACGCGCAGCCGCCCGGCCACGTCCACCCCGGGAATGTGGGCCATGTCCAGGAATAGTCGCCCGTCGACCTCACCGTAGGTGTGGATCGGCACCACATGGGGATTGTCCAGCCGCGCGCCAATCGCGGCCTCGCGCTCGAACCGCCGCCGATAATCCGGATCCTGACCAGCGGTCACCGACAGAATCTTCAACGCCACCGAGCGCCCGGCCACGGTGTCCTGCGCCAGCCACACCTCACCGGCCGACCCCCGCCCGATGAGCCGATCGAGCCGGTACGTGCCGAACCGGTGCCCGGTCATCGGACCACCCCCACCGGACGTGCGATGTCGCCACGACGTGATGCGGCGGAGCCGATCGCCGCGCGCGCCGAACCCGGCGCGCGAGCGGTCCTGTTGCCGCATTGCCGGAACATATCCCGACCCTAGACCGAGCGGGCGAGTGGGAGCCAGTGAGCTCGACGACAGGCGCGCGCCGAATCCGATGCGCGAGCGTTCCTGATGTCGCGCTGCGGGAACATATCCCGACCCTGTACCGAGCGGGCGAGTCGGAGCCAGTGAGCTCGACGACAGGTGCGGGGTTAATCTCGTCCTATGGCCGATTCACCCGACATCCGCATCGGTACCGCGGAGCGTGAGGACGCCATGCGGCGTCTCTCGGATCATTTCGCCGCCGGGCGGCTCTCGGTCGCCGAGTTCGACGAGCGCAGCGCGCGGGTCGCGGCGGCGATGACGCGCGGGGACCTGACGCCGGTGTTCGCCGACCTGCCCGAGCCGGTCGCGGCGGACGCACCCGCCGCGCCGGCCGAGCATCGCGGACGCAGGCCCGAGGTCGGCGGTTCGGTGATGGGGCTGGTCGTCATCGCGGCGCTGGCGCTGTTCTTCCTGACGCACACCTGGCTGTGGTTCCTGATGATCCCGGCGGCGGGGATCCTGTTCGGCGCGGCCGGGCAGGGCGGGCGGAGTGGCCGCCGGCGCGATCGCCGCATCGAGCGGCGCGATCGGCGGCGGGGGCGGTAGATGGAGCCGATCGAGATCAACGCGGGTTCCTGGTACCTGCGTGCGCTGCGCGCCGACGACCGCATCGACGACCGCCCGGCCCTGGCCGATGGCGGCATCACCGATCCGGACTACATCGCCCGCCGCACAGGGGACTGGAGCGCCGAGACGGGATATTCGTGGGCGGTCTGCGAGCCGACCACCGCCGAACTCGTTGCCGAGATCGTCGTGACGCCCAATGCCGATGGCACGGCGGATATTTCGGGCTGGGCCCGTGAGGGCTACACGGCCGCACTGGAAACCGGGATCACCGCGGTGCGGCGATTCGTCTCCGGCGCACTGGGCCTGCGACCGGTCTGATCCGCGCTCGCCGAAAGCAGCGAAATAGGCTGCGCGGCAACCGGATCGAGTCCGCGCATGGCTGTGACGAAGAATATTCGCTTTCATTCGCGTCGCCGAAAGGGCCGCGGCGGCCACCTGGCAAAGCATGCGGGTGGTGGAGCCGAGGCCGACCGTCACTGATCCGGAGCCGTGGGCAGTGGCCGCCGTCGCGGAGCCCGAGGAGTCCGAGGGTGCCATGGCATCCGCCGACTACTGCCTCGCGGGCTGATCGCTCGCTCCGGGACAACCTGCTCGACCGGCGCCGCGACCCATCGGGGTCGCGGCGCTGTTGCCTATCGGGGCCGTGTGCGACTCTCCGGCCGATCGTGGTGACGGTCGGAGCGGGCCCGGCGCCGGGGTAGCCTGCGAGGGTGCACAGGCCCCCCTTGGACGCCGCCGGACTGCGGCGCAGCATCGCCGAAAATCCGGATCTCTCGTACTTCTCGGGCATCGAGGTGGTGGATTCCACCGGATCCACCAATGCCGACCTGATCGCCCGGGCGGCCGATCCACAGGCCGACCGTCAGGTCCTGATCGCCGAGACGCAGGACCATGCCCGCGGCCGGTACGACCGCGCTTGGTCGAGCCCGCCGCGCGCGCAGATCTCGATGTCGATCCTGGTGCGACTGCACGACATCGATCCGGAGGTGCTCGGCTGGCTGCCGCTGCTGACCGGTGTCGCGGTGGTGGACGCCGTCCGCGCGACCACGGGGGTGAATGCAAATCTCAAGTGGCCCAACGATGTTCTCGTCGACGGCGGCAAGCTGGCGGGCATCCTGGCGGAGATCGCGGCCGTCGGCGCGGCGCCCGCGGTGGTGGTCGGCATCGGTCTCAATGTCAGCCTCACCCAGGACGAACTGCCCGTCCCGCACGCCACCTCGCTGACCCTGGCCGGTGCTCCCGACGTCGACCGCACCGCCCTGGCGCAATCCATGCTGCGCGAATTCGCGCGCCAGTTCACCCGCTGGCAGGCCGCGAACTGGGATGTCACCGCCCTGGCCGGGGAGTATCGCGAACGCTGCACTACGCTCGGCGCCCAGGTTCGTGCGGAACTGCCCGGCGGCGAGATCCTCGCCGGAACCGCCACCGATATCGACGGCAGCGGCCGCCTGCTCATCGACGGCCGCGCGGTCTCCGCAGGGGATGTAACCCACCTGCGCCGGGCGCGGTAAACCTGCCCGGAAACCCCGGCGCGGACCGCCGGGGTTCCTTCGCACGGCGCCGGTCGCCGTCATCCGTTCCGCGATCTTCACGCGGTAGGGTGCGGAATATGGGTTATCCGGAGGGGCTGCTCGCGCCGGACGAGCAATTACTCTTACACCGTCATCCGCACTGGAAGATGTTGTTCTGGCCTGCGGTCACCTTCATCCTGGCAACCGCGGTGGCCGGATTCGTCGCCGGGCTGGCCTCGCGGCGCACCGAGGGCACCGCGCAGAACGCGGCGCTGCTCGCCATCGCGGCGGTCTGGCTGATCCTGCTGCTGTGGCGCTGCGTGGGGCCGGTGCTGCGCTGGCGTACAACGCATTTCATCGTCACCGATCGCCGGGTGCTGGTGCGCGACGGGGTATTCACCCACACCGGCATCGACATTCCGCTCAATCGCATTGCGAGCGTGCAGTTCCGGAACGGCCTGTTCGATCGGATGCTCGGCACCGGCACCCTCATCATCGACGCGGCCTCCGGCGATCCCCTGGAGTACCACGACATTCCGCAGGTGGAACAGGTGCACGGCCTGCTGTACCACGAGGTGTTCGACACCCCTCGCAGCGATCCGCCGAACCGCGGTGACGACCGCCGCGCGCCGGGATACCGCTGATCCGCACACGGTCCGCGAGATCATCGACGTAGTCTTGTGCGGTGACAGCCGTATTGCTCGCCGAAGATGACGAGGCCATCGCCGCCCCGCTGTCGCGGGCGCTGGGGCGCGAGGGTTACTCCGTGACCGTGGAGAGTTTCGGCCCCGCCGTCCTCGAGCGTGCGCTGCACGGCGAGCACGATCTGCTGATCCTGGATCTCGGCCTACCGGGTATGGACGGGCTGGAGGTGTGCCGTCAGGTGCGCGCGAGCGGCGCCGATCTCGCGGTGCTGATGCTGACCGCGCGCACCGACGAGGTCGATTTCGTGGTCGGCCTCGACGCGGGCGCGGATGACTATGTCGGCAAGCCGTTCCGCCTGGCCGAGCTGCTGGCGCGGGTGCGGGCGCTGTTGCGGCGCAGCGGAATCGGCGACGAGGCCGTCGAGATCGGCGGCATCCGGCTCGAGCCGCAGGCGCGCCGGGTGCTGGTCAACGGCCACGAGGTGAACCTGGCCAACAAGGAGTACGAGCTGCTGAAGGTCCTGATCGACAAGGCCGGTCAGGTCGTCTCGCGCGAGGCGATCCTGCGCGAGGTCTGGGGCGATGCCGATCTGCGCGGCTCCAAGACCCTCGACATGCACATGTCCTGGCTGCGCCGCAAGATCGGTGACGAGGGCCCCGTGGCCGAGCGCCGCATCGTCACCGTCCGGGGCGTCGGGTTCCGCTTCAACACCGACTGATGCGCCGCCGAATTCTCCGGTCGATGCTGGCCGCGCTGCTCTTCACCACAGTCGTGCTGGGCGTACCGCTGGCCTTCACGGCCTGGCAGTGGGTCGCCGACCTGACCCAGAACGACCTGCAGGACCGGCTGGACCGGATGTCGCTGGAGTTGCGGGCACAGGAGCAGCCCGACGGGCTGGTGCACGGCACCCTGGACCTGCATCTGGTGCAGGCGCTGATTCCGCAGGGCGGCAAGCTGACCATCATCTACCCGACCCCGGAGGACGCCGCGCTCAGCGTCACCGCCGGGGCGTCGCAGGTGAGCGATCCGGTGGTCCGTTCGCTGTCGATGGGCACCTTCGGCTCGCTGCGCATGGAGGCGCCCTCGGGCCGGATGCACGAGATGCAGTGGCAGGCCGTCGGGGGCGTGGCGCTGCTGGCGCTGGCGTCGATGTCCTCGGGTGTGGCGGTGGCGATGGTGACCGCGCGGCGGGTGGCCGACCCGCTGCGCGATGTCGCCGCGCGCGCGGCCCGGCTGGCGCTGGGTGACTTCCGGCTGGAGACCCGGCGGCACCGCATCACCGAACTCGACCGGGTCTCGGACGTGCTCGATGCGGCCGCGGTCGAGATCGCCGGACGGCTGCAGCGCGAACATGCGCTGGTGGCCGACGTCTCCCACCAGCTGCGCAGCCGCCTCACCGCGGTGCGGCTGCGGCTGGACGAGCTGTCCGAGCATCCCGATCCGGCGGTGGTGCACGAGGCCGAGGAGGCGATGGCGCAGGTCGATCGGCTCACCGCGGCCATCGACGAGCTGGTGCGCGCCTCCCGGGACGAGAACGCGTCGGATCGCGATCCGGTCGCGGTGGTCGAGGAGCTGCGCGGGGTGGTGGCCGAGTGGCGCCATCCGTTCGCCGAGGCGGGCCGTTCGCTGATCCTGTCGGGCGATCCGATGCTCCGCGCCCCCGTGACGGGGTCGCGGCTGCGCGAGGCGCTGGCGGTGCTTGTGGACAACGCGCTCATGCACGGCGCGGGCGACTGCACGGTCTCGGTCCGCACCGTCTACGGCGGCCCGGATCGCGAGCCGCTGGTCGCGGTGGAGGTCGCCGACGAGGGCGACGGCGTGAGCGACGAGTTGGCCCCGCACATCTTCGACCGCGGCTTCTCCGGCGCCGGATCCACCGGTGTGGGGCTCGCACTCGCCAGGGCGCTGATCGAGGCCGACGGCGGCCGTCTGGAGCTGCAGCGCCGCCGCCCGGCCCTGTTCGCGGTCTTCCTGGCCAAGCCGATGCCCGCGCGCTCGGGGATCGGGGCTACGACGGAACCGCGATGAGAACTCGCCCCGTCGTCCCGGCGCGCTCGTCGCCGGGACCGGCTACCTGGGGGCCGAAGACCTGCCGAACGGCGGAGGTCAGGACTGGCCGAGCTGCTGCTCTTCCTCGTAGAGCTCCTCGAACTCGTCGACCAGGGCGTCGATCTCGTCCGGGAAGACCCAGCGCTTCATCGTCCAGAACCGGAACACCATCTGCAGGATGTTGCCGATGATGAAGGCGCTGCAGAAGTCGGCGATGTTCTCGGTGGTGAGGCTCACATGCGGGGTGCGCAGCTGGAACACGTAGCTCGACACCCACAGCGGCATCATGCTCAGCAGCACGCCGATGCCGCTGACCACGAAGAACAGCAGCGCCTCGTGGTGGCGCTCCCGCCCGCCGCGGCCCTTGAACGACCACTCCCGGTTGAGGATGTAGGACGCGATGACCGCGATCACACCCGAGATGATCTTCGCGGTGACCGGTTTGGGCGCCAGCACCGTGAGCTTGAGGGCGTAGAAGATCCCGCTGTCGATAAGAAAGGTAGTGGCGCCGACGATGGCGAACTTGATCAGCTCATGGTGGCGCAATGCGAGGTCCCGCAGGGTTTTGGGCAGGACGTTGACGGCACCGTCGACGAATGACACGTGATGAGTCTACGTGCGTCCCCGAGTGGGCAACCAACCCGCTCGCGATCGCCGGGAAGTGCCCATGACACCATTATGGCTCGTGACGTCCCGTTCCTTCGACAATTCGGGCATGCCGACCGTGACCATGATCGGTGGTGGCCAACTCGCGCGCATGACGCATCAGGCCGCGATCGCGCTGGGTCAGCGGCTGCGGGTGCTGGCCGAACGCCCCGACGACCCGGCCGCGCAGGTGACTCCCGACACGGTGCTGGGCTCGCACACCGATCTGACGGCGCTGCGCAAGGCCGCGGTCGGATCGCACGTGCTGACCTTCGATCACGAGCACGTGCCGACCGAGCACCTCGAGGCGCTGATCGCCGAGGGCGTGAACGTGCAGCCGCCGCCGACCGCGCTGATCTACGCGCAGGACAAGCTGGCGATGCGGCGCAGGCTGGCCGAGTTCGGCGAGCCGATCCCCGCCTTCACCGAGGTGGAATCGGTCGCCGACGCCGTGCGGTTCGGTGACGAGCACGGCTGGCCGGTGGTGATCAAGGCCGTGCGCGGCGGGTACGACGGCCGCGGCGTGTGGATGGCCGATACCGCCGCCGAGGTCGAGCCCGTCGTGAAAGATCAGCTGGCGCACGGGGTTTCGCTGCTGGCCGAGCAGAAGGTGCGGCTGCGCCGGGAGCTCTCGGCGATGGTCGCGCGCTCGCCCTTCGGACAGGCCGCGGTGTGGCCGGTGGTGGAGACGGTGCAGCGCGACGGGCAGTGCGCGGTGGTGATCGCCCCGGCCCCGGACCTGTCGCGGGAGCTGGCCACGCGCGCGGAATCGCTGGCGCTGCGGTTGGCCGCGGAGCTGGGCGTCACCGGCGTGATGGCGGTCGAGCTGTTCGAGACCGACGACGGCGAACTGCTGATCAACGAGCTCGCGATGCGCCCGCACAACTCCGGGCACTGGGGGATGGACGGCGCGGTCACCGGTCAGTTCGAGCAGCATCTGCGGGCCGTGCTGGACTATCCGCTCGGCGACACGAGCCCGCTCGCGCCGGTGACGGTGATGGCGAACATTCTCGGCGCGCCGGTGGCCCCGGACATGTCGATGGACGAGCGGCTGCATCATCTGTTCGCCCGGATGCCCGAGGCCCGGGTGCACCTGTACGGCAAGGGTGAGCGTCCGCACCGGAAGATCGGCCACATCAACGTCCTCGGCGACGACATGGCACAGGTGCGGGAGAAGGCCGAGCGCGCGGCGCACTGGATGTCGCACGCGGTATGGACCGACGGATGGGATCCCCACGGTGAGCACTGAGGTTTCGAACGCCGGCGCCGGGCCGCAGGTCGGCCTGATCATGGGCAGCGACTCCGACTGGCCGACGATGGAGGCCGCGGCGGAAGCGTTGGCGGAGTTCGGAATTCGCTTCGAGGTCGGTGTCGTCTCCGCGCACCGCACCCCGCAGCGGATGCTCGACTACGCCCGCGGCGCGGCCGGGCGCGGCATCCAGGTGATCATCGCGGGCGCCGGCGGCGCGGCGCACCTGCCGGGCATGGTCGCCTCGGCTACCGCCCTTCCGGTGATCGGCGTGCCGGTCCCGCTGAAGTATCTCGACGGCATGGACTCGCTGTTGTCGATCGTGCAGATGCCCGCGGGCGTCCCGGTCGCGACGGTCTCCATCGGCGGCGCCCGCAACGCGGGACTGCTGGCTGTGCGCATCCTCGCCGCGGCCGACCCGGCGCTGCGCACCCACATGGAACAGTTCCAGGCCGGGCTGGAGAACATGGTGCTGGAAAAGGACGCGACGCTCCGTGCCCGCCTAATGGGATGATTCGGGTATGTCAACTTGCCGACTGATTTCGCGAGTACATGGGTAACTTGCCGGGGACGGGCCCAACCGGAGCGGGCCGTCAGCCTCCGGCCCGACAAGCAGGTCTCGCAGCAAGCAACGGCACGCTGAAGTCTCGGGGAGGCGGGGGAGCGCCCTCCGATGACATGACCCGCGCCCGCTCCGACGACGACCAGGCTCGATTCCGCCTGGCCGTCGTCGATCACGCGCTGCGGCTGTTCGCCGACAAGGGGTACGAGGCGACGACGGTGGACGAGATCGCCGAGGCGGCGGGGATCTCGCGACGGACCTTCTTCCGGCAGTTCCGGGCCAAGGAGGATGTCGTATTCGCCGATCACGAGGCGCAATTGGCGCAGGCTCGGGCGGATCTGGACGCCGCGCAGGGGGATCCGTGGGACGCGGTGTGCGAGGCCATCGTCGGCATCTTCGAGAGATTCACGCGGACAAGGGAATTGGCTGCGCGGCGGTATCGGGTGGTGCGGCAGGTGCCCGCGCTGCGGGATCGGGAGATCGTCACGGTGTTCCGGTACGAGCGGCTGTTCACCGACTATCTGCGCGAGGCGCTGCCGCAGGAGAACGATCTGGTGCTGATCCAGTTCTCGGCGGCGGTCACCGCGACCCACAACTATCTGCTGCGGCGCATGGTCCGCGGCCGGGCCGAGGCGGGGACGGTGGATTTGCGCGCGGCGCTGGCGGGGATCGCGCGCGGGGGCCGCGCGGGCGGCGATCCGGCCGGGGAGATGGTCGTCGCGGTCTTCCCGCGGCAGCTGCCGCCCGGGCAGGTTGCCGATCTGATCGCGCATCGTCTCGGTAGTCTGTGAGGTCGGACATATTTCAGTCGATGACACTCGGTGCCACGTGAAAGACGGCACATCCGGGCACGTAGGCGCGACCTGGCGTTGTATACTCGATGACGACTGGCACTGAGTGCCGTGGAGCTGGAGATTCGCGAAACAGGCGATCCCGACCGACGACCAGGAGAAGACCCATGGCGGGTAATCCCGATTTCGATCTGTTCAAGCTGGACGATGTCCACAACGAGCTGCGGGAGGCGATCCGCGGCCTGGCCGAGAAGGAAATCTCCCCGCACGCCAAGGATGTCGACGAGCACTCCCGATTCCCGCAGGAGGCCCTCGACGCGCTCAACGCGGCCGGTTTCAACGCCGTGCACGTGCCCGACGCCTACGGCGGCCAGGGTGCGGATTCGGTCGCGACCTGCATCGTTATCGAGGAGGTCGCCCGCGTCTGCGGTTCGTCCTCGCTGATCCCGGCGGTCAACAAGCTGGGCACCATGGGCCTGATCCTCAAGGGCTCCGAGGAGCTCAAGAAGCAGGTGCTGCCCGACATCGTCGACGGCAAGATGGCCTCCTACGCGCTGTCCGAGCGCGAGGCGGGCTCCGACGCGGCCGGCATGCGCACCCGCGCCCGCCGCGACGGCGACGACTGGGTGATCAACGGCTCCAAGTGCTGGATCACCAACGGCGGCAAGTCCAGCTGGTACACCGTGATGGCCGTGACCGACCCCGAGAAGGGCGCCAACGGCATCTCCGCGTTCATGGTCCACCTCGACGACGAGGGCTTCGTCGTCGGCCCGCTGGAGCACAAGCTGGGCATCAAGGGCTCGCCCACCGCGGAACTGTATTTCGAGAACTGCCGCATCCCCGGCGACCGCATGATCGGCGCGGAGGGCACCGGCTTCAAGACCGCGCTCGAGACCCTCGACCACACCCGCCCGACCATCGGCGCGCAGGCTGTCGGCCTCGCCCAGGGCGCCCTGGACGCCGCGATCGCCTACACCAAGGATCGCAAGCAGTTCGGCAAGTCCATCGCCGACTTCCAGAACACCCAGTTCATGCTCGCGGACATGGCGATGAAGGTGGAGGCCGCGCGCCTGATGGTCTACACCTCCGCCGCGCGCGCCGAGCGGGGCGAGAAGAACCTCGGGTTCATTTCCGCGGCCGCCAAATGTTTCGCGTCGGATGTGGCGATGGAGGTCACCACCAATGCCGTGCAGTTGTTCGGCGGCGCCGGGTACACCACCGACTTCCCGGTGGAACGGATGATGCGCGACGCGAAGATCACCCAGATCTACGAGGGCACGAACCAGATTCAGCGACTTGTGATGTCGCGGGCCCTGCTGCGCTGAGAACTGAAAAGTAGCTCCCTTCTGGCCGGTCCGTAATAGGGCCGGCCAGATGTGTTCTTGCATATGCGAATACAGTCGCAATCGGGCGAATTCGGGTCTATCAAACCGGGCTCGCACGGAGCACTATTGAGGCATGGCCGGAGTCGAGATCAACGACATGTTCGTCCGGCGCACGTTGGACAACGGACGTGTCGAAGAGGTGCTCTGGCGTGAGCTCTGCGAGGTCCGCGTCATCACCACGGCGGACGGGCCGTTCGCCGAGGCGATGTTCTTCGTGCTGATCGGGACGAAGGGAAACGGTTGTGTGGTGCCCTATTCGGCGGCGAATCCCGCACTGCTGCCACGGCTGCGGGCGCTACCGAATTTCGACGACCGGAGGGTGACCCAGGCCCTGGCCAGCACCAGCGACTGCCAGTTCTCGGTCTGGCGCCGCGCCCCCTGGCGGTCCGTCACCGGACCAGATCGGCGTATTCGCGATGCTCGGCGATGAACTTCTCCACGTACCAGCACGTGGGGACGACGGAGAAGCCCGCCTCCCGGGAGTCTCGCAGGGCGTATTCGACGACCTGCGCGGCCACCCCGTGGCCGCGGAATTCCGGAAACGTCAGGGTGTGCTGGAAATCGCGGGTTCGCCGGCCACCGGCGGCGCGCTCGCTGTAGTCGGCGTATCCGGCGAGGGTGTCGTCGAAGTAGATCTCGTAGCGGGTGTCGGCGACGTTGTGCTCGAACCGGGGTGACGGCGCGGCGCTGCGTTCGGCCGGGCGGGGTGATTCCGTCGTCATATCAGGTGAAACTCCTTGCCGATAGGGGTTGTTCCGGATCAGGCGAGGGTATTTCGGAATTGCTGAAATGTACCCGGCCGCATGTGCCTCGCTACAGCACCGCGCCAGGGTTGAGGATGCCGTGCGGATCCAGGGCGTCCTTGATGCGCCGCGTCAGCGCCATCACGTCGGGGCCGAGCTGATCGGGCAGCCAGGCCTTCTTCAGGCGCCCGACGCCGTGCTCGCCGGTGATGGTGCCGCCCAGCGCGATCGCCAGCTCCATCACCTCCCCGAAGGCCAGGTGGGCGCGCGCGGTCTCGTCGGCGTCGTGCGGATCGTGCACGATCAGCGGATGGGCGTTGCCGTCCCCGGCGTGCGCGATCACCGAGATCAGCACCTCGCGCCGCGCGGCGATATCGGCGACGCCGGAGACCAATTCGCCCAGGCGCGGCAGCGGGACGCCGACGTCCTCGAGCAGCAGGGTGCCCTTGCGCTCGACGGCCGGAATGGCGAACCGCCGTGCGGCGGTGAAGGCCTCGCCCTCCTCGGGATCCTCGGTGCTGAATACCTCACTGGCTCCGGCGTTCTCGCAGGCGGCCACCATCAACGCGGCCTCGGCGACGGCGTATTCGCCGGGCGCGTCGGAGCGGGCGACAAGCATCGCGGCGGCGGTGCGGTCCAGGTCCATGCGCAGCTCGTCCTCGACGGCGTTGATGGCCACCGCATCCATGAATTCCAGCATCGAGGGCCGCAGCCGCGCGGTGATGGCCAGAATCGCCGCGGTGGCCGCCTCGAGTGTGGCGAACGTAGCCACGACCGTGCTCTGGCGCGGCTGCACGGGCAGCAGGCGCAGGGTGAGCTCGGTGATGATGCCCAGGGTGCCCTCGCTGCCGACGAACAGCTTGGTCAGCGAGAGCCCGGCCGAATCCTTCAGGCGCGGCCCGCCCAGGCGTACCACCGTGCCGTCGGCCAGCACCACCTCCATACCGAGCACGTAATCGGCTGTGACGCCGTACTTCACGCAGCACAGCCCGCCGGCGTTGGTGGCCGCGTTGCCGCCGATCGAGCAGATCTCGAACGAGGACGGGTCGGGCGGATACCACAGGCCGTGCTCGGCGACCGCGCGCTTGACCTCCGCGTTCAGCAGGCCCGGCTGGGTGATCGCTGTTCGGGTGACCGGATCCACGGTGATCGCGCGCATCCGCTCGGTGCTCAGCAGCAGCGCGCCGTCCTGGGCGG
This sequence comes from Nocardia sp. GP40, assembly GCF_050434125.1. Taxonomy (NCBI): domain Bacteria; kingdom Bacillati; phylum Actinomycetota; class Actinomycetes; order Mycobacteriales; family Nocardiaceae; genus Nocardia; species Nocardia sp. GP40. The sequence goes on along the minus strand of NZ_JBNPVW010000005.1, from coordinate 78,029 downwards.
TGGCCCCGCCGGACAGCCCCGTGCCCGCGCCCCGCGGCACCACCGGAACCCGCCGCTCGTGCGCCCAGCGCAGCACGGTGGAGACCTGCTCGGTGGTGGTGGGACGGACCAGCGCCAGTGCCGTGCCCGCGTCGGGATCCAGGGCCCGGTCCTGGCGGTAGCCCGCCAGAATGTCGGGATCGGTGACCAGGGTGCCGTCGGGGAGTAGTGCTGCGAGAGTGTTCACGTCCACCTCACGAAACTACGCGGCCCGCACGATGCCCACACTAGCGAGTGGCGAAGGTGAGCAGCCGTCATCCGCCGGCCCGACGAGCAACCTTGGTGGTAAGCAGCGGCACGCTGAAGTCGCGGAGAGGCGGAACAGCTAGACTCCGCGAGTGTCCGAATCGAAGCTCGAGATCCAGATGCTGCACGACCGGGTGATGGTGCGTGAGACCCCGGAGTCTGGGGAGCGGCGCAGTAGCGGCGGCATTCTGATTCCGGCGACCGCGCAGGTGGCCAAGCGGCTCACCTGGGGTGAGGTGTGTGGCGTCGGGTCGCACGTGCGCAGCGTCGAGGTGGGCGATCGGGTGCTGTACAGCGCCGACGAGCAGTTCGAGGTCGAGGTACAGGGGCAGGCGTATCTGGTCATGCGCGAACGCGACCTGCATGCGGTGGCCAACGAGCGCACCGAGCACGGCACCGGGCTGTATCTGTAGCAGAGACGCACGCCGGGTGGTTGCTGAACCGACGGCCGCCGATGCAAGCGGCGTGGCGCCGTCCGCCCACCTGGAGCGGGCCGCCATCCGGCGGCCCGCTCCAGCAAGTCTCCGGGCAGGCAACGTCACGCTGAAGTCGCGGGGAGGCGGGCGGCTGCCCATATCGCGATCACCAGCACCACGACGCCGACCAGCGCGGCGGCCTGCATCGCGGCCACGTAGTCCCCGCGTCCGGTTCCCGAACCCAGCGCCGCGAAGAATGTGGTGCCGAGAATCGTTGCGCCGATGGCGTTTCCGAACTGCTGCGAGGTGGTCAGCGCCCCGGCCGCCATTCCGGCCTGTCGCGGTGCGATGCCCGAGGACAGCACCGCGCCGATCACCGACGGCAGGGTCAGCCCGTTGCCGGTGCCGACGATCATCATGCCCGGAATGAGCTCCAGCACAGACACATTGCGGCCGAAGACGGTCAGCACGGCCAGGATCACCAGGCAGCCCAGCAGTCCCGCGCCGACCCCGGCCACCATGACCCGGTTGCCGATCCGGTCGGACACGCGGCGGGCCAGGAAGAACGAGCTGCCCGCGAAGCACAGGCCCAGCGGCGCGAACGCCAATCCCGCACGCAGCGGTGACAATCCGAGCCCGTCCTGCAGCAGCAGGGTCAGGCACAGCATGAATCCGGCGAAGAACGTCAGGTAGCCGCCGCCGATGAGCATTCCCGAGCGGAACACGCGCCCGCGCATCATCTCCATGTCCAGCACCGGTTCGCCGCCCCGGCGGGCCAGCAGCGTCTCGTAGCGCAGGGTGAGCAGCAGTACCGGCGCGGCCGCGGCCATGCAGAGCCAGGTCCACAGCGGCCAGCCCTCGGGGCGGCCGACGGTCACGGGCACCAGAATCAGCGCCAGCGCGGCCGAGATGCCGAGTGCACCAACGGGATCCAGCTTCGGACGGGACGTGACCTCGTGCCCGGGTAGCCAGCGTGCGGCCAGCGCGGCGGCGGCCAGCCCGACGGGGACATTGATGTAGAAGATGGTCCGCCAGCCCCATCCGAACAGGTTCGCATCGAGCAGCACTCCGCCGCCCACCTGTCCCGCGACCGCGCCCAGGCCGATGGTCGCGCCGTAGGCCGCCATCGCGCGGGGCCGCTCGGCGACCGGGAACAGCGTGTTGATCAGCGCCAGCAGCTGCGGCACCATCAGCGCCGCGGTGCCGCCCTGCAGGATGCGGAAGGCCACCAGCGACCAGGAATTCGGGGCCAGGCCGCACAGCAGCGAGGCCGCGCCGAACGCGAGCATGCCCAGGATGAACATCCGGCGGTGTCCGTGCAGGTCGCCGAGGCGCCCGCCGGTGATCAGGGCCGAGGCGAAGGCGAAGCCGTAGCCGCCGACGATCAGTTCGAGCGCCGACTGGCCGGTGTGCAGGTCGTGCTGCAGCGAGGAGGCCGCGACATTGACCACGAACCAGTCGAACATCGCCATGAACATGGCGCTGAGCACGACGGGAAGCACGCGCCAGCGGGCGGCGAACGGCTCGGGTTCGCCGACGTGCGTGGTGGACCGTGCCGCGTTGCCGGGGGTGGTGGAAGGTGTTGGGACGGTGGGACTTTCGATCGTCGACACGTCGAGCTCCAGGAATCGGCGGAATTGTTGCGGCGCCGCGCTGCGCCGTGGGAGCGGAGGGTTGCGCCCTCGCGAAGTCTGTAACTAACCGGTTGGTTGAAACTATTCCGCCCTGCTCGGGACTTGTCAACCGTTCGGTTGGTTAGAATCGAGCGCATGGCAGCCGCACGCGATCCCGAGGCCACCAAGGCCCGCATCTTCGACGCGGCCATCAGCGAGTTCGCCGCGTACGGCATCGCCGGCGCCCGGGTCGACCGCATCGCCCGCAACGCCAGCGCCAACAAGCAGCTGATCTACGCCTACTTCGGCGACAAGCAGCAGTTGTTCCGGCAGGTACTGGAGAAGGTGATGCTCGACGTCGCCGACGCGGTGCCCGTCGACATGGACGATGTCGACGCCTGGGTCGATGCCCACCTGGACTACCACCGCGACCACCCCGAATTCCTGCGCCTGCAGATGTGGGAGGCGTTGGAGCTGGGCCCGGACGAGATCGCGGCTGGCGCGGCCCGCGCGGGCCGCTACCGGGACAAGGTCGGCGCGATGGACGACGCGCAGCGCCGGGGCGTCGTGCGCGACGACATCCCGCCCGCCTATCTGCTGGCGCTGATGACCTCGATGATCAACTACAAGGAGGCGATGTCGCAGTACGGGCGCTTCATGCTCGGCGACGACGCCGATCCCGAGGTGTGGCGCACGTGGCTCAAGTCCGCGATGCATCGCCTCTCAGCCAAGGAACCGCCTGCCGCGCAGCAGGATTGAGCGCGTAGCGGGAAGGTTCGGAAGCGACGCGTGATCACGCGGTCGTGTGGAATGCGCGGCGATACTGGGTAGGTGTCACACCCAGGTGGACGCTGAAGTGGCGGCGCAGGTTCGCCGCCGAGCCCAGCCCGCTGCGCTCGCTGATCTGTTCCACCGTCAGATCGGTGGATTCGAGCAGGTTTCGCGCATAGATGACACGTTGGGTGAGCAACCACTGCAGCGGGGTCGTGGCCGTCGCATCGTGGAACCGCCGCACGAAGGTCCGGGCGCTCAACCCGGCTCGGCGTGCCAGGATATCCACGGTCAGCGGCTGTGCGAGATGCTCTGCGGCCCAATGCAGCAGCGGGCTCAGTCCGGCGTCGTCGGTCTCGGGAACCGGCACGCTGACGTACTGGGACTGGCCCCCGGCCCGGTGAGCGTGCAGCACCATACGACGGGCCACCTGGTTGGCGACCTGCGCACCGAGGTCCGAACGCACCACGTGCAGACACAGATCGATGCCGGCGCTGCGGCCTGCGCTGGTGAGCACATCACCGTCATCGACGTAGAGGGCGGAGGCATCCACCTGCACCAGAGGGTGCAGCATCGCCAGGGTAGCGGCATACATCCAATGAGTCGCCGCCCGCCGTCCGTCCAATAGTCCCGCGGCGGCCAGAACGAATGATCCGGTGCACAGCGAGACGATCCGAGCCCCCGCGCCGGCCGCCGCCCGAACCGCGTCGATCAGCGCCGGCGGAATGGGCAAGCCCGACTGGACACACGCATACGGCAGCGCCGGCACGATCACCGTGTCCGCGGCCGCCAGCTCCGCCAGGCCGTGATCCGCACGCTGTAGGAAGCCGAATTCGCTGCGAGTGCCACCCGGATTCGCCGCGCACAGGTGTAGGTCGTACCAGGGGTCGGCGAGGTCTGTTCGTTTCGGTCCGAACACTTCGCAGGCGATGGCCAACTCGAACAGAGGCATGTCATCGATCATGGCCACAGCGACCGACCCGGGATTCTCCACGACGTCAACCTACTTGGCAGAAATAGTGCGAATATTGGAAGCCCTGCCACTCGCGGCTGTGTGGGCCACGTCGGCATGATCCAGAATCATGAACAGCTTGAATGTCTTCGAGTTGCGGCAGTACACCGTGCACCCGGGACAGCGTGACGTGCTGATCGACCTGTTCGACCGCGAGTTCGTGGAAACCCAGGAGGAAGCGGGTATTCGCGTGATCGGCCAGTTTCGCGACGAGGACGACCCCGACCGGTTCGTGTGGATTCGCGGATTCCCCGATATGAACGCCCGCCGAGAGGCGTTGACCGCGTTTTATATCCATGGAGCCGCATGGCGAACACATCGTTCCGCCGCCGGAGCCACCATGCTCGATACCGACAACGTTCTACTACTGCGCCCCGCCCGATCCGAGTCCGGGTTCACGCTGTCGAGTGCACGCCCCGCGCTCGATGCCGACACGCTGCCGAACTCCCGAGTCACGCTGACCATCTATCACCCGGCCATTTCAGGCGAGGACTTCGCCGCCTTCTTCGAACAGCACGTGAAACCGATGATGGCCGAGACCGCGGCCCCGCCGGTAGCCTACCTGAGCACCGAGCCGGCGCCCAACACCTACCCCGCGCTACCGGTGCGAACAGATGAGAACGTCTTCGTCTGGCTGGCGGTGTTCGCCGACTCCGATCATCGCCGCGACCACGAGCGACAACTCTCACAACCCAACGGCTCGCAGAGACAGGTGCTCTCGGATCTGACCCATCGGCTCAACGCCCCGCCACAACATCTCAGACTTGCCCCCACCGCACGATCGCAACTGCGTTGACCCGGATGGCGGGATAGACGCTGGGACAGGAAACAGCGGCGGCGCGCACCGGATTCCACCGGTGCGCGCCGCCGCGCTCTTTCCTCTACAGCGCCTTCAGTTCCTCGGTGACGGCGCCGACGGACTTCTTCGCGTCGCCGAACAGCATCGAGGTGTGGTCGGCGTAGAAAAGCGGGTTGTCGATGCCCGCGAAGCCGGAGTTCATCGAACGCTTCAGCACGATAACCGATTTCGCCTGGTCGACGTTCAGCACCGGCATGCCGTAGATCGGGCTGGAGGAGTCCTCCCGCGCGGCCGGGTTGGTGACGTCGTTGGCGCCGATCACCAGCGCCACGTCGGTGCGGGAGAATTCGCCGTTGATGTCGTCCATCTCCTTGAGTGCGTCGTAGGAGACCTCGGCCTCGGCCAGCAGCACATTCATATGCCCCGGCATGCGGCCCGCGACCGGATGAATGGCGTACTTGACCTCCACGCCCTTGGCCTCGAGCAGCGAGGCCATCTCCTTGACCGCGTGCTGGGCCTGGGCCACGGCCATGCCGTAGCCGGGTACGACGATGACCTGGTTGGCGTACGCCATCTGGATAGCGGCGTCCGCGGCGCTGGTCGCCTTGGCCTGCTTCTGTTCTCCGCTGCCCGCGCTGGGAGCCGTTCCGCCGCCGCCGAATCCGCCCGCGACGATCGCCGGGATGGACCGGTTCATCGCCTTGGCCATCAGGTTGGTCAGGATCGAACCCGAGGCGCCCACGATCATGCCCGCCACGATCATCGCGGTGTTGTTCAGCGCCAGACCCGCTGCCGCGGCGGACAGTCCGGTCAGGGCGTTGAGCAGCGAGATCACCACCGGCATGTCGGCGCCGCCGATCGGCAGCACCACCATCAGCCCGAGCACCCCGGCCAGCACCAGCACCGCGATCATCCACAGCTGTGACACACCGTGATTCGTCGCGCCGACGCCGATCACCACCGCACTGGCGACCGCGCCGGCGAACAGCAGCAGGTTCAGCGGCTGCTGCAGCTTTCCGACGCCCATGGGGCGGCCGGGCAGGATCTCCTGCAGCTTGCCGAAGGCGATGAGCGAACCCCAGAACGACACCGATCCGATGATCGCCGCGAACAGCGAGCCGACCACGATGTGCACCGTGGGCTGCTCGTCGAAGTGCGAAAAGCCGTGGGAGTTGATGAATTCCGACCACGCGATCAGCGCGACCGTGCCGCCGCCGACGCCGTTGAACGCGGCCACCAGCTGCGGCATCGCGGTCATCTTGGTAAACCGCGCGGGCGGCACGCCCAGCAGCACGCCGACGACGATGCCCGCGATGATCAGGATCCAATTGCTGGTGTGCCGCACCGAGATCAGTGTCGCGACCACCGCGATGAACATGCCGACCGCGGCGATCAGGTTGCCGCGCACCGCGGTCTTGGGTCCGGTCAGGCCCATCAGGCCGTAGATGAACAGCGCGAACGCGATGATGTAGAGGCCGTTGACCAGATAGCTGATGTTGTCGAAGGTGTGCATCACTTACCCGCCTCTTTCGGGGCAGCCTTTTTGCCCTTGAACATGCCCAGCATCCGGTCCGTGACCACGAATCCACCGATGACGTTGAGGGTTCCGAAGACGACGGCGACGAACAGGATTATCTGAGTGAGCACCGATGGATGCTGCACATTGCCCAGGGTCACCAGCGCGCCCAGCACGACAATGCCGTGAATGGCGTTGGTGCCGGACATGAGTGGGGTGTGCAGGGTGTTGGGTACCTTGGAGATCACCGCGAAGCCGACGAAGCCGGACAGCACGAGGATCGCTATGTTGGCCAGAAGTTCGGTGTACATCAGTAATCCTCCTCAGAGGGCATCCAGCTTTTCGCATGTGGCGCGGTATACATCAATTACCCTTCTCGGGTGACGCAGGAGTCGGCGAGCACCTGATCGCCGAAGTCGGGCGCCAGCTTTCCGTCGACGAGCATCAATTCCAGCAGGGCCGCAATGTTTTTCGAATACAGCTCGCTGGCGTGCTCGGGCATGGTGGCGGGCAGATTCAGAGGGGAGGCGATCGTGACATCGTGCACGACAACGGTTTTGCCGGGCTCGGTGAGCTCGCAGTTGCCGCCGGTCTCTCCGGCCATGTCCACGATGACGCTGCCGGGCTTCATGCCCTCCACGGCGGCGGCGGTCACCAGGCGCGGTGCGGGACGCCCGGGCACGAGCGCGGTCGTGATCACCACGTCGAAGCCCTTGATCGCGTTCTCCAGCGCCTGCTGCTGCTGAGCCCGCTCCTCCTCGGTGAGCTCGCGGGCGTAACCGCCCTCACCGGCAGCGTCGATACCCAGATCCAGCCACTGCGCGCCCACCGAACGCACTTGATCGGCGACCTCGGGCCGCACGTCGTAGCCGGTGGTGCGCCCGCCGAGGCGCTTGGCCGTGGCCAACGCCTGCAGGCCGGCTACACCCACGCCGAGCACAAGCACCGTCGCGGGCTTGACCGTGCCCGCCGCGGTGGTGAGCATCGGGAAGAAGCGTGTGGACTCCGAGGCCGCGAGCAGCACCGCCTTGTACCCGGCCACATTCGCCTGGGAGGACAGCGCATCCATGACCTGTGCGCGCGAGATACGCGGAATCGCCTCCACCGCAAAGGCCTGCACGCCCGCCTCGCGCAGTGCACCGATCTTGTTGTCGGCGTTGCGCGGTGCGAGGAAGCCGATGAGGGTCTGCCCCGCAGACAGTTTCGCGATCTCGGCGTCGCTGGGCGGGGCCACCTTGACGACCACATCCGCGGTCCAGGGATCGCCGATCGACGCACCGGCCTCGAGGTAGGCCGCATCCGGGATCAGCGCGCCCGCTCCCGCGCTGGACTCGATGATCACCTGTACGCCATGCTTGACCAGGCTCGGAATGATCTTCGGCACCAACGCGACACGGCGCTCGTCCGGGGTGGACTCCCGCACCACCCCGACACGCGTGTGCTGCGGGGCGCTCCCCTCACCCTCGGGTGGCGCTGCGTCGACGCCGCTATGCGTAGTCTCCACTGGTCAACATCCTCACTAGTGACGGTTTCACACCTGCGGGCCGCTCGGGCCGCACACGGTCTCGAAACTTACTCCTTGGTAAGTTTTGAGTTAGGCAACCTTAACGGCTCCAGGCTGAGCGTAACCGAGATCAATCTCACATGCTGTCCCGGTTCGACCGGATCTCGAGACACCCCTACGAAACCCGTACCGTCCCGGCGATGTTCCGTACCCGCCTCCGACGCGCGGCGGGACGGGGGTGTCCTCCAGGGCTTGTACACCGTAATGTCACCCGCATGGTCACGGAGCGCGCGGCAACCGAGCGCCGGCAGGGCACGGCCGGGGACGACTGCGTGTTCTGCCGGATCGTCGCGGGCGCCGCCCCGGCCACGACCGTCTACGAGGACGACACGCTGTGCGCGTTCCTCGATATCCGGCCCATCGCCCGCGGCCACACCCTGGTGATCCCCAAGCGCCACGCGGGCACCCTCGACGATCTCGACGCCGCGCTGGGCGCGCGGGTGTTCGCCCTGGGCCATCGGCTGGCAAAGGCGTTGCGGCGCAGCCCACTCGGGTCCGACGGCGCGAATCTGATCCTCAACGACGGCAAGTCGGCGTTCCAGACCGTGCACCATGTTCACCTGCACGTGGTGCCGCGTCGGAACGGGGATATCCGGACCTTCGCCACCGGCTTCCTGTTTCGCGGCCGGGTGGGCCGCCAGCCCGATCGGGCAGCCACGGCCGCGGCCATCCGCACCGGCCTGGCCCGGCTCGATACCGAAGAGCCCGCGGGACCATCGGACACTCGAGACAAGGAATCGAAGGCATGACCGAACGCAGCACCTACACCACCGCGCTGTCGGATCAGTGGGATGCGCTGGCCCGCCTCGTCACCGGCCTCGACGAAAAGCGCTGGCGCACACCGACCGCACTGCCCGGCTGGACCGTCTTCGATGTGCTCGCCCACGTGGTCGGCACCGAATCCATGCTGCTGGGCGAGCCGACGCCGAAACACGACGGCGACCTGTCGGCACTGGAGTACGTGCACAACGAGATCGGCGCCCTCAACGAGGCCTGGGTCGCCGCGCTGCGGCCGCTGACGGGCGAACAGCTGCTGGCGAAGTTCACCGAGATCACCGACCGCCGCCGCGCGATGCTGACCGGCATGACCGACGAGCAGTGGGAGACGCCCAGCCCCTCACCCGTCGGCACCGTGCCCTATTCCCGCTTCATGCGGGTCCGGCTGTTCGACTGCTGGATGCACGAACTCGATATCGCCGATGCGCTCGGGGTCCGGGTGGACGAGGGTGGTCCGCGCGCCGAGATCGCCTTCGCCGAGCTCACCGGCGGTCTCGGGCGTGCGGTGGTCAAGGGCGCGCAGGCGCCGGATGGTTCGCGAATCACCTTCGCGCTCACCGGCCCCGCGGGCCGCGCCCTACATCTACAGGTCGACGGGCGCGCGAACCTCGTCGACGAGTTCGACGGCCCCGCCACGGTGACGGTCGAGATGCCGTGCGGCCTGTTCGCCCGGCTCCGGGGCGGAAGGACCACCGTCGCAGAGCATTCGGCCGAGATCACCGTCGCCGGCGATCGCGACCTGGGCAACCGGCTGGCAGACACGTTGCGCTTCACCATCTGACGCCGATGCGGCTGTTCCTGTCCAGCTATCGATTCGGGGCCCACTACGACCGGTTCGCCGCGCTGACCGGCGAGCCGGGTCCGGTGGCGGTGATCCCGAACGCCTGCGACGCCTGGCCCGCGGCCTGGTCGAGCGCGGTGACCAGCGACCTGACACCGTTGCGCCGGTTGGGTTTCCGCCCCGAGGTGGTGGACCTGCGCGACTACCTCGGCCGCACCGGCGAGCTGGAACGAAAGCTGCGCGGTTATCCCCTGATGTGGGTCCGTGGCGGCAATACCTTCGTGCTGCGCGCCCAATTCGCCCGCAGCGGAGCGGACCTGGTGCTGCCCGCGCTGCTGGCCGAGGACGCGCTGGCCTACGCGGGATACAGCGCGGGCGCCTGCCTGCTCACCCCCGATCTGCACGGCCTCGAGCCCGCCGACGATCCGGCCGAGGTGCTGCCCGCCTGTGGAATCGAAACCCGCTGGGACGGACTCGGATTGGTGGACCGTCGCATCGTCCCGCACGTCGGCTCCGCCGACACCGACCCCGACGGAGTCTGCGACCGGATCGCCGAGACCTACCGCGGCGAGGGCGTCGCACACTGGGCCCTCACCGACGACGATGCCGTGGTCGTCGACGGCGGTCGAGTCGAGACCCTGCTGACCAGACGGTGATACCCCGCGCGCCTCTCTGGCCTGCGGTGCCTCACATTCGCGAGACGGCATGGGGTGGATTCCGTCTCGCAAGCTGCCGGTGAAGGCGGATCTCCTTCGAGCCCTGGACAAGTCGCCTGGCGATGCCATAAGGGTGCGACTTGACGAACGGATCGCCTGACCGTGACGCCCTCCCTCTGCTGTCGGTGATCGCGGGTCCGCTCCACGGCGGGAACGGGTAGGCGTCTCTTGGTCCCACCGGTGGCCGAACAGACACCGGCTCTCGAAGCCGCTGCACTGCTGACCAACACGTCATCCCGGGGGTCGTCGCTGCCGAACGTCGCACCCTGACGGCAGGTGCCGCAAAAGACATGAGATCGCGCGTCGAATGCCTCAGACCAATGAGACGTGCCTCAGACGCTAAGAGACAGGACGCCACGATTCTTTCCGGTGGTTCGCGACAGGATGACTCATATCGCAGTTCGCGGGCAAGGGGTGCAATTAATATTGCGTAATACGCAACACTGCGGAGGTCCGGGGGTACCTGCACAACGGCGAGGCGCATTAAGCTGGCGACGGCGCCGATACCGGTTCGGCCATTAATTGCAGGGGGCCAGATGACGCTCACAGAACGATTCGATCTTCCCGCGGCCGTCGGCGATTCGGCTATCTTCGGCACGCCGTATCAGACGCCCGACGGCGCCACCATCATTACCGTCGCCCGCCCGGGCCTGTTCCGTACCGGACTGCGGCCGCTGGGTGTCGTGGTGGTGCAGGGCGGCGAGTCGAAGTGGCACCCTGCGATGGATGAAACGCGGATCGCCACTCTCGGCGTGATCACCGGCCTTATCGCCGCGACATTGGGCACGCTGGCGGTGGTGCGCCGTCCGCCGTGGCCCGATATGCGTATCGAGCAGATCGTCCGGCGGTAGCGCCTCGCCGCGCGGGTCTTGCCGCGGCCAGGCGCGCCGGGCTCAGATCTGCTTGAGCGTGCCGCCGTCGATGACGTACTCGGCGCCCTGGATGTTGGTGGCCCGGGCCGAGACCAGGAAGGCGACCAGCGCGGCGACCTCCTCCGGTTCGGTGATGCGGTCCGAGGCCATGTTGAACTGCTTCGGGATTGCCGCGAGCAGTTCCTCGTGCGAAATCCCCTGGGTTTCCGCGATTTTGGCCCCGAAGCCGTCTGCGCCCCGCCACAGCGGGCTGCCCACCGCGCCGGGCGAGATGGTGTTCACGCGTACGCCCTGCGGGCCGAACTCCTCGCTCAGGCGCTTGCCGAACGCATTGAGCGCCGCCTTGGCCTCACTGTAGCCGGACGGGCCGGCCGCGGGCCAGCGCCCGTTGATCGAGGAGATGTTCACGATCGCACCGCGCCGCTCCAGCAGGCTGGGCAGCGCCGCGCGGCTCGCCCATACCGCGCTGAACAGGTTGAGGTTCAGGATATTTCGCCACTGCTCATCGGAGATGTCCAGGAATCCGCCGATCTGCAGGGTGTTCGCATCCCCGGCCCCGACATTGTTGATCAGGATGTCGATCCCGCCCAGTTCCCCGAGTGCGGCATCGATCAGGGTGGTAACCCCCTCCTGGGTGCTCAGGTCGGCGGAAACTGCTGCAACGCTTGCCTTTTCGAGCTCGGGCGAGATCGTCCGGGCGCCGCCGACCACGCGCACGCCCTCGTCGGTGAGGGCCTGCGCGATGGCCAGGCCGATGCCCCGGCTGGCGCCGGTGACTACCGCGGTCTTGCCGGTCAGTTCGAGATCCATGGGGTGCCTTTCCTCAACTATTCTTGAACTTTAGGTCAAAAATACTGGTACACGAAAAGGATTGCGGTGGAAGTGGATTCACAGGATGGTCAGGGCTGTTTCGATGATGCCGTGCAGCGTGGGCGCATCGTACGCCTTGGCCATCACGCGCAGTCCGGCGATGGTGTTGAGCAGGAATTCCGCGGTCGCCTGCGGATCGGTGCCCGCCCGCACGTCGCCGTCGCGCAGGCCCTGGTCGATCCGTTCGGCCAGAGCGGCGATGACGCGATCCTGCATGGCGCGCAGGATCCGGGTGATCTCCGGGTCCTGCCTTGCGAACTCCGTGGCGGTGTTGACGGCCATGCAGCCGCGCCGGATCGGTTGCGACAGATCGGAATCCACGAGGTAGCGCAGCAATTCCCGGATTCGCTCGCGGGTGCCGCCGGGTTGGAACAGTGCTTCTCGAGCGTTGGTCGCGCCGAGTTTGTCGTAGCGCAGCAGCGCGCGGTCGAACAGCTCGCGTTTGCTGCCGAAGGTGTTGTACAGGCTGCCCTTGCCGACGCCGGTGGCCTCGGCCAGCTGCGCGGGGGAGGTGTTGGCGTACCCGTGGGTCCAGAACGCCTCCATCGCGCGGTCGACGACGTCGTCGGCGTCGAAGCTGCGCGGTCTGCCCATGCCACGACGGTACCGATTCTTGACTTCGAGGTCAATAATTGGGCCGGACAATGCGCGCGAACAGTGCGCATACCAGGATCAGCACGAGCGGGAATGCGAGCGCGGCGGTGAGCGAGCCCAGCTTGGACAGCCAGCCGATGACCGAGGGGCCGGCCAGGAACCCGAGATAGCCCAGGCCGAATACCCGCGACATATCCGTCGCCGCCGCAGCGGTGCCGAGGTTGCCCGCGGCACTGAATATCTGAGGTATCCCGCCCGAGAGCCCGACGCCCAGCAGTGCCCATCCGACCAGCGTCACGGGCAGCCATGTCGAGGTGATGATCAGGATCAGCCCGGCCGCGGCGAGAAGCGCGCCCCAGCGCACCACCGCGACCCGCCCGAACCGGCCGCTGACCCGGTCCGCGGTGAAGCGGCCCGCGGTCATCGTCGTGGAGAAGGCGCCGAAGGCCAGCGCGGCGGTGGCGTCGCTGACGCCCAGATGCTCCCGCACCTGCAGCGCGCTCCAGTCGTTCGCCACGCCCTCGGTCATCAGGAAGGCGAAGGCGGTCGCGGCCAGCGCGAAGACCTTGCGATGCGCGCTCTCTCGCGGCGCCCTCGCGGGCCGCTGCGCGGATTCGGCCTGCGCAGTTGCCCTTGTCGGCCTGGTGTCCACGGCTGAGCCAGCGGATTCGGGCGTAGTGACGCGCTCGCCAGTCTGCTCGGCCACTATTTCCCCGCCGATCGAATCGGCTACCGCGGGCAGCGAATCGATGCGGGGCAGCAGCCTGGGCACGCACAGCCCGATCACCACCAACCCCAGTACCCCCGCACCCGCCATGGTCGCGCGCACATCCCATCCGCGGTGCATGGCGGCCGCTCCGACCAGCGCTCCGGCCAGCCCGCCGCAGGAGAACAGCGCATGGAATGCCGACATGATCGGGCGCGGATAGGCCCGCTCGACCTGTACCGCCTGGGCGTTCATGGACACGTCCAGCGCGCCGTTGCCGACGCCGAAGGCCAGCAGCGCCAGCGCCAGGGCCAACGGACCGGTGGCGAGGGCCGGCCCCAGCACCGCCAGCGATACCCAGCATCCGGCCGCGGCCACCAGGGTGCGACTGCCGAACCGGTCGGCCAGCGGCCCGGCCGCCTGCATCCCCGCGATGCCGCCGAGGGCCATCAGCAGGATCAGCATGCCGAGGGTGGCGTGGGAGGTGCCGGTGCGCTGCGATATCGCCGGGATGTGCACCACCCACATGGCACACAGGAATCCGTTCAGCCCGAACACCGCGAACACGCTGGCCCGCGCGATCCGAATCGGGGGAGCGAGTGTCGAAGCAACCATTGATTCGACGGTACCGGTCGGAAGTACCGGCCGCTCCCGTTCCCGGCCATCCGCAGCATCGTCGACGCGGGTGGCAGGGCTCCGAACTTCTACCAATTCCAACTGGTTTCGCCTTCGAGTGTATTCCGGGTCACCGACAAGTTCCGGCCCCGACTTGCGGTGCCGGAAAAGGTGGGGGCTCGTCCCCGCGCGGGTCCGCGGCCATCGGGTGACTATCGTCTGGTCGGTGACTACTGCGCAGGATTACCCGGTGCTCTGGCCGGTGCCGACCCGGTGGGCCGACAACGATCACTACGGCCACGTCAACAACGTCACCTACTACTCGTACTTCGACACCGCGGTCAACGCCTGGCTGATGCACGCCACGGGCACCGATATCCGGGAGCTGCCCGCGATCGGCGTGGTCGCGCAGACGTCCTGCCACTTCGCGGGATCGCTCAGCTTCCCGGACCAGCTGCGCGTCGGCCTGCGAATCAGCCGCCTGGGCCGCTCCAGCATCACCTACGAGCTGGCCATCTTCCGCGAGGCCGGTGATGACCTGGAACTCGCCGCGACCGGCGGTTTCGTGCATGTCTACGTGGACAACGACACCCGCAAGTCGGTCGAGATCCCGGCCGTCATCCGCGATGCGGCCGCCGCGCTGGTCGTGGAGCCGACCAGCTGACCGTGTCCCATCGGTCAGGCGTGCTGTCGGCCGGACTCCACGATCTCGGCCGAGCGCACGCCGGCACGACCGGGTGGGCGCGTACTCAGATCCGGCCGAGCAGCGTGAGCGGATCCTCCAGCAGCGAGGCGACCGTCGCCAGGAACCGTGACCCGAGCTCGCCGTCGATCATGCGGTGATCGAAGCTCAGCCCCACCGTGGTGACCCACCGCACCGCCAGCTCGTCGCGATAGACCCACGGCCGCTTGCGGATCGAGCCCAGGCACAGGATCGCGGCCTCGCCCGGATTCACCAGCGGCACACCGGTATCCACGCCGAAGACGCCCACATTGGTGATGGTGAAGGTGCCGCCGCGCAGGTCCGCCGGCGTCGCGGATCCGGCGCGCGCGATGTCGGCGAGCCAGCCGATCTCCCGGCACAGCTCGCGCAGGCTCAGGGTGTGCGCGTCCTTGATGTTCGGCACCAGCAGGCCGCGGTCGGTGGCCACCGCGATGCCCAGGTTCACGTAGTGCTTGGTGACGATCTGCTTGGCCTCCTCGTCCCAGAACGAGTTGAGGCCGGGGAATTCCGCCATCGCCGCCACGGTCGCCTTGGCCACCAGGGCCAGCGGGGTCAGGGTGAGCCCGGTGAAGGAGTCGGTGCCGCGCAGGTGGTCGAGCAGTTCCATGGAGGCCGTGAAGTCGGTCGTGACGAACGTGCTGGCCTGCGGAATCGTGCGGGCGCTGGCCAGCATCGCGGCCGCGGTGCGCTTGCGCACCCCGCTCACCGGGGTGCGGGTCTCGGTCGTGGTCGGCGTGGGCCGGATGACCCCGCCGTCGGGCCGCATCGCCGGCACCGGCGGCGCGCTGGGACGCGGGGCGGCCGCGGCCGGGTCGTCCTCGCGAATTCGGTTGCCCGGCTGCGAGACCGGCACCGCATGGCGCACATCCTCGACGGTGACCGCGCCGCCGGGCCCCGAACCCGCGACGAAGGTGAGACGGATGCCGAGCTCGCGGGCCAGTTTCCGGGCGCCGGGGGTGGCCGCCGGGCGATCGGGGTAGGCGACCGGCGCCTCCTCCTCCCCGGATTCCTCGTCGTTCAGCGAATTGGCTTGCGCGGCATCGAAATTCGCCGATCGGCGGGTGCGGCGAGAGGTGCTCTCGTCGTCGGGGCCGTAGCCGACCAGCACCGAGCGGCGTTCGGACGGTGCGGCCGTCTCTCCGGACGCTTGGCGCTCGGCCGTGCCGTTCCCGCCGGCGCTCGCCGCCGGGGTGTCGCTGTGCACGCGAATCAGTGGCGCGCCCACCGGCACCGTATCGCCGGGCTGGGCCAGCAGCTCGGCGACCCGTCCCGCGAACGGACACGGCAGCGCGACCTGTGCCTTGGCCGTCTCCACCTCGGCAATGGTCTGATTCAGCTCCACCACATCGCCGACGGCCACCGCCCAGGAGATCAGCTCGGCCTCGGTCAACCCCTCTCCGAGATCGGGAAGCCGGAATTCAAGTTCTCGCGCAGCGTCGTCCACGGGCACCTCTGTCTGTGTTGGATAACGGGGCCTGTGCGGGGCCCTGCGTGGTTACGCAGGCTTCCTGCTTCGGGCCCGCCGGTACGCCCCGGACCTGGCGGGTCAGGCGGCTAGTGTGCGGTCGACCGCGTCCAGGATGCGGTCGGGATCGGGCAGGTGGTGCCGTTCGAGCTTAGCCGGGGGATAGGGGATGTCGAAGCCTCCGACGCGCAGGACCGGCGCTTCGAGCTGGTAGAAGCAGCGTTCGGTGATCCGGGCGGCGATCTCCGCGCCCAGTCCGGCGAAGACCGGCGCCTCGTGGGTGACGATCAGCCGCCCCGTCCGGCGCACCGAGGCCTCGATGGTGTCGAAGTCGATGGGAGAAAGGCTGCGCAGATCGATCACCTCCAGCGAATGGCCTTCCCCCGCCGCGATTTCGGCCGCGGTGAGCGCCGTGCGCACCATGCCGCCGTAGGCCACGACCGTCGCGTCGGTGCCGGCGCGGCGGATGCGCGCGGAGTCCAGCGGATACGGATCGGCGTCCAGGGCGGCGAAATCCACCTCGGCCTTGTCCCAGTAACGCCGCTTGGGCTCGAAGAAGATCACCGGGTCGTCCAGCGAAATGGCCTGTCGGATCATCAGATAGGCGTCGTCCGGCGTGCTCGGGGAGACCACCCGCAGCCCCGCGGTGTGCGCGAAGTACACCTCGGGTGACTCGGAGTGGTGCTCGACCGAGCCGATGCCGCCGCCGAACGGAATGCGAATCGTGATGGGCGCGCGGACCTTTCCCTGCGTGCGGTAGTGGATCTTGGCGACCTGGGACACGATCTGATCGAAGGCCGGATAGACGAAACCGTCGAACTGGATCTCGCACACCGGCCGGTAGCCGCGCAGCGCCATGCCGAAAGCCGTTCCGATGATGCCGGATTCGGCCAGCGGGGTATCGATGACGCGGTTGTTGCCGAAGTCCTTCTGCAGCGTGTCCGTGACCCGGAAGACGCCGCCGAGGCGCCCGATGTCCTCGCCCATCAGCAGGACCTTCGGGTCGTCCTCGAGGGCGCGGCGCAGGCCGGTATTGAGTGCGCCCGCAAAGGTTGTCGTGATCGCCGGGAGGTGGGTGGTCATCGGGGACGGTGAGCCGATGGAGCTTGGGGAATCGGCGGGGTGGGTGGTCATCGGGGACGGTGAGCCGATGGAGCTTGGGGAATCGGCGGGGTGGGTAGTCATCGGGGACGGTGAGCCGATGGAGCTTGCGGAATCGGCGGGGTGGGTAGTCACTGCGGTGTTCCCTCCAGGTAGGCCGCGTACTGGCGGCGCTCGGAGTCGATCAGGGGATGCGCGGTGGTGTAGACGTGTTCGAACAGTTCCCCCGGTTCCGGATCGGGCATCTCGATGGTCGCGTCGCGCAGCCGGGCGCCCACGTCGTCCGAGCGTTCCCGCACGCGTTGCTCGAAATCGCTGTCCCACAGCTCTTCCCGCTCGAGCAGCCGTCGCATGCGGTCGATGGGGTCGCGGCGCTGCCACAGCTCGGTCTCGGCGGCCGAGCGGTAGCGGGTGGGATCGTCGGCGGTGGTGTGCGGGCCCATGCGGTAGGTGATGGCCTCGATGAAGGACGGGCCGCCGCCCGCCCGGGCCCGCGCCACGGCCTGCCTGGTCACGGCCAGCACCGCGAGCGCGTCGTTGCCGTCGACCTGGACGCCGGGAATGCCGTAGCCGTACGCGCGCCGCGCGATCGGCGTGGCGCTCTGCACCCGGACCGGTTCGCTGATGGCCCAATGGTTGTTCTGGCAGAAGAACACCACCGGCGCGCTCCACGAGGCGGCGAATCCCAGCGCCTCGGCGATATCGCCCTGACTGGTGGCGCCGTCGCCGAAGTAGGCGATCACCGCGATCTCGGCGCCGTCCAGATTGGCGGCGTAGGCGTAGCCGGTGGCGTGTAATCCCTGCGACCCCACCACGATTGCCGGATTCGTCATATTGATCTCGGCCGGATCCCAGCAGGAGTGCGCCGCACCGCGCCACAGCCGGGTGAGCTGCGCCGGATCCACCCCGCGGCAGTAGGCCACGCCGGCCTCGCGATAGCTGCAGAACACGTAGTCGTCGGAGTGCAGCGCGTGCGCGGAACCGATCTGCGCGGCCTCCTGCCCCAGCAGCGGCGGCCACAGCCCGAGCTGGCCCTGCCGCTGCAGGGCCGTGGCCTCGACGTCGATCCGGCGGGTGACGACCATGTCCTCGTACAGCCGCCGCAGCCGGTCGGGGCCGACGTCGGCCACCAGGGCCGCGTGGTCGCGGTCGAAGACCCGGCGGCCGTCGGGCTGGACGAGTTGCACCGGATAGCTGGACGCTGCCTCGCGGGTGGTGGGCATGGCCTCTGCCTTCCTACTCCGTCGGCGCTCCGGGGTCTGGGCGCCGTGGCGACAAGGGCATTGTGTGCTCTACCTCACAGCATCCACGATTGAGCGACCTGCGCAAGCATTAACACGCCAACTAAGCAGAATGCGTCGTCACGGGGTCGGGATTGCTGTCATACTGCGTAACATGTCCAGTGGAGAACCCGTCGGAGCCGTGGTCGATGCGACAGATGCGCGACTACTGCTGGAATTGGTCGCGAATCCCCGCGCGACCGGCGTTGAATTGGCCACCAGGCTGGGCCTGTCGCGCAATACCGTGCAGGCCCGGCTGGCGCGCTGGGAGGCGGCGGGGGTGCTGGCCGATTTCGATCGCCGGGTCGATCCGCGCGCCCTGGGCTACCAGCTGGCAGCCTTCGTCGCGGTGGTGTGCGACCAGCATCGGCTCGATGCGATCGTCGCCGAATTGTCCGAGGTCCCCGAGGTGACAGAGGTCTGCGGCATGACGGGGCTGACCGATCTCACCGTACGCGTGGTCGCCCGCGACGCCGACGATCTGTACCGCATCGCCGGGCGGATCCTGAAGATCCCCGGCGTGGAACGCACGAACATGGCCCTGGTGATGCAGCAGCTGGTCGGGCCCCGCACCGCACCGCTGCTGCGCAGGCTGTCCCGCGCCAACGGTGCGGCGCGCCAGGATTCGGTCCGCCCTGCGGCCCGTTCCGCGCGCTGATCGCCGCGCCCTCGACTTGTCCCCGGCGCGGCCGGACCGAGTGGGCCGGGGGCGATCTTCGCGCCCGGTTATCGGCTCCCCCGGATCTCCGCGCCCGCAACCGCACGGACGGCGTCGGCGACGGCGCGGAAGTCCTTGCGCAGGATGTGGTCGTGGTTGCTGGCCACCTTGGCGCTCACCTTGATGTGCGGGTTGCGAGCGACCACCGCATCGGTGGCGGCGCGGATCTTTTCCTGCTCGTCCCCGTGGCTGCCGAACGACGCCCCGGAGGCCAGCACATACCGGGTCGGGACGGTGATGGAATCCAGTACCGGCCCCAGGTTCGCGGCACGGGAGATCTTCCCGAGTTCGATGTTGCACTCGGCCTGCTGCGCGGCGGGCAGGCGCGGGGTCAGACCGGTCGGGCGCAGCAGGGTAGTGACCGGGGACAGCAGCTTGAACAGCCGGCGGATCCGCGCCTCCATGGCGTCGTCCAGCCAGTCGTACGGCTCGGCGCCCTCGACCAGGACGGCGCCCAGGGCGCGCTGGGGATTGCGGGCGGCCCAGTGCGAGGCGACGAACGCTCCGTAGGACCAGCCCACCACCAGCGCCCGGTCCACGCCCCGCGCCGCGAGCACGGCGTCGACAGATACTGTCGCCGGGCGAGCTGACACCGACCTGATACGGATCTGACGCGTCGATCGGCCGCATGTCGGCCGGATGGCACGACGCCACCGCGGTGGGGCGATGACGAGGTGTGGCAGGTCGCTCCGGGGCGATTCGAGGGGCTGTCGTCCGGGGCGGTCTCGCGGCGGCCGACGGTACGCTGAGCTCGCGGAGAAGCGGCCCGCGGAGAGGCGGATGACCTATGGACGTTTCGGGCAAGGTTGCGATCGTGACGGGGGCCGGGGGCGGAATCGGGGCCGCGGTGGCCGCGGCGCTGGTCGGGGGCGGTGCGCGGGTGGTGCTGGCCGATGTCGGCGACGCGGTGAACGGGGTGGCCGACGGGCTGGGAGCGGGGGCTGTCGCGGTGGTCGGGGATGTCGCCGACGCGGCGGTGATCGCGGAGCTGGTGGCGCGGGCCGAGCGCGAATTCGGGCCGGTGGACCTGTATTTCGCGAATGCGGGGATCTTCGGGGCGCGGGGGCTGCACGGATCCGACGAACAGTGGTCCGCCGCAATGGAAGTCAATGTCATGGCGCACGTGCGGGCGGCGCAGGCGCTGGTGCCGGGCTGGATCGAGCGTGGCACCGGATATTTCGTGTCTACCGCCTCGGCGGCGGGGCTGCTCACCCAGATCGGCTCGGCGCCCTACGCGGTCACCAAGCACGCCGCCGTCGGCTTTGCGGAGTGGCTCGCTGTTACATACGGCGACAAGGGAATTCGGGTGAGCTGTGTCTGCCCGATGGGGGTCGACACGGATCTGCTGCGCGCGGGCTCGCCGACCTTCGCCGATGCCGCCGAATCCGAGCAGGCGATCCGCGCGGTCGTATCGGCCGGTGAGGTGCTGACGCCCGAGCGGGTGGCCGCGGAGATCCTCGCCGGAGTCGCCGACGAGCGGTTCCTGATCCTGCCGCATCCGCAGGTGCTCGAGATGTACCGGCACAAGGGATCTGATTACGACCGCTGGATCTCCGGCATGCGCCGCTACCAGGCGACCCTGGCCGCGCAGAACTGATCGTCCGACTAATTTCAGTCCAGTTTCGAGCAATTGGCTCGTGACTGGACTGGTCCGGACCCGGGACCATGACGTCATGACCGTCACCGACCCGCAGGCCGGGCTTTCCGACGTGCGGGCCGAGGGGTCGGCCGTGCGCGCCGAGGAGTCCATGACGCCGGATGTGGATATCCTCGCGCCCGATACGACCCCGGACGCGTCAGGGGCCGATTCGGAACTGGCGGTGTCGCGGCCGGCGCCTTCGCCCTCGGCCGCGTCGTCCGGTGAATTCGACTCGGACGATCCGGGGGCGGTGGCGGCCGATCCCGGCGTCTGGCAACCGATCAGCGCCGGGATCGTGGCCGCGCTGGTGGGGTTCACCAGTGCCTTCGCTGTGGTGTTGACCGGACTGGAGAAGGTGGGCGCGACGCCCGCGCAGGCGGCCTCGGGTCTGCTCGCGGTGTGCCTCGCGCAGGCGGTCGGGATGCTGGTGCTGAGCCGGCGCTACCGGATGCCGATCGCGCTGGCCTGGTCCACGCCCGGCGCGGCGCTGCTGGCCACGACCGGCGTGGTGGCCGGCGGGTGGCCCGCCGCGGTGGGCGCGTTCGTCGTGACCGGCGCCCTGATCGTGCTCACCGGCTACTGGGGTCTGCTGGGCCGGCTGATCGCGGCGATTCCGGTCGAGATCGCCCAGGCCATGCTGGCCGGGGTGCTGATGCCGCTGTGCCTGGCGCCGGTGCATGCCCTCACGGCGAGTCCCCTGGTGGTCGTGCCCGTCATCGCGGTCTGGCTGGCGCTGCAGCGGTTCGCGGCGCGCTGGGCGGTGCCCGCGGCGTTCGCGACCGCCGCGATCGGCGCCGGCATCTCCATCGCCCTCGGGCACCGCGGACTCGACCTCGCGGCGATGGCGCCGAGGGTGGAACTGACGGTGCCGCATTGGAGTTGGCAGGCGATGATCGGCATCGCGGTACCGCTCTACATCGTCACCATGGCGGGGCAGAACATCCCGGGCACCGCCATCATGAACTCGTACGGCTATACGGTGCCGTGGCGCGCCGCGATGACCGCGACCGGCGTGGGCACGATGCTCGGCGCGGCGGCGGGCGGGCACGCGATCAACCTGGCCGCGATCAGTTCGGCGCTGTCCGCCGCGCCGTCCGCGCACCCGGATCCGCGTCGCCGCTGGATCGCGGTGTTCAGCGTCGGCTGCAGCTATCTGGTGCTGGCACTGGCCGCGGGCGCACTGGTGGTGCTCGCCGCGGCCGCACCCAAGGGCGTGCTGGAAACCGTTGCCGGGCTTGCCCTGATCGCCACGTTCGCCGGGGCGCTCACCGCGGCCCTCGCCACCGCCGAGCATCGGCTCGCCGCCGCGGCCACCTTCCTGGTGGCGGCCTCGGGCTTCGCGGTGTTCGGCATCGGCGGCGCCTTCTGGGGGCTGCTCGCCGGGCTGCTGGTGCGCTGGGTGCTCACCGCGCGCCGCGCCGCGCCGACTGCTTGACGTTGCCATCGCCGGAGCCTGGTCGTCGGGCTGGTGTCCGGCTCACTGTGTTTCGCTATGCGGGCCCGGATCGTGGCATATGCCGGTATAGGGGCGGACCGGGCTCGAGGTGCGCGGATTGCCGTAGGGTGAAGGGCGTTCGCGTCCCGGGGGTACCTAGGTGGCAGAGGAGCTGAGCTTGACGGCGGTATTGATCTCGGCGGACGACCTTCGGAAGTTGCTGTCCGGCAGTGATTCCGGCGTACATCTGTTGGACGTGCGCTGGGCACTGGGCGATCCCGATGGGCCGCAGCACTATCTGGAAGGTCACATCCCCGGCGCGGTATTCGTCGACCTGGAGACCGAGCTCGCCGCGCCGCCGTCCCCGGCGTGGGGCCGGCATCCGCTGCCCGAGATCGCGCATCTGCAGAAGTGCGCCCGCAGCTGGGGGTTGCGCGCCGGCGAACCGGTCGTGGTTTACGACGCCACGGGCGGCATGGCCGCGGCGCGGGCCTGGTGGCTGCTGCGCTGGGCCGGAATGGCCGATGTGCGCATCCTGGACGGGGGCCTGCCCGCATGGGAACGGGTCGGTGGGGAGCTGGCCACGGGCAGCGAATCGGATCCCGCCGCCGGCGATGTCGTGCTCACCGCGGGGAATCTGCCGATGATCGATGCGGACGGCGCGGCCGGGTGGGACGGGCTGCTGCTGGACGCGCGGGCCGGTGAGCGCTATCGCGGCGAGGTGGAACCGATCGACCCACGCGCGGGTCACATTCCGGGCGCGGTCAGCGCCCCCACCGCCGAGAACCTCACCGCCGAGGGCACTTTCAAGGATCCGGAGCGGCTGCGGGAACGGTTCGCCGGGCTGGGCTCGGGTCCGGTCGCGGTCTACTGTGGCTCGGGAGTCACCGCCGCGCACCAGATCGCGGCCCTGGCTGCCGCAGGGATCGACGCCACGCTGTACCCGGGTTCGTGGTCGCAGTGGTCCAGCGATCCCGAGCGTCCGGTCGCCACCGGGGAGAAGTAGGGCGCGCGCCCGCACCGTCGTCCCCGCCGGCGGCACGGTGTCCTCGGTGCGGATCTCCTCGGGCCACGAAACCGCGGGATCGGCCTGCCCGGTCGCAATTCGCGGCAGCGTCGGCGCCACGTCGGCACGCTCGACCCGCTGCGCGCACGATGCTCACGGGCAGTGGCGGGACACGTCACGCAGCGCGTCGCGGTCTGCGACGGTGATCGGCAGGGCATACCGGGCGGCAGTGGTGAGGTACTTGCCCGCGTAGTAGCAGCGGTAGGCGTGCGCGGGCGGTAGCCAGTCGGCGGGGGTGCGGTCGCCCTTGTCCTGGTTGGCCTCGCCGTCGACCGCCAGCAGGTTGTATTCGACGTCGTTGGCGAATCGAATTCGTTGCGGCAGAGGCCATTGCGCGGCACCCATGTCCCACGCGGCCGCCAGCGGGTACACGTGGTCGATCTGCACCCCGCGAGCATTGGATCTGGCGAATGCGACGCTTCTGCCGGTATAGGGGTCCTGCAGGGTACCGCCGGTCACCACGCAGTCGCCGCCGTGCGCGCGGTACCGCACCGCGCGTAATTGCCGTGCCAGCACCGTGTTACGGGAATCGCAACCGCCGCCGGTGCCGGCCCAGGCCGCGCCGAACACGCAGCCCTGCCCGGCGCCGCAGCCACGCTCGTAGCCGCCGGGATGCGGGCGGTGCGGCACGACACGGACCGCGGCGAGCAGCTGCTCGAGCCGCGCCCGCGTGGGACTGCCCGGCGCGGGCGGGCCGTGGCCGAGCAGGGCCGGACCGGCCAGCAGCCCGAGCGCGACCAGTATTGCGACGATCGGCGCCGCCAGTGCCCATCCCCATTCGCCCCTGTTCGAATGCACGGCACCACTTCTACACCGCGGCGCCGACAGGTTTCACAACCAGGCGCGCGCCAGCAGGTCGTCGGCCGCCAGTTCGGTCGCCTGCGGCGGGAAACGAGTTGCCGCGAGGGTCACCGCCCGCGCCCCGTCGTGGCCGATCAGCCACGAGCCGCCGCGATCCTCGCACTCGGCGATCTTCGCGAAGGTGGTGAGCAGGAACGTGATCGCCTCCTGCGGAGTGTCCGTGCGCGCCAACCGCTGTGATTCGCCGGGGCGCGAGAGATCCAGCCACACTCCGGACTGGCCGTCCAAGCGCATGCCGACGATCTTCGCGGCATCGACGAAGGTGAATTTGCGCCGTTCCCAGGGTGTGGTCGGCGTGAAACTCTGCTCGAGTACCTGGAGCAGAATCGTCATATTCACTGCCCTCCTACAGGCGCGGCGCCTCGACGCCGCCGGTTCGCCCCGTCTGGGTGCGCGGGGCGCGAACCGTAGTGGTTTCGCGGTGCGAAATATTGTGTTGCTGCATTCCGCTGCCGAACCCCTTTAGTCGGCTGTGACCAGCGGATATATCAATGTATCCATCGTAACGCCGCCCGCGATGCGGCGATAGGCCAGCGCTGGCGGAACTTCCTCGCCCGAATAATTTCCGCACCGGCTTCCGCGGTAGCCACGGGTAATTTGTGCCGATTCGATCCCGCGGCTCGATTGCGACGGTGATCGTCCCGCCGCGCGATATTCGGTGGCGTTGCGAACGCGCGAATGACGGGGATTCGGCGCGGGCGAATCGAGGACCGGCGCCGTTGCGTTTCGGTGAATCTCCGCCATTGCCGCGGCGCACCGGGGAATGTCTGCCGCGCAGAGTTTTTCGCTGAGGTGTGCCTCGAATAGAGTGTGCGACAAGGGTTGTAATACCGACTGGTCGCATTTACGTGTTGGCTTCTGCGGGTGCGGATTCGAACTGATTGTGGTGCTCGTCACAGTTGTTTGCCACGATACGTTATCGGGTAGTTACCATGCGGGTCGCACACGTGACGCTTCGGTCGCGGGGGAGCGGTTCGGTCCGGAACTGATGAGGGTGGTGTGGCGACGTGGGTCGGCATCGGAAGTTGAACATGGCACGCCGCGTGGTGTTGCCTGCTGTGGGGGCGCTCCCGTTGGCGCTGGTCGTCGGGTGTTCCAGCACTACGAACAACCAGGCTGATCATTCGTCCTCTGCCGCGGTGCCGACCACGGCGGGCACCGCGCCCACCGAGCAGTCCACCGTGCCGAGCCTGCCCGGCACCGCCATCACGCCGCCGCCGGATCACGAGCAGCAGCCGACCGTCATGGCCCCGCCGACGACTTCCCAACCGGGTGTGACCCCGAGCATTGCCAACAGCCTGTACGGCGGCGCCGTGGGCCCGGTGCAGCCGGGCGTGACGCCGTCCATGCCGCAGCCCGGTGTGGTCGCGCCGAATTATGTTGTCCCGCCGGATTTCCGGCCCATCCCGGAGGCGGAGTACACCGAGCCTGCCCCGGCGGTCAACTGGCAGGATCTGCATGCGCCAACTGCCGTGAAGCCGGTCAAGCCGATCGCGCCGCCGCCGCGCACGCTCCGTCTGGGTAATTTCACCAGCCCAGTGCCGAATTTCGTTCCTGACAACGTGCTCAACACGGTCAACCTCACCTCCGCGAACGGTGAGGCGGCCCTCGCTACCGACATGAACTCGGTGGGAATCAACCCGTCCCGTTCGGACAAGATCGCCGCCGGTACCGCGGCGGGCGCCGCGCTGGGTGCAGCGGTGCTCGGCGTACCGAGTGCCGTGGTCGGTGGCGTTGTCGGCGGAGCACTCGGCGGGGTTATCGGAGGCACCGTGGGTGGCGCGGTCCTGGCCGTGCCGACGCTCGGTACGAGTGTTGCGGTCGCTCCCGTCGTGGGCACGATTGTCGGTGCGGCCGCGGGTGCGGCCGTGGCGGGCATTCCGGCCGCGGTCGTCGGTGGTGTGATCGGCGGCGTTGCCGGTGCTGCCATCGGCAGTGCCGTCTGATCCCGTAAAGGGGTCGGCATCCGAGTTGCGGGCGGCCATGATTTCGGGCCGAAAACGTACCGGAACAGCGGGTATTGATCCCCCAGCCGACCTGTCGGGGGCGGCTGGTTGGATGGGCTGATGCTGCACGGACTGTGGACACCGGGTTCGGGGCTGGTGCTGTGGCAGCACCCCGAGTCCGATGTCGTCGCCGCTATTGATGCGGTCGCGGTCCCGGATCCGCTGGGGGCGGTCGTGCAGGCGGCGCGATTCCGTCATCGCGCACAGGTTGTGGTCGCGGGGCCGGATGTTCCGCGCACCCTGGAGGTGAAGGCGCACGCGCTGGCGCCGCAGGCCGCCGCGCCCGTGCTGTTGCAACCGCTGCCGCCGGGCGCGGTCGCCGCCGACCTCCGCTTCCTCGGCCACGTGGCGCGGGGCGTCGAGCGGTGGGTGCGGGCCGGGCGGATCGTGCCGGAACTCCGGCGCGACGACGGCGACTGGTGGGTCCGCTGGCGGCTGGTCGGCGGGCAGCGCCAGCGCGCGTGGCTCGCCGAACTGGCCGCTGCCATGCCGCCCGCGCTACGGCCCGCGGGTCGCGGCGCCGCGGTACTGGAGGATCTGGTGACGGAATTGGCCGACCCGATCGCACGCCTGTGGATCGATGCGAGGTCGGTGGGCGTCGGGCGCGCCGCCGATCCGCACCCGCTGATCGGCGCGCTGATATCGGGAGCTGCGCTGGACTCCGGCTCGCACCGCGTCGCCTCGGCGCTGCAGGAGTGGCGAACCAGCCTCACGAGCGGCGAGCCGGAGCTGGTGCTGCGGTTGATCGAGCCCGACGACGATCCGGAGCAGGGTGCGGAGACCCTCGCGGCGCTGTGGCGTCTGCAGGTGTGCCTGCGATCGGAAGGCGAAGCGCCACAGCCGGTTCCGCTGCAGGGCGATCCCGCTCAGCTGCGACTGGCCGGAGAGCGCGTGACCGCGGCGATCGCGGCGTATCCGATGTTGCAGCGGTTGCCACGCGATCCCGGCGGCATCGACTTCCTGCTGCCGACCGAGGTTGTCCTCGATCTGGTGGCGCACGGTGCGAACGAATTGCGTTCGGCGGGTGTGCATCTGCTGCTGCCGCGGGCCTGGCAGATCGTGGCCCCGAGCATGCGGATGCAGGTGCAGAGCCCGGCCGCGACCGAAAGTACCGTCGGCATGGACGGTTTGGTGTCCTATCGCTGGGAGTTGGCGCTCGGCGATGTCGTGCTGACCCCCGCGGAGATGTCCCGCCTGGTGCAATCCAAGTCGGATCTGGTGCGGCTGCGTGGAGAGTGGGTGCAGGCCGACCATCGGGCGCTGGCGGCCGCGGCGCAATACCTGGACGGCCGCACCGACGAAACCATCGGCTCGTTGACCCAGTTGCTCGCGGAGATCGCCGCCAGCGAGGTCCGGCAGGTGCCGATCGAGGACGTGACCGCGACCGGCTGGGTGGCAGAGCTGCTGGAGGCCGATCGCGATGCCGCACAGGTCGATCCGCCCGCCGGACTGAAAGCCGAGCTGCGCCCGTATCAGCTGCGCGGCCTGTCGTGGCTCGCCACGATGAACCGCCTCGGCTGCGGCGGCATCCTCGCCGACGATATGGGCCTGGGCAAGACCGTGCAGGTGCTCGCGCTGCTGGTGCACGAAAGAGAAACGGCGACAGTAAATCCCGTACCACTGGCCGCCGCCCAGGATGTGACGGGCGCCGCCGGTTCCGATCAGCCCGATGCAGACGGATCGCCCGCCGGTTCGCGACTCGATGCGACCGCTCCCGCGTCCGACTCCGATCGAGCCGAAGGGCCGGGCGTGGCGAGCGATGCGGCCAACCGGCACATCGGCCCTACCCTGCTGGTAGCGCCCATGTCGGTGGTCGGCAACTGGCAGCGCGAGGCGGAGCGGTTCGCCCCGGGGCTTCGGGTAATGGTGCACCACGGTGCCGGACGTAGCTCGGGAGCGGATTTCGATGCCGCCGTGGCAGATTCGGACCTGGTGATCACGACGTATGCGCTGCTCGCTCGCGATATCGAGGAGTTGAAGCGCCAGCACTGGCAGCGGGTCGTGCTGGACGAGGCGCAGCACATCAAGAATTCCGCCACTCGCCAGTCGCGGGCCGCGCGTGCGGTGCCCGCGCGGCATCGCCTGGCGCTCACCGGAACTCCGGTCGAGAACCGGCTCGAGGAGCTGCGCTCGATCCTGGACTTCGCCGCGCCGTCCCTGCTCGGCAAGGCCTCCCAGTTCCATGCGCGCTTCGCGGTGCCGATCGAACGCGAACGCGACGCCAACGCGCTCACCCGATTGCGCACGGTCACCTCGCCGTTCGTGCTACGCCGGGTGAAGACCGATCCGGCGGTCATCTCGGACCTGCCGGACAAGATCGAGATGACGGTGCGCGCCAACCTGACCGTGGAGCAGGCGGCGTTGTATCAGGCGGTCGTCGACGACATGCTCGCGAAACTGAAGGACGCCCAGGGCATGTCGCGCAAGGGTGCGGTGCTGGGCGCGCTGACCAGGCTGAAGCAGGTGTGCAATCATCCGGCCCACTACCTGGGCGATGGGTCGGGGGTGCTGCGGCGCGGGCAGCATCGCTCGGGCAAGCTGGGGTTGGTCGAGGACGTGCTCGAGTCGGTGCTGGCCGATGGGGAGAAGGCGCTGCTGTTCACGCAGTTCCGCGAGTTCGGCGAGCTGATCGCGCCGTATCTGACCGAGCGGTTCGGCGTCGCGATCCCGTTCCTGCACGGCGGGGTGAGCAAGAAGGGGCGCGATGCGATGGTCGAGCGATTCCAGGAGTCCGGCGGGCCGCCGCTGATGTTGTTGTCACTCAAGGCCGGCGGTACCGGCCTGAACCTCACCGCAGCCAATCATGTTGTGCACCTGGATCGCTGGTGGAACCCGGCGGTGGAGAACCAGGCCACGGATCGCGCCTTCCGGATCGGGCAGCGCCGGGACGTGCAGGTACGAAAGCTGGTGTGCGTCGACACCATCGAGGAACGCATCGACGACATGATCAGCGGCAAACAGGAATTGGCGGATCTGACTGTCGGTACGGGGGAGAACTGGATCACCGAACTGAGCACCGAGGAGATCGGCACGCTGTTCGCGCTGGGCGCAGAGGCGGTGGGTGAGTAGATGCCCTTCGAGGATTACAGCAAGTACGGCAAGGCGATACCGGTCCGCGGCGGTGTCTCCTCGCGCAGTCGCCGCGGATCCTTCGCGCGCACCTGGTGGGGCCGGTCGTTCATCGATGCGGTCGAGCAGGTTGCCGACGCCGGACGGCTCGCGCGCGGGCGGACCTATGCCCGCTCCGGGCAGGTCGTGAACTACCACATCGAGCCCGGCTCGGTGACCGCCGAGGTGCAGGGCAGTCAGCCGCGCCCGTTCACCGCGCAGCTGACCCTGCGCCGGCTGCGCGACGACCGGCTCGACGAGGTCCTGGACCTGATCCGCGGTACGCCCGGCATGCTCGCCCAGATCGCCTCGGGCACGCTGGCCCAGGAGCTCGGGCCGCTGCTGCTGCCCACGACGGCATCCGAACTGAATTTCTCCTGCAGCTGCCCCGATGCGGGCTGGCCCTGCAAACACGTGGCCGCGGTCTGCTACATCGTCTCCGAGCGCCTCGACGAGGAGCCCGCGGTCATGCTCACCCTGCGCGGCCTGGACCTGGACACCCTCATCGGCGGGGTGCAGCGCGAGCAGGGCCCCACGGTGTCCGACGACCTGTACGGCGAGAACGTCGTCCTGCCGGAACTGCCGCGGCCCGAATTCCGTGCGGTGGTGGACGATCTGGACCCGATCCCGCTGCGGCAGGCGCTGCGCATGACCGCCGAGGACGAGCGGACGGCCGAGGCGGGGCTGCGCGAGCTGCGCAAGCTGTACCAGAGCCTGGACCGGTAGGTGGGACTACCCGCCATCGCCGGAACTATGGTGAGTATATGACCGGCGGTGACGTGGTCGACGATCTAGGCGAACCGGTGCCGCTCACGCGCCCGGTGCGACGGGTGGTGTCCCTGGTCCCGTCGCTGACCGAGGCGATCGCGGTGAGCTGCCCCGACCTGCTGGTGGCGGCCACGCAATGGTGCACCCATCCCGCCGATCTGGACGTCGAGCGGGTGCGCGGGACGAAGAATCCGGACACCCGGCGGATCGTGCGATTGGCGCCGGATCTGGTGGTGTGCAATCAGGAGGAGAACCGGCTCATCGACGTGCAGCGCCTGCGCTCGGCCGGAATTCCCGTATGGGTCACCAGAATTCGCACCCTCGACGAGGCATTCGCCTCGATGACACGGCTTTTCGAGGTGGTGCTCGGCGTGGACCGCCCGGCGTGGCTCGCCGCGGCCGAAGCGCTCTGGGCACCACCGCCGCCGCGTCCGCTCGTCGACGCGGTCATTCCGATCTGGCGCCGGCCTTGGATGGTCGTCGGCCGCGACACCTTCACCGCAGACCTGGCCCGACGCATCGGATTACGCCTCGTGCACGCGGGTCGGGCGCAGCGGTATCCGACGGTCACCGCCGACGAGCTGGTGCGCGGCGTGCGGCTGGCCGTACTGCCCGACGAACCCTATCGCTTCACCGAATCCGATGGGCCCGATGCATTTCCGGGCATTCCGGTGGCGCTGGTGTCCGGCCGTGACCTCACCTGGTACGGGCCGTCCCTGACTACGGCCCGTGCCCGGCTGACCGATCGGCTCAGCCGTGCGATCGAGGGCGCTCCCACGCACTCGAGCCAATAGTCGCAAGATCGATACGGCCCGCCAGGCGGCCCCGACGGTGCTCATCGGCCGCAGCGATCTGGTTCCTCGGACTCCGGCGGAGTGGAGCAATCGTCGCGATCAGCCTGCGGGCGCCCGGCCGGCCCTACACGTTGCGGCGGTACTGCCCGCCGACGGTGAAGAACGCGTCGGTGATCTGCTGGAGGGTGCAGACGCGGGCGGCATCCATGAGGACCTCGAAGACGTTGTCGTCGGTGCGGGCGGCGGCCTCGAGGCGGGCCAGCGCCGCGTGGGCCGCGTCGCCGTGCTGCGCCTGAAAGTCGCGGGTGCGGTGCAGCTGCGACTGTTTTTCCTCCTCGGTGCCGCGGGCCAGTTCGATCTCGCGGTGTTCCTCGCCGTGCGGGCTGCGGAAGGTGTTCACGCCGATGATCGGCAGCGTTCCATCGTGTTTGCGATGCTCGTACCGCATCGACTCGTCCTGGATGCGGCCGCGCTGGTAGCCGGTCTCCATGGCGCCCAGCACGCCGCCGCGTTCGGAGATCCGCTCGAATTCGGTGAGCACCGCCTCCTCCACCAGGTCGGTGAGCTCATCGATGATGAAGCTGCCCTGCAGCGGATTTTCGTTCATCGCCAGGCCCCATTCCTTGTTGATGATCAACTGGATGGCCAGGGCGCGGCGCACCGATTCCTCGGTGGGCGTCGTCACCGCCTCGTCGTAGGCGTTGGTGTGCAGGCTGTTGCAGTTGTCGTACAGGGCCATGAGCGCCTGCAGGGTCGTGCGAATGTCGTTGAAGCTCATCTCCTGTGCGTGCAGCGACCGCCCGGAGGTCTGCACGTGATACTTCAGCTTCTGCGAGCGCTCGGCGGCGCCGTACTTGTCCCGCATCGTGATCGCCCAGATCCTGCGGGCCACCCGCCCGATCACCGAATACTCGGGATCCATGCCGTTGGAGAAGAAGAAGGACAGGTTCGGTGCGAAATCGTCGATGTGCATGCCGCGCGCGAGATACGCCTCGACATAGGTGAATCCGTTGGACAGGGTGAAGGCCAGCTGGCTGATCGGATTCGCGCCCGCCTCGGCGATGTGATAGCCGGAGATCGACACCGAGTAGAAGTTGCGAACATTGTTGCGCACGAACCATTCCTGGATATCGGACATCATGCGCAGGCTGAATTCGGTGGAGAAGATGCAGGTGTTCTGCCCCTGATCCTCCTTCAGGATGTCGGCCTGGACGGTGCCGCGCACCGTGGCCAGCGTCCGGGCTCGGATATCGGCGGCCTCGTCCGGGCCGGGCTCGCGTCCCTGTGTGTCCTGGAACCGTTGCAGCGCTTGGTCCATCGCTGTGTTCAGGAAGAACGCCAGAATCGTCGGTGCGGGACCGTTGATGGTCATGGACACCGAGGTGGTGGGCGCGGTCAGGTCGAAGCCGTCGTAGAGCGCCTTCATGTCGTCCAGGGTGGCGATGGAAACCCCCGAGGTGCCGACCTTTCCGTAGATGTCGGGCCGCTCGGCCGGATCGTGGCCGTACAGGGTCACCGAATCGAAGGCGGTGGACAGGCGCGTCGCCTCGGCATGCTCCGAGAGGACCTTGAAGCGGCGGTTGGTGCGGAACGGATCGCCCTCGCCGGCGAACATCCGCGCGGGATCCTCGTTGTCGCGCTTGAACGGAAAGACCCCGGCGGTGAAGGGGAATCGCCCGGGCAGATTCTCCGCCCGCAGGAACCGCAGCAGCTCACCGTGATCGGTGAAACGCGGCAGGGCCACGCGCGGAATCGAGCTGCCCGACAGCGACGTTCGGCGCAGGGGCGTGCGAATCTCCCTGTCCCGCACCTTCACGACCTGCTCCTCGCCCCGATAGGAGTCGGCGACGGCGGGCCAGTCGCGTAGCAGTTCGGCGTTGTCGGCGCTCAGATCGGTGCGTGCGCGATCGAGGAGGTCCGACACCGCGGTATGCGCCGCGGCCGGCCCGGCCGTCGCCGTGGAGTCCGGCGACGCGGCACGCAGTTCCGTCAATACCTGCTCGAAACGCTGCACCCGCTGCGCGGCAAGCACTTCCCGCTCGGTGTCCGCGTGATAGGCACGCACCGTCTCGGCGATCTCGGCCAGGTACCGCACCCGCGCGGGCGGAATGATCTGCGCGAACCGGGTCGAGGCTCGGGTGTCCACGCGCGGCAGCACCCCGGGCTCCAACGGCAGGCCCGACTCGGACAGCCGCTCCACCAGATGCTGATACAGCGCCGTCACGCCGTCGTCGTTGAATGTCGCCGCGCTGGTACCGAATACCGGCATATCCTCCGGGGCGCTGCCGAACGCCTCCCGGTTGCGCACGAGCTGACGTGCCACATCGCGCATTGCGTCGGCGGCCCCTCGGCGCTCGAACTTGTTGATGGCCACCACATCCGCGTAGTCGAGCATGTCGATCTTCTCGAGCTGTGAGGCGGCGCCGAATTCCGGCGTCATCACGTACAGCGCCGTATCGACGTGGTCGACGATCTCCGCATCGCCCTGGCCGATGCCCGGCGTCTCCAGGATCACCAGGTCGTATCCGGCGGCCTTGCAGGCCAGGATCATCGCGTCGATATTGTTCGGGAGCTCGTGACCGCCGCGGGTGGCCAGCGACCGGAAGTAGACGTGGTCGCCGTCGAGCGAGTTCATCCGGATCCGGTCGCCCAGCAGCGCGCCCCCGCCGCGCCGCCGCGTCGGATCCACCGCCAGGATCGCCACGCGGAGCTTGTCCTGCTGATCCGAGCGCAGCCGCCGGACGAGTTCGTCTGTGAGAGAGGACTTTCCGGAGCCGCCGGTGCCGGTGATGCCGAGCACCGGCACCGCGCGGGCGGCGGCCGCGGCCGTGATCGCGGCGAGATCGTCCGCCGGCAGATTGCCGGCCTGCAGGCAGGTGACGGTGCGCGCCAGGGCATTTCGCTCACCGGCCAGCACCGCGTCGATCGCCGCCGGTTCCCGCGACAGGTCGACGTCGCAGTCGCGCACCAGCTCGTTGATCATGCCCGGCAGGCCCAGCCGCTGCCCGTCCTCGGGGGAGAAGATCCGTACCCCGGCCGCGGCGAGCCGGGCGATCTCCGGCGCCACGATCACTCCGCCGCCGCCCCCGAAGATCCGCACGTGCCCGGCGCCGGCCTCGCGCAGCGCGGCGGCGAGGTACTCGAAGTATTCGACGTGCCCGCCCTGATACGAGCTGATCGCCACGCCCTGCGCATCCTCGGTGAGCACCGCGTCGACGACCTCGCGCACGGCCCGGTTATGTCCGAGGTGAATCACCTCCGCGCCCTGCGCCTGCAGGATCCGCCGCATGATGTTGATCGCGGCGTCGTGCCCGTCGAACAGCGCCGCCGAGGTCACGAAGCGCACCGGATGCACCGGAACGTGCAGGTCGGCCATGGCATCCTCCATAAGAGGCCGTCGTAAAGTCGATGACCCAATAGTAGGACATCAAAGTAATTCTACGATCGGACCCGCCGGTGTGCCAGGGGTTCGGGATGAAGCCGGCGACATGGGATGGATCACATCCCGCAGCCGTGGAATAGATGGACGTCCAACTATAGGATGACCGCATACCGATTGGTCCGGCCGGAAGCCGGACCGTTCTTTCGTCACACCGCACAAGTAAGGGCAGGAACTGGGATGGTTCGCGAACTCACGCACTATGTCGGCGGTAAGCACGTGGCCGGGGCGTCCGGCAGGTTCGGCGACGTGTACAACCCGAGCACCGGACGGGTGCAGGCCCGGGTGCCGCTGGCGAGCAGGAGTGAGGTCGAGGCCGTCATCGCCGACGCGGCCGAGGCGCAGAAGGGCTGGGCCGCGCTGAACCCGCAGAAGCGGGCACGGGTGCTCATGAAGTTCCTGACCCTGGTCCAGGACGAGATGGATTCGCTGGCGGCGCTGCTGTCCAGCGAGCACGGCAAGACCATCCCCGATGCCAGGGGTGACATCCAGCGCGGGCTCGAGGTCGTCGAATTCGCCACCGGCATACCGCATCTGCTCAAGGGCGAATACACCGAGAGTGCGGGCACCGGCATCGACGTGTACTCCCTGCGTCAGCCCCTCGGTGTGGTCGCGGCCATCACGCCGTTCAACTTTCCGGCCATGATCCCGCTGTGGCAGGCGGGCCCGGCGCTGGCGTGCGGAAACGCCGTGGTGCTCAAGCCCTCCGAGCGGGACCCCTCGGTGCCGCTGCGGCTCGCCGAACTCTTCCTCGAGGCCGGGCTGCCCGCGGGCGTGTTCAACGTCGTCAACGGCGACAAGGAGGCCGTGGACACGCTGCTGCGCGACGAGCGCATCAAGGCGGTCGGATTCGTCGGTTCCACCCCGATCGCGCAGTACATCTACGAGACCGCGACCGCGAACGGCAAGCGCGCCCAGTGTTTCGGCGGCGCGAAGAACCACGCCGTGGTCATGCCCGACGCCGACATGGACGACGTGGCCGACCAGCTCATCGGCGCGGGCTACGGCTCGGCGGGGGAGCGCTGCATGGCCATCTCGGTCGCGGTGCCGGTCGGCGAGGAGACCGCGGATCGCCTGCGCGGCAAGCTCATCGAGCGCATCGAGAAGCTGAACGTCGGCCTGTCCGACGATCCGGGCGCGGACTTCGGACCGCTGGTCGGGCGCGACGGCGTGGACCGGGTGAACAGCTACATCGGCATCGGCGTCGAGGAGGGCGCGGAGCTGGTGATCGACGGCCGCGGCCTGGTCGTCGAGGGCGGCGAGGACGGATTCTTCGCGGGTGCATCGCTTTTCGACCGCGTCACCCCTGACATGCGCATCTACCGCGAGGAGATCTTCGGGCCGGTGCTGGCGATCGTGCGCGCCGCGGACTACGAGGAGGCGCTGCGCCTGCCCAGCGAGCACGAATACGGCAACGGCGTCGCGATTTTCACCCGCGACGGCGACACCGCCCGCGACTTCACCGCCCGCGTGCAGGTCGGCATGGTCGGGGTCAACGTGCCGATTCCGGTGCCGATCGCCTACCACACCTTCGGCGGCTGGAAGCGTTCCGGCTTCGGCGATCTCAACCAGCACGGCCCGGACTCGATCCGCTTCTACACCAAGACCAAGACCGTCACCCAGCGCTGGCCGTCGGGCACGAAAGAATCCAACGCATTCGTCATCCCCACCATGGACTGACCGGTGTTCACACTGGACGAGGACGAGAAGGCGATCGCCGAGACCGCCCGGAGTTTCGCCGACGAACTGCTAGCGCCGAATGCCCTGGAATGGGACGAGCGCAAGCACTTCCCGGTCGACGTGTTGCGCAAGGCCGGCTCGCTGGGCCTGGGCGGCATCTACATCCGCGACGACGTGGGCGGCTCGGCGCTGCGGCGGCTGGACGCGGTGCGGATCTTCGAGCAGCTGGCCACCGGCTGCCCGGCCATTGCCGCCTACATCTCCATCCACAACATGGCGACGTGGATGATCGATACGTACGGCGATGAGGCGCAACGGAATCGGTGGCTGCCGGGCCTGACGTCGATGGACCTGCTGGCCAGCTACGCGCTCACCGAGCCGGGCGTCGGCTCCGATGCGGCGGCCCTGAGCACCAGGGCCGTTCGGGATGGCGACGACTATCTGCTCACCGGCGTCAAGCAATTCATCTCCGGCGCCGGCAGCACCGACGTGTACGTGATCATGGCGCGCACCGGACACCCGGGGGCGCGGGGCATCTCGGCGTTCATCGTGCCCGCCGACACCCCCGGACTCTCGTTCGGCGCGAACGAGCGGAAGATGGGCTGGAACGCCCAGCCGACCCGGCAGGTCGTTCTCGACAATGCCCGGGTGCCCGCCGCCAACCTGCTCGGTGTGGAGGGCAACGGTTTCCGCATCGCCATGAACGGGCTCAACGGCGGCCGGCTCAACATCGCCGCCTGCTCCCTGGGCGGGGCGCAGACCGCGCTCGATCGGACCGTCGCATATCTGAACGAGCGCAAGGCATTCGGCTCCCGGCTGCTGGACAACACCGCCCTGCAGTTCGACCTGGCCGACATGCGCACCTCGCTCGAGGCCGCCCGCACGCTGCTGTGGCGGGCCGCGGCCGCACTGGACGCCGACGCGCCCGACAAGGTCGAACTGTGCGCCATGGCCAAGCGATTCGGCACCGACGCCGGGTTCGAGGTGGCCAACAAGGCCCTGCAGCTGCACGGCGGCTACGGCTATCTGGCCGAATACGGAATCGAGAAGATCGTCCGCGACCTGCGGGTGCATCAGATTCTCGAGGGAACGAACGAAATTATGCGGGTCGTCGTGGCCCGCTCGGTGGTAGGAGCAGCATGAGCGAGCGACCCATGGAGACAGCCGAACCCGAGGTTCTGATCGAGAAACTCGACGGCATCGGCCTGATCACGCTGAACCGGCCCAAGGCCATCAACGCGCTGAATCATCCGATGGCACTGGCCATTCTCGACGCGCTGCACGCCTGGGCGGACGATGACGAGGTGCGCACGGTGGTGCTCACCGGGGCCGGCGAGCGCGGGCTGTGCGCGGGCGGAGACATCGTCGCCATTCACGAGGATGCGAAAAACACCGTCGCCCGGGGTGGTTCGCCGTACGACGCCGCGGACTCGCCGAGCGGGCGGTTCTGGCGTGACGAGTACGTCCTCAATGCCCTCATCGACCGCTACCCCAAGCCGTACGTCGCGATCATGGACGGTATCGTCATGGGCGGCGGTGTGGGCCTGTCCGGACATGCCTCGCACCGCGTGGTGACCGAACGATCCAAGGTCGGCATGCCCGAGACCGGCATCGGCTTCGTGCCCGATGTGGGCGGCAGCTACCTGCTCGCCAACGCCCCGGGAGAGATCGGCACGCACCTCGCGCTGACCACGGCGCGAATGAGCGCCGGGGATGCCATCGCGGCCGGATTCGCCGACTATTTCGTTCCGTCCGAACATGTTCCGGCGTTGCTCGAGGCGCTGCGGACCGCGGATGCGGAGGTGGCCATCGCCAAATTCGCGCAGCCCGCGCCGGTGTCGGCCTTCGTGGCACAGCGGGATTGGATCGATGCCTGCTACGGCGCGGACACCGTGGAGGAGATCGTGTACCGGCTGCAGAACGACGGCCGTCCCGAGGCCGCCGCGGCGGCCGCCGACGTGCTGTCGAAATCGCCGGTGGCGCTGAAGGTTACGCTGCGCTCGCTGCGCGGCGCGCGCGAGGCCGCAAGCCTGGCGGAGGCGCTGAACCGGGAGTACCGGGTCTCGGCCGCGTCGCTGCGCACCCACGACCTGGTGGAGGGCATTCGGGCCCAGGTCGTCGACAAGGACCGCAACCCCCGGTGGGCACCGGCCACCCTGGCCGAGGTCACCGGTGCCGACGTCGCGGCCTACTTCGGCGATCTCGGCGATCGCGAATTGGGCCTGACCGCACCTCGAGACGCACAGTGAGCCACGGGAGGACACGCATGACTACCGAGAACCCGAAGGTCGGATTCCTGGGCCTGGGCCACATGGGCGGACCCATGGCCGCCAACCTGGTGCGCGCGGGATACGCGGTCGTCGCCTTCGACCCCGTGCCCGCCGCGCAGGATCAGGCCCGCGCGGACGGTGCGAGTGTTGTCGCGACCGCGGCGGAGGCCGTGGCCGAAGCCGACATCGTCGTCACGATGCTGCCCAACGGCCGCATCGTGCTCGATCTCTACGGCGAGATCCTGTCCGCCGCGAAGCCCGGGACGCTGTTCATCGACTCCTCCACCATCGACGTGGCCGATGCGGTGGCCGCTGCGGAACTCGCTGTCGCGCAGGGATATCGGGCCCTGGACGCGCCCGTCTCCGGCGGCGTCGCGGGCGCGGCCGCGGGCACCCTCACCTTCATGGTGGGCGGCGCGCCGGACGATTTCGCCCAGGCCCTGCCGCTGCTCGAGGTCATGGGCGGCAAGGTTGTGCACTGCGGCGGCGCGGGCGTCGGGCAGGCCGCCAAGATCTGCAACAACATGCTGTTGGGCATCTCGATGATCGGACTGTCCGAGGCCATCGTGCTGGGCGAGAAGCTGGGCCTCACGCACGAGAAATTCTTCGACGTGGTGTCCACCGCCTCGGGGCAGTCTTGGGCGCTGACCTCGTATTGCCCTGTGCCGGGCCCGGTTCCGGCCAGCCCGGCGAACAACGACTACCGGCCCGGCTTCGCCACCGCCCTGATGACCAAGGATCTGGGCCTGGCCGCGAACGCCCTCGCCGCCAACGGCGTGGACGGGCAGCTCGGGCAGCTGGCCGCGCAGATCTACCAGCGCTTCAACCGGGACGAAGCGGGCAGGGACTTCTCCGCTATCGTGACCGACATCCGCACGCGATCGGAACAGGAACAGGCATGACCGGCCGCCCCGGACGTGCCCGGAAAGGGATGTGACATGACTGATTTCGAGACCATCCTGCTCGAGCGCAAGGGCCGCGTCGCCCTCGTCACGCTGAACCGGCCCAAGGCCCTCAACGCCCTGAATTCGCAGGTGCTGACCGATATCTCGGCCGCGCTCGACGAGCTCGAGGCCGACGAGGAGATCGGTGCGGTCGTGCTCACCGGATCCGAGCGGGCCTTCGCCGCCGGCGCGGACATCAAGGAGATGCAGTCCAAGTCCTACATGGACATGTACCTGGCCGACCACTTCGCCGGCTGGGACCGCCTCGTCGCGTTCCGCAAGCCGATCATCGCGGCGGTCGCCGGGTATGCCCTGGGCGGCGGCTGCGAGCTCGCGATGATGTGCGACCTGCTGATCGCGGCCGACACCGCCAAGTTCGGCCAGCCTGAGATCAAGCTCGGCGTCATCCCCGGGATGGGCGGTTCCCAGCGCCTGACCCGCGCGGTGGGCAAGGCCAAGGCCATGGATCTGATCCTGACCGGCCGGAACATGGATGCCGAGGAGGCCGAGCGCGCGGGGCTGGTCTCGCGCATCGTCCCGGCCGCCGAGCTGGTCGCCACGGCCCTCGAGGTGGCTGCCACGATCGCCTCGATGTCGCTGCCATCGGTGATGATCGCCAAGGAGGCGGTCAACCGCTCCTTCGAGACCACCCTGGGTGAGGGCCTGCGCTTCGAGCGCCGGGTCTTCCACTCGCTGTTCGCCACGGCGGACCAGAAGGAGGGCATGGCGGCGTTCGTGGAGAAGCGGGCGGCGAATTTCGGCAACCGCTGAGCCGTCGGTTCACGTTCCCCGTGGCACGGGGGCGATGGGTA
This sequence comes from Nocardia sp. GP40, assembly GCF_050434125.1. Lineage (NCBI taxonomy): Bacteria > Bacillati > Actinomycetota > Actinomycetes > Mycobacteriales > Nocardiaceae > Nocardia > Nocardia sp. GP40. The sequence goes on along the minus strand of NZ_JBNPVW010000005.1, from coordinate 38,012 downwards.
GCCTGGGCCTGGTGTGGAAGCGGGTGGCGGCAGCGGTCGGGACGGGCGCTGCCCTGATGGTGGCGATGGGGTGCGGTTCGCCGGGCACCCCCACCACGACACCCAGCCCGTCCACCCCTGCGCCCGCCGCCGCGATCGGGCGCTGCGGTTCGGTCAGCGACGCGCAGATCGCGCAGGCCACGGGCCTGTCCGGACTACAGCAGGTATCGGCCAATCCGCTGCGTTGCGCCTGGGAGACCGGCGGCGGCGCCGACTACTCGGTCGTCTTCGAGTGGTTCCGGGGCACGCCGCTGGCGGACCGCCGCACCCAGGTCACCCTCGGCACGTCCGCCTCGGCGCAGGTCGCCGGCCATTCCGGGATCCTCTGGTCCGGCCCGCAGGCCTGCGAGCTCGCCGTCGAGTCGGGCGGGGAGGACTTCATCGACTGGATCGTGACGGCCGCGGGGCACGGGTCCGCCCGCCCAGCGGCCTGCTCCGACCTCGAGAAGCTTGCCGCCGCCACGCTCGCGAAGGCAGGCTAGGGGCATGGGGCGGTTCATGCGCGTGGCGGCCGCGGTCCTGCTGACGGCCGCCGTGGCGGGATGCTCGTCGGGAGGCACGCCGCCGTCGTCCGCCGACCGGTCGGCATCCGATCCGAACTTCCTGGCCGGGTGCGGGCCCGTGACCGATCAGGTCCTCGCGCGCAGCCTGCAGGGCACCGTGGTGCGCCAGCAGACCGCGCCCACCGTCTGCACCTGGCGGGCGCAGACCGCCCACGGCGTCGTCGACGTCACCTACAGCTGGTTCCAGGACGACGTCCTGATGCGGGACACTCAGGTCGCGGCCCAGTACGGGTATCAGATCGAGAAGCTGGTGGTCAAGAAGTTCGGCGGCATGTACTGGCGCGATCCGAACGACCCGGGCAGCTGCGGGATCACCACCGCGGACACCGGCACCATCACGTGGTGGACTCAGAACCGCGACCACGCCGCGCAGCCGGATCCGTGCGCCGTCGCCATGAGCCTGATGCAGCACACGCTACTCATCGACGGCACCTGAGTTCTGTGCGAGGCGCGAATCTACTTGGAGGGCATCGGATTCGCGGGCGTGCCCGCGACCTCCACCGGGGTCGGCGCGGGGCTGGGACCGTGCGTGTCGGGCCGCGTCGAATCCCGGTTCGTGCTCAGCAATCCGGCCACCGTCGCGCCGAGCGTCGCCGTAACGGCCAGCGCCGCAACCAGTTTGCGCTTGGACACCGGCGCGGTGCGCTTGGGCGGCACGGTCGGCAGTGGCGGCAGGCGCACGCCCCGCACCCGGCGGGCCGAGGGCAGCTGGGTGGCCATCAGCACCGCACCGCGCGCCGAGACGAATTCGGGCTCCGGATCGTAGATGATCGGCAGATTCAATAGCTGCGCCACCGACTCGCGAATGCGGGGATTGCGGGAACAGCCGCCCAGCAGCGCCATCGCCAGCGGCGGGACACCCGTCTCGTCGATCATCTGCCGCACGTACGACACCGAATGGTGGATGCCCGCCTCGGTCAGATCCTCGAAATCGCTGCGCGTCACCACCATTCGCCGGCCGCTGTGCGGATCGCTCGCGGTGAGCACCGGCGTGATCGTCAGCGCCTCCTTGTAGGCGCGGCTGGTCGGCTTGTCGACATTCACGGCGGCATGCGCCAAATGCCAGCGCAGCAGGGCGTCGTGCCCGTCGCCGCCCAGCACCCGGCTGCGCTTGACGGCCAGAATGGCGTCGGTGCGGCAGTCGGCCTCGGTGACGGTGAGCCCCGCGGCGCCCAGGTCGTAGAGCAGCACCGCGCCCTCGTCCGGGAGCTGCCCGCTGAAACGGAGGTAGCGCAGCTGCGCGAGGGGTTCGTCGACGATCGTGAGGCGGCTGCGCCCGGCCATGGTGCGGATGGCGTCCTCGTGCAGGGAGGTGCGGCAGGTGACCGCGATGCCGGTGATGAACTCGTCGCGGCGCGCCGCGGCCTGACGCATCAGATTGATCGCCGCGAACACCGCCTCCTCGACCCCGCCCCCGGCCCGGCGCGGCACCGTGCAGCGGTCGATCGGCGGAAGATGCGGCTGATCCGAATGCGTGAGCATCGCGCGGGCGCCCCCAGCGCCCGCCGACACCCCCAGGACCAGCACCATGGCCTCCATGGTGAACCTTTTGGGGCCGGATGTGAAGGCAATGGGCCTGATGTCGCTGGCCGGATGCTGAATGGTTATGGCGTTCCGGGCGGGCCCGCCGGGCTAAGCCCAGCGTGTCGGCGTGCCGCCGGTATCGAAGTCACCGGCGGTTCGGCGGAATTCCGACAGCAGTTGCAACAGCAGGTGCAGGCGCTCCGGCGGTAGGCCGGGGCGCGCGAAAACCGACTCGTTGAGCTCGCGCGTCGCCTGGGTGACCAGCTCGCGGCCCGCGTCGGTGATCTCGATCAGCGTTGCCCGCCGATCACTGGGGTGCGGTACTCGCTTGACCAGTCCGGCGGCCTCGAGCCGGTCGACGGTGTTGGTGACGCTGGTCGGGTGCACCTGCAGGCGCGCACTGGCCATGGCCATCGGCAGGGCGCCGGACTTGCTGAAGCTCAGCAGCGCGAGCAGTTCGTAGCGGGAGAAGGTCAGCCCCGAGGGCCGCAGCGCCTCGTCCACCCGCGCCATGACGATCTGCTGGGCCCGCACCAGCGACGTGACCGCCGCCATCCCGTCGGCCACCTCGCCCCAGCCGTGGGCGGTCCACTGGCGATGCGCCTCCTCGATCGGGTCCAGCGGCAGCGGGCGGGGGGTAGCCATGCGACGAGTCTATTTGCTCCGCTCCCGAACTTTCCGATCATGGTGACCGAAAATGTGGGCATTGGGACTCTGCCGCGGCACCATGAACTGCGATGCGGGTGTGCCTGAGTGGTTAGGGGGCGGTCTGCAAAACCGTGCACGCGGGTTCGATTCCCGCCATCCGCTCTGCATCCTCTGCCTCCGCTCCGCTCCGGCGGGGTCGGTCAGGTCAGGCCCGAAAGATCGCGCAGGACAGTGTGATTGCGGTCGGCCGTGGTGCCGAGCGTGTAATCCGGCCACAGGCCCAGGTATTCGGCGCGGCTGCGGTGGCTCCAGCGGCGGGCGTCGGGGGTTCGGGTCTTGTAGAAGTTGACCGTGTAGCCGCCCTCGTAGATGCGCACCAGGGTGTAGCCGCCGGGATATTCCTTCACCGCGCCGACTTCCAGGAACTCGACATTCAGCGGGATGTCCGTGCCGCTACGGCGATTGCGATGGGTGTGTCCGGCATGGTGCAGGAATACTCCCGGCGCGGACCGATAGAGCGACTGCAGCGCCAGCGAATCCGTCCGGTTCAACACGAAATCCAGTCCGTTGATATTGGATACGGCCGCGTCGTGCGTCACCGGATGGTGGCCGAAGATCAGGGTCGGGCGGTCCGGGTCGGCCCGCAGCAGCGTACGCAGGTGGGCGAATTGGGCCGGGTCGATGGCGCCGCCGGCGGCGTCGAGCAGGGTGGTGTCCAGGCCCAGCACCCGTAGGCCGCCGAGCCGGTGTTCGGTGAGTTGCCCTCGCGGACCGAAGGATTCGCCCCAGCAGTCGTGATGGTCGGCATCGGCCACGGCGGGGCAGCCCGCGTACTCCGGGCCGACGTGCGGGCGGTCGTGGTTGCCACGCACGGCGAACCAGTCCCGCTCGCGCACGCCCCACGAATCCAGATGCGCACGCACGGAACCGGTCTGGGCCGGTGTCGCCTCGGCGGTCAGGTCGCCCGCGACGAGCAGATGATCGGCACCACGGTCGGGCAGGCGCAGATCGCCCAGCAGCGCGGTGAGCATCACCTCCGGATACGGCGGCAATCCAAGCTCCTGCCGCACGCCGGGCGGCTCCGCCGCGTGGATCAGCCCGGCGGTCTCCTCGCCGATGTGCAGATCGTTGGACAGCGCGAGGATGCGCAGCAGGCGGCCCGGGGGGAGTGCGAGTGTCGTGAACTGCCCGGTGCATTCGGGGCTTCCGGGCAGATGGGTGACCACGGTCGAGCCCGGCGTCGCGCGCACGCCGTCCGACCAGGCCTCGAAACGGTAGGCGCGACCGGGCTCGAGCCCGATGATCTCGGCGTAGTGGTACGGCGTGCGATCGGAATCGTCGTGCCGGATCCGCGCCGGGCCGCGGGCATCCGCCGGAGCCAGGCGGACCTGCGTGCCCGCCGGCACCGGGTTCCCACCCGGGCCGGGCGCGAGCGTGGTCCAGGTCAGGATCACCGACGTCGGGGTGACGGTGACCACTTCGAGATCGGTCGCGATCATCGAATTCTCCTGCGCGCGAGCCGGACCCGCGGCGGCAACGATCGGGATGGCGGCGAGTGCGGCGAGCATGCGACGCCGGCTCGGTCCGCAACACGTCACTTCGGCGGTCCCATTTCGTCGGCCCGGCGCCCTCGTCCCGGACTGCTGCCACGGTCACAACGCACACTACGGTACGGCGCGCGACCGCGAAACGGCCACCGCAACGGCGGTCAGGGCAGGTCGTAGCGGTATCGGCTGGTGGGGATGAGGTCCAGGTCGCGATTGGCGCCGAAGGTGTTGACGCTGTCCATCATTCGGCTCATCCGGCGCTGCAGCTCGGCATCGTCCCCGGCGCTGCCCCAGAACGCGTGCGGATCGGTCATCGCGGCCATCGGGAACAGCTCCTCGACGAGCGCGTCGACCCGGGGACCCGGGGTGATCGCATCGACGACGGTGTTCTGCACGTATCCGAACGTCGCCTGGGTCTCGATCGCGACCATGGTGTGCGTGCCGTGCCAGTGCCGCTGCCACTCCTCGCGGGGCAGGTCCGCCGGAATCCGCAGCAGCGCGACATTGGCCAGCGCATCGCAGCGCACGCCGCTGGCGGTGTACGGCGGGGTGAGCGGCACCCGCTCGTCCACGATCCAGCCGTTCACGTTCGCCGCAACGGCGGACAGGGCATCGGTGACGGTCGCGGTGTCGAACTCGCCCCACACGCTGACGATCGCGTCGACCGGTGCGTCGTAGGTGGCGTGGCGTAGCTGCGCGGCCGCCACCTCCGCATCGGCGATATTCACCTGAAGCTCGGTCGCCCCGCTCGCGCGCAGGCGCGCGTGCAATTCCGGCGAGCTCAGCGCCTTGCCCAGCTCCGGCCCCCACAGCGCGTACATCAGTTTCATCGCGAGCAACCTTTCGGCATCGGTATGCACCATGACGGTAGCCGCGGCGGTGTCGCCGGGACGCGGTTTCGGGTCGTGGTCTCGCTGAACGAGACACTCCGGCGGTACCCCCGGATCGCTGCCGGATAGCTCGCACTGGCATGTCAACAAATGTTGGCATACAGTCGTTGGCATGACCGCCGAGACCGCGTCGCGCCGCTCCGACGCCACCCGCGCCGCCATCCTCGACGCTGCCCGGCGCCGCTTCGCGCAGGACGGCTACCGCAAGGCCACGATCCGGGCAATCGCCGCCGACGCCGAGATCGACCCGTCGATGGTGATGCGGTACTACGGCAACAAGGAGGGGTTGTTCGGCGCCGCACTCGATATCGATCTCGAACTGCCGGATCTCGGTGGGGTGGCCCAGGATTCGCTGGGGGAGGTGCTCGTGCGCCGCTTCCTCGAGCTGTGGGAGGTCAGCCCGGGCAACGAGATTCTGCTGACGATCCTGCGATCGTCCATGACCGACGACGCCATGGTCGAGCACCTTCGGCGGCGGGTGTTCGGTGAGCAGCTGATGCCGATGGTGCTGCGCGTCGGCGATCCCGCCGACGCCCCCCGGCGCGCCGGGCTCATCGCCAGTCAGATACTGGGTCTTGCCCTGTGCCGCTACGTATTACAGCTCCCCCCGGTCGTCGCGCTGACGCCCGCACAGATCGCCGCGGAGATCGGCCCGACGCTGCAGCGCTACCTGACCTCGCCCCCGGGCGCGTAGCCCGGCCGGTTCCCGGAGCTCGGGCACGCCGCGCGAAGTCATCGCGGTCCTGGATCGGCCGTAGGGTCGAGTGTTTCGGGCTCCGGCTGCGATACGACCACGAATGTGTGAGGTGAGATGTCGACTCCGCTCGAGGAACTGGCCGCCGCTCTGCCCGCGGGCCGGGTCGTCACGGACCCGGACGTGATGGCGACCTACCTGCACGACGAGGCCGAATGGGCGCCCTGCGAGACGCCGCTGGCCGTGCTGCGGCCCCGCACCGCCGAGGAGGTTCGCACCATGGTGCGCGCCTGCGCCGAGCACCGCATCCCGGTCGTCGCGCGCGGCGCGGGCACCGGGCTCTCGGGCGGGGCCAATGCGAGGCGCGGGAGCGTGGTGCTGACGCTCGAGCAGATGAACGCGATCCTCGAGATCGACCCGCTCGAACGCGTCGCGGTGGTGCAACCCGGCGTGGTCAACGACGACCTGCGCCGCGCCTGTGCCGAGTGCGGGCTGTGGTATCCGCCGGATCCGGCGAGCGCGCCCTGGTCGACCATCGGCGGCAACGTCGCGACCAATGCCGGCGGGCTGTGCTGCGTGAAGTACGGCGTCACCCGCGACTACGTGCTCGGCATGCAGATCGTCACCGGCACGGGCGAATTGGCGCGGCTGGGCCGTCGCACCGCCAAGGGGGTGGCGGGCTACGACCTGGCCGGGCTGCTGGTCGGCTCGGAGGGCACCCTGGGCATCATCACCGAGATCACGGTGCGGCTGCGGCCCGCCCGTCCTGCCGAGCGCACGGTGGCGGGGTATTTCGACTCGATCGTCAGCGCCGGGCGGGCCGTGGAGGCTGTCGTCGGGTCCGGGGTGGTTCCCTCGGCGCTGGAACTGATCGATAGGCACTGCTTGCGGGCGGTGGACGAATGGAAGAAGCTCGGGCTCTCGGTGGACGCCGACGCGGTGCTGCTGGGCCGGATCGACACCGCCGGTGCGGCCGGCGAGGCGGAGGCGGAGACGATGCGCCGGTGCTTCGAGTCCGCCGGCGCCACCTGGAGCGCGATCTCCACCGACGAGACCGAATCCGAGGCGCTGTTCGCCGCCCGGCGCCTGGCCTATCCGGCCGTCGAACGGCTGGGACCCGTTCTCACCGAGGACATCTGCGTCCCGATCCGGGCGGTTCCCGGCATGCTCGCCCGCATCGAGGAGATCGCCGCCCGCCACGACACCGTCATCGCGAATGTCGCCCACGCCGGTGACGGCAACCTGCATCCCCTGCTGATCACCTCCCACGACGATCTGTCCGCCCGCGACCGAGCCCGCGCCGCCTTTGCCGACATCATCGACGCCGCACTGGAATTCGGCGGCACCGTCACCGGCGAACACGGCGTGGGCCTGCTGAAGATGGACGGCCTGGCCAAGGAACTGGACCCCGTCGTGATGTCCATGCACCACGCGATCAAGCAATCCCTCGACCCCTTCGGAATCCTCAACCCGGGCAAGGTCGTTCCCGACCACACGGCGCGGTGAAGGGCCGGTTCGGCGACTTGTCGTGCGGTCGAGGGGAATTCGGCGCCGCCTCGGCAGCCCGGGCGGTCAAGCGTCGGGTGGCCAGACGGTGCTGAGTACGCGATCGGGCCAACCGTCCGGGATGCCGTCGACGGTGACGTAACGGCCGTAGAAGGACCCGATGAGCATGCTGGTGAGCGCGTCGAGGTCGGTGGACTCGGGGAATCCGCCCTCGGCCAGTGCCCGGCGCAGCAGCGCCCGTCGCGGCTCGACGAGGCGCGTCTTGAACAGGCCGAGCAGTTCCGGGTGGCGTTCCTCCTCGGCGAGCAGTGAGCCCAGGATGGCCATCGCGGGGATGGCCCGCAGGTTGAGCAGGAAGTTCTCCAGGATCGCCAGGGCGTCGGCGCGGGGAAAAGCGGTGACCTCGGGCGGTTCCTCGACTCGTAGTGAGTCGATCACCGCGGCTACCAGTTCGGCCTTGTTCCGGTATCGGCGCCGGAGGCTGGGGACCGTGGTGCCCGCGGTGGCCGCCTCGAGAAGGATCCACCGATGCGTTTCTCCGCGTTCCACCGACGGTTGATCGCCGGCAAGGAAGCCGACTTCTACGGCGGGCTGTACGAGGCGAAGGACGGTCCGCTCGACAAGGCCGAGACCGACGGCTACATCGCCGCCTTCAGCCGGGCCGGCCGCACCCACGCCGGCCTGGAGTACTACCGCGAGAAGGACGCCGGCGACAAGGCCGAGGACGCCCTGTTCGCCCAGCAGGGCAAGCTGACGATTCCGGTATTGGGCCTGGGCGGCCAGGACAGCATGGGCCCCACCGTCGGCGCCATGCTCGCCCGCGTCGCCACGAACGTGACCACCGACGTCGTCCCCCACGCCGACCACTGGGTGCTCGACGAGAACACGAGTTACGTGATCGCCGGCCTCCGCAAACTTCTCGCGGAGTGAGCGCGAGGTGGCGGCGCAACTCGACCGGTCCGCACGGATCTCGGCGGATCGCGAAATCCTCGCGGGCACAACTGAATAGGCGATTGCCGCGGTAGCGGAAAACGAAGAGCCCCGATCAGCCGATGCTGATCGGGGCTCGAAGTATTTGTGCCCTCGGTAGGATTCGAACCTACGGCCTTCTGCTCCGGAGGCAGACGCTCTATCCCCTGAGCTACGAGGGCGGGGATTGGACCCGCTCGTCCTTCGTCCGATCGGGCTGGGAAAGCGTATCGCATCGAGGGCGCAGCGCCAAAAGGGCGCGTTCGGCGCGGGCGGGCCAGCCTAAACCCACTGGCGGTGGCTCATGGGTGTAACCATAGGATGGTTACTCGTGACTCCAGCTGACCTTGCAGATCTCCTTCGTGCCACCGCGGCGAAGGTGCTCGTCGAACGTGGATCGGACCCCTCCGTCCTGCCCGACGAGGTCACTGTGGAGCGACCCCGCAATCCGGAACACGGCGATTACGCCACGAATGTGGCGATGCAGGTGGCGAAGAAGGCGGGCATGAATCCCCGCGAGCTGGCCGGGCTGCTCGCCGAGGCGCTCTCGGCCGCCGACGGCGTCGAGTCCGCCGAGGTCGCGGGCCCGGGCTTCCTGAACATCCGGCTGGCCGCGGCCGCGCAGAGCGCCATCATCGAGACGGTCCTGGCGGCCGGGGAGAAGTACGGCACCGCCGCGGCACTGGCCGGCACGAAGATCAACCTGGAGTTCGTCTCCGCGAACCCGACGGGCCCGATCCATCTCGGCGGCACCCGGTGGGCGGCGGTCGGCGACGCGCTCGGCCGCATCCTGGCCGCGCAGGGCGCCGCGGTCACCCGCGAGTACTACTTCAACGACCACGGCGCGCAGATCGACCGCTTCGCCAACTCCCTGGTCGCGGCCGCGACCGGGCAGCCCACCCCGGACGACGGCTACGCGGGCGCCTACATCGGCGAAATCGCCGGCACGATCGTCGCGGCCAACCCGGGCGCGGCCGACCTGCCGCAGGACGAGCGGCACGAGCTGTTCCGCCGCGAGGGCGTCGAGCTGATGTTCGCGCAGATCAAGCAGACGCTGCACGAGTTCGGCACCGACTTCGACGTCTACTTCAACGAGAGCTCGCTGTTCGCCTCGGGCGAGGTCGAGCGGGCCGTCGCCGAGCTGAAGGCCTCGGGCAAGCTGTACGAGAAGGAGGGCGCGTGGTGGATCGCGTCCACCGAATACGGCGACGACAAGGACCGCGTCGTCATCAAGAGCGACGGCAATTCCGCCTATATCGCCGGTGACATCGCCTACTTCCACAACAAGCGCGCGCGGGGCTTCGACCTGTGTATCTACATGCTCGGCGCGGACCACCACGGATATATCGGCCGCCTGAAGGCCGCCGCGGCCGCGTTCGGCGACGATCCGGACACCGTCGAGGTGCTCATCGGCCAGATGGTGAATCTGGTGAAAGACGGTGTGGCCGTGCGGATGTCCAAGCGCGCGGGCACGGTCGTCACGCTCGACGACCTGGTCGAGGCGATCGGGGTGGATGCCGCGCGGTATTCGCTGGTGCGGTCGTCGGTCAACAGCAGCATCGATATCGATCTGGATCTGTGGACCAAGCAGGAGAGCGTCAACCCGATCTACTACGTGCAGTACGCGCACGCCCGCACCTGCCGCATCATCGAGAATTCGAGCGAATTCGATTTCGCCTCGGTGGCACCGGATTTCGCCGCGATGACCGCGGACCGCGAGGGTGAGCTGATGCGTACGCTCGGCGAGTATCCGCGAGTGGTCGCCACGGCCGCCCAGGCGCGCGAGCCGCATCGGGTGGTGCGTTACCTCGAGGAACTGGCCGGTGTCTACCACCCCTTCCAGTCCGACGACGACATGCGCGTGCTCCCGAAGGGCGACGAGCCGGTCACCCCCCGCCACGCAGCCCGCCTGGAGCTGGTGAAGGCCACCCGTCAGGTGCTGCGCAACGGGCTGGCCCTGCTCGGCGTCAGCGCACCGGAGCGCATGTGAATCCGCTATGGAAGGAACGATTTTTGTGAGGGAGCGCAGCGAGCGAACCATGGGCGCAGCCGTCGGCGCGGTCATGCCGGAGCCGAGCGCTAGCGAGGCGGAGGTATGAGCGCGCACCCGGCGGGACCACGGCACGCCGAGATTCCGCATGCCCCGAATCTGCCGGAGCGGCCCGGTGATCCGGCACGGATGACCGAGCTGCCCGCGAATGTATGGCCCCGCAACGCCTCCCGCGGCGACGACGGCGTGGTGCGGCTGGCCGGCGTGCCCGTGACCGAGCTCGCCGAGCGGTTCGGCACCCCGCTGTTCGTGGTCGACGAGGACGACTTCCGTTCCCGCTGCCGGGACATGGTGCGCGCGTTCGGCGCCAATACCCGAGTCCACTACGCCTCCAAGGCATTTCTGTGCGGCGAGGTCGCGCGCTGGGTCCGCGACGAGGGTCTGTCCCTGGATGTGTGTTCCGGCGGCGAGCTGGCCGTCGCGCTGCACGCTGATTTCCCCGCCGAGCGAATCGCCCTGCACGGCAACAACAAATCCGTCACCGAACTCGACGCCGCCGTGCGGGCCGGGGTCGGCCACATCGTGGTGGATTCGCTGATCGAGATCGATCGGCTGGAGGCCGTGGCCGGTCGCGCCGGGGTGGTGCAGGACGTGCTGGTCCGTGTCACGGTCGGCGTGGAAGCCCATACCCACGAATACATTTCGACCGCGCACGAGGATCAGAAGTTCGGGTTCTCGATCGCCGGCGGCGACGCCATGGAGGCCCTGGCGCGGGTGTTCGAGGCGCAGAATCTGCGCCTGGTCGGCCTGCACAGCCACATCGGTTCGCAGATCTTCGACATCGACGGCTTCAAGATCTCCGCCCGGCGCATGCTGCGCCTGCTCAGCGATGCGATCGCCAAGTTCGGCGTGGCGCGCACCGAGCAGATTCACACCCTGGATCTCGGTGGCGGACTGGGCATTTCGTATCTGCCGAGCGACGACCCGCCGCCCCTGGACGACTTCGCGCGCAAGGTGTGCGATCTGGTCGCCGAGGAGGCCGCCCTGATCGGGCTGCCCGCCCCGCAGATCGCGGTCGAGCCGGGCCGCGCCATCGCCGGCCCGGGCACCGTCACGCTCTACGAAGTCGGCACCATCAAGGACGTCGCCCTCGACGCCGGCGCCCAGCGCCGCTACATCAGTGTCGACGGCGGGATGAGCGACAACATTCGCCCCGCGCTGTATCAGGCCGACTACGACTGTCGCCTGGTCTCGCGCACGTCCGCCGCATCCGCGGTGGTAGCTCGCGTGGTCGGAAAGCATTGCGAGAGCGGCGATATCGTCATTCGAGACGCGTGGATGCCCGAGGATGTCGGCCCGGGCGATCTGATCGCGGTGGCCGCGACGGGCGCGTACTGCTACTCGATGTCGAGCCGGTACAACCTGTTGACCCGCCCGGCGGTGGTCGCCGTGCGCGCGGGCGAGGCCCGCCTGATCCTGCGCCGCGAGACGGTGAACGATCTGTTGAGCTTGGAGGTGCAGTCATGAATGGCGCATTCGGATCCGATCATCCGATCGGAGTCGCGGTCCTGGGCATGGGCAATGTCGGCGCCGAGGTGGTACGCATCATCCTCGACAACGCCGAGGACCTGCGTCAGCGCGTGGGCGCCCCGCTGGTGCTGCGGGGAGTCGCGGTGCGCCGCCTCGACGTCGACCGCGGCATCCCGGCCGAGCTGCTGACCACCGACGCGCGCGCCCTGGTCACCCGCGACGACGTGGACCTGGTCGTGGAGGTGATGGGCGGCATCGATCCGGCCCGCGAGCTGATCGGTGCCGCGCTGAACGCCGGCAAATCCGTGGTCACCGCGAACAAGGCGCTGCTGGCCGATTACACCGGCGAGCTGGCCGCGGCCGCCGAGCACTCGCGCGCCGACCTGTATTTCGAGGCCGCCGTGGCCGGCGCGATCCCGGTGGTGCGCCCGCTGATCCAGTCGCTGTCCGGTGACCGGGTCAACCGCGTCGTGGGAATCGTCAACGGCACAACCAATTTCATCCTCTCGGCGATGGACGAGACCGGCGCCGACTACGGGCAGATGCTCGCCGACGCGCAGCGGCTGGGCTATGCCGAGGCCGACCCGACCGCCGACGTCGAGGGCTACGACGCCGCCGCCAAGGCCGCGATCCTGGCCTCGCTGGCCTTCCACACCCGGGTGACCGCCGCCGACGTCTACCGCGAGGGCATCTCCAAGATCACCGCCGAGGACCTGGAGACCGCCGCGGCCGTCGGTTGCACGGTCAAGCTGCTGGCGATCTGCGAGCGCGTGCCCGGCCAGCCCAGCGCGGACGAGGGCGGCAAGGACCGCATCTCGGTGCGCGTGTATCCCGCGCTGATCCCGCGCAAGCATCCGCTGTCCGCGGTCACCGGCGCGTTCAACGCCGTCGTCGTGGAGGCCGAGAACGCGGGCCGGCTGATGTTCTACGGCCAGGGTGCCGGTGGCGCGCCGACCGCCTCCGCGGTGATGGGCGATCTGGTGATGGCCGCCCGCAACAAGTTCTTCGGTGGCCGCGCGCCGGGCGAATCGGTCTATGCTGAGCTGCCGATCGCGCCGATCGGCGACACGCCCACCCGCTACCACGTGAACCTGCAGGTCGCCGACCGTACCGGGGTTTTACAGGCCGTCGCCGGCGAGTTCGCCCAGCATGGGGTCAGCATCTCGACGGTCCGCCAGGAGGGCTCCGACGCGGGCGCCCGACTGGTCGTGGTGACCCACCACGCGTCCGAGTCGGCGCTGGCCGATACGGTGGCCGCACTGGCCGAGCTGGAATCCGTCACATCCGTGACCAGCGTCTTGAGATTGGAAGGCACCGAGGAATGAACAAGGCAGGAGTGCCCCTTCCCGCCGCGGTACACACCCCCTGGCCGGGCCTGATCGAGGCCTACCGCGATCGTCTCGCGGTCGGCGCGGACTGGGAGACGGTCACGCTGTTCGAGGGCGGCACCCCGCTGGTGCCGGCGCATCATCTCTCGCAGCTCACCGGCTGTGAGGTATATCTCAAGGTCGAGGGCCTGAACCCGACCGGATCCTTCAAGGATCGCGGCATGACCGTGGCGATGACCGATGCCAAGGCCCGCGGTCAGAAGGCCGTGCTGTGCGCCTCCACCGGCAACACCTCGGCGTCGGCCGCGGCGTACGCCACCCGCGCAGGCATGCACTGCGCGGTGCTGATCCCGCAGGGCAAGATCGCGATGGGCAAGCTGGCCCAGGCCGTCATGCTCGGCGCCAAGATCATCCAGGTGGACGGCAACTTCGACGACTGCCTCGAGCTCGCCCGCAAGGTGACCGCGGAATTCCCGCAGGTCGGCCTGGTGAACTCGGTCAACCCGGCCCGCATCGAGGGCCAGAAGACCGCGGCCTTCGAGATCTGCGATGCCCTCGGCCGCGCCCCCGACGTGCACGCGCTGCCGGTCGGTAACGCGGGCAACATCACCGCGTACTGGAAGGGCTACAGCGAGTATCACGCCGACGGCCTCACCACCGCCCGCCCGCGCATGCTCGGTGTGCAGGCTGCCGGGGCCGCGCCGCTGGTCAACGGGGCGCCGGTGAAGAACCCCGAGACGATCGCCACCGCCATCCGGATCGGCGCGCCCGCGTCGTGGAACAGTGCGGTCGCGGCGAAGGAGGAGTCCGGTGGCGCCTTCCGCGCGGCCACCGACGCGGAGATCCTCGAGGCGTACCGCCTCGTCGCGAGCACCGAGGGCGTCTTCGTCGAGCCCGCCTCGGCCGCCAGCGTGGCCGGGCTGCTGGCCGCGCGCAAGGAGGGCTGGCTCGATGACGGGCTGACCGTGGTCTGCACCGTGACCGGCAACGGCCTCAAGGATCCGGACACCGCGCTCTTGGGTATGCCCGAGGTGCAGGCGATCGCGGTCGACCCGGTCGCGGTCGCCCACGAGCTGGAACTAGCCTGAGGTGAGTCATTTCACAGCATCGAGCCGAGCCGGGCAGGTGACCGCAACCCTGCCCGCCGGATTGTGCGTGACGGCGCGGGTGCCCGCGTCCAGCGCCAACCTGGGGCCCGGATTCGATTCCCTGGGCATCGCGCTGGGCCTGTACGACGAGATTGCCGTGCGAACCACCGATTCGGGGCTTACGATTCGGGTGGAAGGCGAGGGTGCCGATGAGGTGCCTTGGGACTCTTCACATCTCGTGGTACGCGCGATCCAAAGGGGGCTGGAATCGGCGGGTGTGTGGGCCGACGGCCTGGATGTGGTGTGCCGCAATGTGATTCCGCATTCGCGGGGGCTGGGATCCTCGGCCTCGGCGGTGGTCGGCGGGCTGGCCGCCGGGCGGGCACTGGCGGCGAAGTTCGATCCGGAACTCGCGGGCAGCGAGGCCGAATTGGTCCAGCTGGCATCGGAGTTCGAGGGACATCCCGATAATGCCGCGGCCAGTGTGCTGGGCGGAATTGTGGTGTCCTGGACCGAAAACGATCAGGTGGCCGACGGCGAGCGGCCCGGGCGAGCCTATTTCGCGGTGCGGCTGAGCCCGCATCCGCTGCTGCGGGCGCACGTGCTGGTTCCCGAGGAGCGCTCGGCGACCGCGCACACCCGCGGACTGCTCCCCGAGACCGTCCCGCACGGCGACGCGGCGTTCAACGCCAGTCGCGCCGCGCTCGCGGTGGTGGCGCTGACGCAGCGCCCCGACCTGCTGATACCCGCCACGGCGGACCGGCTGCACCAGGGGTACCGGGCCGGTGCGCTGCCCCTGACAACCGCCTGGATCGCTCGGTTGCGCGCGGCCGGGATCGCCGCCACGGTGTCGGGCGCGGGGCCGACGGTGCTGGCGTTGACCACCGGCGAATTCCCTGCCGAACTGCGCGAACTCGCGATTGCGGAGGGGTTGCGGGTACTCGAGCCGGCCATTTCCGAGGGTGTGCGGACCGATTGACCGCGTGCCTGCCTTGCAGGCATTCCCGCAGGGAGCTATCCTGGGCGAGTCCGTACATCGTGCGCATCAGACGCCGGTGCTTCATTTGGGCAATCGCTCCAGCAGGCTCCTTGCTCAGGCTCGCGACGCGGGTCTCGGATATTGGGGTCGACACTGGAATGATCAATCCCACCTTTGTGAACCGGTGGCGCAGACCTGGTGGCACTAGCCGCTGGTCCGGCGGGGCAGGCGATACGGCATCCGAGCTCGGCACGATGATCGGGCTTCGGGAAGAAACCCTCGAATAAGCACACGGCAATCGAGGGAAGGAAAGGATCTCCGTGACAGATACGGACCTGCTCGCGACACCCGGGGTGGAAACCAATGGACGTACCTCGGACGACCGCGAAAGTGACTCCGGACAGATTTCGAAGATGAGCGAACACACCGACGTCGCACGATCGGGGCTGACAGGAATGTTGTTGCCGCAGTTGCGCGCGCTTGCCGGGGAACTCGGTATCCGAGGCACATCCGGGATGCGTAAGGGCGATCTCATCGCCGCTATCAAGGAGAATCAGTCCAGTTCCGGCAAGCCGACGAAGGGTCGCACCGACGCTGTCGCGGCCGAGGCCAAGCCGGCGCAGGAGGCGCCCGCGGCCGAGGCCGTGCGGGCCCCGTCGTCGCGGTCCAAGTCCGCCCGCGCCGAGCAGCAGACCCTCGACAGCATCGTCGCGGACAAGCCGGCTGCCGAGAAGTCCGCCGGGAAGTCCGAGTCGGGCGCGGCCAAGACGGATTCGCCTGCGCGCCCGGCTGATTCGGCCGAGGACGCCGGGCGGGAGTCGGGTCGTGGCCGTGGTGGCCGCCAGCGCCGGGGGCGCGAGGCGCGTTCGGCCGCTACCGAAACCGCGGAAGCGAAGACCGAGACCAATGGCGCCGAGGCGCGCCCTGAGCAGGAGTCCGGCGAGCGCCGGCGCGACCGAGGCCAGCAGGGCGAGCGCAGCCAGCAGGGCGAGCGGAACCAGCAGGGCGAGCGGAACCAGAACGGTGGCCAGAACCAGGGCAACCGCAACGGCGCGCCCCGCAGCAACGACGGTGACGAAGAGGACGGCCGCGGCCGCCGAGGCCGTCGCTTCCGCGAGCGTCGCCGGGGCCGGGACCGCGAGGGCGGCGCCGCCGGTGGCGAGGGCCGCGAGGTCGAGATCCGCGAGGACGACGTCCTGCAGCCGGTCGCCGGAATCCTCGACGTGCTGGACAACTACGCGTTCGTGCGGACCTCCGGCTACCTGGCCGGCCAGAACGACGTGTACGTCTCGATGAACCTGGTCCGCAAGAACGGCCTGCGCCGCGGTGACGCGATCACCGGTGCGGTGCGTGCGCCCCGCGAGGGCGAGCAGGGCAACCAGCGCCAGAAGTTCGATCCGCTGGTGCGCCTGGACACCGTCAACGGCACCGATCTCGATTCGGCCCGCCGTCGTCCGGAGTTCAACAAGCTGACCCCGCTGTACCCGAACCAGCGGCTGCGGCTCGAGACCACGCCCAACAAGCTGACCACCCGCGTGATCGATCTGATCATGCCGATCGGCAAGGGCCAGCGCGCCCTGATCGTGTCCCCGCCCAAGGCCGGTAAGACCACGATCATGCAGGACATCGCGAACGCGATCGCGACCAACAACCCCGAGTGCTACCTGATGGTGGTGCTGGTCGACGAGCGTCCCGAAGAGGTCACCGACATGCAGCGCTCGGTGCGCGGCGAGGTGATCGCCTCGACGTTCGACCGGCCGCCGGGCGATCACACTTCGGTCGCCGAGCTCGCCATCGAGCGCGCCAAGCGCCTGGTGGAGATGGGCCAGGACGTCGTGGTGCTGCTGGACTCGATCACCCGCCTGGGCCGCGCGTACAACAACTCCTCGCCGGCCTCGGGCCGCATCCTGTCCGGTGGTGTCGACTCGACCGCGCTGTACCCGCCCAAGCGGTTCCTCGGCGCGGCGCGCAACATCGAGAACGGCGGCTCGCTGACGATCATCGCCACCGCCATGGTGGAGACCGGTTCGACCGGTGACACGGTGATCTTCGAGGAGTTCAAGGGCACCGGTAACGCCGAGCTCAAGCTGGACCGCAAGATCGCCGAGCGGCGCGTGTTCCCGGCGGTGGACGTCAACCCGTCCAGCACCCGCCACGACGAGCTGCTGCTGGCGCCCGACGAGGCCGCGGTCATTCACAAGCTGCGGCGCGTGCTCTCCGGTCTGGACTCGCAGCAGGCCATCGATCTGCTGATCGACCGGCTGAAGAAGTCCAAGAACAACATGGAGTTCCTGCTGCAGGTCGCCAAGACCGCACCGGGCGCCATGGACGACTGATAGCGCTGCGAGGGGATGCCAGCCCAGGAGGCGGGCATTCCCCTTGCTGCGTAACAGCGACAACTGATTTCGTACGAACATGGGTAACTTGCCGGGGACGGGCCCACCTCGAGTGGGCCGTCAACCGTCGGCCCGATGAGCAAGTCTCGTGGCTGGCAACGGCACGCTGAAGTCGCGGGGAGGCGGGGGAGTAGAACAGCACCCCGATGAGGGCCGCGCCCAGGATCAGGACCGCCAGAATCAGCGCGGCGGCCGCGGTGAGGCCGCCGGTCGGGACGGCCGTGACCGTGAACTGGTACGGCTCGTCGCCGGAACCCGGTGTGGGCGCAGGGGTGGTCCGGTCTCCCGGCGCGGCCCACCAGCCGATCGCGGCCAGGCCGAGCATCAGCACGACTGCGCTCGCGGCCAGGTATTCCGCGCGCCAACCCCCCGGCAGGGCGCGGATCAACCGCCGCAAGCGCCGCGGCCGTGCCGATCCCGGTGATCGTGATCCCCGAGCTCCCCGAGCGGTGTGGAGATTCACTGGCTGTCCCTCCTGTAACGGCCTGCTCTCACACTGCGAAACTCTATGAACATAGGTGTTCGCATTCTTGAGTAGCGAACTACTTGTCTTCAGAGTGGCTCGAGAGCTGCGAATATGCGTGCCCGTAATTACTTGGGGGCCGCCCGGGGGAGAAACCGACCCGTTGTCCGGACGACGATTTCCCCCCGCGAACGCCGGTGGTCGGGCCGGGCGGTCCGGCGTCCGGGAGGGGGGAACAAACGGGGGAGGAGCGGCGGTTATACTTCTCCGTTGGCAACAATGCCTAGTCGGTTCCGGTTCACGTCCATGGCTACAGCGGGCGACCCGGCGACCATTGAAAGGACACCCATGAAGGCAGGAATCCACCCCACCTACGTGGACACGACCGTCGTCTGCGGTTGTGGCAACACGTTCCAGACTCGCAGCACCAAGGAGTCGGGCCACATCACTGTTGAGGTCTGCTCCCAGTGCCACCCGTTCTACACGGGCAAGCAGAAGATTCTGGACACCGGCGGCCGCGTCGCCCGCTTCGAGGCGCGCTACGGCAAGCGCACGAAGAACGCCGACGCCAAGTAGCTGCTTACCCGACGCCCGTCCTGCCCGTGCGCAGGGCGGGCGTCGGTGCGTTCTCCAGCCGCGCCGGACAGATGGATCAGACCCGAAGGAGCACCCGCGATGGCCGACAAGACGGCCCCGAACGCGATCGACGACATCCTGGCCGAGCACGCCGGGCTGGAACTGCAGCTGTCCGATCCGGCGCTGCACAACAGCCCGGGCGCGGCGCGGCGCGTCGGTAAGCGGTTCGCCGAGCTCGCTCCGATCATGTCCACCTACACCAAGCTGAACGCCGCGCGGGACGACCTGGCCGCCGCGCGCGAGCTGGCCGCCGACGACGCGTCCTTCGCCGCCGAGGTGCCGGGGCTCGAGGAGCAGGTCGAGGAGCTCGAGAAGGCCCTGACCGACCTGCTCGCCCCGCGCGACCCGCACGACGGCGACGACATCGTGCTCGAGGTGAAATCCGGCGAGGGCGGCGAGGAGTCGGCGCTGTTCGCCTCCGATCTGGCCCGCATGTACGTCCGCTATGCCGAGCGGCACGGCTGGAAGGTTGAGGTCCTCGGGGTCACCTACTCCGACCTGGACGGCTACAAGGAGGCCACGTTCTCCATCCGCAGCAAGGAGCCCACCCGCGACGGCGTGTGGTCGCGCCTGAAGTGGGAGGGCGGCGTGCACCGGGTGCAGCGCGTACCGGTCACCGAATCGCAGGGCCGCATCCACACCTCCGCCGCGGGCGTGCTGGTCTATCCGGAGCCGGACGAGGTGGCCGAGGTCGAGATCGACGACAAGGATCTGCGCGTCGACGTCTATCGCTCCTCGGGCAAGGGCGGCCAGGGCGTCAATACCACCGACTCGGCCGTGCGCCTGACCCACCTGCCCACCGGCCTGGTGGTGACCTGTCAGAACGAGCGGTCCCAGCTGCAGAACAAGATTCGCGCCAAGCAGGTGCTCGCCGCGCGCCTGCAGGCCCTGGCCGAGGAGCAGGCCGAGCAGGACGCCGCCGCCGGACGGGCCTCGCAGATCCGCACAGTGGATCGCTCCGAGCGCATCCGCACCTACAACTTCCCGGAAAACCGGATCGCCGACCACCGCATCGGCTTCAAGGCCCACAACCTGGATTCGGTGCTTGACGGGGATCTGGATGCCCTGCTGGACGCACTGGTCGAGGCCGATCGCGCCGCCCGGCTGGCCGCGGAGTAACGGGGAATCGCCGTGCATGACGAGGCAGACGCGACAACTGATTTCGCACGCACATGGGTAACTCACCGGGGACGGGCCCACCGGGAGCGGGCCGTCATCAGCCGGCCCGACGAGCAGGTCTCCTGGTAGGCAACGGCACGCTGAAATCGCGGAGAGGCGGAACAGTGTGAGTCGCGTACAACTCCGTCCCGTGATCAGCCGGGGCGCCGAACGGCTGCGGGCGGCCGGTGTGCACAGCCCCGGCGCCGACGCCGAATTCCTCGCCGCGCACGTGCTCGGCATCGAGCGCTCGCGCCTGGCGCTGGTCCCGATGGTGTCCGCCGAGCAGGTGGCCGAGTTCGAGAAGCTGATCGACCGGCGCGCCGAACGCATTCCGCTGCAGCATCTCACGGGCCTCGCGGCCATGGGCGAGCTCGATCTCGAGGTCGGTCCCGGGGTTTTCGTGCCCCGGCCCGAGACCGAGCTGCTGTTCGCCTGGGCGCTGGGGCAATTGGAGGGGATCGGGCACGAACACGTGCCCGTCGTCGTGGATCTGTGCACCGGATCGGGCGCCCTGGCGCTCGCGATCGCCCACGCCCGCCCCGACATCGACGTGCACGCGGTCGAAATCGACCCGGCCGCACGCGAATGGGCGCAACGCAATGCCGATCGTCAGGCGGCCGAGGGGGATACGCCGATCACGCTGCACGCCGGCGACGTCACCGACCCCGGAATCCTGTCCGCCCTGAACGGCCGTGTCGACGTCGTGGTCTCCAATCCGCCGTACATTCCCGAGGGCGCCGCACTCGATCCCGAAGTCGCGGACCACGATCCGCACCTGGCCCTCTTCGGCGGCCCCGACGGCCTGACCGTAATCCGCCCCATGATCGCCACCATCACCCGCCTGCTGCGCCCCGGCGGCGTCGCGGCGATCGAGCACGACGACACCAACGGTTCCGGGGTGGCGGCCCTGCTGGTCGCCACTTCCTTCGAAGCCGTCACCGAACACCCCGACCTCGCGGGCAAGCCCCGCTTCGTCACCGCCCGCCGCACCATTCAGTCGCCGTAGCGCCCGCCGACCTGCACCACGACGATCTCGGTTCACCCGCCGATCGTCCGAATCCTGTTCGCGCACGCTGTTGGCCGCCAGCCCCATCTCCGCGGCAACCTCCTTCACCGAGATCCCCGCGACAGCGTCTGGGATCGGGTGCGGGAGCTGCGCCGGCGATTCGGCACGACCGTCCTGCTGACCACCCACTACATGTCCGAGGCCGACGAGCTCTGCGATCGCGTCGCGATGCTGCACCAGGGCGTGCTGCGGGCGGTCGGCTCCCCGGCCGAGCTGAAGGCCGCGCTCGGCCCTAGCGCCACCCTCGAGGACGTGTTCCGCCACCACACGGGCGCCGGCCTGGACGAGGACACGAACCTGGAGGGAGGGCTGCGCAATGTCCAGGCGCCGCGGGGCCTGGCCCGCGCGCGGGCACTGAGCTCGCGAATCGGATCGCCTGCCTGTCCATGACGATCGCCGGGCTGGTGGTCAAGCGCGACCGGCTGATGGGTATCGGCCAGGCCATCACGATGCCGCTGTTCTTCGCCTCCAACGCGCCGTACCCGATCAACCTCATGCCCGGCTGGCTGCGCACGATCAGCCATGTCAACCCGCTCAGCTACGAGGTCGACGCGCTGCGCGGGCTCCTGATCGGCGCCGCGGACAACCTGTGGCTGGACCTGGGGGTCCTCGTCGCGGCCGCGGTGCTCGGAATCGCCTGCGCCTCGGCCCTTCTCGGCCGCCTGGTGCGTTGAATGGGCGGCTCCTCGGCGACTCCCGTCACACCGCTCTCAGGGGCAACACCTACACTCTCCCGGGTGAGTACCGTCTACGACTGCTCCGATCCCGATACACGCGCCGCCGGGCTGACCGCCGCCCGGACCGCGCTGAAATCCGGACGATTGGCCGTCATCCCGACCGACACGCTGTACGGCATCGCTGCCGACGCGTTCGATTCGGCCGCCGTCGGCGCGCTGCTGGCGGCCAAGCGCCGCGGCCGGGACATGCCGGTGCAGGTGCTGGTCGGCTCGTGGAACACCATCGACGGTCTCGTGTTCTCGGTGCCGCAGTCCGCGCGCGATCTGATTCGAGCCTTCTGGCCGGGTGGGCTGAGCCTGGTGGTGCAGCAGGCACCTTCGCTGGCGTGGGATCTCGGCGACACCCGCGGCACGGTGATGCTGCGGATGCCGCTGCATCCGGTCGCGCTGGAGCTGTTGCGTGAGGTAGGCCCCATCGCGTGCTCGAGCGCGAATATTTCCGGGCAGCCCCCGGCCGCGTCCGCCGAGGAGGCCCGGATCCAATTCGGTGAGGCAGTGAGCGTTTATCTGGACGGTGGACCGGCCGAGCACGGTGTGGCCTCGACGATCGTCGATCTGACCGGGGACGCGCCGCGCATCCTGCGCGAGGGCGCGATCACCGCCGCGCAGGTGGGCGAGGTCCTGGGTATCGCGCCCGGCGAACTGTCGCCCGAAGTCGCGCGGTGACGGCCTGGTAGATGATATTCAGCCAGGGCGCGGTCGTTCCGCTGCGTGAGCTACTGCTGGTACTGCTGGTGGCGGCGGTGGTGACGCTGCTGTCCACCGGCGCCATTCGGGTGCTGGCGATCAAGTTCGGCGCCGTCGCCATCCCCCGCGCGCGTGACGTGCACACCAAACCGATTCCGCGAATGGGTGGCGTCGGCATCTACCTGGGCGTGCTGGCCGCGGTGCTGTTCGCCCACCAGTTGCCCGCGCTGCGGCGCGGCTTCGACTATCCCCACGACATCCCGGCGGTGGTGGTCGCGGGCACGCTCATCGTGCTGGTGGGCATCATCGATGACCGGTGGGGCCTGGACGCGCTGACGAAGTTCGTCGGCCAGGTCACCGCCGCCGGCGTGATGGCGGTGATGGGGCTGAGCTGGGTGGCGATCTACAACCCGTTCACCAACACCACCGTGGTGCTGGACCAGCTGTACGGCGGCATGGTGACCGTCGCCATCACGGTCACGATGATCAACGCATGGAATTTCGTGGACGGCCTGGACGGGCTCGCGGCCGGCCTCGGGGTGATCGCGGCGGTGGCGGTGTTCGTATTCGCCGCCGGGCTGCTGTATCAGCAGGGCGGGGCCACCGACGGCTATCCGCCCGCGCTGCTGGCCGCCGCGCTGGCGGGCGGCTGCCTGGGATTTCTGGCACATAATTTCCAGCCCGCGCGAATATTCATGGGCGATTCCGGATCGATGCTGATCGGGCTCATGCTCGCGGCCGTCTCCACCGGCGCGTCCGGCCGAATTCCGCTCACCAGCTACGGCGCCCGCGACATTGTCGGTCTGCTCTCGCCATTGTTGCTGGTGGGGGCCGTGATGTTTATTCCGGTGCTGGATCTGGTGCTCGCTATCGTGCGCCGTGCGCGTGCGGGTGTGAGCTTTTCCACACCGGACAAAATGCATCTGCACCACCGGCTGCTGCAGATCGGACATTCGCAGCGCCGGGTCGTGCTGACCATCTATCTGTGGGTCGGGGTGCTTGCCTTCGCGGCGGTGGGTTCCTCGCTGATCGATCGTCGCCTGGTGGTGCTGCTGTTCGCGGCCGGATTGGTGCTGGCGCTGGTGCTGACCGCGGTGCCCTCGCTGCGCGAGGCCGTGGGCCTGCGGCGCCGGCGCGGTCGTCGGGCGGCGGACGGGCCCGAAGTAAGCGGCGAGTAAACTCGGGCGGCGTGAGCGGAGCGAAGCGCAGCGAACCGATGAGCCGGCGCGCGGTGCGCACGACGGAGCCGAGCGCCAGCGAGGTGGAGTCGTGAGCACACCGGACAACCATCAGGACGCGCCACTTCGCGGAGCGCTGCGCTACGGCATTGCCGGATTGATTGTGCTGGTGGTGGTTTCGTCCGTCGTCGGTTCGATCGTCGCGGGCCTGGCCGGCCTGTGGGGCGCGCTGATCGGTTCGGCAATCGGCGGGTTCTTCATCCTGACCACGGCCGCTCTGGTGCTGTTCAGTGCGAAATTGGAATCCGGCATTCAGGGCATGGTGATGCTTGCCAGCTGGGTTGGCAAACTCCTGGTTGTCATGATCGTGATCGCGGTGTTGAAGCAGTTCGACTTCTACAGCCGCGGAACGCTGTTCCTCACCGTCGTCGCGGCGCTGCTGATCGTGCTGGGCGCCGAGACGTTCGGCCTACTGCGCCAGCGTGTTCCGGTCATGCCCACCCCGGATGACCGGCAACAACAAGATCATTCAAATCTTTGAGCGGGACCCCCTACACAGCGTCGTAGATTGCTTGGTAAACTCTTTACCGTAAGCATCCGATCAGTGGGGGCGATCGCCTCGATCCAGCCACTCCGGGTTATGCTTGCAGCCGTGCCGGACCTCTGGGTTCGGCTCTGCACCGTCGACGATGTCGCCGACGTACAGACGCCTCGAGCGGGATCTTCCCGCCTCAGCTGCTGACGAACCTCGAGCCGACCTCAGTCGACCCACCTGATCGTCAATGTCCGAACCGTGAGTTCACTATGGCTCGCGGCCCGAACACGGGAGAGAACGCTGAGCGTCACCACTTTGGCGGGCGAGTTCCATGCGCCTTCGCTAACCGACTTCTTCCCTTCAGCGGTGCTGTTCGCGGGGACGCCTTTCGAGCTCAACCGGCTGATGCTGATTCGCATCATCATGGCGGCCGTGCTGGTGGCCGTGATGTTGCTCGCATTCCGCAGCCCCAAACTCGTACCGCGCGGTCTGCAGAACGTCGCCGAATACGGACTGGTATTCGTGCGCGAACAGATCTGCTTCGAGGTACTCGGCAAGGAAACCGGCCGCAAGTATTTCCCGCTCATCGCGTCGATCTTCTTCACGGTGCTGTTCCTGAACTTCTCCAGCGTCATCCCGTTCCTGAACGTGTCGTCGAATGCGCGTATCGGTATGCCGCTGGTGCTGGCGGTTGTCGCGTACGTCACGTTCAACTACGTCGGCATCAAGAAGTACGGCTTCTGGCGATACCTGCACTCGTCCATCGTGGTGCCCAATGTGCCGTGGGCGATGCACATCCTGCTGATTCCGATCGAGTTCATCTCGACCTTCATCCTGCGCCCGTTCACGCTGACCGTCCGACTCATGGCAAATATGCTCGCCGGACACGTCATGCTGGTGCTGTTCTTCGCGGCCACCCAGTTCTTCCTGTTCGACGGCGCCGTCTGGATGAAGGGCCTGTCCCCGTTCTCGCTGGCCGGCGGTTTCGCCTTCACACTGTTCGAACTGCTGGTCATCTTCCTGCAGGCGTACGTTTTCGCGCTGCTGACAGCCGTGTACATCGGCCTGGCGCAGCATGCGGATTCGCACTGACCTGCGGCACAACTGCACACGCACATGAACTGCCCCACACGCCGCCGGGTGGGTGGGCAACAGAAAGGGAAATGAAATCTCATGAGCCTCTCCTACATGGCCACCGAGCTCGCCCAGACCACCGACAAGGTGAAGGGCTACGGCGCCATTGGTTATGGTCTGGCTGCTATCGGCCCCGGCATCGGTGTCGGCATCGTCGTCGGTAAGGCGATCGAGGGCATCGCCCGTCAGCCCGAGCTGCAGGGCACCATCCGGACCAACATGTTCCTGGGTATCGCGTTCACCGAGGCGCTGGCCCTGATCGGTCTCGTCGCCGGCTTCATCTTCTGATTGCCATGAACGGGATGATTTTGCTCGCGGCCGCTGGTTCGGATCCGAACCCGCTGATTCCCGAGCCGTACGACATTTTCTGGTCGGCGGTGGTTTTCGTCGTCGTCGGCGTCGTCTTCTTCAAGTACGTCGTCCCGCGGTTGACCAAGGTGCTCGACGAACGCTCCGAGAAGATCGAGGGCGGGCTCGAGAAGGCGGAGGTCGCACAGGAGCAGGCGCAGGCCACGCTGTCGCAGTACCAGCAGCAACTGGCCGACGCCCGGCTCGAGGCCGCGCGGATCCGTGAAGAGGCGCGCACCCAGGGCCAGCAGATCCTCGCGCAGTTGCGCGCGGAGGCGCAGGCCGAGGCCGACCGCATCGTGGCGTCCGGGCACGCACAGCTCGAGGCGCAACGTCAGCAGATCGTGACCGAGCTTCGTTCCGAACTCGGCCACACTGCGGTAGACCTTGCTGAGAAGATCATCGGGCAGTCCGTGGCCGATGAGGCCAAGCAGGCTGCGTCCATCGACCGGTTCCTTGCAGAATTGGATCTGCAGGCAGGCATCGGGGTCGGAAGGTAACGACACAAGTGGGAAGCATGTACGCAGCGAGCCGCGAGGCGAACTCCCGTGCCCGGGAAGCTCTTTCGGCCGCTCTCACCGGGAGTGACACCGTCGCCGCCACGACGGGTTCCGAATTGTTCGCCGTCGTCGACGTGCTCGACGACCAGCGTTCGTTGCGTGTGGCGCTCGCAGACAAGTCGGTGGCCAGTTCGGCGCGCGCCGAACTGGCCGAACGGCTCTTCGGCGGAAAGATCAGCGTGGCCACGCAGGCCGTGCTGACCACCGCCGTCGCCCAGGACTGGTCCCGTAGCCGGGATCTGGTCGACACCCTCGTCCTGCTCGGGCGGGAGGCGCTGCTGCGTGCCGCGGCCGACCGCGGGCGCATCGACGCGGTCGAGGACGAACTGTTCCGGCTCGGCCGGATCGTCGAGGACCATCCGGACCTCGAGCAGGCGCTGGCCGACCGCGGCAAGTCGGCGCAGGCCAAGCGGGAGCTGGTCGCGCGCCTGCTCACCGGAAAGGTCGAGGACGTCACCCTCCAGCTCGCCGAGCAGGCCGTGAGCCGCTCGCGCGGCGACGTGGGCACGGCCTTCGACGAGCTGGCCGATCTGGCCGCGTCGCTGCGCAAGCAGATCGTGGCGCACGTGCGGGCGGCGACCGAGCTGACGCAGCAGCAGCGCGAGCAGTTGGCGGCCTCGCTGCAGCGCATCTACGACCGGCCGATCACCGTGCACGTCCAGGTCGACCCGGAGCTGCTGGCCGGTGTCGTCGTGCGCGTCGGCGACGACGTGATCGACGGCAGCGCCGTCGGGCGGCTTGCGCGCCTGCGGCAGACGCTCCTCTAGCCGACACCGGCACCCCACAACGACATTCCAGACCAGACCAGCGAGAGCAGGAAGAACATGGCGGAGCTGACGATCTCCCCCGATGAGATCCGTAGCGCGATCGAGAGCTACACCCAGGCCTACACCCCCGAGACCTCCATCGAGGAGGTCGGCACGGTCACCGACACCAGCGACGGCATCGCGCACGTCAGCGGCCTGCCCTCGGCGATGGCCAACGAGCTGCTCGAATTCCCGGGCGGCGTGTTGGGCGTCGCACTGAACCTGGAGGACACCGAGATCGGTGCGGTCATCCTGGGTGAGTTCGACACCATCGAGGAGGGCCAGACGGTCCGCCGCACCGGCGACGTGCTCTCGGTGCCCGTCGGCGACAAGTTCCTGGGCCGCGTGGTGAACCCGCTCGGCCAGCCGATCGACGGCCTGGGCGAGATCGAGGCCGACGACCGCCGCGTGCTCGAGCTGCAGGCGGCCACGGTGCTCCAGCGCCAGCCCGTCGGCGAGCCGATGGCCACCGGCATCACCGCCATCGACGCCCTGACCGCCATCGGCCGCGGCCAGCGTCAGCTGATCATCGGCGACCGCAAGACCGGTAAGACCGCGGTCTGCATCGATGCCATCCTGAACCAGAAGGCGAACTGGGAGTCGGGCGATCCGACCAAGCAGATGCGCTGCATCTACGTCGCCATCGGTCAGAAGGGCTCCACCATCGCGGGCGTGAAGGCCGCGCTGGAGGCGCAGGGCGCGATGGAGTACACCACCATCGTCGCGGCGCCCGCGTCGGACTCCGCCGGCTTCAAGTGGCTTGCGCCCTACACGGGTTCGGCCATCGGCCAGCACTGGATGTACCAGGGCAAGCACGTGCTGATCGTGTTCGACGACCTGTCCAAGCAGGCCGAGGCCTACCGCTCGATCTCGCTGCTGCTGCGCCGCCCGCCGGGCCGCGAGGCGTACCCCGGCGACGTGTTCTACCTGCACTCGCGCCTGCTGGAGCGCTGCGCGAAGCTCTCGGACGAGATGGGCGCCGGCTCGATGACCGCGCTGCCGATCATCGAGACCAAGGCCGGTGACGTCTCCGCGTTCATCCCGACCAACGTCATCTCCATCACCGACGGCCAGGTCTTCCTCGAGTCCGACCTGTTCAACAAGGGTGTGCGCCCGGCGATCAACGTCGGTACCTCCGTCTCCCGTGTCGGTGGCGCCGCCCAGACCAAGGGCATGAAGCAGGTCGCCGGTTCGCTGCGCCTGGAGCTGGCCCAGTACCGCGAGCTGGAGGCGTTCTCCGCCTTCGCCTCCGACCTGGATGCCGCTTCGCTGGCCCAGCTCGAGCGCGGCGCCCGCTGGGTCGAGTTGCTCAAGCAGAACCAGTACTCGCCGGTCGCGGTCGAGGACCAGATCGTGTCGATCTTCCTGGTCGACGCGGGCTACTACGACACCGTCCCGGTCGGCGACGTGCGCCGCTTCAACTCCGAGCTGCTCGAGAGCCTGCACCGCACCGCGGCCGAGGCCTTCAAGGCCATCGAGGGCGGCAAGAAGCTCGAGGGCGAGACGGCGGACAAGTTCAAGGCCGAGACCGATCGCTTCAAGCAGGGCTTCATCGCCGCTGACGGCAGCCGCGTGGTCAACGAGGCCGCCGCGGGCAAGCTGGACCACGAAGAGGTCGAGTCCGTCGCCGTCCACCGCAAGCACGTCGAGAAGTAACGCGGGCGAGCCAATGGGATTGTCGGACAAGACGAATGAAGGGAGGCGGTAGGCATGGCAAGTATTCGCGAACTGCGCTCCCGCATTCGTAGTGTGAGTTCGATCAAGAAGATCACCAAGGCGCAGGAGCTGATCGCGACTTCGCGAATCAGCAAGGCGCAGGCCCGGGTCGCCGCCGCGAAGCCGTATGCGGAGGAGATCACCAAGGTGCTCGGCGAGCTCGCCGGCGCCTCGCAGAATCTCTCGCATCCGCTACTGGTCGAGCGGGCCGAGCCGACCCGCGCCGCGATCCTGGTGATCACCAGCGACCGCGGTATGTGCGGCGGCTACAACTCCAACGTGCTCAGGCGCGCGGAGGAGCTCATGCAGACGCTGCGCTCCGAGGGCAAGGAGCCGGTGATCTACGTGATGGGCGCGAAGGGTGTGACCTACTACACCTTCCGCAGCCGCCGTCCGTTGGGCTCATGGACGGGGTTCTCCCAGCAGCCGCACTACACCGACGCGTCGGAGGCCTGCAACCACCTGGTGGAGGCCTTCATGGCCGGCTCCCAGGAGCAGGTTCCGGCGCCGAGCGGCGAGGGCACCGTCGCCGGCGTGGACGAGCTGCACATCGTCTACACCCGGTTCGTGTCGATGCTGTCGCAGGTGCCGGAGGTTCGCCGGCTGGCACCGATCCACGTGGACTACATCGAGGAGACCTACGAACTCGGCGAGGACATGCTGTCCGATTCGCCGACCGCGCAGATCAGTTCGCTGTACGAGTTCGAGCCCGATGCGGACAAGCTGCTCGGCGCGCTGTTGCCGAAGTACATCAACACCCGCATCTACTCGTCATTGCTCGAGGCCGCGGCCTCGGAGTCGGCCGCGCGCCGCACCGCAATGAAGGCGGCCACCGACAACGCCACCGATCTGGTCAGCACGCTGACCCGGCAGGCGAACTCGGCGCGGCAGGCCCAGATCACGCAGGAAATCAGCGAAATCGTCGGCGGCGCAAACGCGCTGGCGTCGGCATCGGATCGCGACTAGCCCGTCCATCCAGAAAGAGAACAATGACCGCATCTCTCACACAAGAGAACACGAGCCGGGCGGGCGCTGGCACAGGCCGCGTCGCCCGGATCATCGGCCCCGTCGTCGACGTCGAGTTCCCGCGGGGTTCCATCCCGGAGCTGTTCAACGCCCTGCACGCGCAGGTCACGCTGCCCTCGGTGGCCAAGACGCTGACCCTCGAGGTCGCGCAGCACCTGGGCGACAACATCGTTCGCACCATCTCGATGCAGCCGACCGACGGCCTGGTCCGCGGCGTGCCCGTCGAGGACACCGGCAAGCCGATCTCGGTGCCCGTCGGTGACGTCGTCAAGGGCCACGTCTTCAACGCCCTCGGCGACTGCCTCGACGCGCCGGGCACCGGCCGCGACGGCGAGCAGTGGGGCATCCACCGCCAGCCGCCGTCGTTCGACCAGCTCGAGGGCAAGACCGAGATCCTCGAGACCGGTGTGAAGGTCATCGACCTGCTGACCCCGTACGTCAAGGGCGGCAAGATCGGTCTGTTCGGTGGCGCCGGTGTCGGCAAGACCGTTCTGATCCAGGAGATGATCACCCGTATCGCCCGCGAGTTCTCCGGCACCTCGGTGTTCGCGGGCGTCGGTGAGCGCACCCGTGAGGGCACCGACCTGCACCTGGAAATGGAGGAGATGGGCGTCCTTCAGGACACCGCCCTCGTCTTCGGCCAGATGGACGAGCCGCCGGGCACGCGTATGCGCGTGGCCCTCTCGGCGCTGACCATGGCGGAGTACTTCCGCGATGTGCAGAACCAGGACGTGCTGCTGTTCATCGACAACATCTTCCGGTTCACCCAGGCCGGTTCCGAGGTCTCGACCCTGCTGGGCCGCATGCCCTCGGCCGTCGGTTACCAGCCGACCCTGGCCGACGAGATGGGCCAGCTGCAGGAGCGCATCACCTCGACCCGTGGCCGCTCGATCACCTCGATGCAGGCGATCTACGTGCCCGCGGACGACTACACCGACCCGGCGCCGGCGACCACCTTCGCCCACCTGGATGCGACCACCGAGCTCTCCCGCCCGATTTCGCAGAAGGGTATCTACCCCGCCGTCGACCCGCTGACCTCGACCTCCCGCATTCTGGAGGCCTCGATCCTGGGTCAGCGGCACTTCGATGTGGCCAACGAGGTCAAGCGAATCCTGCAGAAGTACAAGGAACTTCAGGACATCATCGCGATTCTGGGTATGGACGAGCTCTCCGAGGAGGACAAGGTCCTCGTCGGCCGCGCCCGTCGCCTGGAGAAGTTCCTGGGCCAGAACTTCATCGTCGCCGAGAAGTTCACCGGCCAGCCGGGTTCGGTCGTGCCGCTGGAGCAGACCATCGACGACTTCGACCGCGTCTGCAAGGGCGAGTTCGACCACTTCCCCGAGCAGGCGTTCAACTCCTGCGGTGGCCTGGACGACGTCGAGGCGGCCGCGAAGAAGATCGCCGGGAAGTAGGCCACCATGGCTGACATGTCAGTGGATCTGGTCTCGATCGAGCGCCGGCTGTGGTCCGGGACGGCGAGCTTCGTCAGTGCCCAGACCACCGAGGGCCAGATCGGTATTCTGCATGGCCACGAGCCGGTGCTGGGCCAGCTCGTCGAGGGCGGCGTCGTGACGATCGTCGGGACCGAGGGCGAGCGGATCGTCGCGGCGGTGAACGGCGGATTCTTCTCGGTCACCGGCGCCACCGTGCGGATTCTCGCGGAGACAGCGGATTTCGCGGGCGATGTGGATGTCGATGCGGCCCGCGCGGTGCTGGCCGACCCGAATGCCACCGAGCAGGAGCGCAACATGGCCACGGGCCGCGTGCGGGCGGTCGAGGCCGCTGGCTCGAGCTCCCTATAGCGAAATCGCATTCACCAACGAGTGGCGATTCCGGGCAAATCCGGAATCGCCACTCGTTTTTTGTGTCTCGGGTCGTTCTATCGGATTGCGCTGGGGGAGAACCATTCTCGCGGGCGCGGTGGTCTCGGCGGCCGACGCAGCGACACAATTCGATGCATCCGGTGTACGCAACTGCAAACGTATGGTTATGATTCTGCGCGAGGTCGTAAAGCGCGTGCACCACTGCAACATTGAAGTTCTTCCGGCGCAGTGCCGTTCGCTGACCCGTCACCAGTTATGTCCGGGCACGCGGATTTTCACGCGTGCTGCTCCACCTGAACTTCGCACTACCTGATCACGGCTCGACCACGATCGGGCAGTTCTGCCCGATTGATCGGCTTTACCTCCAGCACGACGAGTTGGCGCAGCGCGGTCGCACTCGGCATGACGGGTGGGATCTCGCCACACTGAGCGAGGGTGGATGAGGAAGTACAGGCGGGCGATCCTCCGGCCGCGGAATGTCTGCGCCGTCACCTCGATTACGGCCGCCGCCATGGCGATCGGATTGTTGTCGCCCGGCGCGGCCTCGGCCGATGCGTTCGTCGCATTACCCCCGGGACATATTGACAGCCACGGCATTCGGATCTCCAGCAGGGGGGAGCACGCGGTGGTGTCGCCGTCGCTGGCGGCCAACGGCGCCGGCCGCGTCGCCTGGGTCTCTGGCGATGTCACCGCCGAGATCGACACCCCGCCGGGCGCCGTCGGACCCAATAACGGCGCGCAGAACAATCCCGGCACCAACGACTCCTCGACGCACGGTTCGTCCGGGCTCACCGTCGGCTACATCGTGGGATGTCAGGTGCAGCTGCTCAATACGCCGGTCGGCGTGACGCTGGCATTCAACAACGCCATCCCTACCATCGGCGGCAACGCCACGATTCCCATTGCACCCGGCCAGGTCAAGTGGGTGCAGATCAACAATATCGACATGACCAAATCGGGCACATATCACGTCAGCTACCAGGACGTTTCCATGAATATCGAGAACTGCGGCGGATTCGCGCAGGCGCGCCAGTTTTCGGTGGTCGAGATCATCGGCCCGGATTACGGCAAGACCACGTTGTACGGCCAGCCGTTCAGCATCGGATGATCCGGATGAAGCGACCGCGAACCGATCGCATGCCGGGCCGGCGTGGGACATTCCTGCGCGCCCCGGCCGTGGCCGCGCTGCTGGTGGGAGTGATCGCCATCGTGACGGGCGATCCGGGCAGGAGCCGGGCCGATACCCACATTCCCCTGCCGGGTGGCGCGATCAATCGGACGCTCGCGGACGGCACCGCGGTATCGCTGCATATCGACGGCGAATCCGCGACGATCAACCCGTCGCTGGGCGACACTCCACTGCATCGCAATGTGTGGGTGTCCGGCCGCGGGGTGGTCGATGTGTCCGGGCCCAAGGCGCATCAGCCGGGCCTGTCGATCAAGCTGTATCCGGGCTACATCGTCGGATGCCAGGTGTCGATCGGCGGGCTGAACTCCGGTGTGGTGGAGGCATATACGCCGCACACGACGGCTCGCAGCGCCGGAACCCTGCAGTCCACGTTCGCCGAAGCGCTGACTATCGGCCCGGGACAGGCGCAGGCCCTCTACATCCTGGACCTGGAACAGCCCGACGACTACCACCGCGAATCGCACAAGCAGTACACGCAGGTGATCGGCGGTCCGCATTCGAGCGTCACCTGGGGGGATGAGACGTTCGCGATCGACGGATGCGCCGGCGCGGCCACCGCGCGGTCGTTCATCGCCGCCGATGTCGCCACGGACAACACCGAGAGCATGGTCACGCTGTGGGGGGAGCCGTTCAGTATGGGGTGATTCGAGTCTTTGCCAGGCCGGCGTCGCACCGGCACGGAATTACCGCGCAATCGGATTTATCAGAGCTTTCCGTACCGAGTTGTGGATTGGCGCGGGGGCCGTCTTCATCCGGGCAGTGGCGACGGGCCGCGCAATCGCAATGATGAGCGAGGGGTCGATGAGCACGATGGACACGAGGAAATGGCCGGGCCTGGCCCGGTTGGGCGTCGGCGCGATGGCGGTTGTCGCCGCCCTGGGGCTGTGGTCGCCGGGTGCGGCCCGCGCCGACAGTTTCATCCCGCTGCCGAACGGGCATATCAACGGACCCGGCGTGCGGATCGTCAGCACCGGGGAATCGGCCAAGGTTTCGCCGTCGCTGGCGGCGAACGGCGCCGGTCGCACGGCGTGGGTGTCGGGAAACGTCACCGTCGATATCGTCACGCCGAACGGTGCGGTCGGGCCCAACAACGGTGCGCAGAACAATCCCGGCACCAATGATTCCTCCACGCACGGATCGTCCGGTCTGACCGTCGGTTACATCGTCGGGTGCCAGGTGTCGCTCGGCAATCTCTCCGCGGGTGCGGGTTTCACCATCACCAATCCGCCCTCGGTGCTGGGAGCGGTGTCCTTCCCGCTGAGCCCGGGCTCGGTGACGTGGGTGCAGATCGACAACATCGATATGACCAAGTCCGGCACCTACCACCTCAACTATCAGGATTTCGACATGAACGTGCAGGGGTGCGCGGGCTACGCGCAGGCCCGGCAGTTCTCGGTGGTCGAGGTCATCGGCGCCGACTATTCCAAGACGACCCTGTACGGCCAGCCGTTCACCCTCGGGTGACGACCGCAGAGCGAACGGAGACCACACGCATGACCGGAATATCCACGCCCAGTTCCCGCGTAGCCGCGATCGTCGCGACGGTCGGGGTAGGCCTGGGGTTCGGCTCGTCGGGCGCGGCCAACGCCGACACCTTGATTCCACTGCCGGACGCGTCGATCACCCGCACGCTCGGTGACGGCACGGTCGTTCACCTGTCCATCGTCGGGGAGTCGGCGAAGGTCAGCGGGTCGATGGGCGCCACGCCGTTGCATCGCAACGCGTGGACGACCGGCCGGGTGGTGGTGGACGTGTCCGGGCCCAAGGCGTCCAGCGCGTCCATCGAGATCAACCCCGGCTACATCGTGGGCTGCCAGGTCAACATCAGCTCGCTCGGCACCGGCGAGAGCGAGTCCGGGACCGCGCCCGCATCCAGCACCGCCCTCCTGACGGGGGCCATCGGCGACACCGAAACCCTGACGCTCGGCCCCGGCCAGGCGGGCGCGAACTTCATTCTGGACATCGAGCAGCCCGACGACTACGGCCAGGAGAGCCACAAGAAGCACACCACCGTGCACGGGCCGCACGCGAGCGTCAGCTGGATCGACGAGACGTTCGCGGTCAACGGCTGCGGCGGGTACGCGCAGGCGCGCCTGTTCGCGGGCGTGGACGTCTCGACCGACAACACCGAGAGCTTCAGCACCATCTACGGAGCGCCGTTCACGATGGGCTGAGCTCGTCCGCCGCGCCGACGGGGTGTCCGATATGCCGGGCGCGCCGCCGGCGCGGCATGCGTGTTTCTGGGGGTCTTGAATCTCCGTGTGCACGTGTGGTTTTCGCCTGAAGAACGCAGGCGGGCCCGGACATCGGCGGCCGCGCGCGGGGCAGGGGTGTACCGGGCGATTCCCCGCGCGGGGCGGTTTGTAGACTCGCCCACACGGTGACGTTGTATGGGATGGCACGGCACTCGCGACGAACAGGGGCTTCAGCGAAGGGACGGACCTGGATTGCGGACCGGGATGGTGTTGCTGATCATTCTGGTGTTGCTGCTTGTCGCTGTCGGGCTCGCCTCGTTGTACCGGCTGGTGATGTTGCGCCGCGGCGGCACGGCCGCGATCCTGCGCGTACTCCCGGCCAAGGGCGGCCAGGGCTGGCGCCACGGGCTGATCCGCTATCGCGAGAACCAGCTGGTCTTCTACAAGCTGACCAGCCTGAAATTCGGTGCGGATTCGACGATTCGGCGCCTCGGCATCGAGGTCGTCGATCGGCGCGGGCCGGTGGGTGACGAGTACGACATCATGACCGATGACATCATCGTGATCGCGGTGTCGGACGGCGACGGCAGTTACGAGCTCGCCCTGGATCGGGGTGCGCTGGCCGCGTTCCTGTCCTGGGTCGAGTCGAGGCCTTCCGAGCGGATCCGTCGCCGGCCGGCCTGACCGGGACGAGGATGTACTTCTGATATGAGGGTGAGCCTGTGAGTGTGCATCTGACGCGGATCTATACGCGAACCGGCGACGACGGCACCACCGGTCTGAGCGATTTCTCGCGCGTGGCCAAGACCGATCCGCGGCTGGTCGCGTACGCCGACTGTGACGAGGCCAACGCCGCGATCGGTGTCGCAATTGCGTTAGGGCAGCCCGAACCGGCGCTGGCCGACGTGCTGCGTCGGGTCCAGAACGATCTGTTCGACGCCGGTGCGGACCTGTCCACTCCCGTTGTGGCCGAACCGAAGTATCCGCCCCTGCGCATCACCCAGCCATACATCGACCGGCTCGAGGCCTGGTGTGATGAATTCAATGCCGAACTGGCACCGTTGAATTCGTTCATTCTGCCTGGTGGCACGCCCCTGGCCGCGCTGCTGCACACCGCGCGGACGGTGGTCCGGCGGGCCGAGCGCGCGGCCTGGGCGGCCGTGGACGCGCACCCGGAGGACACGAGCGTGCTGCCGGCGAGGTACCTGAATCGCCTCTCGGACCTGCTCTTCATACTCGGGCGGGTGGCGAATCCACAGGGCGATGTGCTGTGGCGTCCCGGTGCCACCGGACAGGAGCACACCGGCGGAGAGGCCACGATCGATGGCCCCGACCGTTAGGCTGACCGCTGTGAACGAACCCTCAGCACAGCGTGCTGCATGCACGACGCCGATGAGCGCCGACCGTGAGGGAGCTTGCGACCGAACCAATGACACTGCGGGCGCCGCGGCGACGAGCGCTAGCGAGGAGTCGCTGTGAGTGAACGGTTTCTGGTTACCGGGGGGAGCCGGCTCGTCGGCGAGGTCACGGTGGGAGGCGCGAAGAACAGCGTCCTGAAGCTGATGGCCGCCGCCCTGCTGGCCGAGGGCACGACGACGATCACGAACTGCCCGGACATTCTCGACGTGCCGCTGATGGCGGAGGTGCTGCGCGGCCTGGGCTGCGATGTCGCGGTCAACGGGTCGGTGGTCAGGATCACCACCCCGGCGGAGCCCAAGTACCACGCGGACTTCCCGGCGGTGACGCAGTTCCGGGCCTCGGTCTGCGTGCTCGGCCCGCTGATGGCCCGGTGCCGCCGGGCGGTGGTGGCGTTGCCGGGCGGTGATGCGATCGGTTCGCGCCCGCTCGATATGCACCAGGCTGGCCTGCGGCTACTCGGTGCGACCAGCGAAATCGAACATGGCTGCGTGGTGGCCCGAGCCGACGAGCTGCAGGGCGCCCGGATCCGGCTGGACTTCCCGTCGGTCGGCGCCACCGAGAACATCCTGATGGCGGCCGTGCTCGCCGAGGGCGAGAC
The DNA here is from genome assembly GCF_050434125.1 of Nocardia sp. GP40. Classification (NCBI taxonomy): domain Bacteria; kingdom Bacillati; phylum Actinomycetota; class Actinomycetes; order Mycobacteriales; family Nocardiaceae; genus Nocardia; species Nocardia sp. GP40. Next base: position 1,044 of record NZ_JBNPVW010000005.1, on the reverse strand, counting down.
GGTGATCGACAATGCCGCGCGCGAGCCCGACATCGTCGATCTGTGCACGATGCTGACCCGCATGGGCGCGCGGATCCACGGCGCCGGCACCTCGGTGCTGACCATCGAGGGCGTGCGCAAGCTCTCCCCGGCCACCCATCAGGTGATCGGGGACCGGATCGTCGCCGCGACGTGGGGCATCGCGGCGGCGATGACGCTGGGCGATGTGCGGGTGATCGGGATCAATCCCAAGCATCTGTCCCTGGTACTGGACAAGCTGCGCTCGGCCGGGGCGCGAATATCGTTCGAGCCCAACGGTTTTCGTGTCGTGCAGCCGGAGCGCCCGCGCGCGGTGAACTTCGCGACGCTGCCCTTTCCGGGATTCCCGACCGACCTGCAGCCGATGGCCATCGGCCTGGCGGCGATTGCGGACGGCACCTCGATGATCACCGAGAACGTCTTCGAGGCGCGGTTCCGGTTCGTCGAGGAGATGATCCGGCTGGGCGCCGACGCGCGGACCGATGGTCACCACGCGGTGGTGCGCGGCATTCCGCGGCTGTCGAGCGCGCCGGTGTGGTCGTCGGATATCCGGGCCGGCGCGGGTCTGGTGCTCGCGGGTCTGGTGGCCGACGGGGTAACCGAGGTGCACGACGTCTTCCACATCGATCGCGGCTATCCGAACTTCGTGGAGAACCTCGCCGCGCTCGGCGCCGACGTCCAGCGCGTGGGAAACCCGTCCTGACCAGGCGATTTGACAATGATCATGGCGGACACGTAACTTATTTCAAGTCAGAGCGACACGGACACCGACCCGGAGCCGAGAGGCCCGGGACACGAGGATGTACGATGAGCGCCTGACGATCACACTGGATCAGCACAAGATCACGGATTTGGTTCCGCACGCTTGACTGAGCTAAGCTGTAAAAGTTGCCCAGCCGATCGAGACCCGGTTCACGCCGGTGAGATTCTGGTGCGTGTGTTCTTTGAGAACTCAATAGTGTGTCGATGAATGTCAGTGCCAAATATTTATTTTGGTTCCGGCGCTTACACCCCCGTGTGGGTGTC